>JBJXGX010000065.1:0-8008 GCA_046160305.1 Burkholderiales bacterium
CCTGAAGACGAACCGAAGGCGGAGGTCGAGGCTATCGAACATTACGCCAAGGACGATCATCGCAAGAAGAGTCCGTTCGGCATGTTCCCGATCACCGAGGACGGCGGTTTACTGATGCCCTACGAGACCCTGGTGAATCCCAAGGCGGTGGCATCGCACCCCCTGCATTTCGCGTGGAAGAAGGTGAAGCCGGAGCTGGACAAACTGGAAGCGCTCGGCCGCGATTACATCGGCCGGCGGCTCTACATGTACTACAACCCGGCGACCGGTCGCTTCAACGGCATTACGCCGAACTTCTTCGCGACCATGACCATTCGCCCGCCGAAGATCATCGATAAACCGCACCGGCATGTGTCGGCCGCGATCAACTATTACTTCTACGGGACCGGCTATGGCACCGTCGCCGGCAATCGCTACGAGTGGAAGGCGGGCGATCTCATGCTGTCCGCGCCGGGTTGGGCGGTGCATAACCACGCCTCGAACGACGACTACGTCTATGAGCTCACGGTGCAGGATCAGCCGCTCAACATCTTCATGGAATCGCTGATCTGGCAGGAAGACTTGAAGCATCCGGCAATCGTGCTGGGTACGCATGAAGGTTTCGATACCAACCGGGACAAGGCCGCCGCCTAGGCGCTCAATGGTGCGCAGTTAGAGGCCGCCTGCGGGCGGCTTCTTTCACTCCTTCACGCCTTCACCCTTCACGCACGCCTGCGCTTGCGCATCGCGCGCTACTTCCCGATCGCGCCGAACACCCGTTTCACGATATTGACGGCCGAGCCCATCGGATTGGCGCGAATGGATTTTTCTTCCTCCGCGATCATGGTGAAGAGGCCATCCAGCGCGCGCTGGGTGATGTACTGATCCAGATTAGCGTCTTCGGCATTCAACAGGCCGAAGGACGCCGCTTTGCCTGCGTAGTTGTTGTACATCTCCGTCAACTGCACTTTGGCGGTGGCCTGCTGCACGATTGGAAGAAACCGTGCGGCCAGCGCGCTCGAGGTCGTGCGCTTGAAGTACTGGGTCGCGCCGTCCTGCGGGCCGGCGAGGATACCCTTCGCGTCACTGATCGACATCTTTTTGATCGAGTCGACGAGCAAGGTGCGTGCTTCGGGAACGGCTGACTCGGCGGCCCGGTTCATCGTGGTGACCAGCTCGTCGGCTTGGTGGCCGAGCCCGAACATGCGCATGGTCCCTTCGATTCGTTGCAGGCTTTGCGGCAGCGGAATCCTTACCTGGGGATTGCCAAGGAAACCATCGGTTTTGCCGAGCAGGCCAACCGCACGTCCGGACCCTTGAACCAACGCCTCGCGAAGGCCGGTGACGGCGTCCTGATTCGAGATCTCTGCCAATGTCACCGCGCCGGCGCCATGCGAAATGATAGTGAAGGCCAAAGCCGCCAGAATACGCATCATTTATTGCTCTCCATAAAGGGTCGTGTTTCGTCATGAGGCAGGCTTCACGGGCTGGGCAGGCCGCAGCGCCTGTTGCAGTCGTGTCCGTCGAATCATCGTGAAGCGCGATCAGGCCACCCCGGCCTCATGCGCTTGTTGATCCGCGTGATAGCTCGATCGCACCATTGCACCGACCGCGGCATGCGCGAATCCCATGTGCTTTGCTGCTGACTCGAACATCGTGAATACGGCCGGCTCGGCGTAGCGTCGCACCGGCAAATGATGTGCCGACGGTTGCAGATACTGTCCGATGGTCAGCATATCGACTTGATGCGCTCGCAGATCACGCATCACCGCGAGAATCTCATCGTCGGTTTCGCCTAACCCCAGCATCAGCCCGGACTTGGTCGGGATCGACGGATGGCGTGCCTTGAACGACTGCAGGAGCGCAAGCGAGTTCGCATAGTCGGCACCCGGCCGTGCCTCGCGATAGAGCCGCGGCACCGTTTCCAGATTGTGGTTCATTACGTCAGGGGGATCGGCAGCGAGCGCATCGAGCGCCTTCTCCAACCGGCCGCGAAAATCCGGCACGAGCACTTCAATGCGCGTTGCCGGTGAATGTGCGCGAACGGCCCGGATGCAATCCGCGAAATGGGTGGCACCGCCATCCCGCAGATCGTCGCGATCGACGCTGGTGATCACGACGTACTTGAGCGCGAGCGCGGCGATCGTGTGCGCGAGATGCAGCGGCTCTTCCTGGTCGGGTGGCTTCGGGCGCCCATGCGCCACATCACAGAACGGGCAGCGACGCGTACACAGGTCGCCCAGGATCATGAAGGTCGCGGTGCCCTTGCCGAAGCATTCGCCGATGTTCGGGCAGGACGCTTCCTCGCAGACGGTGTGCAGATTGTTCTCGCGCAGGATGCGTTTGATCTCGTAGAAGCGCGAACCCGGTACCGGCGCGCGTACCCGGATCCATGGCGGCTTCTTGAGCGGCGTGATCGGAATGATCTTGACCGGATTGCGTTCG
This sequence comes from Burkholderiales bacterium, assembly GCA_046160305.1. Lineage (GTDB taxonomy): Bacteria > Pseudomonadota > Gammaproteobacteria > Burkholderiales > SG8-39 > SHXR01. The sequence continues at coordinate 2,425 of JBJXGX010000065.1, forward strand.
GTCTTGGCTTTGGACTTCTGCTTGTCAACGTCCGCTTGCACGGGATTCACCTAGACCTCTGAGTGGCGCGCCGCACAGAGGCCTGTGCGGCTGACGCAATGACTCCGTTGATTGATTTCTCGCCAATGCAGCTTGCTTCATTTCGGCGTTATTGTCTGCAGTAGTGACACTAATCAGGGCACGTAGCGTCAGCCATCAGGAATCTCCGCGATTCGTCGCGCAGATTCCTCGGGCGATGCGATAGGCAAGTCGTTCGCCAAGTTCGTGAGCGTGCGCGGCGACGCCCTCGTCAGCGGTTCGCGTCACGCGCAGGCCAGGATACCCGCAGGGGTCGATCGCGTCGAAGGGCGCCAGATCATTCGACACGTTGAGCGCGACCCCGTGATAACACCGGCCGTTCCGTATCCGGAGTCCGAGTGCGGCAATCTTCGCGCCGCCGACATAGACACCAGGTGCCCCGGTGCGTCGCTCTCCATGCGTTCCGTGCGCGGCCAGCACATCGATCACGGCCTGCTCGAGAAGGCGCACCATCGCGGAGACGGTAATGCCGCGGCGGGCGAGGTCAACGAGGCAATAGATGATCGCTTGCCCCGGACCGTGATAAGTGATTTGTCCACCGCGATCGATCCGCGCGAGTGGAATCGAACCGCAACGCGGAAAATGTTCGGCGCGTCCCGCAACACCCGCGGTATAGATGGGGTTGTGTTCGACGATCCACAACTCGTCTCGCGTTGCCGGATCGCGCGCCGCGGTGAACGTCCGCATGGCGGCATAACACGCGCCGTAGTCAATAAGACCAAGCGTTTTGAACGTGAGCGTCGCGCTCCCCCGACGGTCCGCGGCACACCCTCGCCCGCTGGTCCGCTCACTCACTGCCGGTGTAGAGGTTCCGGACAATCAAAGCACCATCGTGACCATCGGGTGATCGCAGAGCTCTTGATACAGCGCATCAAGCTGCTCGCGCGACACCGCATTGATGGTGAAGGTGAGGCTGAGATACTGACCTTCGCGGCTCGGACGCATTTCGATCGTCTCCGCGCGAAAATCGGGCGCATGCCGCATCACGATTGAAAGCATCGTCTGCGCGAATCGCTCATTGCGCTTGCCAAGTACCTTGAGCGGAAACTCGGTCGGATACGACAGCAGCGACGGGGCCGGTTCAGGCATGCGCCGGCGCCGCCGAACGGGTCGATTTCGACGATTCGAAGTAACCGGCCATCTTGCGGTACATCGGGCCGGGCTTGCCGTTGCCGACGGGCTCGCCATCGAGGCGCGTGATCGCGAGCACCTCCTTGCTGGACGACGAGAGCCACAGCTCTTCGGCTGAACGCACTTCGGATTCGCTGACCGGCCGAACTTCGATCGGCATGCCGTGCGCGCGCGCGAGCTCGATCAGGACATCGTAGGTGATGCCGGGCAGGATCAGATGGCTCTTGGGTGGCGCGAGCAGCATGTTGCCCTTCACGACGAAAATGTTGGTCGACGAACCTTCGGTGAGAAAACCGTCGCGCAGCAGAATCGCTTCCGCGCAACCAGCCTCCACCGCCGCCTGCTTCAACATGCAGTTGGCAAGCAGCGCGGTCGATTTGATGTTGCAGCGGATCCAGCGATAGTCGTTCAAGGTGATGGCATCCACCCCGTTGTCTCGCTCTTCGCGGCTGGGCACCGATAGAGGTCCGGTCATGATGAAGACGGTGGGCTTCGCATCTTTCGGAAACGCGTGATTGCGGGGTGCAACACCACGCGTTACCTGGACATAGACGGATTGATCGGCCCATTCATGCTGTTCGATAAGCTTGCCGATGAGCGTGGTCCAGGTCTCCGTGGGATAGGGGTTCGCGAGGCGAATGCCATCCATGCTTGCCTGCAGCCGCGCGAGATGCTCGGACAGCCGGAACGGGCGGCGTCCGTAGACGGGGATGACCTCATACACGCCGTCACCGAAGATGAAGCCGCGATCGAGCACCGAGACGGTTGCGCGCTCGAGCGGAACCCACTCGCCATTGAGATAGACAGTAGTCATTGCAACCCCTAAATCGTAGGTAAGGATGAACCACCAAGACACCAAGGCACCAAGAAAGACACGAGGAGCAGATTTATCCGGGGACGTTTTCTCATTGCGAAAACACTTGGTAAATTACTTCGGTCAACATGCGCCTTCAAACCCGCGGAACCTTGGTGTCTTGGTGCCTTGGTGGTTCGCATCCGATCGTCCTATTTGAACCAAAGTTTCACCGTATCCCAGCCGCGACCGAAGAGTCCCGCCGGTCCGACCGCATCGAGCGCCACGGCAGGATGTTCGCCGAGCGACCGTCCCTCGTAGCTTACCTTTACGGTGCCCAGGCGTTGTCCGCGCGTGATCGGCGCGAAGATGGGTTGCTCGGTTGCGAGCTCAGCCTTGATCTTGTCGTTGGTCCCCTTTGGGATGGCCACCAGGATCGTCGCGTCCATCCCGACGTCGACTTCGTTGGCGCCGCCCTTCCAGATCCGGACTTTCGCAATCGACGCGCCCTTTTCGTGAACCCGCACCGTGTCGTAGTGCTGAAAACCGAAGTTGAGCAGCGTTTGGGCTTCCTGCGCGCGAATGGTATCGGAGGGCGTACCCATCACGACCGATATCAAGCGCCGGTCGCCGCGTTTGGCTGATGCGATCAGGCAGAAACCGGCCTTGTCGGTGTGTCCGGTCTTCACGCCATCGACATTCGGATCGAGCCACAAGAGCCGGTTGCGGTTGGCCTGGGTGATGTTGTTGTAGCGATATTCCTTGATCGCATAGAGCGGATAGAAATCGGGAAACTCGCGAATGATCGCGGCCGCGACCAGCGCGAGGTCGTACGCCGTGCTGTAGTGTTTGCTGTCGGGCAGGCCGCTCGCATTCACGAAATTCGAGTTCTTCAGGCCGATTTTTTTCGCGGTCGCGTTCATCCGTTGCGCGAAGGCCTCTTCCGACCCGGCAACCAGTTCCGCGAGGGCCACCGACGCATCGTTGCCCGATTGCACGATCATGCCGTGCAACAGCTCTTCCGCCGTCACGCTCTTTTTCGGTTCGATGAACATCTTCGAGCCGGCGGTCTTCCACGCTTTCTCGGAGACCGGAACGACCTGGCCGCGGTCGAGTTTCCCTTCCTTGATCGCGCTGAAAACCACATAGGCGGTGACGAGCTTGGTGAGGGACGCCGGCTCGACGCGGTCGTCGGCATTGGAGGCCGCGATCAGGTGATTCGCCGTGACATCGAGCAGCAGCCAGGAACGCGCGGTGGTCGCGGGCAGAAGCGGCGTTTGTCCGAGCACCGAAGTGCACGCGAGCATGAATACGACGGCGGCGAGGGTACGAATCATGACGAGAGTTTAACCCACAGGAACAGCATGACATTCAAACGCGGACGGCCGGTGATGCGTGGCTATCGCGCTATGGAAATTGCAAGGCAATGCGCTCGGCGACCGATCGCGCTTCCTGCTGCGTACCAAATGGCCCCGCCCACAGTCGATGCATGCCGTTGCGGGGGACGACGCGCAACGAACCGATCAGATTCGAGAGCTCGAGGGTAAGGCGCGCGCGCAGCGATTCCGCGTTCTCCGGGAGAAGAAAGGCGCCGATCTGCACGAAGACGCCCTCGCTTTCAGAAAAGAGCGGGAACCGATGCGTCTTTGGATCGAGCATACGCTCTGACCCGCCACCCGGTGCGGGCGCTCCACCGGCCGCGAGCCGATCGACCTCGTTCGGCACGATCGCCTCGATCTCGATCATCGCAACGCCCTGCTCGAGATATCCCAGCTTCAGCGCGGCGGCGTAAGACAGATCCATGACCCGATTGCGAAGGAACGGCCCGCGATCATTCACCCGCACCACGATCTGGCGGCCGTTCTGCGTATTGGTGATCCGTGCATAGCTTGGCAGGGGCAGCGTGGGATGCGCGCCGGTCAGTTGAAACATGTCATAGATCTCGCCGGTCGCCGTCTTGTTGCCGTGAAAGCGCCGCCCATACCAGCTCGCCAATCCCCGTTGGCGGAACGGCTTGATCGTGCGATCGGGAACGAAGTCCTGGCCTAGTGCGCTGTACGGGTTGTTCGCGAACCGGTGCAACGGCTCGCTTCTCGGCGTGGCATCAGGAAGGTTTTCCAGATTCGCGGGCGGCGCGCTGGCCGGTCCATCATCCAGATAGTAGTTGCCCGGTCGGGCAGGCTTTGCGGTCGGCGTCTCGGTTGGCGGTTTCGGCGCGGATGCGCGTGGTCTGTCCGGTGCGCGGACGGGCGCGGTCCCGCAGGCGACCAGACTTGCTGCGGCGAGCACGACGAGCGGCACGCGGACACACGAGAATTTCATGCCGCGTTGAGCGGCCGGCGGCGCGCAATGCCCATCAGGATTCCAATGCCCACGAACAACGTGACGAGCGCGGTCCCGCCATAGCTCACCAAAGGCAGCGGCACCCCCACGACCGGAAGGATCCCGATCACCATGCCGATGTTGACGAACGCATAGGTGAAGAAACAGAGCACGAGGGTGCCGGCGAGCGAGCGCGCGAAGATGGTTGGCGCGGTCGAGGCGATGACCATGCCGCGGGTGATCAGGCCGATATAGAGCATGATGAGTACGACGTTGCCGATGAGGCCGAATTCCTCGGACAGCACCGCGAAAATGAAATCGGTATGGCGCTCCGGGATGAACTCAAGATGGGTCTGCGTGCCGTTGAGCCAGCCTTTGCCGATGAGCCCCCCCGATCCCACCGCGATGGTTGACTGGATCGTGTGATAGCCCGCCCCGAGCGGATCCTGCGTCGGATCGAGCAACATGCTGATCCGTCGTCGCTGGTAATCATGCATGATCGTCCAGACGAAGGGGATGCAGGCCGCGCCGATGCCGGCGATGGTCAGCATGATCCGCCATGAAAGACCGGCGAGGAAGATGGCGTAAAACCCGGCCGCGGCCACCAGCATCGCGGTCCCAAGGTCGGGCTGCCGAACAATAAGCGCGACTGGGACGATCAACAGCAGCGCCGCGACGATGAACTCGCGCAGGCGCGCCGCCCCTTCGATGCGCTGGAAGTACCAGGCGAGCGCAAGCGGGATGGCGAGCTTCATGATCTCGGAGGGCTGGATGCGGGTGAAGCCAAGATTGAGCCAGCGCCGCGCCCCGTTCACGATATCGCCCGCGACCGCGACGCCGATTAGGAGCATCAGGCCGACAAGATAGGTGGGCAGTGCAAGCCGCTGCAGCAGCCGTTGCGGGACCTGCGCGATGATCAGCATCGCCGAGACCCCGACCGCGATGTTCACGAGCTGTGCGTTGAATCGTGCGGGCGACTCCTTGGTGGCGCTATAGAGCGTGACGAGCCCGAGCGCGACGATCAATGTCGTGAGCACCAGCAAAGGCCCGTCGAGGCTGCCGCCGACGCGCTGGCCGAGGCCGCGCAGCAGGCTACGCATCGTCAATCCCCATCACCGGCGTCGGGGTTGAGGTCGGGCATGCTGGCCGGCAGCTTGCCGAGCAGGTAGTAGTCCATGACGATGCGGGCGATGGGCGCGGCCGTGGCGCTGCCATGCCCACCGTTTTCGACCAGGATGCCGAGTGCGATGCGCGGCTTGT
>JBJXGX010000066.1:0-21447 GCA_046160305.1 Burkholderiales bacterium
GCATTGTCAAGCGATGTCTCGATGGCCGAAAAGATCATTGCACCCCCCGAAAACTCTGGCTACGATAGCGATGTCCAATCAAACGAGCGACCGACGACTCCAGCCAGGGGAACCTTGGGCCGGACGAAGCGCCGCACGAGGTGACGGTCGTAAATTGAGTGCAAGCAGGCAACCAACGCGGATCGCGATCGAGTAACCCCAACATGGCGACCCGACTGCGCGACGGTACAGTTCTTGAAACCAAAAAGGCCAAGGTCAAGCCGCCGCCGCTTTTCAAGGTTATCCTGTTGAACGACGACTACACACCAATGGAGTTCGTTGTGGTGGTGCTGCAAACTTTTTTTGGAAAGACACGAGAACAGGCGACGCAAGTGATGCTGAAAGTCCACCGGGAAGGCATGGGCGTTTGTGGTGTCTACCCGAAGGACATCGCCACGACCAAAGTCGAGCAAGTCGCTGCATATGCGCGGAAGCATCAGCATCCGCTCCAATGCGTGATGGAGGAAACATGATCGCCCAGGAACTCGAAGTCAGTCTGCATATGGCGTTTGTCGAAGCACGTCAGAAGCGGCACGAATTCATCACCGTCGAACACCTTTTGCTCGCTTTGCTCGACAACCCGACCGCGGCCGAGGTCTTACGCGCCTGCGCCGCCAACGTTGATGATTTGCGCAAGGCGCTCACCGAATTCATCAACGCGCATACACCAACCGTGGCGGGATCCGAGGAGATCGACACCCAGCCGACACTCGGTTTTCAGCGCGTCATTCAGCGGGCGATCCTGCATGTGCAATCGTCGGGCAAGAAAGAAGTCACCGGGGCGAATGTCCTCGTTGCGATTTTCGGCGAGAAAGACTCGCACGCCGTCTACTTCCTGCATCAGCAGGGCGTAACGCGCCTCGATGTCGTCAACTACATTTCCCACGGCATCACCAAATCACCGCAGCCCCAGAATCAACCCAAGAACGAGCAGGAACCCGAGGAACCGCAAGAGGCACAGAATTCAGGCGGGGCACTCGAGTCCTACACGGTCAATTTGAATGCGCAGGCGCTGGCTGGAAAAATCGATCCCCTGATCGGCCGCGACCGGGAGCTCGAACGGGTCATTCAAACCCTGTGCCGGCGGCGGAAGAACAATCCATTGCTCGTTGGCGAAGCAGGGGTCGGCAAGACAGCGATCGCCGAAGGGCTCGCCCGTCGCATCGTCGAGAACGAGATTCCCGACATTCTTGCCAAATCCACGGTCTACTCGCTCGACATGGGCGCCCTGCTGGCCGGCACCAAGTATCGGGGCGATTTCGAGCAGCGCCTCAAGGCAGTCCTCAAGCAGCTCCTCGATAACCCGAATGCAATTCTCTTCATTGACGAGATTCACACCCTCATCGGGGCGGGCGCGGCATCCGGCGGCACCTTGGATGCATCAAACCTCTTGAAGCCGGCGCTCAGCACCGGGCAACTGAAGTGCATTGGCGCCACGACCTACAACGAATATCGCGGCGTTTTCGAGAAGGACCATGCGCTTGCTCGCCGCTTCCAGAAGGTCGAGGTCAACGAGCCCTCGGTCAGCGAGACGATCGAGATCCTGCGCGGCCTCAAGTCCAGGTTCGAAGCCCACCACGGCGTCAAGTACAGTGCCGGCGCGCTGACCTCGGCCGCCGAGTTGGCAGCCCGCTACATCACCGACCGGCACCTTCCGGACAAGGCAATCGACGTCATCGACGAGGCCGGCGCGTCCCAGCGGATCCTGCCAAAGTCCAAGCAGAAGCGAATCATCGGTAAACAGGAGGTCGAAGAGGTCATCGCCAAGATCGCGCGTATCCCCCCGCAAACCGTGTCGGTCGATGATCGTACCGCGTTGAAGAGCCTCGATCGCGATCTCAAGGCAGTGGTGTTCGGTCAGGACCGCGCCATCGAGGCGCTGGTTGCTGCGATTCGCACCGCACGTGCAGGCCTTGGGAGCCCGCAGAAGCCGATCGGTTCATTCTTGTTTTCTGGGCCGACCGGCGTCGGAAAAACGGAGGTTGCCCGGCAACTTGCGTACTGCATGGGCATCGAGCTGATCCGCTTCGACATGTCTGAATACATGGAACGGCATGCGGTCTCGCGCCTGATCGGTGCGCCGCCCGGCTATGTCGGGTTCGATCAAGGCGGCCTCCTGACCGAGGCAATCACCAAGAAGCCCTACTCCGTGCTGTTGCTGGATGAGATCGAAAAAGCCCACTCGGATATCTTCAACATCCTGCTCCAGGTGATGGACCACGGCACGCTTACGGACAACAACGGCCGCAAAGCGGATTTCCGGAACGTCATCATCGTCATGACGACGAACGCCGGCGCGGACAGCCTCAACAGGAACATCATGGGCTTTACCGCGAAAAAAGAAGTCGGCGATGAAATGATTGAGATCAAACGCATGTTCACGCCGGAGTTCCGCAATCGGCTCGATGCAACGATCTCGTTCCAGTCGCTTACCCACGAGATCATCCTGCGCGTGGTTGACAAGTTTCTCATGCAGCTCGAAGAGCAGTTGCACGAGAAAAAGGTTGATGTCGCCTTCACCGACAAGTTGCGTAGCTTCCTCGCGAAGAACGGATTCGATCCATTGATGGGCGCACGGCCGATGTCCCGCCTGATCCAGGACACCATCCGGCGCGCGCTTGCCGATGAGTTGCTGTTCGGCCGCCTTGCAAGCGGCGGCAAAGTCACTGTCGATATCGATGCCGAAGATAAGGTCATCCTTACATTCAGCGAGGAGCAGCCCTCGTCGTCGGTAGCGGAAACCGAAGCGTAGGTTTTTCCAACTTGGTGTGTTCGCAAAGGGCCGCGTGATGCGGCCCTTTCGCTTTCGAATTGCACCGACCGCGACCCGGCCGGCTGCATCGCTCATCAATCTGCCGGGCATGTATCCAGCGAGCACGGTTGCTGTCGGCACCTTCGCTGTTGGCACGGTTGCTTGACATGGTCGACCCAGGTGTCGAGACTATTGGTCGTTTGCGATGGTTCAGCACACCGTCCCAAACGAATTCAAGGAGACACACAGTGAAACGAATCATCGTCGTCGGGGCGTTGGCGATTCTACCCATTGCCGGATTTGCGCAGTCTCCCGATGCGAATCTCGCCCGCAACCTTGCGGCCACCTGCACGAGCTGCCACGGCACCGACGGGCGAAGTGCCGGCGGGATTGTGTCGTTGGCGGGTACGCCAAAGGAGCAGATCGTCGAGCGGATGAAGGAATTCAAAGACGGCAAGCGGAACGCAACGATCATGCATCAGATCGCAAAGGGTTATTCCGATTCGCAAGTCGACATGATCGCCGGGTACTTCGCGGCCCAGAAGAAGGAAACGCCATGAATTCGCAGATGAGGCGCCGGGATTTTCTGAAAGTGGTTGGCGCCGCCGCGACGAGCGGGGCGTTGGCCGGATGTGCAACATCATCGGAGCCGCGCAAGCCGATAGGACGGGTGATCGTGATCGGCGGCGGATACGGGGGCGCGACAGCGGCGCGCTACCTGCGCAAATGGAGCGGCGGTACGGTCCAGGTCTTCCTGGTCGACCGTGAACCCAACTTCGTTTCGTGCCCGCTTTCGAATCTCGTCCTGGGCGGAAGCCGTTCCATTGATTATGTGACGCGCAGCCGCGCCAAGCTGCGCGACGAAGGCGTGCAAGTGCTGCAGGACGTGGTGACCGGCATCGATCGTGCCAAGAAGACGATCCAACTCACCAAGATTCAGGATCTTTCGTACGATCGGTTGGTGCTGTCTCCCGGGGTCGATTTCATGTTCGACCAGCTGCCCGGACTCAACAACACCGAGGCGCAGAAACAGGTCCTGCACGCCTGGAAGGCGGGGCCGGATACGGTCGCACTGCGCGGGCAACTCGAAGCCATGCCCGACGGCGGCGTGTTCGTGCTGTCGATTCCGAAGGCGCCCTATCGTTGCCCGCCGGGCCCCTATGAACGCGCCTGCCAGGTGGCAAGCTACTTCAAGAAGTCCAAACCGCGTTCAAAAGTGATCGTGCTCGATGCCAACGAAGACGTCATTTCCAAGGGTCCGCTCTTCAAAGCGGTCTGGAACAACCTCTATAAGGGCATCATCGACTATCGCAACAATGCGGAGGCGAAAGACGTCGACGTGGCGGGACGCATCGTCGTTACCGATTTCGACAAGATCAAGGGCGACGTGCTCAACGTCATTCCGCCTATGCGAGCTGCCGACATTGCCCGTACGTCGGGGCTGATCACCGCCAACAATCGGTGGTGCGGGGTGAACTGGCAGACCACCCAGTCCGAGGTCGACCCGAATATCTACATTCTCGGGGACGCGACCTTGAGCGCACCGGTCATGCCCAAATCGGGCCACATGGCCAACCAGCACGCAAAGGTGGCGGCGGCGGCGATTATCAACGCATTGACGGGCGTACCGCCCAACCCCGAACCGATGGTCATGAATACCTGCTACAGCTTCGTGAGCGATACCGACGTGATCCATGTCGCGTCGGTGCATCGTTGGGATGCCGAGAAGAAAACCCTCATGACCGTCCCGGGCAGCGGCGGCGTATCGACCGGACCCAGCGCCATCGAAGGTGAGAACGCCCACGCCTGGGCCCAAAACATATGGAACGACATGCTGGGCTGATGGCCGGAATTCCCGCATTCGCCTGGCCAACGCAAGCCACACGGGCGGGACTGGCGTATTCGCGCTGCGCTATGCCGGAATCATGCGCGCCATGTGTCGAATCAACTGGCGCGCGAGCTCGATCTTCGGCGCACGAGGCAGCACATGTTGCCCCGCGTCGTCGAACAAGGTGAGCGCATTGTCATCGCGGCCGAATGCCTCCTGCGCGAGGTTCGCGGCGAGCAGCGGAATATTCTTCTTCTGCCGCTTCTCCTGGGCGTAGGTGACAAGATGTTCGCTTTCCGCGGCAAACCCGACGCAGAACGGCGGGCGCGGGAGCGCGGCGACGGTTCCAAGAATATCGGGATTCAGTGCAAGCTCGATCGTTGGGTGCGCGTCGGTTTTCTTCAGCTTGTGGGACACCTTGTTCACCACGTGATAATCGGCGACCGCCGCGACCGCGACAAAGACATCGCAATCGGCCACGCGATGCATGACCGCGTCGAACATCTCACGCGCCGATACGACCTGCACGCGCTCGACACCACGGGGTAGCGGTACCGCCGTATGCCCCGAGACGACCGTCACGCGCGCGCCGGCCTCAACCGCCGCCTGGGCGACCGCATAGCCCATTTTGCCGGAACTGAGATTGGTGATTCCGCGCACCGTATCGATCGCCTCGAAGGTCGGACCGGCGGTAATGATGACGCGCTTGTCTTGCAGCAACTTGGGATGGAACGTTCGCTCGATATCCTCGACGATCTCTTCGGGTTCCAGCATCCGGCCGGGTCCCGTCTCACCGCACGCCTGATCCCCGGCATCCGGCCCCAGTACGACGATGCCATCGGCACGCAGCGTCGCGGCGTTTCGCTGCATCGCCGCGTTCTCCCACATCTGACGGTTCATCGCCGGCACGACATACAACGGGCACTCGCGCGCAAGACAAATCGTTGACGCAAGATCATCGGCGAGGCCATGGGTGATCTTCGCGAGGAAATCGGCGGACGCCGGCGCAACGACGATCAGATCGCGATCGCGCGAGAGTTCGATGTGGCCCATATTGTCCGGGACTCGCGGATCCCACATATCGACATGGACCGGGTTTCCGGATAACGCCTGGAGTGTCACGGCGGTGATGAATCGCTGGGCCGCCTCCGTCATCACGACGCGCACTTCCGCCCCGGCCTTGTGCAGCAGGCGCACCAGGATTGCCGATTTGTATGCGGCAATTCCGCCGGTCACAATCAACAAGATCCGCTTCCCGGTGTAGCCCGTCATGACAGGGTGTGGTTCAATCATTCAAGAGGCGCGGATTCTACGCGAATCACGAGAACACTTTCGTGCGCGGCCGCGGGGAGGACGGCAATCCATGGGCATCAACGAATGGCCGATCGACGAGCGGCCGCGGGAGCGACTGCTTGCAAAAGGCGCCGGCGCACTGTCCGATGCGGAACTTCTCGCAATTTTCCTGCGCACCGGGGTCCGTGGGAAAAGCGCGGTCGAATTGGGAAGGGAGCTCCTGGCTCGCTTCGACGGCGTCAATGGCGCGTTCGCCGCGTCCGTTGCGGAATTCAGCTCGATTCCAGGACTTGGACGCGCGAAATACGCACAGTTGCAAGCCGCGTTCGAGCTTGCCCGGCGCGCCCTCGGCGAATCGATGCGGGCCCGCGATGTGCTCGATTCTCCGCAATCCGTTCGTGATTACCTGCGCCTCGCACTGTCGAATCGATCGTACGAGGCGTTCATGGTGCTATACCTCGATGCGCAAAATCGCGTCATCGCATCCGAAGAACTCTTTCGCGGAACGCTTACCCAGACGAGCGTCTATCCGCGCGAAGTCGTACGCGCCGCATTGCGCCACAATGCGGCGGCGATCATCGTTTCGCACAATCATCCCTCTGGTGTCGCCGAACCAAGCCAGGCGGATCGGCTGCTGACTTCGTCGCTCCGGCGCGCCCTGGAACTGGTGGATATCAAATTGCTCGATCATCTGATCGTTGCCGGACAGCAGGTCATTTCGTTCGCGGAACGGGGGCTGATTCCGTAGACAGCGTTCCCGATCGACTTCATGTTGCTTGATTTTTCAGCGTATTCTCAATAGCATTGCGCCCTTCCCCACGCGGAGCATCCGAACATGGCGCGCGTTTGCCAAATCACAGGAAAGAAGCCGATCGTCGGCCATCACGTGTCGCACGCGAACAACAAGACGAAGCGTCGCTTTCTTCCAAATCTGCAGTACCGTCGTTTCTGGCTCGAGAACGAGAAGCGCTGGATCCGCATGCGAATTTCGACCGCGGCACTGCGCACGATCGACAAGAAGGGTATAGAAGTCGTCCTCGCTGACCTGCGGGCCAACGGCCAAGCGTAAAGTCCCGGAACATCCACCCCATCGAGGCGAACGATGCGCGAAAAGATCAAGCTCGAATCAACGGCCGGAACCGGCCATTTCTACACCACCAACAAGAACAAGCGGACCACTCCGGATAAGATCGAGGTCAAGAAATACGACCCGAAAGCCCGGAAGCATGTGATTTATCGCGAAACAAAACTGAAGTAGCGCCGGCCGACCGGCACTGCGGCGCGCGGTCGTCGCCGCGGTCGGTGGATCGCGGCGCCGCAAAAGGCCTGCAACGTTCGTTGCAGGCCTTGTTTTTTACCTGACTACCGTCGGATCGTCAGGCGTAGCACCGCAACCGATGCGCGAATTCCACCAACGGCTTCACCCCGCTGGCCTCGGCGCGATGGCACCACTCCTGCAACTGGCGCAAGAGCTGCTCACTCGATGCTGTAGACCGGTCCCAAATGGCGCCGAGTTCCTGGCGCATCGATCGAACCGTCTGAAGCGCATTGGATTTCTGCATGAGTTCGGCCAAGCGGGGACGCACACCCTCCGGCACATCCCGGTCGTCACGACCCAACCAGTGCTTGAGTCCCGCGAGCATCTTCGCATCGTGTGGCGCGAACCCACGTAGCCGTTCGATCTCTTGCTTGTACGTCTGCTTGAGCGATTTCGCGTAGCGCGACAAGACATCGTAGCGGTGCGTAATCACCGACTGCAGTGTTTCCAGATCGATCGAGCCTTTTGCTTCCACGAAACGCGGGCTGGGCGCGACTTTCTTGACTTCGGCGAGGCCGAACGCACGCATGATCGAGATGTAGAGCCAACCGACGTCAAACTCATACCACTTGTTGGAAAGCTTGGCGGACGTTGCATAGGCGTGATGATTGTTGTGCAGTTCTTCGCCACCGATCAGGATGCCCCAGGGAACGATATTGGTGCTCGCATCCGTGGTGCCGAAGTTCCGATAGCCCCAGAAGTGACCAACGCCGTTGATCACGCCGGCAGCCCAGAACGGGATCCAGATCATCTGCACGACGAATATCAGCGTGCCCGGAACGAGCCCGAACAGCAGCAGATCGATGACGGCCATGATGCTCACGCCGAGGATCGATCGCTTCGCGTAAAAATTGCGCTCGAGCCAGTCGTCGGGGGTGCCATGACCGAACCGGTCGAGGACCTCGGGGTCCAAGGAAGCCTTGCGATACAGCCATACTCCGCCCCACAAGACCTTGCGCAGGCCGTGGACCTGCGGACTATGCGGATCTTCAGGCGTCTCGACGCGTGCATGGTGCTTGCGATGCACCGCGGCCCACTCCTTCGTGACCTGGCCGGTTGTCAGCCAGAGCCAAAGACGGAAAAAGTGCGAAACGATCGGATGCAGGTCGAGCGCCCGGTGCGCCTGACAGCGGTGCAGAAAAATCGTAACCCCTGCGATGGTTATGTGCGTCATTGCCAATGCAGCCAGCACATAACCCCACCACGGGAGATCCAGCAATCCCGACAACACCATATCGATAATCCTTCTTTCGTCCAAGAGTTCGCGCGCGATTGTACGTGAATCGGTCATACCCGGCCGCGCGCGCCTCAGGGTGAGACGACGACCGGTTACCCTCCCCCGATAACAACCTTACAAAACAGAATGTCCGCCGCGGCCAAAGCCCGACGCGCCGCTCGCAATCCGCAACCGATTGCATTCGACGCTACGCATCGAGCATTCGAACATCTTGGCGCGGAAACGCGAATTCAATACCGTCGCGCTTGAATATCCGCCAAATCGCAAGATTGATGTCGGACTTGACGCCGCCCGTCCCGTTCTCAGGGTCGGAGATCCAGAAGCCAAGCTCGACATCGATGCCGCTGTCGGCGAATCTGGTCAGCATAGCCATCGGCGGGGGATCCTCAAGGACGCGAGGATGCTCGGCGGCAATTTTGTTCAACATTTCGAATACGCGATCAATATCGGTATCGTAAGTCACCTGCACGAGCGTGGACGCCCGGATCCGCGGATCCGTATACGAGTGATTGATCACCGTATCGGTAATCAGTTTTTCGTTCGGGATGATGGCTTCCCGGCCATCCAGCGAACGGAGTACGACGTATCGTGTCGTCAGTGTTCGTACCTCGCCGGAGAAGCCGTCCACCGTCACCACGTCGTTGATGCGCACCGATCGCTCGAACAGAACGATGAATCCGCTCATGTAGTTGCTGGCGATCTTCTGCAAGCCGAATCCCAGTCCAACCCCCAGCGCACCGCCGAACACCGACAGGACGGTCAGATCGATGCCGACCAACGGCAGTACGATCAGTATTGCGATCAAGACGAGCACCGATCGCGCCAGCCGCGATAGGGCCGCGCGAAGGCTCGAATGCAGCGTCTCGGCGCGCATGAGCCGTGCATCGACGGCCGTGCCGATCCACAACGCCAGCAACACCGTCAATACAATAAGAAATCCGCCCTGCACGATCGCCAGCACGCTGATCGCCTGCTTGCCCACGGGCAGAGCGATGCCCTCCAAAAACTCCGCGGTTGCTGGAAGCATCCGCGTGATGTGCAACACGAACAGACTCCAGATGGACAAGGCGATCGCCCACTCGAACGCCGCGAGGACGCTGCTCGCGGGAAAGCTGCGCCGCAAAATGAACACGACCAATCGCGCCAAGGCGAGGGCGCCGAATACCTGCGCGATGAGTGCAAGGACACTGACCGTCGTCCAGCGAACCAGCGCGATCCCCACGATGACGAGAAGCAACCAGGCAAAGATCGGCGGCAACAGTTCGCTGACGGCAACGAATCTGGCAAGCGACCGGTTCATCGACAGCCTGCGTCGAATGCTTGTGCCGACGATCCACGACAACGCGATGCAGACCGCAGCCACGCCCAACTGAATCATGCCGTCGACCCGCTGCAACTCATCGAGGACAAAGACGAGGGGATGATCCGATTGGAAGACCTCGTACACGTCGGACTACTCGGTCGGCGACTGGGCAGGCGATGCGTCGGCGCCCGCTGCCGGTGTCGCGACCCGCTGGAGGACCGCAGCGAAGAATCCATCGGTCCCATGGATGTGCGGCAAGATGCGAAAATAGCCTGACTCTGACCCGGCGATCTTGATCTCCTGGCGCTCAAGCTCGTTCGCAGCGTCGATCATCCGAAATTCGCGATTCTCGCCAAGAAACTGCTCGACGACCTCTTCATTCTCGTCGGCAAGCAGACTGCAGGTGGCATAGACCAACCGTCCACCGGGCTTCACGAGCTTTGCGGCCGCACGGATGATCGATTGCTGCTTGATCGCGAGTTCCGCGACGCTTGCGGGCGTCTGCCGCCACTTCAAATCGGGATTGCGCCGGAGGGTACCGAGCCCGGTGCAGGGCGCATCGACGAGCACCCGATCGATCTTTCCCGCGAGGCGCCCCAGCCGATGGTCCCGCTCGCTTTCTATGCGCTTCGGATGCACATTCGACAGGCCCGATCGGGCAAGTCGAGGCTTCAGATGAGCAAGACGAGTATCCGAGATGTCGAAGGCATAGACCCGCCCGCTCGATCGCATCAATGCGCCCAGCGCCAATGTCTTGCCGCCTGCGCCCGCGCAAAAATCAACGATCATCTCGCCGCGTCGCGGGGCGACGAGATGGCACAACAACTGGCTGCCCTCATCCTGCACTTCGACGCGCCCCTCGAGGAAGACAGGCAATTTGTTGATCGCCGGATTGCCGTTGATGCGAATACCGTTTGGCGCGAGCGGTGTCGCGTGCGCCGTCAATCCCGCGGCCTGAAGCTCGGCGAGAACCGACGCGCGCTCTCCTCGAATCGTGTTGACACGCAAGTCGAGTGGCGCGCCCCGCGCGAGGGCCGTTGCCAATTCGCGCAGCACTTGTTCGCCGAATTTCGGCTGAAGGCGCTCCACCAGCCAGTCGGGCAGATCAAGCTCGATCCCGATCGATGGCCGATCCGACTCCGACTCCGAATCGGCACGCTTGCCTTTGGTGTTGCGCAACGCATCAAGCTCTCGCCTCGACACGAGGGGTTCAAGCTCGCGAAGATTCTTCCCGCAGAGCAATACCAGCGCGCCCAGCACGAGCGCACGCGGCGTATCCCGCCCCACGCTCCATGCGACCCATCGCATTCGACGCAGGAGCGCATAAATCGAATCAGCAATAAATGCGCGATCATCCCGACCGAGGTTGGGGTGGGCACGAAAAAAGCTCGAGAGCACACGGTCGGCCGGCGCCTCGAAACGCAATACCTTGGCCGCGAGATCGCAGGTTGCGTCCAGCACCGACTCAGTCAGTTGCATGGCGGACAGAGCTTTCGCGCACGGCGTGGATGATCAACCCGCATCGAACATCCATTGCGGCGGATTACCGGCAACGCGCACAATGCCGTCGGTCACGTCGATACGCCCATCAAGCAGCCAACGCACCGCGATCGGGAGGATGCGATGCTCTTGCGCGAGGATGCGATCGGCCAGTTGCGACGCGCTCTCGTCACGAAGCATCGGGATCGCGGCCTGCAGGATGATCGGCCCGATGTCGAGCTCGGACGTGACCAGATGCACCGTCGCCCCATGCAACTTGACGCCCGCTCTAAGCGCGCGGGCATGGGTGTCCAGACCCGTGAAGGATGGCAGGAGCGACGGGTGGATATTGAGCAATCGTCCGTCATAGTGGCGAACAAAACCTTCCGTAAGAATACGCATGAAACCGGCGAGAACCACGCATCGAGGATCGAATCGGTCGATCGTTTGAATAAGCGCATCATCGAACGACTCGCGGGACGGATACGCACGATGATCGACCGTGATAGCCGGCAATCCGCGCTCGCGCGCAAAGGCCAGCCCCGCGGCGTCGGGGCGATTGCTGAGCACCGCCCGCACCGGAAGGCCCTGTTCAACAAGCGAGCGCATATTGCTGCCGCGTCCGGAAATCAATACGACGATGCCCGTCATGGCCGTGTCACGCTCGAGCCGCTCCCTGGTCGTTCCGCGCGCCCATTATCCGACAGATTGCGTCGGTCGGTCGGGGATCCCGGCCTGGTCGGATCGAGCATGGGTTCATCAGGCTATGAAACCACGTCGACAGAAATCGAATCTGATCGAGCAGGCGGCCCGAGTGCCACGTCGTCAAGACGGCGATGGACCCGGACTAGTTCAGCACCAATTCCTGCTGCTGGGGCGCGATCGTCACGAATTCGGCCCCGCCACGCCCGGTGCTCTTGGCGCGATACATGGCAGTGTCAGCCGCTCGCAAAAGTGAATCGGCATCGGCACCATCGGTGGGAAACACGCTGATGCCGATACTCGCGCCAACCACGAAGGAGTGACGCTCAACCGCGATCGGTTTGCCGAGTTGCTGAAGGATCTTGTTGGCAACGCGCCCGGCGTCGGTTGCCTTGCCCAGCTCCGGCAGCACGACGACGAATTCGTCGCCGCCTTGACGCGCGACCGTATCCACTTTGCGTATTGTCGTTCGCAAACGCCGGGCGACTGTTTGCAGGACGCGATCGCCGATCTCATGACCGTGAGTATCGTTGATGATCTTGAAGCGATCAAGGTCGATCAGCATCACCGCGACACCGAGCCCGCTCCGCTGCGCAAGGTTCAGCGCTTGTGTCAAGCGGTCATCGAGAAGCCGCCTGTTCGGCAGTCCGGTCAGCGGATCGTGGTTGGCGAGGTGACGCACCTGCTCTTCGCTCCGCTTCAAACTGGTGATGTCGCTTTTCATCATCACGATCCCGCCATCGGAAGTGCGGCGCTCGCGCACCTGCCACCACCGACCGTCGCCCCCTTCGTACACGAGGTCCTCGGTGTCCGGGTTGCGATGCTTGGTCATGACGAGTCGCACCCAGGCCGGCGGGTCGCGTCTGAACGCAACGGGGAGCGGGTCACCCGATTCGATACTCGTCAGAACCAGCTCCTCGAAGGTTTTGCCGAACAGCGTCTCGAGCGCGGGTTTACCCGGCAATGATTCGAGGTAGCGCTCATTGCAAAGCACAAGCCGATCATCGCGGTCGAACAGGGCGAACGCATCGGGCACGCAGGCGATCGCATCGACGAGGCGGTTATTGGCATCGCGCGTCGCCGTCGCCGCCCGGGCGGCACGCTCTTCACTGCGCGCCATCAGTTCGGCGGCGCGCTTCTGTTCGGTCATGTCTTCGAATACCCAGATCGATCCTTGCTCGGCATGCGCGCGATCGATGATCTGCCCGCGATATCGACACCAGACACTCTCACCGCGGCGATGAAACGCGCGCTCCTCGGTATGGGAGCCGGAACCGCGAAAGTCCGCTTCGATCGCCCCGGTCGAGGCACGCCATTCGTCTTCGCTTGCATAGATCACCCGCGTGGAGCGCCCGTTCAAGCCGTTGCGGTGAAATCCGAATATCTGCTCCATGCGCCGATTGCAACGGACGAATCGATCATTCCTCACGATCGCGATGCCCACGAGCGCCGCCTCCAGGATCAATCGCTCCTCCTCGATCGATGCCCGCAGGCTCCGCTCGGTGGCAGCCAACTCATCGAGCAGCATGTCGTTTTGCAGGCGGGTGACGATGGCCGTCTCATAGGCCCGATGCCGGCGCCCGAACCCGTACAGGATCAGCGCGAGAAATACGGCCAAGAGCGCGGCGAGCGCGATGCGGGTCGGATGGCCGGTTGCAAGCAGCGTCACGGCTGGAATCAGGGTCGCCGGCATCGCGTAGGCAAATGTCGCGCGACGGCTCGAATGGAGCACTTCGAGCGAGAGCACGACCATCGCGCAGACCACGAGCAGGATAAGCCCTTCGCGAATGGCGCTGTCGAGTGGGAAGAACATCGCGGTCGCAACGCCCCATCCAAGGCCGGCGCTACACCAGACAGCGGCGACCGCATTCTCGGAGAATCGCGTGATCGTGCGCTCTCCGGCGTGACTTCGCCCCTGCAGCGACAGCGCCAAGCGCACAAAGACCGTGGCGGCCATGAAGCCGATCCAACCAAAGAGGAGCGAGGCGAGGACAGTCCCGTGCAATGCCGCGGCGACCGTTACGATGGCGAGCACTTCGGCGAGAACGCCGATTGCGGTGCTCGCATGAATGGCCCGCACCCGGTTGGTGTGCGAGTCGTCGCGAAGGGTTCCGCCGAGGGAGGTGAGGGGCGTCTGGTAGGCCGACATTCCCGTGGCAAGCCTGGTCGGTGTTGAGGGGTTCCGGCGTCACACTCGCATCGCGACAATCGTCGGACGCTTATCGCGCATGGCATGTTGCGAAGGCGGACGGCAGGAAATCGACGCAGTATACGGGGCCGGTTACGGTCATTGGCTTCGGACAGGCACGACAGTTGCCCAAGATTGTGCACAACGTCCGATCTTGCGATTCGAAGTGAACCGGCATGTTGAGGCGCCCGGTGGCACCCAATCGGCGGTATCTTTCGAGGTGCCGCACCCCGTTTTCATGGGTCCAGGCAATCGATGATGACGAGCGCGCTTCCTCGAAACGCACGATACCGCGGGCGATTTGCGCCCTCGCCTACCGGTCCGCTCCACTTCGGATCATTGATTGCCGCGCTCGGCAGCTTTCTCGACGCACGGGCGAACGGCGGTGACTGGCTGGTTCGCATCGAGGACCTCGACCCGCCGCGCGAGATCCCCGGCGCGGCCGATCGCATCTTGTCCACCCTCGATGCCTTTGGCTTGGAGTGGACAGGTAAAGTCCTCTATCAAAGCACGCGCCACCCGGCGTATGAAGCCGCGCTCGACGCGCTGCGGGCGCGCGGCACCACGTATCGTTGCTACTGCACCCGAAAAGAGATCGCAGATGCGATAGCACGACGCACGCCACGGGCGGACGCGCCCTCTAGCGTCGCCGCGTCGCTGCTGAATTTAGGGACGACGCACGAATTGGTCTATCCCGGCACCTGCCGCGCGAGCGCTCGGGTGAGGCGCCGGTCATTCGCTGAACGCGTCCATGTCGACGCGCCGGCAACGGCTTTTCAGGATGCGGTGCAGGGAACGATCGAGCAGGAATTGGCCAGAGAGGTCGGGGACTTCGTGGTGAAACGTGCGGACGGCCTGTTCGCCTACCAATTGGCGGTTGTCGTCGACGATGCCTACCAGGGCATAACCGATGTGGTGCGTGGCGCCGACCTCCTCGACTCCACGCCACGGCAGATCTTTCTCGGTCGAGCACTTGGCTACGCGCCGATTCAATACCTCCACCTGCCGGTTGCCGTCAACGCGTCGGGGGAGAAGCTCTCGAAGCAGACACGTGCGCGCGCCATCGATCCGACCATGGCACCGGCAGCGACCCTATGCGCGGCCTTGCGATTCTTGGGGCAGGATCCCCCGCGTGACGCAATCTCTTGGGCGCCTCGCGAGGTGCTCACATGGGGCGTTGTCAACTGGCAGCGAGCAAAAATCCCGCGCACGCGCGCATCGCTGCATCGCGACTAGGCGGGCGGTGCGGGCTTTTCCCATCGGCCACCGAGTTTTTCGACGCCACTGCGCAGATCGTCCATTGCGGCGGCAAGCTTGGTGGGATCGCCGCGCACGCCGAGTTCGATGTGCCGGCGCTTACCCGCCTGTCCCATGCTCGGCAGGCTGTAGACCTTCAATCCGGGATACTTCGCTTCGAGCGTCTCCATCAGCGGCGTCAACGTGCTCTCAGCGGAGTCGTAGACGATCACTGAATCATCCGCTTCGGGCACCGCATTGAACAGGTGTCGATAGCGGGTATCGAGTACCCATTCGATCATCGGCCAAGCCATGACCGGAAAGCCCGGCACGAAGTGATGCTCACCGACCGAGAAGCCGGGAATGCGGTTGTACGGATTGGGAATGATCGATGATCCGAGCGGAAACTCACCCATCTTCAATCGCAGCGGCGTGATGTCATCGCCAAAACGGCCCCGGATCTCGCGCTCGGCATCCGGATGCAATTGCAGCGCGACCCCGGCGGCCGTGGCGGCGCACTGGCGCGTGTGATCATCGGGCGTGGCACCGATGCCACCAAAGCTGAACACGATATCGGTCGAAGCCATGCTGCGCCGGAGCGTTGCAGTGATCCGCTCGCGGCTGTCGCCGATGTACTCGCACCAATCGATGCGCATGCCGCGCGCGCCGACCAGCTCGATCAGCTTCTTCATGTGCTTGTCTTCGCGCTTGCCGCGAATGATCTCATCGCCTATCACGATGCCGCCGATGCCCATTCCCGGATTCCCTAGTTCGATTTGCGACGTTTGGATTTCGCGGGTAGCGGCGCGGCCTGTTTCCGCCGCGACCCCGAACCGACCTCGGGGATCAACGCGAGATCCGCGAGCCACGTCGTGGCATCGCTGTCGCTTGGCGCACGATAATCCCCGCGTGGAGACAGCGATCCACCGGAGCCCACCTTCGGTGCGTTGGGCATCGCTGTCCGCTTGTACTGCGACTGCTGGAAAAACCGCCGGACGAACACACCCAACCAGCGCTTGATCTCACCGATGGCATAGGTGTGCCGCTGCCCGGCCGGGATGTCCGGCCAATGTCCGATTGCCGCGTCATGCCACGCCGCCCACGCGAGAAAGGCCACCTTGCGAGGCGAATACCCGAAACGCAGCGTGTAGTACAGATGAAAATCCTGGAGCTCGTAGGGGCCGACGACCGCTTCGGTACTTTGCGCCGGCTGTCCGCCGCTCTTGCCGGGGACCAGCTCGGGGCTGATCTCGGTGTCGAGAACGGCCATCAGGATCGCGCTCGCTTCATGGCCCAACTGCTCGCTCCGCGCGACATGGCGGATGAGAAACTGGATCAGCGTCTTGGGCACGCTCGCGTTGACGTTGTAATGCGCCATCTGGTCGCCAACACCATAGGTGCACCATCCAAGCGCGGTCTCACTCAAATCACCGGTACCTATTACCGGCGCGTTATGCAGATTCGCCAGGCGGAAGAGATGGCTGGTCCGCTCCCCTGCCTGGACATTCTCGAAGGTGATATCGAACACCTCCTGCCCATCGGCGTAGGGATGTCCGATGTCCTTCAGCATCTGACGGCATGAAGGCCGGATATCGATCTCGGTCGCGGTCGCGCCAACCGCGCTCATCAACTGGTGCGATTGCTTGAGCGTCCGGTCGCTCGTTGCGAATCCGGGCATCGTATAGGCGAGAATATTCTCCCGTGGCAGGGCCATGCGATCCATCGCCGCCGCGCAGACGAGCAATGCCTGCGTGGAGTCGAGCCCGCCCGACACGCCGATCACGACCTTCTTCGCCTTCATCGCCTCCAGCCGACGCACCAATCCCTGCACCTGGATATCGAGCACTTCGCGGCAGCGCGTTTCCCGTTGCGCAGGATCGCTTGGTACGTACGGAAAGCGCTCGTAGGTCCGGCGCAGGTCGAGGCGCGCCTGCTTTGGCAGAGGCAGATCGATGATGATGGTACGAAATGCATCGATCCGGTCGCGCTCGCGGGCGACCGACTGCCCGAACGTGGTGAGACGCACCCGGTCCTGCGCGATCCGATCGAGATCCACATCAGCCGACACGAGCTGCGCCTGATAGGCAAAGCGCTCCGTCTCGGCAAGTACCGAACCGTTTTCGCAGATGAGACCATGTCCATCCCAGGCGACCTCGGTGGTCGACTCGCCAAACCCGGCACCGCTATAGAGATAAGCGGCGATACAACGTCCCGATTGATTCGTCACCAGTTGCCTGCGATAGGCGTCCTTGCCGATCGTCACCGGTGATCCCGAAGGATTTACCAGGACCGTCGCGCCCGCCAACGAAGCGTACGAAGACGGCGGGATCGGTGTCCAGAGGTCTTCGCACACTTCGATGTGGAGCTTGAACTGGCGCTGTTCGGCGATCGTGAACAGCAGGCGCGAACCGAACGGGATTTCCGTCTCGTCCAGCAGATCCACCGCCGAGAACGGCGCATAGTCACCCGGGGTGAAATGACGCATCTCGTAGAACTCGAGATAGTTCGGGAGATAGGTCTTCGGCGTCACCCCCCAAACGCGTCCGCGCGCAACGACCGCGCAGCAGTTGTACAAGAGCCCATCGAGCTGAAGCGGCAGTCCGACGACCGCCATGACGTCTATTTTCCGGGTCGCGTCCCGCACGGTTCGCAAGGCTTCGAGGGATGCATCGACCAGCGCCCGCTGATGAAAAAGGTCTTCGCATGAATAACCCGAGAGCCCAAGCTCCGGAAACACCGCCAACACCGCATTCGCCTCACGCGCGCGCTCAAGCAAGGCGATCGTCTCCTTGGCGTTGGCAACCGGATCGGCAATATGAACACGCGGGATGGCGGAGGCGACGCGAACGAAATTGTGGGCGTAGAGATTAAAAAATGACATGTCGTTCTGCAATAAAGATCAGTGTTGTCCGGACGCCAACGACTGTTGGCGCGTTGCGGTCCCTGTTGCGGACCCGGATGAACCCCGCATTGCCGCCAACTTATTGAACGAATAGTAGGTGAACGCGAGCGCACCGAACACGGGCGAGAAGAATCCCAGGATCGGGATGTAGCCGATCACACCGAGCGCCATGCCCAGCCCAAGGAGCGGCATTCGCGAACCGCGGAGGATGCTTTTCATTTCATCCCGGGAACCGTGCTCGGCGAGCGCGTCATACCGAAAGACGCGCTGGTTGAAATAGCCAAGAAGCACGACGGGAATCACCGGCCACAAGAGGGGAATGAACCATAGCGGCACGCTGACGATCGTCAGCACGACGAGCCAGATCAATGCGGCCACGGCATTCCAGATGCTGCCGATGATGGTGCCGCCCCGCTTGCGCTCGAGCGTGGGATAGTCTTTTGCGGCGACATGATTCAGCACGATCGGCATCGCGAGGACGCCGATGAGCAATGTCGCGGTCACGAGCACCAGCGGAATCGACAGCAGAAACATGAGCAACCACAGGAGGCCTGCAGCGATCAGCGACAAAGGCCAGGTGGAGGTCACCCATTGGTAGACGCGCGAATGATCGAGATAGCCTTCGACGCCGTTGAATAGTTGCACACCAAATATAGCGGCCAGCGTGATCCATAGCGCAAGCGACACGGCGAGCGGCCAGATCATCAGCAGGAACATCTTGGGATGCAACAGGCCGCCGCCCGCGCGGGCCAACGCTTGTGTGATGTCGTTCATTGTCCCGATCGCGACTCAACACCGGATAGTTTGCCACATTCTCGCCAGCCGCTTGGTCGAGACGGGCATCGGCGTCTTCAGCTCCTGCGCGAAAAGCGAAACCCGCAACTCTTCGAGAAGCCAGCGAAACTGGTCGAGTTGCGGATCGCGCTCATCGGCCTTGCGCGCCCGGATGTCCTCGCGCAACCATTCGCGCTCGAGCTCTCCGACCTCGGTGATCAGCCGTTGATCACGGGACGGGTCACCCCGCAATTTATCGAGGCGCAGCGCGGCACCTTTCAAGTAGCGCGGATAGTGACTCATCCGATCGAACGGAATTTCGAGAATGAAATCGCGTGGCATCAGCCGGGAAAGCTGATCCTCGATATCTTTCACCGCCGCCGGATGCGTCTTGATGCCGGCGAGTTTTTTTCGCAGCGCCTGGGCCTCCGATAGCACCAATCCCAACAGTCGCGCGATTTCATTCCCGATCAGCGTGAGCCGCGCTCGCCCCTCCTCGGTGCGCTTGAGAAACGCCGCTTGGGTACGAGGCCAGGGATCGCCCATGCAGGCGCGCTCGAAGGTCGCCGCAACGAGATCGCGACGCAACTGGTTCGCGTCGCCGATCGCGGCCAGTTGCAAGGTCAAGGATTGTTGGGAGGCAAAGGTACGTTCGAGATACTTGGCTTGATCCCTGAGTTGCAGCATGAACAATCGTCGCAGCCCGACACGATGCAACGCCTTCGCGCGCCGCTCGGAGTCGATGATCTGCAGGCTGACCGCCTCGCCTTCATCCACCAGCGCGGCATAACCGATCAGCGCCTCCGTGCCTTGTCGAATCTCCATGACTTCGTCGAGATCGCCGAACGACCACGACGTGATGCCCGCCATGCCGGCCTTCGGCTGCGCAAGCGCGGTGAATCGCTCTTCAGCACGACCACCCAGCTCAGCCCGGATCTGCGCGAGATTGCGGCCGATCGCGAGTTGCCGTCCATTCTCATCGACGATACGAAAATTCATGAACAGATGCGCGCCGACCGTTTCCAGCCGGAACGCATCAAGCGGCACGGCCACATTCAATTCATTGCGCGCAAAGCGCGCGATCGCATCCACCAGCGGCTGATCGCCCGACGCGCCCGAGGCGAGGAACAGCAGGGCGAACTCGGACGGTGTGCCGAGCCGCTGCCGCATTTTTTGGGGCAGCGATTTCACCAGCACGGCCACCTTCTCGTTCAAGAGCCCAGGCACCAGCCACTCGCAACGCGCCGCCTGCACTTGATTGAGCGCGATCAACGGAACGGTAATGGTCACGCCATCGCGAGGGCCACCCGGGTCATGCAGGTAGTCGACCGCGAAGGAATGGCCCGCCATGTCGACGCTGTGCGGAAACTGCGCGGTGGTGATCCCCGCGGCTTCGTGGCGCATGAGGTCTTCGCGCTCCAGAAACAGCAGGCGCCGATTCTCACGCTCCGCACCGCTCCGCCACGCGGTGAGGGTCGTGTCGCTCCAGATGCCTTCGGGCAGGCGGTTGTCGTAGAACGCGTGGATCAACTCGTCATCCACCAGCACATCGGGGCGACGCGACTTGTGCTCAAGCAGCTGGATTTCGCGCAGCAATTTCTGGTTATGCAGGAAGAACGGCGCGCGCGAATCATAGTCACCATCGACCAGCGCCTGGCGAATGAAGATCTTGCGTGCTTCGCGGGAATTGATGAGCCCGAACGGAACACGACGGTTGAGGTAGACGGGGATGCCGTAGAGCGTCCCGCGCTCCATGGCGACAACCTGCGCGGCCTTTTTTTCCCAGTGCGGCTCCGACTGCGTCTTCTTGACCAGATGCGCACCGATCCGCTCGATCCACTTCGGATCGATGCCCGCGACCGACCGCGCGAAGAGGCGCGTCGTTTCGGTCAATTCGGCGGCCATGACCCAGCGCGTTCCTTTTTTCGCCAGGGACGATCCGGGATGGACGAAGAACTTGATGCCGCGCGCGCCAAGATAGCCGCCGTCCTCGGCCTTGAGCCCGACATTTCCAAGCAGTCCGGTCAACAGCGCGCGGTGGATCGCATCGAATCGCGCCGGATCAAGCGACGGCTCATCGACCTTCCAACCCATCTCGC
Source organism: Burkholderiales bacterium (assembly GCA_046160305.1). Lineage (GTDB taxonomy): Bacteria > Pseudomonadota > Gammaproteobacteria > Burkholderiales > SG8-39 > SHXR01. The sequence goes on from JBJXGX010000066.1 coordinate 21,151, forward strand.
CCACCACCTCGCGCAACTGGATCACCGTGTCCCGCCACTCGCGCAGGCGGTTGTACGAAAGAAACAGGTCGCGGCAATGGCGATTCAACTTTCGTTGGGACTCGCCATGCAACCCGTCGGTAAAGAACTTCCAGAGCTTGAGAAAGCCCATGAAATCGGAGCGCTCATCGTCGAATCGCTTCTGCGCTTCGTCCGCCGCCTGCGCGCGTTCCATCGGGCGATCGCGCGGATCCTGCACCGATAGCGCCGCCGCGATCACCAGTACCTCGTTGAGACTCCCTTCGGCGTGCGCGGCAA
>JBJXGX010000067.1:0-4109 GCA_046160305.1 Burkholderiales bacterium
TCGCTATGGGCGCCAGGTCATGGGCACATCGCTCTATCTACGCGAGCACCACTTCCCGAACGCGTATTCCAAAATCGCTGCATGATTTGCTTTGCTGGATACAAAGAAGTCACGGAGAAAGAATCTAGACTCGATCGTCGCCACCGCCACCCCAATGATCGGTGCGCCAAGCAGACCTTGGGAAACCGTGATCGCCGGCAGCCGCCGACCCGCCATCGCGATCGCCCAATACGGAATGGACACGCCCAAAATACTCGATGCGAGCAACAAGACCGCCCACTTCACATCCCAGTTGATCGCAATCCACGGCTCAGCAAAAGGCGCGATCAAAAACAAGATCACGGTCGCCAGCAGCGCCTCCCACGGCACAAGTTGGAATGGTGTTGCATGCTAAGTGTGGCCACGAATATGAACGATGCTTGCCGCCCAGCATAGGGCGGCAAGCAGCAAAGCGCCATGCCCGACCACCGATGATTGGTCGCTCCAATCGAATGCGAAAGGATTGAACAACACGGCCAGTCCAAGCAATCCGAGTGCGACACCGATCACACGCCGCGGCGTGAGTCGCTCACCGAGAAACAGGGTCGCAGCAGGCATGACCCACAATGGTGTCGTGTAGGCGAGCACCACTGAGCACCCAACCGTCTACGAACGTGCGGTAGGTCCATGTGGCCGTTGCCCCGCCAGCAGCGGAGCCGCCTTCTCTAACTCCTGCTGCAGCGCGCGGAAGACCGTCTTGATCCGGACGGTCTCCCTCAGATCGGGGTGCGTGAGAATCCATAGGTCATTGGCGCATGCGCCGATCGGCCCGGTCACGCGCCGCAAGGCCGGTTGACGGTCGCCAACGAAACAAGGCAGCACAGCCAGCCCCGCCCCTGCGAGGCAAGCGTTTGCCACGCCGATGTGCGAGTTGGTGCGATAGGCAACCTGTTCGAGCGGCTTGATCGCGGCAAGCCATTCAAGGGACGCAATAGGCGAGCGCGCATCGTCAAAAGCGACCCACTCATGCGCCGCCAAATCCTTGGTGCGATGGCGTGTTAGGTAGCGCTTCGAACCGTAGACGCACATTGCGAGAAGGCCAATCCTCTTGCCGATCAAATGCTGCGGCGGCATTTTCGTGGGACGGATGGCAATGTCCGCGTCGCGCTTGGCGAGGTCGTAAAGCGAGTTATCGGCGACGACCTGAATCTGGATATCGGGATGCAATTCGCGACATGCCGCGGCAATCGGTGCCAGCAGTGCGCTTGCAATGCTTTCGGTCGTGGTCAGACGCACCAGCCCGGTCGGGCGCAGGTCGCGCCCCGCCACGCGCAGCAGCGAGCGCATTGCCGTCTGCTCGATCTCGGCGCCTGCGCGCGCCAATTCCTCCCCGGCCACCGTCGGCACGTAGCGGCCGCCGTTGCGTTCGAAGAGCTTCACGCCGAGGCGCGCCTCGAAGGCATTCAACCGGCGAAAGACCGTCGCGTGACTGACCTCAAGCCGTCTTGCCGCGGCGGACTGCGAGGCCGCCTCTGCGATTGCCGCCACGAATTGGATGTCGGTCAGGCTATCCGTCGTTTGCATTTTTGCAAAGTCTGTTTTCATATAAGTCCTATTGTCTTTCAAATTTGCAAGGACCACAATTCCCGTCATTCTTTCTTGGGGAGCCCTCGCGATGAATCGGTTACTGCAAGTTCTACTTGTGATGTCTATTTCTTCGGTATTCGCTGCAGAGCCGATCTGGGACGCCAACAAGGTCACCATGGTGAGTGAGCGACTCGCCCCGGGGGTCTATGCGTACTACGCCGACAATGCGGCCGCGCTCAACAAAGCCGGCGGAGCGGCGGCCACCAGCAGCGGCCTCGTCGTCGGCAGCCGCAGCGCGCTCTTGATCGAGACCATGCTCAACAAGCGCCTTAACGCCCAGGTATTGGGGCTAGCGCGCCAGGCGACGAAACTGCCGATTGCATATGCCGTAAATTCCAGCGCACATGGCGACCACTCCTACGGCAACATGTACCTGCCTGCAGGCACGCGCGTGATTCAGCACGTCAACGCCAGTGCCTTCGTCGACAAAAGTCTCGACGAAGACAAGAAGTTCATGATCGCTAATTTCGGTACCGGGCGCGGCATCGAGGAGATACGTGCGCATACGGGCGACATCCTAGTGCCGGCGGGCGGCCGCGTTGTCATCGACCTTGGCGGCAAACAGGTTGAAATCATCGATTTCGGTTTCGGTCAGACCGGCGGCGACTTGTTCGTGTGGGAGCCGCAATCCAGCGTCATGTGGACCGGCAACCCGGTCATCGCGGCCAAACCCGCCCTGCCCTGGCTGCTCGATGGACATCTGGTCGCGACGCTCGATACGCTTATTAAAGTGCGCGCCTTCCTGCCCGCTGACGCGCGCATCGTGCCGGGCCACGGCGTGGTCATGTCACGCGATGACCTCAACTGGCATATCGACTATTTGAGCGCGGTGAAACAGCATGTTCAGGCGGCGCTCGCACGCGGACTCAGCCTGGAAGAAACCGTGAAACAGGTCGCAATGCCCGAGTTCCGCGGTTATGTACTATTCGATTGGGTGCATCCGCAGCTGAACGTTCCAGCCGCATACAAGGATCTGAAAGGCGCGAGGTAAGTCATGAGCAAGATAGAAACCGTCGGCGGAACGAAGGTCCGCATCCACTTTGACGCCGAACTTTGCATTCATTCGCGCGGCTGCGTGCTCGCCCGCCCCGACGTGTTCGTGCCAAACGTGGCAGGAGAATGGATTCATCCTGACGCCGCCACGCCCGAAGCGGTGGCGGAGCTCGCGCACCAATGCCCGTCGGGCGCCATCACCTACGAGAGGCTTGACGGTGGGCCGGTTGAAGTGCCACCAAAGGTCAACCTTGCGCGCGTACGCGAGAACGGACCGCTCGCATTCCACGGTGAGCTGATCATCGCAGGGCAGGCCCCGTGCCTGCGCGCGACGTTATGCCGCTGCGGCGCCGCGAAAAACAAGCCGTTCTGCGATGGCAGCCACGCCGCTGCGAACTTCATCGCCACCGGTGAGGTGCCGGCCAAAGACAGTACGCCACTCGCGACGCGCAACGGACCACTCGCCATTAAGCCTGCCACCAACGGACCATTATTGGTGTCCGGACCGGTCGAAGTCGTCACCGGAACAGGCAAAACGGTGAACCGATCGACGGGCGCCGCGTTCTGCCGCTGCGGTCAATCAGCCAACAAGCCTTATTGCGACGGGACGCATGCCAAGGTCGGATTCAAGGCGCCGGGGGCGTGAGATCCACAGTGCGCTGTTGTCGAAACCCTTGAACGTAAGACCAGAATCGTCCAAATGACGGGTTCAGGCCAACACTACGGCTCGACGGATACGACGATTCGTCCGGCAAGATCGCCTAACCGTTTCGTTCGTTCGTTGAGATCGTTGTGCCTGTCGACCAGAAAAAGCAGCACCGAAGTAGGGCACCATCACCCCACCACGACGCAGTCGCGGCGCGGACCGGCGCGGCGTTGCCCGAGTTCGTCAAAGACGAGTTCGATGCGTATCTGAAGTGCGGCATCCTCGCCCACGGGTTTCGGCGGTTGCGCTGCGGCGCGTGCGCCCATGAGAAGCCGGTGGCGTTCTCGTGCAAGCGGCGGGGGGATTGCGGATTAAGTGCGGCCCCTCGTGCGGGGCGCGGCGTATGGCGGAATCCGCTGCGCACCTGCTCGACTACGTCATTCCGCGGGTGCCGGTGCGTCAATGGGCGTTGTCTTTTCCGATCCCGCTGCGCATCCTGTTGGCCGCCCATCCGCAGCTACTCTCGCCAGTGCTGCAGATCGTTCATCGGATCATCGCCACGTTCTCAATCAAGCAAGCCGGACAGAAACGGACCGAGGCCGACACCGGCGCGGTCACCCTCATCCAGCGCTTTGGCTCGGCCGCCAATCTAAAGATGCAGCCATAATACCCCCGGTGTACAAGTGATTGATTGCATTAGAACAAGCTCGTTTGTTGGGCCGACGAATCCCCATCGAGAATCAGTCTCCCGGTAGCCCTCAGGTGCGCGAGGATGCCAGCGACCGGTTCGCTGTCCAAATCAATGCGTTTGATTTCCAGCGGCGCATACGGCGCAGCTTGCTCC
>JBJXGX010000068.1:0-11046 GCA_046160305.1 Burkholderiales bacterium
ATGCCAATCCATCGAAGCCCCAATAGGTGATGGGGTAGAAGACCGGTGAGGGATAGTAATCGTCCGAATGCGTGAAGACGTCGATCAGGATGTGCGACCACCATGCCAGCAACGGAATCCACAGGCGTCGATACGTCAGCCAGACGAGTGCGGTGATCGTGCCCGCGACGATGCCGCTATGCATGATGCAGTGAAGGTGATGCGCCGTCAGCGCGACCATGGCCGGCATCGCGGGTTCCTCACCGGGCAAGGCAATCGCATACTCATAAAAGACCGCAACCGACGCGTTGCCAAGCAGTACCCAGGCGAGTACCGGGAGCAAATGGATCACATCGGGGAGTGCCGCGAGAATTGCGCTTGCGACGATATCGCGCCGGCCGGCGATGATCCGCCTGCGCCGCGCAACCTCGACGCCGGCGACCACCCAAAGGGTATGCGAAAGGATGTCCACGCCCGCTTAGCCGCGCGGGCCGATGCGATTGTCCGGGCCTGATGAGCCTGTCAACGCCCCAGCCAATGCAGTACGTCCCCAACAGTGGACGCGCGCCAACCATAGCGTGACGAACGGCAGCGTCAACCATTGCAGGATCGGCGCGATGCCCGTGCCGATCCATGGCAGCCGCGGTTGCGAGTCGGTGTACGCCCAGCGCCCGAGCAGTTCGGTGGCGAGGTATTCATACGCGATGGTGATCACGAGTCCGGTCACGATGTAGGCGATGACGGCTGATCGATTCGGCGACAAGAGCCAGGCTCGTGATCGCACGACGATGGCACCCGCCCAAAAGGCGACCAGCGCGATCATGACATCACCGACGGTTGCAATGGCGCAGGTGCGGATGCCTTGCCAATGCGGCATGGCTGCCATGCCGACCCAGAACGGCGCTTGCAGCATCTCCCACACAAAATGGAGGAGCGTCGCGAACAACACGATGGCCAACTCCGGTATCGCAGCCGCAGAGTATCCAAGCCGGGCGGTGGCCCGTATCGATTTGCCGCCGTCGTGATAGCGTTTGATCCTGGTCAATTGCACGTCCTTGTCGATTCATAGCATTGAATTGTCAACCAGGAGGCTGCCATGCGACACACCGTGACGAAGGAAGGTAACCGCAAAGCGCACCGCCGCGTACCGAGCCGTTCATCGGCCACCCGTCGTAATCGAATTCGCGACGTGCCGTTCCCCGATGCGATGGCCCGGCCGAATCCGGAGTGGCTGCCGGAGCCGATCGAGGACTGGGATCGCGAAGAGTTCAATCTGGATCGCTTCGGAATTTTCGCACGGGAAGACGATTGATTCATGAATCTGCGCGGCCGACGGCGCAGATTCCTAGTCCGGACAATTCGGTTGATGTCGGGTTGGTCCATCGCGATCACCAATCAGGCAGCGCCCGCCGTCGGGATTTCGCTCGAGCTCGAGCAGGATCCGGGCAGCGACCGCCGTATCGGGAAAGTCGGAGAACACCCCATCGATGCCCAGACGAAAGAACTGGAGATACTCATTCACCGGGTTGCCTGCGTAATCGGACGCGAGGCGGCGTTGCTCGTTTCGAAATGTCCAGGTGTGGATACGCAGTCCGGCCTTGTGCGCGCGGTCGATCAAGTCGTTTGGGGGCAGTAGCTTGAGGCTTGCCTCCCCCGGCCCAGGCAGCCCGGCCGCGACGGTGCTCACGATATAGCGCTTCCACGGCCCGATTCCATCCGCGTAGGTCTTGATTTCGGCCAGCCCCGCATCGGTCGCAAAGAATGCGAACGTCCGCGCGAGCAGCTTTGGATCGCCCGAGACGGTCCAGTCATAGGGACGATCGAATGGCGGCGTGAAGTCGAGTGTGCCGTCCGGATTCACATCGTTCGCATCCACGAGTTGAACGAGCTTGACGCTTGTCATCTTGCGCAGCGCTTTGAGATTCGCCTGCTCGAAGGACTGAATGAACACCGGTGCGCGCCGATGATTCCAGCCCGCCCGCGCCAGCGCATCCACGAGTCGCTGCTCGAGCGGCAAGCCTAACTTCCGGTGGTAGGTGGGATGCTTGGTCTCGGGATAGATGCCGATGGTCCGCTCTTTCTCCTCGGACTTGCGCTTCGCGAGCGCGATCACCTCATCCAGGGTCGGAATCTCGAATTTGCCGTTGAACTGCTGCGGGCGTTCGGCGAACGCCTGGACCGCACGCAGCGTCTTGATTTCGGCGAGCGTGAAATCCGAGGCAAAAAAACCTTCCTCGGGAAAACCGTCTACCACCACGATCCGCTTGCGGGACGCGAACGCCGGCCGGTCCTTCACGTCAGTCGTGTTGATCATGTTCGGTTCATGCCGCGCGATCAGGTGGCCGTCCTTGGTCGCGACCAGATCAGGCTCGATGTAGTCGGCGCCGAGTTCGATGGCGAGCGCGTAGGACTCGAGCGTGTGCTCAGGCAGAAAACCACTTGCACCGCGGTGACCGATGACGATCGGCGATCGCTTGTCGGCGCGATGGGTCGAGCCACGCTCGTTATCGGCGTTCGAGGGAGCGCCAAATCCCAACGCAAGGGTCACTGCCATTGCACTTTTTGTGAGGGCCTGTCGAAGCTCGAACATGACGATCTCCTTTCAAACACGCGGGCAAACGTTCAATCCTACACCCGAGTCAATTCCATCCAGCGCGCGATCGTCGCGTCCAGATCGGCGCCATGGTTGAGCACCTGGTCGATGGCTTCAGAGAGCGGCATCGTAACGCCGAGGCGTCGTGCCAGCGCCACGATCGCCTCCACCGAAAACGCGCCCTCGGTCACTTCCTTTCGCTCACCGAGCACCGCTCTGAGTGTGCGGCCTTGGCCGAGCGCGACGCCGAGCGAGGTATTTCGCGATTGCAGGCTGTTTGCGGTCAGCGCGAGATCGCCGATGCCGGCGAGCCCGAGAAAGGTCTCGATGCGCGCGCCCTTGGCAACCGCCAATCGGGTTGCCTCGGCGAGGCCGAGCGTCATGACGGTTGCGCGAGCATTCTCGCCAAGCTTCCGGCCGGCGGCAATCCCGCTCGCAATGGCGATGACATTCTTCATGACGCCACCAAGCGCGGTGCCGATGACGTCGTCGTTGGGATGCACGCAGAAGCGCGGGGTCCCGATCGCGTTGACCAGCCGGGCGCGCACCAGTGCATCGCGACAGGCCAGCGCGACACCGCAAGGCAGATCCCGTGCGATCTCCTTGGCGAACGACGGGCCGGACAGTACCGCGACCGTAGCCGCAGGAATCGCGTCGGCCACGACTTCAGGCATCAGCGCGCAACTGCCACGCTCGATGCCCTTCGAGCAGATGACGATCGGAATTCCGTCGGCGAGGAGCGGGCGAAGCTGATTCGCGATCGCGCGCAAATGCTGCGCCGGGACGGCGAGCAAAAGGAAGTCCTGTTGTCTTGTAGCTTCGCCCAAGTCGCTCGTGGCATGGATGCCCGACTCAAGGCGCACGTCAGGCAGGAACAGTGGATTGCCGCGATCCGCATTGATGGCCGTGACGACTTCATTCTCTCGCGCCCAAAGTGTCGTGACGTGATCGGACCTTCGAACGATGCATGCCATCGCCGTTCCAAACGCGCCGCCACCGATGATCCCGACCCGAGCCATTGATTCAGTGTGCGGCCGCAATCATTGCGGCGCTTGACAAGAATCAAACAACGGGCGGTGCATCGCAATACACTCGGCCCAGATCGTTCACACAAAGGGGAACCTCGATGATGCAACCGCTGCGATGCCTTGGCGCAACGTTCTTTGCCGCACTCCTCATTGCGATGCCTGTCCGGGCGCAACCGATCGAGAGCGAGCTCGTGCTGATCACACCCGTTTCCAAGTTCATCCATGACGCCGCGCTGGCCGAATTCGCCAAGTACGCAAAGGAGCGGTGGAACATCAACGTCAAGACGAACGCATTGGCAGCAGGTACGCCGGTCGCGTATGGCCGGATCGTCGAATGGAAGGGACGCCCCGAGGTCGATGTCTTCTGGGGTGGTGAGAGCGCCTTGTTCGACAAGCTGGCCGAACAGAAGCTGATGGCTCCGCTCAATCTTTCGAAAGAAGCGTGGGATACCGTGCCGGCCACGATCGGCAAGCCGAAGCCGATCTATCTTCGCGATCCGAAAGGATTCTGGATCGGTTCCGCACTGGAACCCTACGGACTGGTCTATCACCCGAAGTTGCTTGCACGTCTGGGCGTGGCCCCTCCCAAGGATTGGGATGACCTGCTCGATCCGAAGTTGAAGGGACACATCGCGCAGTGTGCGCCCTCGCGGTCGAGCAGTAGTCACGCAACCTATGAAGTGATCCTGCAGCGCGGCACCGACGAGCAAGGCTGGGACTGGCTCAGACGCCTCGCCGGCAATACCGGACACTTCACCGCCCGCAGTCGCGACGTGCCCTCGGTGGTTGCGAAAGGCGAATTCGCGGTCGGGTTCGCGGTGCCCAGTTATATGGCGTTCGAGGAGAAACTCGCAGGCTTCGACATTCGTTTCGTCGCGCCGAAGACGGCATGGATCACACCCGAGCCGATCGGCATCGTCGCCGGCGCGAAGAACCCCAAGGCCGCGCGGGCATTCATCGAGTTTCTGCTCACCGAGCGTGGACAGAAAGTCTTCATGGAGCGCGGGCTCTTCCCGATCACACCGAAGTATCGCGTCCAAGGCGCGCCGGGCTCCGATGCCGAGAAGGCCGTCGAATTCACGGGTGGCGTGCGGTCCTATTTCGAGCTCGATGTCACCAACATCTACGACGACGACAAGGCGCAGGCCCGCTACAACGCAGTCAACGAGCGATTTCGCAAGGACATCGAATCGGTCTGGGACGAGTTGAAACGCAAGCCCTAGCAATCTGCGCGGCTGTCCGCGCAGATTGCTGATGGGAGCCGCTGAGCGTCTTCAGTAACGCGAACAGGGCAATCAGCAACGCAAGATCGAAGCGGCCTACCTCCGCAAGGTATCAATCAACCGAACGATTCTGCGATCAGAAATCTGCGTGGTCCGCCACGCAGATTTCTAGGGAGAGTACGAAGCATGCGTATCGACGTGAAGAACGCCACCAAGCGCTTTGGGAGCATGGCGGCGATCGACGATGTGAGTCTCTCCATCAAGGAGGGCGAGTTGTTCACGCTTCTCGGGCCATCAGGCTGCGGTAAGACCACGCTCCTGCGTCTGATCGCGGGCTTCTACGACCCCGACGCCGGAGAAATCCGCTTCGACGACCGCGTGGTGAACGGTGTGCCGCCGCACGAACGGGGGATCGGCATGGTGTTCCAGAATTACGCGCTATGGCCGCACATGACGGTGTTCGACAACGCGGCCTATGGACTGAAATTGCGCAAAGTCCAACGCGGTGAAATCGGGACGCGCGTGATGGCGGTGCTCGAACAGGTCAAGCTGGGGGGATTGGAGGGCCGTTATCCCGGTCAACTTTCCGGTGGACAGCAGCAGCGCGTCGCATTGGCGCGCGCATTGGTGCTGAACCCGCAGATCCTGCTGCTGGACGAGCCGCTTTCCAATCTCGACGCAAAGGTTCGGGTGCAGGTCCGCGCCGAGATCCGCAAACTCCAACAGAAGCTCGGGATCACCACGATCTATGTGACGCACGATCAGGACGAAGCCCTGACCTTGTCCGATCGCATGGCAGTTTTTGAGAAGGGCAAGGTGCTGCAGGTCGGCGATCCGGTGGAACTGTACGAGCGTCCGGGCCTCCGATTCGTCGCCGATTTTCTTGGCACGAACAATCTGCTCGACGGAACGGTTCAGTCGGTGGACGCTCCGAATCAGCGGGCGGTCACGGATACGCCGATCGGCTCGATCGTTGCGACCGCGGATGAACGCGTGCGGGTCGGCGGGCGCTGCGTGATCTGCATTCGACCCGAGAACATCAATGTGGCCGGGACTGCAACGAGCGACATCAATCGCTTGAATGGCCAAATAACATTCACCGCCTATCTTGGCAACACCATCCGCTATGACGTCGATCTGGGGAAGGGCGCCACATTCAAGGCCGATATACGTGACCCACGGCACCACAAGGCGCTACCGATGGGCACGGCAGTGAGCTTGACCTTTTCCGCGAGCAGCGCGCTCGCGATTCCAGCAAGCTGACGGACCTTCACGCCCATGACAACGATCGCGACGGCAGCAGTGTCCACGAGACGTCCACAGGGCGTTCGCACGCCGGTGATTTCGATCGTCGGGTTTTCCTTCATCTGGTTGTTCCTGATCGTATTCGTGGCGTTTCCATTGGTGCGCATTTTCTATGATGCGTTCACCAATGAAGCCGGCGGATTTACGATCGCCAATTTCATCGAGTTCTTCACCGACGACTACTACCTGCGATCGTTGTGGAAGTCGCTCGTCCTCGGTGTCGCGACCGTTTTCACCACCTCGGTGGTCGGCATCGCCGTTGCATTCCTGCTGATGCGATACGAATTTCCCGGCCGCAACGTGTTCTCGTACTTCACGATGCTGCCGCTGATTCTGCCGCCGCTGGTGGGCGTGCTTGGCTTCATCTTTATCCTTGGCAGGGCCGGCACCGTCAATGTGCTGTTGTACGACTACTTCGGCGTCGAGACACCGATCAATTTCATGTACGGCCTGCATGGCGTGATCCTGGTCGAAACCTTGCACCTGTTCCCGATGATCACGCTGAGCGTTCTGGATGCCCTCTCGAAGGTCGACCCGTCGCTCGAAGAGGCGGCCGAAGGAATGGGTGCCAAGGGCTGGCGCAGGTTCCGGGACATTACCCTCCCGCTCATGACGCCAGGCTATATTTCCGGGGCGTTGCTCGTGTTCATCTGGACCTTCGCCGATTTCATCACCCCGCTCGTATTGGGTGTGCAGGACGTGCTCGCCTCGCAGGCGTATCTGAACATCGTGCAATTCGTCGATCGACGCCTGTTTCGGATGGGCATCGTCATCTCGGCGTTGCTGGTCGTGCTTGCGATCGTGTTTGTCGTCGTGGCGCGCCAATACGTGGCGATCAAGGACTACAGCTCGCTCGCGTACTCGAAGGTGGCGCGACGGCAGCTCGGCCCGGTCAAGCGATGGGTCGCCGTCGGCCTGCTTGGCGCGCTCATGCTCATCTCGTTTATTCCGCATGTTGGCGTCACCCTGGCGGCGTTCGGACGTGGCTGGTCGTTGACGCCGCTCCCGCTCGAATACACCTTGGCGTTCTTCCAGCGTGTGAGCGTGGAATCGCCGAAGTTCATCATCAACTCGTTCTTGTACTCGGGCATTGCCGTGCTGATTTGTCTCGTGATCGGTGTGCCGATGGCCTGGATTCTCGGGCGCACGAAGACACCCGGCCGCAATACGATGGATGCGCTGACGACCTTGATCCTCGCCATCCCAGGTACCGCGATCGGCATCGCCTATATTCGCGCGTTCCATTACCCGCTGCCGTTCATCGAAATTCCGTTGACCAGCATGTGGATCATCCTGCCCCTGGTGCTCGCGGTCCGGCGCCTGCCGTACACGGTGCGGGGCAGTCATTCGTCCTTGATCCTTGTTCACCAATCGATGGAGGAGGCGGCACGGAGCGTCGGCGCGACGCGGTTACAGACGTTTCGTGACATCACCGTTCCGCTCGTCTGGAAAGGAATTCTCGTCGGCGCCTTGTTCTCGTTCATTACATCGATCCAGGAAGCCTCCGCAACCATCTTCCTCACCCTGGGTGGATGGGAAATGATCCCGTTCGGCATCTTCACGTTCTATATCGCCGGTTCGCAAAGCGAGGCGGCGGCGCTCGGGGTCGTCCTCATTGTGGTGTGCGCGATCAGCCTCTTCACGGTGAACCGCGTGGCGGGGGCGCGCGTGGGTGGACTGTTCGGATGATGCATGCGTTGCAATGAACGATGGAGCGTACCGTGCGATTCAAGACAATTCTGGTTCATGCGAGTGACGAGCGACGAACGATGATCCGCGTCGAGCTTGCCGCCTTGATCGCGGCGCGATCGGGTGGCGAGCTGTCGGTTCTTTATGCGCCCGTATCCCCAGCCGGCTTGCTTGGCCTGCACGCGCAAATGGCAGGCATTCCGGAACATGGCGACGACGACTTGAAGATGCACGCTGATCTGGAGTTGGCGAGGCGAGTCGCGGCGACGGCGGGCGTCGCTTGTGAATGGATAGCGATGAGAGACAACCCGGTCGCTGCGCTGCTTGCAAGAGGGCGATGCGCCGACCTGATTGTTCTGGGACAGCAGGATCCTCGCGCCGAAGGCCATGCCGATGCGCCCGATCTACCCGCCGAAGTCGTACTGGGCGCCGGCAGGCCGGTGTTGATCGTCCCCGCTGCGGGATCGGTCGGCACGTTCGGCGAGCATGTCGTCATCGCATGGAACGGGACGCGCGAATCGGCGCGAGCGCTGGCCGACGCGCTGCCTATCCTGGTCCATGCGAAATCGGTTCTGGTCCTGTCGGGCGCGGAGAACAAGCCCGCGAAAACGCGCATCGTCGCCTCCGCGATCGGTGTGATCGGATTCCTGGAACGGCATGGCGTGAAGGCCGAGCTCCATGATCTCGGGCGGCATCGCTTCGATGTGGGCGCGAAGATCCTCGCATTTTGCGCGGAGCACAACGCGGATCTGCTGGTGATGGGCGCCTACGGTCATTCGAGAGCGCGCGAGCTGGTGCTGGGTGGCGTTACCCAGTCGATGATGGAGGGGATGACGTTACCCGTGCTGATGTCGCATTGAGATCCTCTATGGGCACATCGACGGCTCCCTTCGCCCACCGCGCTGCAACGCAGCCGCCCGAACCAGCGCCTCCGTCTTGACCCAGACCGCCTCGCGCCTCGATTTCGAGGCACAGTTTCGAGGCACAAAATTGGCTCGGAAAAGCGTGCTACATTTACGAAATGTTGTTCTGGGCGACATTTGACTGTCAGCGCTCGGCGCGCCGGATACCCGAGTCTCAAGAGAATCAATGCGACGATTCCTGATAAATGCACAGTACGATGTTCGCCCCGGGGTCGGCACCGCCGCGCCGCCTATTCCGTTAGGTCCGTTCCGGCTGCCCTACAAGATAGTACCTGCGCGACCCGCCATACAAGATATTTCCCGCTCGCGCGGCTCTATGCGAAACTTCCGGATCTCTCTGTCAACTTGTAGTTAGAACGGAACGATGCGGACATGGCGCAAGAAGGCTTCTGGAGCCCTGATCCGATTGACCACATCCACGCCTTCCTGGGCCGCGGTATATCCGACAAGGGCGGTGTGCTGGCACATACGTATGCGTTTGTGCGCAACCTCGGTTACAGCCTGCAGTATCTTCAGTTCCTGGATTACACGTTGCGCGAAACACCGCTTCATTTCACGGTCCATACTCAAACTCAGAAATCATTCGTAATTACGGGCATGTCGCTCATCGAAGCTATTCTTTGGTATGTACTTCGCAAGAACAACATGCACCGCACTGAGGAATGGGAGCAAGTCCAAGAACTTGAGACGCGCACATTCAAGGAGGCTGAGGGCGACTATCGAATCATCAACCACGTACAACGGCGCTTGGCTGCACCAGTAGAAGCCGAAATGCCGCTGGACGCGATGATTAAGCGCGTCGAATCGAAGAAGTTATTGGGCCTCGACATTCAGGTTTATAAAGACCTGAACTATCTACGGAAATTGCGGAATCGCGTGCACATCCACGCCGTGCAGCACGACAAAGATACTGATTGGTGGTCTTTTTCGGAGAAGGAGGTCAAGTTGATGAAGAAGGTGCTCGATAGTGTCTTGCGTACCAAGCTCTTTAGCCCAGAGCCACAGCATGAGCCGCTACTGGCTTTTCTCGCCGTACCTGAGCCGGCTGACAAACTCGCAGATGATGTTCCGTTCTAACTGTGCGTTCGAGACGGACGCGGTTCAGCGCTGCGCACTTCACGGCGCTGCTCAACGCGGTCGTTGAGGCTGTAGAAGTTTCTGTTTTCGCGTGGCCATCCACCTTTGCGATACTTCCCGGTGATGGCGTTCAGGGAACTGCGTCGTGCCTTATTTCTTGTAGCCGCGGTGGAACTGATCGGGTTGATTGATTCACCGAGGCGTATTTCGCCCCTCTAGTCCCTGCTACTGCGCATACCCATGGTGCGCGAGCTTCTCAATGTTGTGCACCAGGCAGAATAGCTTCCACTGCGCGTTGACTTTCTTCTTGCCACGTAGCGTGAACCGATCAAGACCCTTGTTGTAACGCAAGTTGCCGAACACCGGTTCCACTGTGGCGAATCGTTGCCCGTATTTCACACGGCCTTCGGGTGAATCGATCTTGCGCTTCATCTTATCGGCGTATTTTTCCGGTGCGCCCTTCGCCTTGCCTTTGAAGAACACCACTTGGCGTACCGCGGTGCGTTGCGGATGTCGCAGACACTGATCGCGCAACGGGCACGGCTCGCAAATCCGCTGGGCCCCTTTGAACTTCGCCCCTTCGCGTCCTTGAATGACGACCTTGCTGCCGTTGCCGTACAGAAACTCCCCGGCCGGACAGATACACACCTTCGCCTCTTCATCGTAGGTGAAGTCCTCGGGGCCGAACAACTTCGCCTTCTTCTCGTCTGCCGCCTTGTCCCACAAGGGATCGGGCTTGGCCTTGTGCTTGTCTTGACCCGCGAAGCGCTCGTCGCGTTTGCGCATGCCGTTGTCGGCGATGAGCGCATCGATATTTTGATCGGCAAGTTGTTTGAGGTTGTCTTCACTGTGGTACCCGGCATCGGCAGTGAGCAGCGTGTCCCCGGCCAGGATCGGTTTGAGCTCCTCCACCACCGGCATCAGCACCTCTTGTTCGGAGCCAGTGCCGTGCGCTTGCGCACTGACGATGATCTGGTGCTTGGCATCGACCGCCGCCACCCCGGTGTAGCCCTGGATGACGGCTTTGCTGGTGGCCATCTTGGCACTGTCGTTGTCGGTGACAGGTGCGATTGCTCTTCCTGATCGACGCTTTGCGATTGCTACGTTTGGCGCCGCGACGATCCTCTGGATTCTTTGCCAGCCACCTCTGCAGTTGGGCGGCATCCTTCTGCAAGCGCTCGACGCGCTTGACTTCCTTCTCGCGGATCGTCGGCTCCACCGCCTTCTCA
>JBJXGX010000069.1:0-36091 GCA_046160305.1 Burkholderiales bacterium
GGTAACTTCCGCGGTTTGGCCCGTGCCGGACAGCAGAAATAGAAGACACGTTACGACCAAACGAATTGTTGTCATATTGAATCTCGTTGACTGCATGTTAGAGATGAAACCACTGGCAACGAAGCGGACCCAGGGGAAAGCAATTGGGGACGCTTGACTCGGCGCCCTGTGGATACACGTGATACGCGTGCCTTGTTGTTGGCACGCTACCATGATGGTCGCGCGAGTCGCGATGTTGCACCTTAATCGACCAGAAAACCGCGGACCGCCTGCACGAACGCCTCCGGTTGCTCCATCTCCGGCATGTGCCCCGCACGATCGATCTTGACCAGTCGCGCGCCCTTGATCGAGCGTTGATAGATCTCGGCGCTGCTCAGGGGAGTAATCGCATCGTGTGCGCCCCAGACCACCAGTGTCGGCGTGCAGATCGCCGGCAACAGGCTCGGCAGCGTGAGGCTATGCATGTACGGCTTCCACGCGATGCGGCAGGTCATTTCGCGATGCTGCTCGATCTCTTCGGCTTCGTCCAATGACATCTCCTTGCCGTAGAAGCGCGCGAACTCCGCCGACTGGTCAGGCTGATGAAACGACTTGCGATGTCCGGTCTTCCCCGATTCTAGGAAATAATCGAAGATCTCACCAGCCTGCGGCTTCACCCCCATTGCACCGACCAACACCATTTTCTTGAAGAACTGCGGTGCAATCGTTGCAAGCTCGGCGGCAACCCAACCGCCCATCGAAAAACCGACGACATGCAATGGCGTTGGGATCTTCAGATCACGCGCCAGCCATGACACCCAGGCGGCGAGATCATGGACACCCATGATCCAATCGGGGCGGGTCGATGCGCCGAATCCAGGCAACGACGGCACGATCACATCGAACGAGTCCGCCAGTCGATCATAGGCATCGAGCCATCCTGGTACGCCGAGCTCGCCATGCAGAACAAGCAATGCCGGCCCGCTACCGCCACGGCGAACCTGGACCTTGATGCCGGCGGCATCGATCAATTGCTCCGAATAGTTGCTCACTGTGGCCATGGCGTGACCTCCTTGCCGGTGACCAGCGCCGATTCATGCTCGCGGAGCGCCGGAATGACTTCGCGGCCGAGCAACTCGATGCCACGCATGGTTGCATCGTGCGGCTTCTTGCCTTCGCGCGCCCAGAACACGAGATAGCCCGGATCGGCGCGATCGATGATGTGCTTGAATTTCTGGATAATCGTCTTGGGGCTGCCGGTGACGATCAACCCGGCCTTGTTGGCCCCTTCATACGTTCCTTCGGATGCACGCCGCTGCTTGACCATCGGACCGGTGCGCGCCGCCCGTGTCATGTAGCCCGGCGGTGCGGCCCACTCCGGATGACCACCACCACCGGTTGCGCCCGCCGATCCGGTCGATTGCGTCAACGACGCGCTGGATGCCGACACGCCCGTCCGCCCGATGCCGGAGCTGATGCCGTAGTGGTGGCGTCCCATCTCGAACGCCTGCTCGTCGGTGTCGAGCACGCAGGTGTGCAGCAGGTAGCCAAGGTGTTCCGGGCCCGGTGTCCAGCCGTCGGCCTTCGCGACCTCATGATAGATGCTGCGACATTCAGCCGTTGCATCGAGCGCGCTGCCAAGCACGAGATAGGTGATGCGTTGCTTGGCGGACCAGCGGACCGTCTCGG
This sequence comes from Burkholderiales bacterium, assembly GCA_046160305.1. Taxonomy (GTDB): domain Bacteria; phylum Pseudomonadota; class Gammaproteobacteria; order Burkholderiales; family SG8-39; genus SHXR01. The sequence goes on from JBJXGX010000069.1 coordinate 1,669, forward strand.
GGCTCAGAATGCCGGCCGCCCAAAGCGGTGGATGCGGTTTTTGCAGCGGCAATTGCCACGGGTTCACTACGCGCAGGTGATAGTGCTTGCCTTCCCAACGGAACGGGCCCGGCTCGGTCCACGCTTTCTTGATGAGCTGGAACGCTTCTTCGAATCGCTCGCGGTTATAGGCCGGGTTCGCATTCGCCGAGAGCTGCTCGACGCCACCGCCCCGCACGAATCCGGAAATGATGCGACCGCCCGAGATGAGATCGAGCATTGCGATTTCTTCGGCCACCCGCACCGGGTTGTCATGGATCGGAATCGGATTGCCGACCAACGCGATCGTGCCCTTGATCCGCTGCGTCAATACCGCGGCGGAAATGTTCACGCTCTCCTGCATCGACAACACGGTGTTGTGGTGCTCATTGCACACCGCGCCGTCGAATCCGAGCTCGGAGGCATATTCGTGCTCGCGCAAGAACATCTGCCATAGATCACGCGCCTTCTCCCGATCGAATATCGAATTGGGAAACAACAGGTTCGTGTATCCGTACTTCTCAGCCGCCTCGATCGGGTAGGCGTTATAGCCCATCTCCGAAAAATAGAAGAACTGCCGCTGCATCACGTACTCCTTCATTCGTTGCTGCTTGTGCTACGCCTGTCCCACACTTTTCCTGCGCCTGTTCAACGTTCCATCGGCGCCGTGACCGATGCCGACGATTCGTCCACCGCGCCCAGATAGGCGCGTATCACCGCTTCATTGCGCAGCACCACATCGGGCGGACCATCGGCGATGGTACGTCCAACATCGAGCACAAGGATCCGATCGGCCAGATCGGCGACCATCTGCATATCGTGCTCGATCCAGACGATGCAGATCCCGAGTTCTGCCTTGGTCTTGAGAATGAAATACGCGAGATCCTCGCGTTCTTCTCGGGTAAGACCCGCCGACGGCTCATCGAGCAGAAGCATCGCAGGCTCGGCGGCGAGCGCGCGTGCGAATCCCACGATCTTCTGGATGCCGAACGGCAGGCTTTCGACCATAGCGTCGCGCACGCGCTGCAACTCGACGAACGAGATGACCCGCTCGACGTGCTCCCGATGATTCTTCTCTTCGCGCCGCATGGGCGGCAGCGCAAGCATTTCGGACCATGCTCCACTCTTGAAACGCGGATGCCTTCCGGTGAGGATGTTCTCGGTCACGCTCATCTGCGGGAAGAGCTCCGCGTGCTGGAAGGTGCGCCCCACACCAAGCGCTGCAATCTCGTGCGGCTTCCTGCCGATCAGATCCTGGCCGCGAAAACGAATGCGGCCGCTCGCCCGGTAGATGCCGCTGATGCAATTGAACAGGCTCGTCTTGCCGGCGCCGTTCGGCCCGATCAATGCGAGCATCTCGCCTGCCGCGGCGCTGAACGAAACGTCGCTCAGCACCTTGAGGCCGCCGAATCCAAGCGAAACCCGCTCGACTTCGAGCTCAGCCATGTTGACCCCGTTCCTCGCGCGCACTACGCGCGTCGCGATAGCTTCGTCTTACGCCCGCGCCGCCGCCAAGATACAGCTCCTGGATATGGCGGTTGTTGCGCATGGCGGCACGGTCGCCCTGCAGGGCGATCTCACCGTTTTCAAGCACGTAGGCGTGGTCGGCAATCTGCAATGCAACCGCCGCGTTCTGCTCGACGATCAGAAGAGACAGGCCAAGCTCGTTCTTGATCTGCATTAGCCGTGCGATCAACTCCTGCACGATCAGCGGTGCGAGCCCAAGCGAAAGTTCGTCGACCAGCAGCAATTCCGGTCCGCAGACGAGCTTCGCACCGATCCCCAACATCTGTCGTTCGCCGCCCGAGAGCAAGCCCGCTTCGCTCGTGCGGCGCGCTGCAAGTGCGGGAAAGAACTGGTACACCATGTCGATCGTGCGCTTTCGCTCCGCACCCGACAGGCGACTTGGCGCCATCGACATGTTCTCGCTTACGGTGAGGTTAGGGAACACCTTGTCGCGTTCCGGCGTGATCGAGATGCCAAGCCGTGCGATCTGGTGCGGCAGGCGATTCTCGAGATGCTCGCCCTTGTACACGATCGTTCCGGCGGTGACTCGGGCATTGTCCAAGCCAATGAATCCTGATATCGCCCGGAGCGTGGTGGTCTTACCGGCACCATTGGCGCCGAGGATCGCGACGACCTGGCCGCGGCTGACCGTCAGCGTAATGCCCCGCACCGCGCGAACAACGCGCTTGTAGACGACATCGACACTGTTCAATTCGAGAAGACGTATGCCGGTCATGTGCGCACCGCGTCCGTGGCTGCCCTTGCCGTGCGCACCGCCCGGCGATTCACGATGCGTCGCCACAGGCCGACGAATCCCCCGGGCTCGAAGATGAGGAACACGATCATCACGACGCCGAACGCCGCATAGTTCACCGCGAAGAGCGCATTGGCGGCCGAGTTGGCACCGGGCAGCATGAAAAGCAGATATTCGATGAAGTACGGAAAGGCCGTGACGAACACGGCCCCCAACACCGCACCGACCAGGGAACCCATGCCGCCGATGATGATCATCGCCGCATACTGGATCGCGATGAATATCGAGAACGCTTCACCCGATACGAAACCGCGGTAATAGCCGAACAATGCGCCGGCCACCGCTGTCATCGATGAAGTGACCACGAATGCGAGCAGCTTGTAGCGGGAAACGCCGATGCCCAGGGCTTCGGCAACCGTTTCATTCGCGCGGATGGCACGCCACGCACGGCCCGTCTTGCTTCGCAACAGGTTGACCGACACAAACCACGCCATCAACGCGAACGCAAGCATCATGAAATACCAGGCGCGCGGGCTCTCCAGCGAATACCCGAACAACACCGGCGGAGTGATGATGACACCTGAGTCGTAGCTGCCGTGCGTTTCGTATTCGGTGCCGAGGTAGATCACGATGAAGTGCAGCGCGAGCGTGCTCACCGCCAGATAGACACCGCGCAGTCGCAACGACGGAAATCCGAAAATAACGCCCAGCAGTGCGCCGGTCACGGCCGAAGCGGGCATCGTGATCCAGAACGATGCACCGAAATCCTTCGATAGGATCGCAACCGTATAGGCGCCCGCAGCCAACAGACCACCGTGACCGAGCGAGATTTGTCCGGCGTAACCGGTGAGAAGCATGAGCGCGAGCGAACCGATGACCGCGAGAAACACCTGATTGGCGAGGTCGAGCTGGAACTGCGATGCGATCGACGGAAAGCCAAGCAGCGCAACGAGCGAAACCAACCCGATAATCAGGGTTCTTTGTCGACCGGTGTCGCCCGAATTGGTTGGTGCGTTCAATTGATTGCTACGTTCGCTTGGTTGCTGTGTTCAATTTCGCGTTCTGTTCGTGAGGCGCATTACACGCGATTGAGCTCTTCTTTGGTCCCGAAGAATCCCCAGGGACGGAATGCGAGCATGACAATCAAGATAACGAATGGAATGACATCGGCGAGCAGCGGGCTTACGTATTGAATCGCCGCGACCTCCGCCGCCGCAACGATCAGCGAGCCGAGAATGGCGCCGACCAGGCTGTCGAGGCCGCCCACCAGCGCGCCGGGGAAAGCTTTCAGACCGATCAGCGCAAGCGATCCACTCACCCCCGTCTCGAGCGACACGAGAATTCCGGCAAGTGCTCCGGTAAAGGTCGAGATCGCCCAGGCGAGCGCGTAGACGATGTGCAGGTTGATCCCGGATTGCGCCGCAAGAAGCGGATTCTGTCCGCATGCGCGCATGCGAACGCCCCAGCGCCCGAAACGGAGGAACCCGAACAGCGCCCCGTACGCGATGATCGTCACGATCAGGATCGTGAGCGACACCGCGGAGATGAACGCCCCATCGCCGACGGGAATAGCCGTGTTGGGCACCGACAACAGCTTGCCCGGATAGTGGTGCTGCGATTCCCAGGCAAGGACGCTGAACCCGCGCAGGAAAATGCCGAAAGAGATCGTGGTGAGCACCGCCGCAAGAACAGCTTGACCGGTCATCCAGCGCATCAGAAACACGTAGACAAGTATGCCCACGACGATGCTCATCATCGCAGCGAAAACCACCGCGCCCACCACGCCGAAGGCGAGGCTCGTCGCGGTCTGCAAAAGCAGATACGCGCCAAGCATCATGAGCTCGCCATGCGCGAGGTTGAGCACGCGGCTCACGCGATAGACCATCACATAGCCGCTCGCGATCAAGGCGTAGATCGCACCAAGCACGATGACGTTTACTGCCAACTGGAGCACTGTGTGATCTCCCGACCGGGAATTTGCGTTGTCTTTCGCGCGAATTCCTACTGCACGTCGTAGTTTCTCCAGCCGCCCACTGCTTCAATTTTTTCGTTGTTCCAGCGATAGACGCGGTACGACTGGCGCTTGCGAAAGTGATTGTCCTTGCTCCATTCGATCACATCACCACGCAATCCCCTGGTATCGATCTTCATCGTTTCCATCGCGGCATTCACCTTCGCGGGTGTGGCAGGCCATCCTGCACCTTTCAGTGCCGCTTCGATCGCCATGCCGGTGATCCAGCCTTCCGCCAAGCGTGATGCCGGGTATGAAATGCCGGCGGCCTTGGCTGCCGCGGTGATTTCTTTCTGCACCGGCAGGTTCTCACTGAAGAAGGCGTTCGTCCCAAGCGCATAGAAATTCGGATCGCGAAAGGCGGCGATGCTGTCCTCGGCCTGGATGTGCGCCCATCCGACAAACTTCCCTTTCCAACCAAGCCGGCGCGTCGCTTCATAGGCACCGACCTGCAGGTCCCAAGCGGTCCACGACCAGATCCAATCGGGCTTGGCTCCACTCAGTTTCGTGGCGAATGGCGTGAAATCGGCGGTAGCGGGCGGCATCAATTCCTTGTCGACCGGTCGCATGCCGAGTTCTTTCGCTCGAACTTCGGCGAAATCGATTTCCGCACGCGCGACTGGTATGGCCATGGACATGAGCCCGACACTCAGATCGGTGGTACCTGCGACTTCCTTGATGAAATCGAGCGCGGCACGACTGTCATAGCGGGCTGCGAACGAAGTCGTGCAAAACAGAAACTGATGAGCCGGAGGATAGACCTCGGTCGGGCACACGCCACCGAACAGGAGCGGCGTGCCGGCGCGCTTCGCCTCGGCGATCGTCGGCTGGTAGGTCGCGGACGAGCTCGCGTTGATGAGCAGATGAACGTTGTCCTGTGTGACGAGGCGCTTGGCGTTGGCCGCGCCTTTGGACGCCTCCGATTGATCGTCGCGGACCAGCAGCCTGACCTGCTTGCCGTTGATACCGCCCGCGGCGTTGATCCGATCGAGGTAGATGCGGATACCATCGACGGACGGGCCGAGGATGTTCGATAGCGGACCGGTGACGGCACCACTCAGGCCAACAATGTACGCATCCTGCGCGAAAGACGGCGCACACAGTGCCGTAACGACCGCAATAAACGTAGCCCGCAAGCCGTTCATACTGATGTCTCCTTCTGTTGTTATGCGCCGACATAATATCTCGTCGGGCGGATAGGCATACGAACGCTTCATGGAGCGGCAATGACTGAATCTTCGAACGGTCCACGCGAGCGTAGGATGATGCGTCTGGGGCTCTTCCTCCATGGCGAAGGACACCACGTTGCCGCATGGCGCGACCCCAATGTCTTCGCCGGCGCCACGCAAAACTTCGAGCACTACGCCAATGCAGCGCGACTCGCTGAACATGGCTGCTTCGACATGCTCTTCAACGCAGACTCGCAATCCACGTTCGGCCCCGATGATATCGACGCATGGAAACGCACCACCGCCGCCGTCAAGCTGGAACCCATTACGCTCTTCTCGGCCCTTGCAGTGGTCACGAAGCGGATCGGTCTGGTGTGTACATCGAGCACCACTTACAACGATCCGTTTCATGTGGCGCGATTCTTCGCGTCGATGGATCGCCTGTCGAACGGGCGGGCCGGATGGAACCTCGTGACCTCGTCGGCCGCATCGGAGGCGTACAACTTCAGCTATGACGAACACGTTCCGCACGCCGAACGCTATGTCCGGGCGCGCGAATTCGCCGAGGTCGTGTTCGGACTATGGGACAGCTGGGACGAGGACGCCTACCTTGGTGACAAGGCCTCCGGACTTTTCTTCGACGCCGGCAAACTCCATCTCCTCAATCACAAAGGCCGCTACTTCAAGGTCCGCGGCCCGCTTACTGTGATGCGCTCGGAGCAGGCACGTCCGGTCGTCGTGCAGGCGGGCCAGTCCGAAGACGGCCGCGAGCTTGCTGCAGCGACGGCTGAAGTGCTCTTCACCGTGCAACAGGACGTCAAACTTGCGCAGGCGTTCTATGCGGATGTGAAGCGACGCGTGGCCGCGCATGGGCGTGTCCCCGATTCGATTCTCGTCATGCCGGGTGTGCTGCCCGTGATCGGACGCACCGAGCGCGAAGCGCGCGAGAAATTCGAGGCCCTGCAAGCGCTCATCCATCCCGAACTTGGCATCTCGGTTCTCTCGGAAATCGTCAACCTGGATCTTTCGCCGTTCGATCTTGACGGCCCACTGCCCGACGCGCCAACCACGAACCGGCAGCAGGGCCGCCAGCAAGTCGTCTACGACATGGCGCGCAAGGAAAATCTATCGATTCGAAAGATCATCGAGCGCGTGGTCGGCGCCCGTGCGCATCGGATCGTCTGCGGGACGGCATCACAGGTCGCCGATGCGATGGAGGAGTGGTTCTCGAGCGGCGCATGCGATGGCTTCAACGTCCTGCCCCTTACTATTCCGCAAGGATTGGAGGACATCGTGAACGAGCTGCTCCCGGAGCTACGGCGACGCGGACTCTTTCGCAACGAGTATGAAGGTGCAACCCTGCGTGAGAACCTCGGCCTGCCACGGCCGGTTTCCCGGTATGCGCGTTAGCGTCCAGTACAATTCACCTGGATCCGCCGAATCGGAGTCTACAATGAAAGTATTCGCGCATCGTGTTTGCGTGTTGTTCGTGACGGCTACCGCGATGCGTCTTGCGACGGGTCTTGCGATGGTTCTTGCGGCGGGACTTGCATTGAGCTTAGCAAGCGAGACCCGGGCCGCCGACTTTCCGGCCAAGCCGGTGCGCCTCATCGTGCCGTTTCCACCCGGCGGAACGGTTGACGTTGTGGCCAGGCTCATCGGTGACAAGCTGCGAACGACATGGTCACAGCCGGTCGTCGTCGAAAACCGGGTCGGCGGGAATGGCACGCTCGGTGTCGATCATGTCGCGAAGAGCGTACCTGACGGTCACACACTGCTCGTGCATGCTTTTCTTCTCATCACGGTGCCGCATCTCCAGCGCACCCCGTACGAAGTGACGCGCGATCTGGTGGGTGTGACGCAAACCTTGGCGACAGCGTACGCATTGGCCGCGACTCCCAAAACCGGCTTTTCGTCATGGGACGACGTGGTTGCCGCCGCACGCAAAGATCCGAAGCGCCTTAACTACGGCAGTGGCGGTAACGGATCCGCGCAGCATCTGCTGATTGAGATGGCGGCCAACGCGGCGAAGATCGAGCTCACGCATGTGCCGTACAAAGGCAATGGTCCGGCGCAACAGGCGTTTCTGTCCGGGGAGATCGATCTGATTTTCGATCCGACCAATACCGTGATTCCGCTGGTGAAGGGCGGCAAGGCGCGCGCATTATTGGTGAGTGGCGACAAGCCGCTCGATGGGTTGCCGGGTACGCCACCGCTCGGCCGCGTCTATCCGGGCCTTGGCATCGAAGGCTGGCATGGTGTCTTTGCACCCGCCGCGACACCCAAGGCGGTGGTCGATCATATATCAAGCGCGGTACGCGCAGCGGTGTTAGCGCCCGATCTCTCGGCACGATTTCGCGAGATGGGGTTCGAGCCGACCGGATTGGAATCCGCCGCATTCAACGAAATCATGCGACGTGACTACGAGCGCTGGGGTAAGGTCATTCGCGATAACAATATACGAGCGGATTAGATTCACTTCGCCTTCGGGACAAGGAGCACTCCATGCACATCGTTGACGCGCAAATCCATATCTGGACCGGCCACAAACCCATCAACCCGAACCATCGGCAGATCCTCGATTACACAGCCGAAGATGTGCTCAAGGAGATGGACGAGGCCGGCATCAACGCGGCAGTGATCCATCCACCGGGATGGGACCCCAACGCGAACGCGCTCGCCATCGCGGCGGCACGCAAGTATCCCGACCGCCTCGCGATTCTCGGCCACTTCCCCCTGGATCGGCCGGTGAGCAAAGCAGAGATCGAGCGCATGAAGGGCGAGCCCGGCATGCTGGGGCTCCGCTTCGCCCTATTGCAGCCGCATCAGGACCGTTGGCTGATCGATGGCAGCCTCGACTGGTTATGGGTTGCCGCCGAGCAAGCCGAAATGCCCGTTGCGCTGCTCGGTGGGCATTTGTTGGAAGCGATTCGCGTCATCGCGCAACGTCATCCGGGGTTGAAGTTGATTATCGATCACTTCGCGCGCCCGGATAAAACCTGGTCGAACCTGCCGGCGTTAATTTCAACGGCAAAATTTTCCAACGTCGCACTCAAGGCCACGGGAGCGCCGGGTTATTCGGCCGAGGCTTACCCGTATCGCGACATTCACGGTCACATCCGCAAGCTCTACGACGCCTTCGGACCCGAGCGTATGTTCTGGGGGACCGACATTACGCGCATGCCGACAACGTGGAAGCAATGCGTGACGATGTTTACCGAGGAACTTCCGTGGCTGTCGACCAGGGACAAGGAGCTGATCATGGGTGGCGCCTTGTGCAAGTGGCTCGGATGGGCTGCGCGAACCTGATTGCTCGCAACGGTCGGTAGCGAAACCGAGCGTCCGGATTACGCGGCCCGCGCCGGGCGCTTTGCACGGCGCTCCGCCCAGGCGAGCGCGTACATCGCCAGTGGCACGAAGGCGATTGCGACTGCGAGCCAACCCGCCGCCGGTAACCCTGACCACTCGATCAGCGGACCCGTCGCGATTGCGACGAAGACGCTGACGCCGCCCGCGACGCTGTCATTCACGCCAATAGCACGGCCACGCTCGCCGGTTTGCACATGATCGGCGATCATTGCGGTCGCTGCGACGTTCGCGGCGGCCCAGCCAACGCCAACCAAGAATGTCCCAAGCGTGATCATCCAGAAGCCGTCAGTGAAGCCAACGAGCGCGGCTCCGCCGATCGTGGTCACGACGCCGGGCACGATGACCTGATGTCGCCCGATTCGATCCGCAAGCCGGCCGAGTGGAATCGTGAAACCAAACATTCCAGCCGTGTGGAACATGTGCGAAACGGCTATCGCAGAAAGTGAATGTCCATGATGCGCGAGCACGAGGGTCATGAGAACCATCACGATCGACATGTTGCCAGTCGATGCGCCGTTCGAAATGATGGCCAGTCGGATTGGCTGATTCAGGAAGAGGCTCCAGCCATTGAATGCGACATGCGTTTTGTTCGCGCGCGCAGGCGAAGATTCGGTTCCGGGATAGTACCGATCCAGATGCATCCCGATCTCCTTGGGATCGGGCCGGATGTGGCGTACGACCAGCATCGCCGGCACGATCAAGAGCGGGGTCATGAACCAGGGCAAGCCGAGTGGATCAAAGCTGTTGCGGAGCGCGAGCCATTCACCGACCGAGATAATGATCGGACAGATGAGGAGGCCCAGCATCGAACCCATCGCCAGGAAGCCGAGCGCCTGCGCCCGACGCTGGGCCGGAAACATATCGGTCACTGCGACGCGCAACTGCTGCGAGGCGTGGATGCCCATTGCGAACACGAGTAGTCCGGCCACGAACAGCGCGACACTCTTTGTGCTCATCGAGGCACCCAGCATGAGTGCGCCGATGAGGCCGAGCGCGAGACCTAGCTGGATCCCGGGCTTGCGGCCGTACTTGTCGGTAATCTGGCCGATCGGATACGCGACAAGAAATCGTGACAGCGCAATCAGCGCGACCGACAGTCCCGCAAGGCTGGCTGAGTTCGTCAGCGCGATCACCATGAGCGGGCCGATACCATAGGCAAGACCCATGGACGCGCCGGTGAAGGACTGAGAAAGCGCAAGGAGAATGGTGTTGCGCCGGATTAGCGGCGGGATCGTGATCGATCCGGAAGCATTCTTTTTCGACATAGGCCGTCAGTATAGTGGGCGCGGTGCTTCGACTCCTGATGCGCCCACGAGGCGTGCGGCAACACCTTACTTCGCGACCCCTCCACCTTCTTCGTCGCGGATGCCGTTTCGAATCAACCGACGAAACAGGCCCGCTGGCGCATCGAGTTCGAGGCCGATCCGCCCACGTGTTCCAAGCGCCTTTTGCTCCTCGATCTGGATCGCCTCCAACACGACCTTGTCCTCGGCGAAGGCGATGCGGAACTGATCGCTGATTCCATTGCCGACCGAAGCATCACGAGAAGAAAAATTGCGAACATGGAGCCAATAGTCGATCGTGTGATCTTCGGTCACCGGCGTCAAGAAGTGACAGGAGAAGAGCTGGATGCGGCCCTTGCCGCCGCCCTCTTGGGCGCCGGTACCGGCCATCGCGCCGCCGAAATCGATGATTGCTATCGTCGGCAGGTACATGTTGTAGATCTGCCAGCGGTCGACCCTGGTCTTGTCGGTGAAGTCGCCTAGTGCCTTGAGCAACCCGATCGGCTTTGAGTCGAGCGTCCAACGCGTTGTGGCCACGCCCCAGTCATGTTGTTTATAAGTGACCGGTGCGTCGGGGATTTCGGGATCGCCAAGCGTCGTGGGATGGACGTAGTTGACGTGCGTCGGATCGCAGAGGTTGTCGGAGAGGAGCAGATAACCGCAGCCGATGTGCAACGCGTCGCCATGCGCCACACCCCAGTTGGAATCGTGATATTGCGCCAGATCGAAGATCTCCGCGGGATCGGCCAGCGCCGGATCGCCCATCCAGGCCCAAATCATTCCCATGCGCTCCGCCACGGGAAAAGCCCGTACCCGCGCGTTCTCCGGCACCCGGCCCTGTGTCGGCGCGCGAATGCAGCGTCCAGTGCGATCGAAGGTGAGGCCGTGATAGCCGCATTCAACGACCCCCTGTTTCAGGCGTCCCTTCGAGAGCGGCAGCAAACGATGTGGACAGCGATCGAGAAGCGCGCCGAGCACACCATAGGCGTCGCGGAACAGGATCATGTTCTCGCCCAGAACGGTTCGCGGCAACAGTGCGCCCGGCTCGAGCTCACTGGCCCACGCTGCCACGTACCACGCGTTTCGAACAAAAGCCATGATGATCTCCTTCGCAATTGCTTCAGACACGACAATGCGCGCGTTCCTAGCGATCCTTGGCCCTAAGGTATTCCATAAGGGCATCCACTGGCATCACATCGGCATAGCGTGAATCGAGATCCTTGAGATGCAGTGCGTGGAGATCGGCATGGAAATCGCCGACCGCTTCGGCCGCCACCATAGGCCGATAGCCGTACTGCATGGCATCAAGCGTGGTGGCACGCACGCACACGCTGGTCGTGCATCCTGCAATCACCAACGTATCGACGGCAGCCGCTTGCAGCCGCGCATGCAGGTCGGTACCAAAGAACGCGGACGGATATTTCTTGACGATAAGGATCTCGTCGGCGCGCCGATCCAAGCGCGGGTCTATGTCGACGATAGGGTCGCCGAGTGGGCAGTGCTTCAGCCACGGTACCTTGACACCCCAATATCCGGCGTCGTGCAGACCGGATGCATAAGCAATCGTCGTGAAATACACCGGGTAGCGCCCGCGCGCCACATCGAGCAATCGCCGCGTTTGCGCAATCTGCGCGCCGAAATCCCCTCCAGGGAAGGCCGATGGTCCTTCGGTGAATGCGCGGCTGAAATCGACGACCAGAACTGCAGGTGACTTGCCCGGCCCGATGCGCGCGCGATATCCACGCTCGTCATAGAAGCGAATTACGTCATCGATGGTGCCCATCGTTCAAAGACGTGCGGTAATCGCGTCGGTATAGAACTGCGTGGGTGTCCCGGACTTGATCAGTCCTGCCTTGACCATTGCATCGACCATCGACTTCCAGCTGGCCGGATCGTTCTTGAGAAGCTTGCTGCTGTCGTCTTGCCACCATAGTGCTTCTTCATCACGCATTGCCTTGACGGTAAAGTCAACCTGCTTCGCACCTTCTATCTCCCAGAGCTTTGCCATGCGCTCGACCAGCATGCGACCATCGCCGCGCTTGACTTCGAGGATAGATGCCTTCTCTGCACGCAAGACTTTCAAGAGCAGATCGGATTCTTTCTGCACGGTGTCACGCAGCGCAAAGTAGGCTTGGCCCGGCATGGCCACCGCGTCGCTCGTACTCCACATCAGGATTTTCTCGCCCGACTCGATGAGCGTGGTCGTGGTGCCGATACTTACGATGTGCGCGTCAACGCGCCCCTGTTGGATCAATCCCCATCCTCCGGGGCTGTTGCCGATCGCCTCGCGACGCACGCTATCCAACGGCTGCCCGTTCATGGCGAGCATCATGTCGATAATGTTGTCAGAGGCGCTCCCTTTCGCGGCGATACCGATGACCTTGCCCACCATGTCGCGCACATTGCGTATGGGTTTTTGGGGGGAACTGTACACAACGATCGGTGAACGATGCAGGACGGTGGCGAACGCGATGATCGGCGCGCCTTCCGCGATTGCCTTGGCCATGGCGAGTGGATCCCCACGACCGTAGAGCGCGCGCCCGGCGATGACCTGCTGCACCGCCATTGCCGAGCCCTTGCCGGGAAGCACGTCGAGCTCGAGACCTTCCTTGTCGAGGTGGCCGCCGGCCTGCGCATTCAGTGTTGGGGCGTACCCGACCAGGAATCCGAACGGTGTAATAAAGGGCACTTTGCGGCGTTGCTGTGCATGCGCGGGAACACCGAGCAATGCGGCGCCGGCGAGGGCCGCAGTGCTACGCAGGAATTGTCGACGGGTACGAAAAGCCATTGCTTCCTCCTTGGGGACGATCAGGCACTGGAATTACACTAACATCGGCAGGCAAAGTCGTCCACGCAGTTGCCCAACATCGCGGCCGGTCAGCCGCGTTTAGTCAATGCGAGAGTGAGTCTTGGAGGCGATCATTGAGCCAAAGCATCGCGTCGTGGTACCGGGAATCCAGCTCGATCGCGTTGAAAAGCGCTACGAGGGTGCAAGCGGGACCGTGCTTGCCGTCGAGCGCACCGACCTGCAGATTCCAGGTGGCGAATTCCTCGTGCTGCTTGGGCCATCCGGCTGCGGCAAGACCACGATGCTGCGCATGATGGCCGGCCTGATCCGCCCTACCGCCGGGCGCATTCATATCGGTGCGCGAGATCTTTGGCATGGGGACCGTCGGGACGATGCCGCGGTCGGCGAACTGGGGGTCGTGTTTCAAGATGCGAATCTCTTCCCATGGTTCAGCATCGAGAAGAATATTGCTTTGCCATTGCGCCTACGGGGCGTGCCCGCTGAGAAGCGAATCGCAAAGGCCCGCGAACTTTGCAAGACAGTGGGCATCGCAGGCTTCGAGCGATCTTGGCCGCGCCAACTGTCCGGCGGCATGCGCCAACGCGCTGCGATCGCGCGTGCGCTGTCGTGTGATCCGAACATCCTGCTGATGGATGAACCGTTCGGTGCGCTCGATGCGATCACGCGCGATCAACTTAACCTCGAGTTGCAGCGCCTGTGGCTGGCCCAACGTTGCACAGTGGTATTCGTGACGCATTCCATCGCGGAAGCGGTGTTCCTCGCTGACCGCATCCTGCTCCTCTCGCCCCGGCCCGGCCGTATCGACACGATACTGAAGGTACCGTTCGCGCGACCACGTCCCACCTCGATTCAAAGTCAGCCGGAGTTTCAGGCACTCGTTCGTGCGTTGCGCGAAAGACTGGAGAAGATCACATGAAGCCGGGTCGCTTCGATGTCAGTTGGCTCACCACCCCCGCGCTACTCATCGCTTTCGTCATCATTTGGCACTTCTATGTGCAATGGTCGGGCGTCTCCAAATTCATCATCCCGCCACCGGTTGCAGTGTGGGAGAGTTTTCTCGATTTGATCTCATCGCCCAGCACGCTGCGCCACACATGGATCACGCTCTACGAGACGCTCGCGGGATTTGTCATCGCCTGCATTGTCGGCGTCGGTCTTGGCACCGTACTTGGCAAGACGCCGTGGCTCGAACGCGCGGTCAATCCATTCATTGTCGCGACGCAAGTGGTGCCCAAGGTGGCGCTCGTGCCACTTTTCATCCTCTGGTTCGGCTTCGGCCCGGAATCGAAAATCATCATCGCCGCCGTTCTCGCATTCTTCCCGATCCTCACCAACACGATGCTTGGTGTGAAGTCGATTGATCTTGGCCACAAAGACGTAATGACCGTGCTCAACGCGAGTCGCTGGGACGCATTCATCACGCTCGAGCTGCCAAGCTCGCTCCCGGCGATTGTCACCGGCATGGAAGTGGGAATCGTACTCGCGATCATCGGTGCGGTGGTCGGGGAATACCTGGGCGGCAGCACCGGCCTTGGCCATCTCGCGGTCGCATCGCTCAACGATTTCAAGGTGGGCATGATGTTCGCGGTCATCATCCTGCTCACGCTGATCGGCTTCGTGCTCTACGCGATGATCGGTCTATTGCGACGTGTCCTCACGCCGTGGCATGAGTCGGCCGTGCAGACTTCGTAGTGGGATTGAATTCGCAAGTCGTCGTCAAACGGGTCGTTTTCGGGGGGTAGTCTGAGGGTGCTGGGTGCGAACCAGCCCTCGGTCTTCACGCCGGGCAGAGGCGCTGCGCGGGAACCGTGCTATCGTTTTCGCGATTGCTAACTCTTTTGCGGAGCCTGCCATGCCGGTCAGCCCGACCAAACTCTGCGCCATGTGGCGCGACGTTTTGACACTCTCCAAGCTTACCGCTGGTGAGAGCGTACTTGTCCTGACCTCGGTCAATTCAAATCCGCAGTTGATCGATGCCGCGACCCGCGCATCGATGGAGCTTGGCGCAACCGTCCTCCGCATGGACATCCCGCCGGCTTGGGATGACCACGAATCGGGTACCGACCCAACGGCGGTGACCGGCAAATCGCCGATCGACAACAACGCGATGGCACTCGCTGCGATGAAGGAAGCCGATCTGATCATCGATCTTGTGTTCCTGCTTTTCACGCCGGGGCAACGCGAGGTATTGCGCTCCGGAAGCCGCATGCTGCTGGTGTACGACGCGCCCGAGGTGCTCGCGCGGGTCATGCCAAGTCTGGATGATCGGCGCCGGGTGATCGCCGCCCGCGACACCTATCTCGCGGGTAAAGAGATTCGCATCAATTCGGAAGCAGGAACCGACTTACGCGCCCAAATCGGCAAGTATCCGATCACCGCTGAGTACGGGTTCGTCGATGAGCCCGGCCGCTGGGACCATTGGCCGAGCGGCTTTGTGGCGCGCCAGACCAACGATCGCACCGCCGAGGGCACCGTGATGCTGATGCCCGGTGACATCATCCTGCCCTTCAAGAGCTACATACAGTCTCCAATCAAGCTCACCATCAAGGAGGGCTATATCAAGTCGATCGAAGGCGGGTTCGATGCGGAGTTCATGCGGCAGTACATGGAGGACTTCGACCAACCCGACGCATTTGCGGTCTCGCACCTGGGCTGGGGTCTGCAGCCGAAGGCACGCTGGTCCGCCCTGGGACTCACCGACAAGCATCCCACCATCGCGATGGAAGCGCGCGCCTTCGCCGGCAACTTCCTGTTTTCGACCGGCCCGGGTGGTGAGCGGCAGACACAATGTCATCTCGATATTCCGATGCGGCATTGCTCGTTCTCGATCGACGGTGTGCCGATGACAACCAAGGGTCGAGTCATTCCGGAAGCGCAGCGCATATGAGATCCGGCAAGCCTCGCGTCGCAGTCGTGGGCGCCGGTATCGGCGGAGCGACTCTTGCGATTCTCCTCCAGCAGGCCGGCTATGAATGCAGAGTCTATGAGCAGGCGAGCGCCCTCGCGCGAGTGGGCGCCGGCATCAATCTCGCACCCAATTCCACGCGGATCTTTCGGGCGATCGGACTCGAGGAGACAATGAGGCGGATCGGCGTGCAGCCGAAGTTGAAGTTCAGCCGCGAGTGGGACACAGGGAAAGTGCTGTTCACTATTCCGATCCCGGAATTGACCAAGCGGTATGACGGACCGTTCTTTGCATTCCATCGCGGCGATCTGGCCGAAGCGCTGATCTCAGGGACGAAGCCCGGCTCAATCCAATTCGGCAAAAGGTTGGTCGGTCTCGAGACCCGCGGCGAAACAACACGTCTCGCATTTGCCGACGGCCTCACGGCCGAAGCCGACATCGTCGTGGGTGCCGATGGCGTTCATTCACGCGTCCGCGAAATCCTATTCGGTGCACGCGCCCCGGACTATCACGGCCTGGTTGCGTATCGTTCGATTTTCCCGATCTCACGTGTGCCTGATCTCGACCTTGCCGACAACACGAAGTGGTGGGCGCCGGATCGCTACGTATTGATCTACTACCTGAGCGAGCGGCGCGACGAGGTATACCTGATCACGGGCACGCCAGAGCGCTGGGACGGAGAAGATTTTTCACCTTGCCCGGGCGACCCCGAAGCGATGCGTGCGGCGCACCCTGGTTTTCATCGTGAAGTTCTCCGCGTCATGGAAGCGGCGACCGTCGTGAGCAAATGGCCGATGCTGGAGCGAAGGCCGTTTTCGCCATGGAGCAAGGGTCCGGTGGTACTGCTCGGCGATGCTTGCCACCCGACCACCCCCCACATGGGCCAAGGCGCGGGTATGGCTCTCGAAGACGCCGTCGTGCTCGCGCGTTGCCTGCAAGCCGCTGGTGACGGCCGACTCGAAGATGCCTTTCGGCTGTACGAGTCAACGCGCGCCGAGCGGACTGCGCGCATCCAGCGCGAGTCGCATCAGAACGAGTGGACAAAGACCAGCATGGACCATAGCTGGGTGTACGGCTACGACGCGTTTGCCGTGCCGCTTGGCCAACCGCGCGCGAGTCATTGAAGCCCGCTGCATTCAAGTACCATCGCGCCCGGACCAGTGCCGAGGCGATCGAGCACATGAGCGAGGCAGGCGACGACGCGCGCTTTCTCGCCGGCGGTCAGAGCCTCGTTCCGATGATGAACTTTCGCATCGCACGGCCGAGCGTGTTGATCGATCTTGGCGGTTGCGACAACCTCGTCGGCATTCAACGCGATGGTGATTGTCTGCGGATCGGCGCAATGACTCGCCAGTGGGATGCGCAGATGAGCGGCCTGGTTACCGGGCACCTGCCGATTCTCGGTCAAGCACTGTCGCACACGGGACCGGATACGGTCCGTAATCGAGGCACAATCGGCGGCAGCATTGCGCACGCCTATCCGCTCGCCGAGCTGCCGTGCGTCGCGGTGGCGCTGGATGCGGCGATTGTCTTGGAGAGTGCCGCAGGACAGCGCACTGTCGCCGCGAGTGAGTTCTTCGTCGCGGCCTTGACCACAAGTATTCGCGCCGGCGAACTGGTCCGCGAGGTGGTGTTCCCATGCCGCCGGCCGAGCAGCCGGTATGCGTTCCTGGAAGCCGGAAACCATGCGGGTGGATCGGCGCTCGCGATCGTTTGCGGCCATGCGGAGGCCGATGCCAACGATCGCCTCCGGAATGTGAGGATCGCCGCCTCCGGAATTGATTCGAAACCGGTCCGATTGCCGCGCGTCGAAGCCGCGCTGATGGCCGGTGACGACGATCTCTTGCGGGCGTACGAGCGTGATCTGGCCGAACGCGCGCGGCACATCAATGACGCTCCCGAGGATCTCGTTGGTGTGCTTGTGCATGACGTCGCGAAAGCGCTGTTGCGGGGGAATGCATGAGCGCGCGGATCGGCGATTCAATGCTTCGGACTGAAGACGATCGATTATTGCGGGGGGCGGCGTCGTTCCTCGATGACATCGAGACCGGCCCCGGCACGTCTCATGTCGCATTCGTGCGAAGCCCTTACGCCCACGCGTTGGTGCGATCGGTCAACACGGCGGGTGCGCGATCGATGGCATCCGTGGTGGCTGCATACAGCGCACCCGATTTTGCGGGAGTGATCAAGCCGATCGTTGCCGACTTCGAAGCGCCCGGATTCAACATGACGGTACGCCCGGTCCTCGCCGCCGACCGGGTGCGCTTCGTGGGAGATTTGCTGGCCATGATCGTGGCGACCGACCCGTACGCTGCGGTTGATGCCGCGGAGGCGATCGAGCTCGATCTGGAGTCGTGCGCGGCAGTTATCGAGACGAGCGCGGCGATTGCGCCGGGAGCGCCGCGGGTCCATGCATCGATCATCGACAACGTTGTTTTCGAGGGTCGGTTTGCTTCCGAGAATTTCGATCGCGTGCAAGCGCCGTTGCGTCTGCGCGAGTGCTTCACAGCGAGTCGGATTGCAGCGGTGTCGATGGAGCCGCGCGGATGCATCGCCCGCTTCGATGCGCCGACCGGCCTTCTGACGATGTGGACCTCGAGCCAGGTGCCGCACATGGTCATGAGTTGCCTCGCCGAGCATCTCGGGCTGCGTGAGTCCGATATTCGGGTCATCGTGCCCGAAGTGGGCGGAGGATTCGGGATGAAGGCGGCGGTCTATCCCGAAGAGCTGCTGGTCGCGGCAGCCGCGATGCGACTGCGCGTACCGGTGAAATGGGTGCAGGATCGTTTTGACGACTTTCTCACCAGCAATCAGGCGCGCGACCACCGTTACGATATGGATGTCGGATTCGATCGCGATGGCAGGCTGATCAGCGTATCGACCGACATTCTCGTCAACATCGGCGCGTACGCATCGTTGCCGTTTGGTTCCAGCCTGGAGGCGAACGGCGGCCCACGCAACATGCCGGGGCCCTATCAGTTGCGCAATTTTCGGTACCGGACGCGCGCGGTAGTCACGCATACTTGTCCGACGGGAGCGTACCGTGGCGTATCGGCACCGCTCGCGTGCCTCGCCATGGAAGGCATGCTCGATCGGATCGCGCGATACCTTGGGTTGGATCCGGCCGAGGTGCGTAGACGCAATTTGGTCCACGAATTTCCCTACCGCAACGTGCTTGGGCAGGATTATCCGGAAGGCTGTTTTGCCCCCGCTCTCGAGCGGGCGCTCGACCTCGCCGACTATCCCGCGGTGAGGAAGCGCCCCAACGCGCCGGATCGAGTGCATGGGGTCGCGGTTGCGGTGGTGACCGAGCAGACCGGCATGGGTGCCGCGCGATACAAGGCGCGGGGGTTGTATCGCGTCCCGGGTTTCGAAAGCGCATCGGTCAAGATGGAAACCGACGGCAGCGTGACCGCATGCATCAGCCAGGCCGCACAAGGTCAAGGCCATGCGACTGCATTCGCGCAGATCGTCTCCGACCGGTTGGGCGTGCCCGTTGCGGACATCCGCATCATCGAGGGTGATACCGCGCGCACACCGTTCGGCACCGGCACGTTCGGCAGTCGTGGCATCGTCCTGGCCGGCAACGCGCTCAACCACGCATCCAATAGCGTTCGCGACAAAATGGCTCGGATCGCCGCGAGCGTTCTCGAATGCGATCCTGGCGACATTGAGCTCCGTGACGGCTACGCCCGCGTAATTGGCGTACCAAAAATGCAAGTGAGCGTTCGGGACATTGCGTCGGTCGCCTATTCATCGGGCAAGAATCAATTGCCGGCTGGCGAACACTATGGGCTCGAAGCGACGAACTATCACGACACGCCGAGTGCCGTAATCGGCAGCGCGGTGCATGTCGCAGCCGTCTCTATCGACACCCGAACGGGGAATGTGCGGGTGGACCGGTATGTCGTGATTCATGATTGCGGGCGCATGATCAATCCGGCATTGGTCGACGGGCAGATCCATGGTGCGACCGCGCAGGCGCTTGGCGAGGTGTTGATGGAGTCGATTCACTTCGACGAGGCAGGGCAGCCGCTTGTGTCGAGCCTCATGGACTACCAGTTGCCCCGTGCCATCGACGTGTTGCCGATGACGATTGAAGCGATGCACACCGAAATCGGCGGGCAGGTCTTCAAGGGCATCGGCGAGAGCGGCATCATCGCCGGTGTGCCCGCGCTCACCAATGCAATTGCCGACGCGCTGTCAACGCTGGGCATTAACGTCACATCGTTGCCCCTCACGGCAATGGCGATTCGCACGCTTATAAGAAATGCCCGTCGATAAGCACTCCATCTCGATCGAGGTGAACGGCCGCGCCCGGTCGGGCGAAGTTGATGCACGACGATTGCTGGCCGATTTTCTGCGCCATGACCTGGGTTTGAAAGGTACGCACATCGGCTGCGAGCACGGGGTGTGCGGCGCCTGCACCGTGCGATTGAACGGCCGCACCGCGCGCAGTTGCCTCACCTTCGCGGTGCAGGCCGACGGCGCCTCCATCGTGACCGTCGAAGGCTTGGCGGGAGACGGTCCGCTCACCGCCCTGCAGGAGGCTTTCCATCGCTGCCATGCACTGCAATGCGGTTACTGCACACCTGGCTATCTGATGGTGCTGACGGAATTCCTGGAGCGCACGACCGATCCGACCGACGATCAGATCCGGCAAGCACTCAGCGGTAATCTATGCCGCTGTACCGGCTACATCAACATGTTCCGCGCGGTACGCGAAGCAGCCAATGCGATACGCGCATCCGCTACTCCGCCTTAGCGCCGCTCGTCTTGATGATCTTCGCGTATTTCGCGGCATCTTGTTTGAGGAAGCTCGCGAATTGGTCTGGCGTCATCGACTGCACAGCTTCCAATCCGAGCACTTCCAATCGTTCGCGCACATCCGGGAGGGCAAGCACGCGCAGCACTTCGCGGTTCAAACGCGACACCACGTCCTTCGGTGTTCCCGGGGGTGCGAGCAATCCATACCAGAACGATGCGATGAACTCCGGGAATCCGGATTCAGCCACGGTCGGTATGTTTGGCGCATAGGACAGTCGCTTGGGGCTGGTCACCGCCACGCCGATCAGCTTGCCGGTCGCGACATGGGGAAGCGCGGTGGGCGGGCCGGAGAACAGCGCGTTCACATGCCCGGACATGACATCGGCCACCGCTGGGGCAACGCCCTTGTAGGGTACGTGATTCATCTCGATACCGGCCAGCGTACGCAGCCACTCCATCGTAAGGTGATGCGGCGACCCAAGGCCAGCCGATGCATAACTGAACTTGCCGCCTTGCAACTTGGCTGCGGCGATAAGCTGCGCGACGGTCTTGACGCCTACACCTGGGTGCGCGACCAGGACATAGTAGCCATCGACCAGTTGCGTGACCGGCTCGAAGTCGCGCATCGAATCGAACGGCAGCTTGGCGACGAAGTTCGGATTGATCGAATGCGAGTCGGTGACAAGGCCGATCGTGTGGCCGTCGGCCGGTGCCTTGGCGACCAGATCGGTGCCGATGATGGTGCTGGCGCCCGGCTTGTTGTCGACCACGACGGGCTGGCCCAGACTTTCGCTCATCTTCGCGGCGAGCATTCGCCCGACGATATCGAGGCCGCCGCCGGCAGCGTTCGGTACAACCAAACGGATCGCTTTGTTGGGGAACGTTTGTGCGCCGGTGCTCGCGGCATTCGCGACGAACACGACAAATACGACGATCATCATGCGAACGCCGACTACCATCGCTATTCCCCTCCAACAAAGCTAAGATTGTACGACTTCGCGCCGTGCTTCCGCCGCATCACCAATTGGAAATCTACACGATGAGTGGCCTTCGCATCCTGGTTGTTCTCCTTGGTCTGTCCGTTTGCATGGGCAGCCATGCCCAGGACTATCCGTCGAAACCGGTACGCATGATCGTCCCTTACGCGGCCGGCGGCCCCGCCGACATCGCGGCACGCCTCGTTGGCCAAAAGCTCGCCGAGGTGCTCGGTCAACAATTCGTCGTCGACAATCGCCCTGGAGCGGGTGGCATGATTGGTGCGGAGGCAGTCGCGAGAGCCGCTCCCGATGGGTACACGCTACTGGTCGCCTCGTTCAACGAATTCACCATCAATCCCGCAGTATTTCCGTCGATGCCCTATGACCCGGTCCGCAGTTTCGCGCCGGTGGTATCGATTGCCGCGGCACCATTGGTGCTCGCAACCGGGTCAAAGGCACCTTACGCCACGGTGAAGGATCTCATCGAGGCAGCAAAAGCGAAACCCGGCGCACTCGCATGGTCGGCGACAAGTATCGCATCGCTCAACCACATTTCCGGTGAATGGTTGGCGGCTGCAACCGGAATCAAGGTGCTGCACGTGCCGTTCAAAGGGGCGTTGGATTCCGCCACCGCGATCGTCAATGGCGATGTTGCATTCGGTGTGACCTCGGTGAGCTCGGCGCGCTCGTTCGTCAAAGCCGGTTCGATGCGAGTGCTCGCCGTCATGACCGACAAGCGCACTTTCCTGGAACCGGACTGGCCGACCTTGGCCGAGAACGGTATCCAGGGGTTCGATGCGGCCGTCCGCGTAGTCATGCATGTCCCCGCGAAAACACCTCAGCCCGTTATTGCAAAGCTGAACGCCGAGGTGAATCGGATCCTCGGCACGCCAGACGTGCGCGAGCGGTTCTACACGATGGGTGTGGAGCCCACCGGCTCTACGCCAGAGGCACTCGATGCTGCAATCAAGGCTGCGGCAGCGCAGATCGCACGGATCGTGGAGCAGGCGAAGATCAAGGTGCAGTAAGACAAATTCGTCTTCACCCACTCGCCCTCGAATTCTGCCATGTTCGCGCTAAGCGGCGAGCTAAGTGATTGATGCGCAGACCGTGGGTCAGGCCTTGCATTTTGCTATGAATGCGTCGGACCCAATGCAAGGACCAAGGTCGGCCTTGAGATCCACGCCCGTTATTTTCCGATAATGTATGACAATGAAAGTCATCACGAGCGGAGCATTGCAGGAACCAAACAACCGCGTTCTCCGCGGGATAAGAGGCAAAACGCGAGACCTGACCCGGTTACTTTGAAATCCGCGTGGGCGACATGCGTTGCCTCATCTGGCGCTCCTCTAGGGGCTTGCGCGAGTTCGCCACGCCCGGAAACCTTCATCCACCCGCACGGTTAACACCCCAGCCGTGTGGGCGAAGCAGGTCGATTACGCGCTCGACATGATCGCCTTGCACCTCGATCACACCGTCTTTCACCGTTCCCCCAGCGCCACAGGATGTCCTGAGTTGCTTGCCGAGGCGTTCCAGTCCGGCGGATTCGAGCGGCACGCCACGGATGACCGTGACGGACTTGCCGCCGCGTCCCTTGGTCTCGCGGCTGACGCGCACGATTCCGTCTCTCGTGCCAAGATTCGCCGACCTCGCATTGCAGATGCATATGGCGATCGGTTGGCGGCATGCAGAGCACATACGGCCACCATCCGTGGAATACACCAAGCCACCGGTCCGGGTTCCTCGCATGCCGTTAATGAGCTCCTGAGCCTGCATCCGGGCGACGGCGACCGCCTATCGCTCGACCGGCCGCTTCCGGATCAAATAGCGATGCATTCCTTCGAGCACCAGCTCGCTTCATTGGTTGTGCACCGTCGCGCGCATCGCGATCACGCCGGTGGAATTCTGGGGGGTGAGCTCCGTGATTTCGAGCATGGGATACAGCGTATCGCCGGCGTAGACGGCGCCGACGAACTTCGCCGAGCACTCCAGCATCGCGACGAGCGAATCGCTCACCAGGTGCGGGAATACGCCGGCTCCCGCGGCCGTCTGGATCATCACCTGCAGGCCGTGCGCGAGCATCCCGGGATGCCCGCGTCGTTTGCAGTACTCGGCGTCGTAGTGGATCGGGTCGTTGTCACCCGATGCGAGTTGGAATGCGGCGAACAAGGCATCGGTCTGCGTGCGCGATGGAATCCAGAACTTCTCGCCGACCTTGAAGTCTTCGAACCATCGCGTCGCGGCGAAGCGATGGTCGCGTGCGATGTCGAAGGGTTCGGTCACCGCTGCTGCGCGGGCCCGACCACGCGATTGCGCAGCATGCCGATGTCCTGGATCTCGGTCTCGACGATGTCGTTTGGCTTGAGGAATATGCCCCGCCCCTGGCCTACGCCACCGAGCGTGCCAGTCGCGAACAGGTCACCCGGTTCCACGGTCATCGTCTTCGAGATGTACTCGATCTGCTCTTGGGTCGAGTAGATCATGTCGCCCGGAACGCCATCCTGCATCGTCTGGCCGTTCACACGGAGTTGAATGCGAAGTACCGCATGATCGGGAATGAATGCGCGCGGCACGAGCACCGGACCGCACGGCCCGAAGGTATCGAACGATTTCGACGAGAGCCAGTCGGTGCGAATATTCGGCCGGTCATCACGCCACAACCGGTTGCGGCATGAGACGTCGTTGAACACCGTGTAGCCTGCCACGTAGTCAAGCGAACGCGCAGCGCTGATATTGCGACCGCGCGTGCCGATGACCACGCCAAGCTCCGCTTCCCAGTCGATCTGGTAGTCGAGCGCCGGCAACACAATATCGTCGTGCGCGCCGCTCAAGGTGCTGGGCGCTTTCAGGAAGAAATAGGGTTCGGCATTTTCCTTCTCGCCCTTGTAGACCTTGGCCGGATCGACATTGCCGCCATGCAACGTGTACTGGCGCATCTCGGCAAGATGCGCGCTGTAGTTCGCCGCGCAATTGAGGATCTTCGAGGGCCTCAGCACAGGCGGTAGCGGCCGCAGCGCCGCAACATCGAACATGCCACCGCGGAACACGGTGCTCGCCGGGCCTTCATTGGACACGAATTCGGCGATCGCTTGTAGTACGTCGAAATTGCGCTCCCAATCCTCGAGGATGCCAAGAAGCGTAGTGGTTTCCGAAAGCGGGCCGGGCCCTTTGCCCGATGAACCACGATACGCGGCATGCGCAATCGCGACATCGATGACGAGCGGGCCGAGAACGAGTCCGACGAAGGCGCCGCCGCCCTGTCGTGCATAGGTACCGAGTGCGAAGCGAGTGGTCATGTGAACTCCAGAGTCTGGTCGGAAGGAATCGGTGCGGGTTTATCAGCGGAGCGCGCAGGTCGACCTCAACGCAACCAGCGGAACGGCGATGGAACGACGCACGCCGCACGCCGCACGACGCGCGCCGGCGATTGCGAACTAGCGCTTGCGCTTCTTCGCGGGCCCCATCTTCTGCCAATCGGTGCCACGCTCGAAGGCGTCCGCCGCGCGGTACACCGTCGATTCCTGCCAATGCTTGCCGGTGAGCATCAAACCGATCGGCTTGTCCCCCTCTCCCAACCCGCAAGGTATCGAGATCGACGGATGGCCTGTCACGTTGAACGGGCACGTGTTGGCGATCATCTCCCAGCTGTGCTGCATCAGCGCCTCGTACGGCGCATCCCGTGGCGGCGTCTTCGAGGCCATCATGCGGGTCGAAGGCATCAGCAGGAGATCATTGGTCGCGAGCACCTTGTCGTACTCGGCCTGCAGACGGCGGCGCATATTCTGTGCCTTGAAGTAGTAGAGGCCGTGGTAGTAGTTGCTGGCGTACGCACCAAGAATCATGCCGGTCCTGACGGTGGCCGGAAGCTCGTTGGCGCGCACTTTCATTCCCGCTGCAAATGCAGCGAGCGAAATGGGATAGGCACCATGGACGTTGCGTCCCATGAGACCGCCATGCACCGCAGTGTGATAGGAACCCTCGAGCGTGATCGCGGCCCAGATCGCCAAGCCATGCAGATGCCATGGGAGATCGACTTCCGTCACGATCGCACCGAGCTTCTCGAACTCTTTCGCGGCAGCGCGTACGCCTGCATCGACATCGGGGTGCGAGTCCCACTGGCCGAATCCCTCCTTCACGAGTGCGATCTTCATGCCTTTCGCCGACTTGCCGATCGCAGCGGTGTACTTGTCCACCTTCACATTGCGCTGGCGACCATCGAGACCATCTTCACCCGCCATCGTTTCGAGGAAGAGCGCGTTGTCGGCGACGGTTGCAGTGAGCGGCCCGGCGTGATCGATCGTCGCCTCCATGCCCATGATCCCGGTATAGGGGACGAGGCCGAATGTCGGTTTGATGCCGACGACGCCTGAGCACGAGGCTGGAATTCGGATGGAACCGGCTTGATCACCACCGGTGGCCATGTCGACTTCGCCGAGTGCCACCAACGCGCCCGAGCCGGTCGACGAACCGCCCGGCGTGTGCCCAGGTGCGCGTGGATTGGATACGGGCCCGGTGGCGCTGGTCGCAGCGCCACCTGAAAACGAGAAATACTCGCACACCGACTTGCCGACGATCTCGGCACCTGCGTCGAGCAGCCGGGTCACGACCGTTGCGTCCATCTGCGGGAGATGTCCCTCCAGCACCGTCGAGCCATTCGTTAGCGGCACGCCTGCAATGCAGTACGTGTCCTTGACGGCGACCTTCTTGCCGGCGAGCGGTCCTGATTTCGCCCCCTTGAGGTGGATCTTTACGAGCCACGCGCCCCACTTGTTCTCGTCGCCCTCGGGTCGATAGCCGGGCGTGCGCGGATACTTCACCGGGGGTATGCAATCCGGAAGCTCGCCGATCGTGCGATACGCATCGATAAACGGCCCGAAATAGCCGCGCATCGATTCAATGTCGGAATCGGTCATCTCCATGCCGAGGCTCTCGCCGATTTCCTTGAACTGCGATGGGGACGGCATCTTGAAAGTCATGGCGTGTTCTCCTTGGTTGGTCGGCCGCCGCGCTAGCGGTCGATGCCGACGATCTGGTTGACGATTTCTGCCTCTCCTAGACGCTTGGCGTCGAGCTCCTGAACGACGACGCCTCGTTGCAGCACCAGCACGCGATCCGACAGCGCCGTCACGAACTCCAGATTCTGTTCGACCAACACCATCGTGAGCCCGCGTGCTGTTTTCAAGTGGAGAAGAATCTCCGTGATGCTCTCGACGATCGACGGCTGAATCCCTTCAGTCGGCTCATCGAGCAAGACCACCCGCGGCCCGCCGCAGAGGCATCGCGCGATCGCAAGGATCTGCTGCTCGCCGCCGGAGAGCGTCCCGCCCACGCGACCGAGGAGCCGCTTCAAGGCCGGAAAGTCCTCGAGCACGGCCGCGATCACCACATGGTCTTTTTCGGTGCGCCCGATTGCGCCAATCCGAAGATTATCCAGGACCGAGAGCTGCGGAAAGATTTCGCGCCCTTGTGGAATATAGCCAAGCCCGCGCCGCACTCGGACATGGGTCGGCTCCCGCGCGATGTCATGCCCGTCTAGTCGGATCGAACCGTCGGTTGCGCCGATATGGCCGATCAACGTGCGCATCAACGTCGTCTTTCCCATCCCGTTGTGGCCAAGTACGCCGATGACCTGTCCCGCCGCTAACTTAAAGCTCACGCCATTCAAAATCGGAATGCGTCCATAGCCCGCGCGCAAGCGGTCGACTTCGAGGATCGGCGTCGCGGCGGAAGGTGTCATGGGCTCGCAGCAAGCGCCGCGCTCGTGTGCTTGCCAAGGTAGATGTCGCGGACGCTCGCGTCGCGCATGACATCGCCGACATGCGCGTTCATGAGCACTCGCCCTTGGTGGAGAACCGTCACCCTCTCCGCGATCATCTTCACAAAGTGCATGTCGTGTTCGACGACGATCAAGGCGCGCTCGCCCCGCAAGGTGCGCAGCAGTTCGGCCGTCGCGGCCACCTCTTCCTGGGTCATGCCGGCGGTCGGCTCGTCGAGCAGCACAAGTTGCGGGTCACCCGCGAGCACGACACCGAGTTCGACCCATTGCCGCTCGCCGTGCGCGAGCTCGCCGACGCGGTGCGAGGCGCGTGGTCCCATCCGAATGCGGGTAAGCATTTCATCGACGATCCGCGTGGCATCGCGCTCAGCCGCGCGCCGGCGGGCCGCAAGCCACAGATGCTCGCGGACGCTCAATCCTTCGAACAGATTCGGCACCTGGGTCTTGATGCCCACGCCGCGCCGCGCGATTTCGTGCGGTTCGGCGCTCGTGATATCGACGCCCCGCAAGGTCACGCGCCCGGCACTGGGCTTCAGTTGCCCGCAAAGCATCTTGAAGAACGTGCTCTTGCCTGCGCCATTCGGCCCGATCAGACAACGAAGCTCGCCTTCCGCCACCTGAAAATCAACGTTGTCTACCGCGACTACGCCGCCGAACGATCTGGACAGCGCATGCGTTTCGAGAATCGGCGGGCGCGTGCTCATTCCGCGCGTTTCCGTCGCAGCGAAAGCTTCTCGAGGAGATCGGCGAGCATCGGTTGGAGACCCTTGGGGACCATCAGGACGAAGACGATGAACACGAAGCCTAGGACCAGGTTCGAATCCGCGATCTTGGATTCACCGATCCACGTCGTGAGATATTGGACGATGACGGCGCCGAGAATCGCGCCACCCAGCGTGCCGAGCCCGCCAACCAGGACCCACATGATGATCTGCGAAGCGAACACGATCGAGAACACGTTCGGCCCGATGAACGAACCCCAGTTCGCGAACAGCACGCCGGCGATTCCTGCGATGCCCGCGCCGATCATGAACACCGCGAGCTTGTAGCGCCGCGTGTCATATCCCAGCAACGCGGCCCGCGTCTCGTTCTCGCGGATCGCGACGACAACACGGCCGAAGTGGCTCGCGAGCAACACCCGCAGCGCGAGGTACGTAACGAGCAGGAGCCCGAGCGCAAGCTGGTACATCCCGTCGAAATCGATTTGTTGCGAAGCGTCGCCCGGAATATTGATCGGCGGCAACCCTGGAATGCCGTTGTGACCGCCGATCGGCGCGGCACCGATGCGGTATTCGGACCCCGAGGTGGAGTTGACCAGGTGGTACAGGATGAGGGACACGACCAGCGTAATCACCGCGAGATAGACATCGCTGATCCGCCCCCAGAACATGAAGTAACCGAGGATTGCCGCGAATACGATCGGTACCAGAATGCCGAGCGCGATCGGCAACGTGCTCTCGCCGATATTGACGACCGCGATCGCGTAGGCATAGCCGCCCAGTCCGAAGAATGTCGACTGCCCGAAGGAAAGGATGCCGCCGAAGCCCCATACCAGCGCAAGGCTGAGCGCCAATGTGGCGAAGATTGCGTAGATCGTGATGTTGACCAAGGTGAACGTTTCAACCCGGCCGGGGAGCCCAAAAATGAAACCGAGGCCGACGAGGGCAATGCCCGCGAGACTGATCGTGCTCCAACCGATCCTCAAAGTCCTCTCCGGAAGAAGCGCCCGGTAATGCCTTCTGGCAGTAGACGCAGGAGCACGATGGCTGCAACAAGCAGCGCGACCTCACCGAGAATCGACGTCGAGACGAAGGTAACGAGCTGGCTCACCGCGCCGAAGAGGGCCGATGCCGAACCGGTGCCCGCGAGCACGGTCGCACCGCCACCGATCACGGTGATAAACGCTTTCGCGATATAGGTAATGCCTTGTGTCGGCACGACGCCGGCAATCGGTGCGAGGATGGCCCCAGCAAGCCCGGACAGCGCGGCGCCCAATCCGAACGTGGCCATGTAGACGCGACTGGTATTGACGCCAAGCGCCGCGGCCATCTTCGCGTTTTGCATCGTGCCAAGCGCGATCAACCCGAAGCGCGTATGGCGCAGGAAGAGGTACACCGCCGCCATGATGACGATCGTGATGCCGATGACGAAGAAGGTATAGAGCCCCTCCTGATACGCGCCGATTCGGATCGATCCGAAGGGCGGGGTGGCGCCACGTTGGTAGTACCCGATCACCGTCGTGGCGAAGCCGATCACGAAGAGCGACAGACCCCATGTCGCAAGCACGGTATCGATCATCCGACCGTAAAGTGGCCGGATGATCAGCCGTTCGACGATGACACCGAAGAGGCCCACCGTGAGCGGGGCAATCACCAGCATCGCGACCCAGAGGTTGACGCCGGCCTGCACGGGCAGCACGACGGCATAACCGCCCAGCATCAGGAACTCGCCATGCGCGAAGTTGATCACGCGCATCATGCCGTATATGACGGCCAGCCCGAGACTGATCAGCGCGAGGCTGGCGATCGCATACAGCACCTGAATGAGGATGATTGCCGCGAAGTCCACGGCGTCGCGATCCCTCTACCCTTTGTGCAGCGCCGTGTCAGATCTTCGGCTCGAACTGCTGATTCGTCGCGGGTCGCTTGATCAGATCGCAGACGCCGTCCTGGTTGGTCGGGCGAACCTGCTCGAAGCGCTGCAGGATGTTGAAGCGCCCGGCCTTGCACTCCGCGAGGTACATGTTGAAGATGCAATGATGCGTTTGCGGATCGAGCGTGACCTTGCCCGCCGGTGTCTCGATCGACAGGCCGGCCTCGAGCGCCTTGGTGACGGCGTCGCGATTGATCGAGCCCGCCTTCTTGACGCCTTCGGCCCACATCCGCATCCCGAGCATCTCGGCCATCGCGAGATCACCGACATAGCCGTAATCGGGATGCTTTGCCTTGAACTTGTCGATGAACGCTTTGTTCGCCGGCGAGTCGATCTCGTCGAGGTAGCTATAGCAGACCACGATGCCTTCGGTGATGTCCTGCGGCATGCGCACGGTTTCGCCCCCCTCGCCGAAGGTCTGCGAGCAGATCGGGATCTGCCCTTTCATGCCGGACGCCGCCCATTGACCGTAGAACGATGCATGGGCCGGACCGACGAACGTGTTGACGATGAAGTCCGGCTTTGCGGATTGGATCTTGCTGATCGTCGCGCCGAACTGATTGACATCGAGCGGAAAAAACTCCGAGGCGACGACTTCAGCGCCGATGTCCTTTGCGAGCTTGCGTGTCCACTTCTCGGAGAGCTGGCCGAAGTTGTAGTCGGCCGCGAGGATGTACATCCGCTTGCCGAAGCGCTTGACCATGTAGGGCAACATGTTCTTCAGCAGCTGCTCGGGTGTCGTGCCCGTGAGGAACGCGTTGCGATCGCAAACGCCGCCCTCGTAGGGGGTGTTGTAGAAATAAAGCATGTTCGCGCGCTTCAGCACGGGACGAATCACCTCGCGCGACGAACTCTGCAATCCGGCATGGACAACCGTCACCTTGTCTTTCAGGGCAAGCTGCTGTGCATATTGCGTGTAGAGCTGATTGTTCGATTGCGCGTCGTAACTCACCAGCTCGACCTGTTTGCCGAGGAGGCCGCCTGCGCTGTTGATCTCCTCGATGGCCAACTGCAGCATCCGCAGCTTCTGCGTACCGAATGGCTGAAAGGGTCCGGAGAGATCGAGGATCGCGCCGACGCGGATCTTGTCGGCCGCTTGCGCCGCAACAAAATGCGGGGCGAGCGAGGCAGCGAGGCCGAAGCCGGCAGCTTGCAGGAACTGGCGACGGGAAACGGGTTGGGCACGCAGAGGGAAAGCGGTCATGATGCGCCTCTCCTTGAGGGGTTTGGTTGCTTTTTCATTGTGGTGCGGTGGCGATCTCACACCGCGAAAGCATATTGGCATGATTCGACCGGCGCGACAATCACCAGAGCCCGGCATCCGTGAGGGTAGAATTTGACCGCTCGGCCCTCCATCCGTACAGTCGAGTGACGATCGATCGTCGTATCGCCCGGGAAGGGTGCAAAGATGAGCTTGAAATTCCGCAGCGCTCTGATCGCTACCCAGGCGTTCGCGTCGGTTCTCGTGGTGCTCGCGCTTTTTCCTGTAGACGCGCATGCGCAGGGGGATGCGTCCGGCTACCCGAACAAGGCCGTTCGTATCATCGTCGGCTTCACGCCCGGCAGCGCGACCGACATTTCGGCACGGATCCTCGCCCAGAAATTCAGCGACGCATGGGGCGTGCCGGTTACGGTGGAGAACACACCTGGGGCCGGTGGTGCGGTCGGCGCCGGTCGAGGCGCGAAGGCACCGCCCGATGGTTACACGCTGCTCTTCGCGGCCAATGGCGCGATGACCATCGCGCCCAGTTTGCAAAGCAAGCTGCCCTATGATCCGACACGTGACTTCGCACCGATCTCGATTGCGGTCACCGCGCCCAGCATCCTTGCCGTCAACAATGATCTGCCCGTGAAGAGTCTTCAGGAATTGATCGCGCTCGTGAAGTCGCAACCCAGGATATTTTCGTACGCGACCCCAGGCGCTGCGACGCCTCAGCATATCGCGGGTGAACTGCTGAAGCTCCTTGCTGGTGTCGACATTACGCATGTGCCTTATCGCGGCGCGGTGTTCACGGATGTCATCGGCGGGCGCGTACCGATCACGCTGCAGAATGCTGGCGCCATCCTGTCCACCGTGCGCGAAGGCAGGTTGCGCGGACTGGCTGTGACATCGCTCAAGCGCTCGCCCAACATGGCGGAGTTTC
The DNA here is from genome assembly GCA_046160305.1 of Burkholderiales bacterium. Taxonomy (GTDB): domain Bacteria; phylum Pseudomonadota; class Gammaproteobacteria; order Burkholderiales; family SG8-39; genus SHXR01. The sequence goes on from JBJXGX010000069.1 coordinate 33,809, forward strand.
CCACGGTCGCGGAATCCGGATTTCCGGGGTTCGAAGCGGTTTCGTGGTTCGCGCTCTTTGCCCCGTCCGGTACGCCCGCAACGATCGTAGGCAAGGTGCATCAGGAGGCTTTGAATGTGCTTGCGCAACCGGACGTCCAGGCAAGGTTCGCACAGCTTGGCCTCGACACGGTTGGCAATTCACCCAGCGAACTCGCTGCTATCATCAAATCGGATATTGAAAAGTGGGCGAAAGTGATCAAAGACGCTGGAATAACCGCGAGCGAATAGAGTGAGGAACATATAGATGGGTGCCTATTTTCGCTCCGAAGAGCGTGCGGTTGAAAGAAAGCTGCGGGCCGAAGCAACGAGTGGCGTCATCAAACCTGCGTCCGAGGAAGCGCTCGGCTTGCCGCAAGGCAGTGAGCGGGTGACCGATCGGCGCACGTTGATCCCGGTGCTCGGGCTGCGGGAGTACTGGTACCCCGCAATCGCGGCCAAGCAGGTCCCGAAGGGGAAGCCGATGTACTGGCGGATGCTGGGCGAGGAGATCTGCTTCTTTCGCGCCGAAGGCGGCGAGATCGGGGCCGTCAGCGATATTTGCCCCCACCGTGGCGCGAGCCTTTCCCAGGGCCTTTGCGTTTTCAAAGGGACGGTGTCCTGCCCGTATCACGGCGCAACGTTCGATGCGACCGGGGCGTGCAAGGCGTTCCTCGGAGAAGGCCCCGACTCGAAGATGGCCGGGAAAATGCCAATCAAAGCCTATCCAACCAAGGTGCTGCGGGGCTGGGTATTCATCTGGATGGGAGCAGAGAAACCGGTACCCATCGAGGAAGACGTGCCGCCGGAACTCTTCGACACCACGAAGACGGTGATGTTCAGCACGTACACCTACTGGCCGACCAACTGGATTCTCGCCATCGAGAATCAAAACGATTCGCACAATGCGCAATGGGCGCACCGCAACGCGATGATGAATCTCACGTCCAATCGCGGGCGCTCGCCAACGCCGATCGGTCCGCGCTCGAAGCTTGTCAACGATCGCGCGTTGGTGCCGATGATGGCGAATCAGAACTACTACAAGGATGACCAAGGGAAAGAGATCTTCAGTCTCCACTATCCGGCGTTGGGTGACAATTGGCCACGCAATTGGCGCAAGATTCCCTGGGCCATCCTCAAGCCTCTCTACAAGTACGTCATCTACAACAAGTGGCGGATGGCGAAGAATAATCTTCTCACCTCGGAGACTGAGGAATGGTGTCCGAGCATGGGCGGCAGCGCATGGCATCTGCCGTGTCAGGTCAGGGTGAATCACGGCATCGGCTATTTCAACCGCTTTGCCGTTCCGGTGAGCGCCAATCTCTCGCGCGTGGTCTATTTGTACATGCGCAAGCGCCCTTGGTTCTCACCGATTGAGCTCATTCAAAAGGCGTGGTGGCACGGCTATTACAAATGGTGGATGTGTTTCAATTTCTCCGGTCAGGACGCACGGATTGCTTCACCATGCCGCTACTGGACACCCGAGAACCTTTCCGCGACTGACTCGCATCTCATCATGCTGCGCAAGCTCATCACCGAACGCTCGCGCGATGCCACCCTCGCGCGGCTGCGCGGCGAGGTGCGGAAACCCTCCATGCTGAAAGACGATCAGATTCTGCAGGATCTGAAGCGTCAAGGGCTCGGCGAGGCTTCCCTCGAAGAAGCGGCAAGCGTCGCGCAGGCCGCGCCGGTCTGGGATTTCCTGCAGAAGGGCTTCAAGAGCTGAGAAGTAATATGGAACAGACCAGAATGCCACTGACTTAAGGCCCCAATCCGAATCTCGAGCAACTACGACGGCTCGACGGGCACAACGCTCTCGACGAACGAACGAAGCGTCCAAGAAATCTTATCGGATGAATCATCGTCGTGTTCGTCGCGTCCGTCGTGTTCGTCGAGCCGTCGTGTTCGTCGAGCCGTCGTGTTTGCCTGAGCCCGTCATTTGGACGATTCCGGTCTTACGCAAGTGCCATTCGGGACAGACCACGTTTTCCCCGACAATCGATCATCGCGCCGAGAAAGGGCTACCAAGCGCAATAGATACTGCTCTCCTCAAGCCCCCGTTCGCCCTGAGCCTGTCGAAGGGTAACGCCGGCTTGTCGACGGCGTGCCGTCCTCCGCTCACGAATTCGCCGGCATTCACCCTTCGACGAGCTCAGGGCGAACGGTCACTCTCGCTACGAAGTAATAGGGGACAGACCAGAATGGCACTTACTCAAGACGTTTAGGCCTGAACCACGACGACACAACGGGCACAACGAACTCAACG
>JBJXGX010000070.1:0-27986 GCA_046160305.1 Burkholderiales bacterium
ACCGTGATCTGCAGCGACAAGACCGGCACGCTGACGCGCAACGAGATGACCGTCAGCGCCCTGTGGCTGCCAGGTGGGAGGCGGATTGACGTCTCGGGTGTGGGCTACGCACCGCAGGGCGCGCTGAGCGAAGGGGGTGCATTGGTCGATCCCGCCGAAGCCGCCACGGACCTCGCCATCACCGCGCTGCTGCACGCCGCCGCGCTGTGCAACGACGCCGAGTTGGTGCCGCCGCAGGACGACATGGCGCAATGGACCGTGCTCGGCGACCCGACCGAAGCGGCGTTGCTGGTCGCCGCAGGGAAGGCCGGCATCGATGTCCGGGCCCTGCGGCAGCTATCGCCACGCACGGCCGAGCTGCCGTTCGACTCCGACAGCAAGATGATGGCCACGCGCCACGTTGATGCCTCTGCACCACATCGGGTATACGTCAAGGGTGCACCGGAAGCCGTGCTGCGGCTGTGCGCGGCCGATGGGCCGGCGGCGATACAGGCGGCCCGCGTTGCGGCCGAAGGCATGGCCGGCCGGGCGTTGCGCGTGCTCGCCGTCGCAGCCGTGGCCGACGACCCGCTCGAGGCCGCCGGCGGCTTCGATGCGCTGGCCGGCCGTGCGACGCTGCTGGGACTGCTCGGCCAGATCGACCCGCCGCGTGAGGAGGTCAAGGTGGCCGTCGCTGAATGCCGCGCCGCCGGCATCCGGCCGATCATGGTCACCGGCGACCACAAGCTCACTGGCCTAGCCATCGCGCGCGAACTCGGCATCGCACGCGATGGTGACCGCGCCGTGGACGGGCCTGAGCTGGAGCGCATGAACGAGGCCGCGCTGCTAGAAGGCCTGGACCGCATCGCCGTGTTCGCGCGCGTGCACCCGGCGCAAAAGCTGCGCATCGTCGAGGCGCTGCAGTCGCGCGGCGACGTCGTGGCCATGACCGGCGACGGCGTCAACGACGCGCCGGCGCTGGCTCGCGCCGATGTCGGCGTGGCGATGGGCATCACCGGCACCGAGGTCGCCAAGAGCGCAGCCAAGATCATCATCACCGACGACAACTTCGCCACCATCGTCGGCGCGGTTGAACAGGGCCGCGTGGTCTACGCCAACCTGAAGAAGGTGATCCTGTTTCTGTTCGTCACCTCGATGGACGAGGTGCTGGTGCTGCTGCTCGCCCTGGTACTGGGCTACCGGCTGCCGCTGGCGGCGGTGCAGATCCTTTGGATCAACATCGTCACCGAAAGCACCCTGACCGTGAACCTCGTAATGGACCCTCCCGACGGCGACGAGATGCGCCGGCCGCCGGTGCCGCGCAACGACCGTCTGCTGGGTCCCGACCTGCTGTGGAGGGTCGCGTGGCTGACGCCAATAGCGGTGGCGGCGACCTTCGGCTGGTTCGTCTGGCGGCAAGCCAGCGGCATCCCCTACGAGATGGTGCGCACGGAGACCTTCACGGTGCTGGCGGTGTGCCAGTGGTTCAACGTGCTGAACTGCCAGTCGGCCACGCGCTCGGCGCTGCAATTCAGGATCTTCCGCAACCGATGGCTGATGGGCGGGCTGTCGTTGAGCATCGTGCTGCAGGGGGCGGTGCTGTACTGGCCGCCGCTGAACGACCTCTTCCACACCGTGCCGATCCCGCCGGCCGATCTGCTGCCGATGGTGGCCGTGGCGAGCCTGGTGCTGTGGACGGAAGAAGCGCGCAAGCTGTTCATCCGGATGCGGCGATCGAGGTAGCGGTTGGCGGTCCTTGCACCAGACATCATGGCCGCCCTCGAGCGTCAGGGCGTTGATTCCTTCGTTCCGAAGCCATGCGGCGATTCCCTCACTCGTCGCCGATCCGTGTTGGCGGGAGACGATGACAGACCGGCCCCCGCACCGGCTTGTCGAGCTCGACAAATCGCGACAGTTGGTCCTTTGATCGCAATCAACAACACGCGCTTTGACGATGCTCAATCTACGGGCACGGGAGGCGGGGTAGCGTGCGCGGTATCGCTTTGATATCGAACGATTCGGGGCCACCTCTTACAAGGAGATTGGACTATGGTTTCGCCAGGCGGCCATCTACCACCTAAACGACGCACGGAACCGGCCGGTTCGCGCGCGCGCACGAAGGCAGCTCGAACACCCGTTCGGAAAAAATCGTCTGCTGCGAAAGAGACGCCCGCCACTGCGCCTGCTGCAGATTCCACCGTCCACCGCATCGTTACCACGCCGACCGAGCGGCAGCACATGATCGAATGCGTGGCGTACTTTCGCTCGCAGCAGCGCGGATTCGTCCCCGGCTTCGAGATGGAAGACTGGTTGGCCGCGGAAGCCGAAGTCGATCAAACGCTTGCCGGGGAATCGCCGTGACCAAGCCTCGCACGCGCACGGTGATCATGGGTGCTGCCGGGCGCGACTTCCACAACTTCAATGTCGTGTATCGCGACCAGCCGGCGGTCGAGGTCGTGGCGTTCACCGCGACGCAGATCCCGGGCATCGCGGGCCGGCGTTATCCGGTTTCCCTCGCCGGCTCGCTCTATCCGGACGGAATTCCAATCGTCGACGAATCGGAGCTCGAGGAACTATGTCGTGAGCGCAATGTCGATGAGGTGGTTTTCGCGTATAGCGACGTTCCGCATGTGGAGGTCATGCACATCGCATCACGCGTTCTCGCGGCCGGCGCCGACTTCCGCCTCATGGGCCCGCAATCCACCATGCTGCGGGCCGCAGTGCCGGTGATCGCCGTGTCGGCCGTGCGAACCGGATGCGGAAAGTCGCAGACCACCCGCTGGATCGCACGGCGATTGCGCGAACGTGGTCTGCGTGCGGCGGTCATTCGCCATCCGATGCCCTATGGTGATCTTGACGCGATGGCGGTCCAGCGTTTCGCGACGATGGCGGATCTCGATACCGGCCGCTGCACGATCGAGGAGCGTGAAGAGTACGAGCCCCATATCGCCGCCGGCAGCATCGTCTACGCAGGCGTCGACTACGCTCGAATCGTCGCGCGTGCCCAAACCGAAGTCGACGTGATCCTCTGGGACGGCGGCAACAACGACTTCCCCTTCCTGCGCCCAGACCTGCATCTCGTGCTGGTCGATCCGCTGCGGGCCGGACACGAAACCACCCATCATCCGGGTGAGGCGGTCCTGCGCATGGCCGATGTCATCATTATCGCGAAGACGGATGCGTCGTCGGCCAACGACATCCAGCGCGTAACGCGGGCCGCGCGAACAACCAATCCACGCGCGCGCCTGGTGTGGGGCGCTTCACCCGTGCGGTTGGACGACCCCGAAGCAGTGCGGGGCCGGCATGTACTCGTGATCGAAGACGGGCCCACGACGACGCATGGCGGGATGGCCCATGGTGCCGGGTTCGTCGCGGCCGTGCGCGGCGGCGCGCGCGAGATCATCGATCCGCGCCCGATCGCGGCGGCGGCGATCAAGGCGGTCTATCAGCAATATCCCCACATTGACCGCGTGCTCCCCGCGATGGGTTACTCGGCTGCGCAGATCGATGCGTTGCGCGAGACCATCGAGCGATCGAATGCCGATGTCGTGGTGAGCGCCACACCGATCGACCTTGCGCGTTTGATCAGCGTCAAGATGCCGATCGTGCGGGCCCGATACGAATTTGCTGAGGTGGAGGAACCGGGGCTTGGCGCGGCCATTGATGCGTTCCTCTCGCGAACGATTGATATGAATCAATTGCCAAAACCCGGAACGCGCCAAAGTGAAACGCATGTTCAGCCCAAATAGTGGAGACGTGATGGTTGCTTTTGAACGCAGGGATGTGGAAAGACTCGAACACACGCTGATGCAGCGCCGCGATGAGTTGCTGAAACAGATTCGCGAGGTGACGGGGCGCGATGAAGACGAGCCGTTCGCGAAGCTGACGGGGGAGGTTGCCGATACCGGCGACGAAGCGGCGGCAAGCGCACTGATCGACGTGGATCATGCGGCGGTCGGGCGCGATCTGGTGGAGTTGCGTGCGATCGAAGCCACCCTCGCGCGGATCGAGCGTGGCGAGTACGGCACGTGCAAGGACTGCGGCATCAGGATTCCGCTCGAACGCTTATCGGCCAGTCCGACCGCAGAACGGTGCATCCGCTGTCAGGAGCATTTCGAGAAGACGCACGGCCACGAAAATCAGCCGCGACTTTGAGCCGATGTGATGCCTTGGTGCGGCTGCGATCGTCTCAACGCAATCGTTGTCGCGCCATGGCGATCATGATCACGACAGGTTCGCTTGTGGCGATTGAAGCCATCGCCGCACGATCCTAGTCTGCTACGGCCGCTTCGACCTCAGCTCTGGACCCGCCAACTGCCATCGGCCTCGCGACAAGCCGTGCCATAGACCTTCTCATGTTTGCCACCGACCGTGGCATCGACGGTGTACTCCCTGCATGGCCCTTTTGCGGCCTCAACCGTGCGCGTGGGGACGACCGTGTACTGATTTCCGGTATCGGGATTCTTCCAGGTTGATGGGACGCCCGAGCGTACTGTTTCCAGCGCATACCCCGTGTTCCTTCGATCGTTCGCGTCCATCGATTTTCCTACTGCGCCGCCGATGGTCGCACCGACGATGCTTCCAACAATGGTGGCTGCCGTTCGTCCATGACCGGCACCCACTTGCGAGCCCAGCACACCGCCGAGAACGCCACCAATCACCATTCCCGTTTGTTCTTGTGTGGGCGGCGTAGCACACGACGAAAGCAGCAATGCCATCGTGAGCGGAATCAGTCGATGTCTGCTTTGCATGTTCAACCCCTCATTTCTTGAAATCGAATATCCGTTACGGTAGGCCCGCCCACGAGGTAATCCTTTGACGAAACGCAATCGAGCGAGAAGTGCCCAGGGCGATGAAGAAACCCTGAGGAGATCCGAAGAAAGGCGGATGCGCGTCCCTACGCCTCCATCGCGATCTGGCGGCGCAATTCCCGGAAGCGTTCCTCGGGGTAATCTCCGAAGAGGGGATCGTGCCCGACCGGCACGGCGGCCCTCACGGCCTCCCAATCGTCCGACGTGAGCGCCTGTGCCGCGCGGCTGAGGACGTCCTCCTCTTCCTTGGAAATATGGTTGCCGTAGTACACGAGATAGGTGGCCGCGGCCACCCCGATCTCTGAGCGCGAAACGATCGCTCCGGCGAGGATCGCACTGAGGTGTTTGAACAGTGTCTCGCCGGTTTGTGCGATCACCTGGTGCTCCTCGCTCAGGCGATCGAGGTCCGGTGTCATCTCCGGCAATCGCTTCGCCAGGCGCGCAAAGGCCATGTCCTCCCGCGGGTGATGAAACCGGTCCGCGAACTCCCTCAGATAGCAAATGATGTCGAGCATCAGCTCGTAGTTCGGCCGCTCGCCGGTGCGAAACACCTCGACTTGCCTCTGCAGCAGGGCGAGGAGCCGCCTGAAGTAGACGTGCTCCGTGTGCCATCCGGCTACCGTGTCTTCCATCAACCCCCCTATTGCGTCCCTAGCGCCGTCTTTAGGATCGGCGTCCAGCGCGCGATTTCGCTTTTGACGAGGTCGGCGAGCGCCTGCGGAGAACGCCCGGCCCGGTCCGGAATCACGCTGCCGAGATCGAGTAGCCGCTTGCGTGTCGCTTCGTCGTCGAGCGCCTGGACCAGCGTCTCGCTGAGCTTCGCCGCGATGTCCTGCGGCACCCCCTTCGGCGCGAACAATGCGTTCCACGCGCTTACCTGGTATTCGGGCAGCCCGGCCTCCTTGGTCGTCGGGACGTTTGGGAGCGCTGGCGAGCGATCGGCCGTCGCGATGGCGTAGGCCTTGATGGTGCCGCCCTTGACCTGCTCGACCAGATTGACGATCTGGTCGCACATGTAATCGACTTGGCCGCCGACCAGATCGTTGAGCGCGGGCCCGGTGCCGCGGTAGGCGGCCACGATATTCTTGACCCCAAGCTGCGAGGTGAGCAGCGTACAGGTGGTGAAGGACACCGAGCCCACGCCTGCATGGGCCTGCTTGACTTTCGCGCTTGGATCCTTCATTCGCGCAACGAATTCCTTCAGGTTGGCGGCCGGGAAATCCTTCCTTGCCACGATCAGGATCGGCGTCCCAGCGACCAGTCCGATCGGCTGGAAATCATTGACCGGGTCGTACTTCAGATTCGGGTAAAGGGCGGGCGCGGCGCCGTGGGTACCCATGTGGCCCATCATGATCGTGTAGCCGTCCGGTTTGGATTGCGCACCGCGCGCGATGCCGGTGGTGCCGCCAGCGCCGGCGACATTTTCCACCACGAACTGTTGCCCGAGCGTCTTCGAGTAATACTCGCCGACGATGCGGGCGATGATGTCCGTGGGGCCGCCGGCGGCGAACGGCACGATGATGGTAACCGGCCGATTCGGATACTTCTGGGCGAGCGCGGGCATGGCCGAAAGCGCAAGCGCCGCAGCAACTGCGATGTGGAATCGTTTCATGGCTGTAGTTGCTTTCGACGTGCGGTTGGTCTTGAAAGGTTCATTCTTCGAACGCCTGCTCCCGCTTCCGGTTCACCGCGGGCAGCACTGCGATCACCATGACGGCAAGCGCGAGCGCGAGAAGGATGGCGGAGACCGGGCGCTCGACGAAGGTCATGAAGCTGCCCTCGGACAGGGCCAGCGCCTGGCGCAATTTCTCTTCCATGAGCTTGCCCAGCACGAAGCCAAGCAGCATCGGCGCGGGCTCCAGTCCGAGCTTGATCAGCACGTACCCGACCAGGCCGAAGAACGCGGTGAAATACACGTCGTAGGGATTGTTGTTGATCGAGTAGATGCCGATGGCGCAGAACAGCAGGATCGTCGTGAACATCAGGCGATAGGGCACCTTCAGCAGCCGCACCCACAGCCCGATCAGCGGCAGATTGATGATCAGCAGGAACAGGTTGCCGATCCACATCGAGGCGATCATCCCCCAGAACAGGCTCGGGTACTTGGTCATCACCTGCGGGCCGGGGATAAGCCCGTGTATGGTCATCGCGCCCACCATCAGCGCCATCACGGCGTTGGGCGGGATCCCGAGCGTGAGCAGCGGAATGAACGAGGTTTGCGCGCCGGCATTGTTGGCGCTCTCGGGCCCTGCCACGCCCTCGATTGCGCCCTTGCCGAAGCGCGACGGATCGTCGGCGAGTTTCTTTTCCAGCGCATAGGAGGCGAACGGGCCGAGGACGGCGCCGTTGCCCGGCAGAATGCCGAGCAGGGAACCGATGCCCGTCGCGCGCACGATCGGTCCGAAACACCGACGCAGATCCTGAAGCGATGGCAGTAGCCGGCCAATCTGGGCGATCGCGACGCTGCGCGCTTCCGGATTCTCGAGATTGCGCAGGATCTCGGCGATGCCGAACACGCCCATGGCCAGCACGGCAAAATCGATGCCGTCGGAAAGCTCCGCAATGCCCAGGGTCAGCCGGTCCTGGCCGGTCTCCAGATCCGTGCCCACGATCGCGAGCAGCAATCCGAAGACGACCATGATGATGGCCTTCAGCACCGAGCCGCGCGCGAGCACGATCGCAAGCCCGAGACCGAACACCATCAATGCAAAATACTCCGCTGGTCCGAATAGCAGTGCGAGCTTGGTGAGCGGCGCCCCGATGGCCGCGATGATGAGCGTCGCAACCGTGCCGGCAAAGAACGACCCGATCGCCGCGATGCCGAGCGCAACACCAGCCTGGCCTTTCTTCGCCATCTCGTGCCCGTCGATGGCAGTGACTACGGCGGTGACCTCGCCAGGGATGTTGACGAGAATCGCCGTGGTCGAGCCGCCATACTGGGCGCCGTAGTAGATGCCGGCGAGCATGATGAGCGCACCGGTGGGATCGACCTTCAAGGTGAGTGGCATCAACATCGCTATGGTCGCGATCGGGCCCACTCCCGGCAGCACACCGATAAGCGTTCCCACCAAGCACCCGATGAACCCGAGTAACAGGTTCATCGGCGACAGCGCGGTCGCAAATCCGAGTGACAGGTGGCCGAGGAATTCGAACACGGTCGGCGCTCAGTATCCGAGCAGCCACGGCGCGAGCGGGATGGGGAGCCCGAGCGCAATCTTGAACAGGCCGACGCAGAACGCGGTCATGAGTAAGCCGAACAGGATTGTTTCGCCCCAGCGGACCTCGTCACTGGCAAAAGCGCTGATCGCGATGGCGAGCGGGCCGGCCACCGCCAAGCCGAGCGGACGCACGGCGAGGCCGAACACGACGAGAGCCCCGAGGATACAAAGCGGCCCACGGATCGACCAGCGCTCAAGGCGCGATCCTTCCCGGGAGAGGGCGCCCGCGAGCAGCAACAAGCCGAGCAGGCCGAGCAGCATTGCCAAGCCCTTCGGCAGTGTTCCCGGACCAATACCTCCATCCGTTCCGCCCGGCAGAGCGCGGCCCAGCCAGTAACCAATAACGGCAACCGCGATGATCGCCAGTCCGCCGACAAAGTCTTGCCGCGACAGCAGGGCCGTCGGTAATCGAGATGGTCTGGTCTGGTTCGTGCTCATTGGTGCGCCGAAGTTGAGGCCAGCCAATTCTTTCCTTTAAGGCTGGTCTCGATATTGAGCCAGATCAAGCTTCGTGGACCTTCAGTTCGCGAAGCCGATGACTGGACTCTCGATTGTTGGTGCCGATTCGGCGATCGTCCTCCCGGCGTGGAACGGATGATTTGATATCACGCAACCCGGGTGTCGATCGGCCTTCATTTGCGATTCGTCAAATCGAGCCGCGCGATCGGGACATCACCTGTCGGCACGTCGCTTTGCTGCCCATGCAGAAGGAGGCGTTGTCAATCGTTGTCAATCAGCAAGGAGAATTGACTCATGGCAAATCTGGTGCGTTGGGATCCCTTCCAGAGCTTTCCGCGTCTGCACGCTTTCGATGACTCGTTCGATGATCTGCTCCGCCGTTTTGGCCGGTCACCTACGACGCGTCACGACGAAGCGGTCGCTATTGCGGTCGATGTGAGCGAGGACGACGAGGCCTATACCGTCAAGGCAGAGATCCCGGGTGTGAAGAAGGAAGACATCGGCGTTTCCGTCGACGGCAATCGTCAGGAGATCGGCATGAATAGAAGATCATTTGTTGGAGCGTTTGTGGTCGTTGCAAGTGCGGTGCCTGCGGTGGTATTGGCTCAGGGCCCAGGCAAAGGTCCTGGAGCAGGGCCGGGGGCTGGTCCCGGCATGGGCGCAGAAATGGGTCCCATGCATCCTGGACGCTGGTCACGCTAGCGTATGTTCGGGTCGCCGCTCCTCACACTCGAAGAACGCCAGGAGCATCAGAAGAAGATGTGGAACGCGAAGACGGTCCAAGAACGCACCAAGTTGCGCGATGAGCATCGCAAGATGGTCGAGGAGCGGGCGCAGAAGCAGAAGGTCAACGTCGATGAAAAGCTCGACGATGCGTTCTTCTTGCCGTCACTGTCCCCGCTATAGACAGAGTCTCCATGCATGCTCCATGCATGTTGAGATCGATGCATCGTTCGGATACATCCGGACAATGCTTCGTATCGGCCAGCGTGCACCCAAGGCCTTTAGCTCGACGGCAAATTAGTCGGAATGAGACCCTCCCGTGTCAGCGTATCGAGCGCCGTGCGAGCGTCGCGAATCACTCGCGTTGCATGTTGATGGAGCGATGCACGATCCGAGCGGACCCGTGCAACGTCCTCGGCGATTGCGGCCATGCCGACCCGGGCGGCGACGTTCGAATGCAATTCGACATCGTCCATCCTCGGGACGATCGAGTCGCCGGTTAGGCCTCGCGCCTCTCCATGGCTGGCGATCTCGCGGGCGGCCGCGAGCGCCATGCCGTCCGTGATCGTTGTTGCCTGCACATCGAGCACGCCGCGAAATAGGCCGGGGAAGGCGAGCGAGTTGTTGACTTGGTTAGGGAAATCCCCGCGCCCTGTTGCAACGATGCGCGCACCGGCCGCTCGTGCATCCGCTGGCCAAATTTCCGGAATCGGATTGGCACATGCGAACACGATCGCGTCGGGTGCCATGCGTCTGATCCAATCAGGTCGGATGGTGTCTGGACCGGCGCTAGAAAAAGCAATCGCGACATCCGCACCGGCGAGTGCCCCGGCGATCCCCGATCCATTCTGATGATCATTGCCGCCGCTTTCGCAACACGCTTGCCATTTCTCCGGGAACACCACCTGCTGCTCGCAGAGCTCCTTACGATCTTTGCCCAGAATGCCGCGTGAATCGCAGATCACGATCTGCCTTGGGTCGACGCCGGCATGCTTCAGCAGATGATAGATCGCGGTGTTGGCGGCACCGAATCCGATCAGTGCAATGCGGACGCTCGTAATTGATTTATTGACTAGAGATAGCGCGTTGATCAGCGCGGCCAAGGTTACGACGGCGGTGCCTTGCTGGTCGTCGTGCCAGACCGGAATCGACATTGATGCGCGCAGCGCCCTCAGTACCCGGAAGCATTTCGGATGGGCAATGTCTTCCAGATTGATGCCGCCGAATGTCGGCTCCAGCATCTGCACGGCTTTGATCAACTCGCCGGGGTCCCGGCAACGCAAGCAGATCGGGATGGCATCGACGCCGCCAAACAGCTTGAAGAGAAGCGCTTTGCCTTCCATCACCGGGAGCGCGGCTTCCGGCCCGATGTCGCCCAGTCCGAGTACGCGCGAGCCGTCGGTCACGATCGCGATGGTATTGCCGCGATTCGTGTAACGGTACGAGGCCGCAGCGCTCCGGGCGATTTCCCGGCTCGGGGCGGCGACACCCGGGCTGTACCAGCGGGACAAATCGGCCAGGCCGCGCACCGGACACTTCGGCATCATCTGCACCTTGCCGCGACAAAGCGCATGCCATTCCAATGCTTCTTCCGTGCTGTCGGTACCGGGCGCGTGCGGGTCCACAGGACTCCTGATTGCTGTTGTCGTTTCGGACCATCGTCGTTCGTGCCGTGCACGAATGAATTGACTTTCCTCAACCGGGCGACGGTTGTCGATTCATTTGCGATTTGTCAAATCGCGTTGCCTGATCGAGACATAACCTGTCGGCACGTCACTTTGCTGCCCATGCAGAAGGAGGCGTTGTCAATCGTTGTTCAATCAGCAAGGAGATTCAACTCATGGCTAATCTGGTTCGTTGGGACCCCTTCCAAAGTTTTCCGCGAATGCACGCATTCGACGATTCGTTCGATGATCTGCTCCGCCGTTTTGGCCGGTCGCCTACGACGCGTCACGACGAAGCCGTCGCGATTGCGGTCGATGTGAGCGAGGACGACAAGGCCTATACCGTCAAGGCAGAGATCCCGGGTGTGAAGAAGGAAGACATCGGCGTTTCCGTCGACGGCAATCAAGTGAGCATTCAGGCCGAAGTCAAGAAGGAGAAGGAAGAGAAAGAGGGTGGAAAGGTGCTGCGAAGCGAGCGCTATTACGGCGCGATGTATCGCAGTTTCACGTTGCCCATGGATGTTGATCAGGCGAATGCCGACGCCAAGTACGCCGATGGCGTGTTGCAACTGGTATTGCCGAAGAAGGTAGGCGCCGGTGTCAAGAAGCTGGAGGTCCGCTGACACGCGAAGGGTCGGGGATCGGCGCGATGGAACGCGCGGATTCCTGATTCATCGGGACATGTCGTGCTGGAGGACAAGCTATCCGAAGCCGCGGAGCCCGTCGTTGCAGCGAGGCAACGCAACGAGGTATCCGCGCGGCTGCTGTCACTGACACGTGCGCTTCTTCTCGAAGTTCGTCACGGCGAGCGCGCGCAGGTCCCGGCTGTGCATCTCGACAGTCGACTCGAGGAGGATCTCGGGATCGACAGTTTGACCCGCGCCGAATTGGGATTGCGCATCGAGCGCGAGATCGGGGGGCGGCTTCCCGACGGCCTGGTTCTTGAGGCACGGACGATTCGGGAGTTGCTGCCCGGCATCGCGGGCGCGGTGGGCGGTGTGAGCATGCGAGCGGCGCCGCTTGCTGTGGTCGAGTCGCTGGCGATGTCCGGCGAGCCGGACGAGGCAATCACGCTTCTTGACGTCCTCGCGTGGCATGTCGCGCATCAACCTGCACGTCGTCATGTGACGTTGCAGGCGTCCGATGAGCGCGATGAACACCTGACCATGGGCGACCTTGATGCGCGGGCTCGCCGGATCGCGGCCGGGCTGCGCGCCGCGGGCCTGCAGCCAAGTGAAGCCTGTGCCTTGATGCTGCCGACTTCGCTCGACTTTCTTTGCGTGACCTTCGGCATCCTGCTGGCGGGGGGCGTGCCGGTGCCGATCTATCCGCCATTTCGCCTGTCGCAACTCGAAGAGCACCTGCGCCGCCAGGCAGGGATTCTCTCCAACGCGAAAGCCGCCCTGCTGGTCACCGTGCGCGAGGGGCGCCGTTTCGGCAATCTGTTGAGGGGCAAGGCGGTGTCGCTCAAGGGCGTGGTAACGCCTGAAGAGCTCGGATTGCATGCGCCGATCCAGACCGTTGCGCCGGTGGCCGGCGAAGATGTTGCGCTGATCCAGTACACCTCCGGCAGCACGGGAAATCCCAAGGGTGTCGTACTCACCCATGCGCAACTTCTCGCGAACGTCCGCGCAATGGGTCGCGCGGCGCAGGTGTCCTCGAAGGATGTGTTTGTTTCGTGGCTCCCCCTCTATCACGACATGGGTCTCATCGGTGCCTGGCTCGGGAGTCTCTATTACGCGATGTCGCTCGTCTTGATGGCTCCCACGAGCTTCCTCACGCGCCCCTCTCGTTGGCTTTGGACGATTCACAGGCATCGTGGGACGATCACGGCCGCACCGAATTTCGCCTACGAGCTCTGTGCGACGCGACTCGACGATGCGGATCTGGCGGGCCTCGATCTGTCGTCGTTGCGCTGGGCGTTCAACGGCGCCGAGCCGGTTTCCGCACAGACCATGGATCGGTTCGGGCGGCGCTTCGCGCCATATGGGTTCGACGCCCGAGCCCTGGCCCCGGTGTATGGGCTTGCCGAGTGCGCGCTCGACCTCACGTTTCCACCGGCCGGCCGTGGCGTTCGCATCGATTACGTGGATCGCGACCCGCTGATGCGCATCGCAAGAGCGGTCAGTATCGATAAGGAGGCTGCCGCGGCGCGGCCG
Source organism: Burkholderiales bacterium (assembly GCA_046160305.1). Classification (GTDB taxonomy): domain Bacteria; phylum Pseudomonadota; class Gammaproteobacteria; order Burkholderiales; family SG8-39; genus SHXR01. Next base: position 13,014 of record JBJXGX010000070.1, read on the forward strand.
TTCGTGGGTTGTGGACAGGTCCTCGATGGATATTCGATTCGCATCGCGGATGACGCCGGTCGAGCGCTTCCAGATCGAGTGATCGGTCGCATCGAATTCAACGGCCCGTCGGTGACGCGGGGATATTTCAATCAGCCGATCGCCACCGCGGCGCTGTTCGATGGGGCGTGGCTCGATTCGGGCGATCTGGGTTATCTCGCGGACGGCGAACTTTTCGTTACGGGTCGCGCCAAGGACATGATCATTCGCGGTGGCCACAACATCTATCCCTACGATCTGGAGGAAGCGGTGGGCAATGTCGCGGGTATTCGCAAAGGGTGCGTCGCGGTGTTGGGTGTTCATGATGAAGAGCAAGGCTCGGAGCGGGTCGTGATCGTCGCGGAAACGAGAGAGAAGGACCCCGGGCGATGCGACGGGATGCGCCAAGCCATCAATGCGCAAGCCGTTCAACTGATCGGAGGCCCTGCCGATGCGATCGTTCTGGTATCGCCTCACAGCGTATTGAAGACCTCGAGTGGCAAGATTCGGCGTGCCGCCACACGCGATCGATACATGCAAGGTCTGATCGATGCGCAGGGTCGACCGGTGTGGTGGCAGATCGCCCGACTGTGGCTTGCCGGAAGTGCGAGCGGCTTCATTCGCATTGCGGCGCGAAGCCTGGACCGGATGCAATGGATCGCATACGGCGTGTGGGCGTGGATGGCATTCGTGGCTGTGACGGTGCTCGCGTTTGCCTTGACGTTCCTGATCCGGACTTCCTCAGACCGGCAGCGATGGTGGCGCCGGGTTGCAAAGCTGTTGACCTGGTTGACCGGCATTCGCATCGAGGTGGAGCATCTCGAACGACTGCCGCGCGATCGCCCATCGATTCTGGTCGCCAATCACAGCAGCTATGTGGACGCAATCGTGATCGCGGCGGCACTTCCGGTGGATGCATCCTTCGTGGCTAAAGCGGAATTCAGGCGTTACTGGCCGATGCGGCGCTTTCTGGAATCGGTCGATACGGTATTCGTCGAGCGGTTCGACAGTGCAGCCGGCATCGAAGGCGCCCGTGAAGTGACCCGGGCAGCGAGAAATGGTTGCACGCTTGCGTTGTTTCCGGAAGGGACATTCAAGCCCGAATCCACGTTGCTGCCGTTCAGGATGGGTGCCTTCGTTGCGAGCGCGGAAAGCGGACTGCCAATCGTACCCGTGACCCTCGTTGGTACGCGGGCGCTCTTGCCTGCGCAGACTTGGCTGCCGCGCCGAGCCAAGGTGCGCATCGTGGTGGGTGAGCCGATGGCACCGCGCGGCTCGGGATGGGAAGACGCGATACGGCTGCGCAACGCCGCGCGCAACACAATCGAAACAACACTGGGGCAAGCGTGATGAAAGCAACGAAGATCGACATCGGGTACGTGGTGCTGGCCTTCGTCGTGATGCTCGTTGCCCAGCAGATGTGGCGGGCGATTCCAGCTGCCGAGATCATTCCCTACAGCGAGTTCCAATCGTTGGCCGATGGCGGCCACATCCAAAGCATCAGAATCACGGATCAGCACATTTCTGGAAAGTATCGAGAGCCGCGTGATGGCAAGACCTCATTTCTGACCAACCGCGTGGATGCCGATCTCGCGGAGAAATTGAAGAATAGCGGCGTGGAGTTCTCGGGGGCGATAGAGAGCACGATCATTCGCGATCTGCTGTCCTGGATCGTGCCGATCGTGGTCTTTTTCGCGATCTGGTTCTTCATGATCCGCAAGTTCGCCGACCGGATGGGGTCGGGCGGATTTCTATCGATCGGCAAGAGCCGCGCGAAGGTCTTCGTCGAGACCGACGTTAAAGTGACCTTCGCCGACGTGGCCGGTGTGGACGAAGCGAAAGAGGAGCTCATCGAGATCGTCGACTTCCTCAAGAACTCGAAAGAGTATGGGCGGCTCGGTGCCCGCATTCCAAAAGGCGTGTTGCTGGTGGGGCCGCCGGGAACGGGGAAGACCTTGCTTGCGAGGGCGGTGGCTGGGGAAGCGGGCGTACGGTTCTTCTCGATATCCGGATCGGAATTCGTCGAGATGTTCGTCGGTGTGGGCGCGGCGCGCGTTCGCGATCTGTTCGAGCAGGCGAAGAAACAGGCTCCGGCCATCATCTTCATCGACGAGCTGGATGCCTTGGGCAGGGCGCGTGGTGCGTCCAATCTCATGGGTGGGCATGATGAGCGCGAGCAGACGCTCAACCAGCTTCTTGCGGAACTCGACGGCTTCGATCCGCGGGAAGGTGTGGTGCTGCTGGCGGCGACGAACCGTCCTGAGATTCTCGATCCGGCGTTGCTGCGCGCGGGGCGCTTCGATCGGCAAGTCCTTGTCGATCGGCCCGACAAGCGCGGGCGCGTCGCGATTCTGAAAGTGCATGCCCGCAAGGTCACCCTCGCGCCCGATCTTGATGAAGAGAAGATCGCCGCGCTGACACCGGGATTCTCTGGTGCGGACCTGGCCAACCTTGTCAATGAGGCGGCGCTGCTTGCAACGCGCCGTCGCGGCGAGCAGGTGACGCTCGATGATTTCACGCGCGCGATCGAGCGAATCGTCGCGGGCCTGGAGAAAAAGAATCGATTGCTCATTCCGAAAGAACGCAAAATCGTCGCCTATCATGAGATGGGGCATGCGCTTACCGCGCTCGCAATGCCGGGCACTGACACGGTTCACAAGGTATCGATCATTCCGCGTGGGATCGGTGCATTGGGCTACACGATCCAACGCCCCACGGAGGACCGTTATCTGATGACCGAGCGGGAGCTCGCCAACAAGATCGTGGTGTTGCTGGGTGGGCGCGCGGCGGAAAGGCTCGTATTCAACGAGCTGTCGACCGGAGCGGCCGATGATCTCGCGAAGGCGACCGACATCGCGCGTAGCATGGTGGCGCGGTACGGGATGGACGAAGAGCTGGGGCTGGTGAGCTACGATGCCGACCGGGCGACCTTTCTTGGACAGACTGAATCCACCACGTATCTCGAACGGCGCTACAGTGAAGCCACCGCGGCGCGGATCGACCATGCTGTCAAGCGAGTGATCGAAAACGCGTTCGAGCGAGCCGCTGCAATTCTCGCGGTCAATCGCTCGATTCTCGATGTGTGTGCCGGACGGCTCCTTGCGGACGAGACCCTTGAAGAAGCGCCGTTGCGGGAGCTTTCCCGCGGCCTCGTGCCGGAAGCGGCCACGCGGACCGCGATTCCGAACCTTGCGAGCGCCACATGAAATTCAAAGACTATTACGCGATTCTCGGCGTCGAGCGGACCGCGACCGAGGTTGAGATCAAGAAGGCTTTTCGCAAGCTCGCCCGGAAGTACCATCCCGACGTCTCGAAGGAAAAGAATGCCGAGGAGCACTTCAAGGAGGTCGCCGAAGCGTACGAGACCCTCAAGAGTGTGGAAAAGCGCGCGGCCTACGACTCGCTCGGCAAGCGCCGCGCGGGCGAGGAGTTCGAGCCTTCACGCGACTGGGAACGGGAGTTCGCGAGGGAGTTCGGCAATTTCGATGTGCACGACATCGGCAATCTGGGCGATCTGTTCGAACACTTCGGCCATCGGGGTCGTCGCAGCGGATCGGCGCACGTCGCATCCGGCCAGGATTTCGAGGTGACCGCGCATATTTCCCTGGAAGACGCCTATCGGGGCACCGAGCTTTCGCTCGAGCTGGCGCTGATGGAACCTGACCTCGACGGCTCCATCCGTCGCGTCACCCGGCCGGTCAATGTGCGCGTGCCCAAAGGCGTGACGGACGGCGAGCGCCTGCGCGTGCGGGGTAAAGGGGGTCCCGGTGCCGGTGGCGCCGCGGCCGGCGATCTCTATTTGAATATCGCGGTGCATCCGCATCCGCTGTTCAAGACGTCCGGTCGCGATCTGTATATCGAGGTGCCGCTTGCCCCGTGGGAGGCCGCGCTGGGGGCGGAAGTCGAAGTGCCCACCATGGAAGGCCGGGTGCGCGTCAATGTTCGTCCGGGCGCGCGGGCCGGCCAGAAACTGAGAGTAGCCGGGCGTGGGTTGCCGGCACCGCGCGGCGGACATGGCGATCTCTTCTGCGTGATTCGGATCGATGTTCCGGCGACGTTGACGGCCCATGAGCGCACGTTGTACGAGGAACTCCAGCGTGCCTCCAACTTCAATCCGCGCGGACACTTCGTGCAAGACGCAGCGGCTGATTCGGAAAGGGCATCAGGATGAGTAAGGCGGACGAGATCATCGAGATTCTTGCTCACATGGATGACTTGCCGATGCAGCAGTTGGTCGCAGCATCCGGTCTCACCGAGGACGACGTGCGCGAGCTGATCGACTACGGCGTGTTTCATCCTGTCGGTGTCAGGGTCGAAGAGTGGCGATTCGAAGGCAGTGCGCTCGTGATCGGCCGCCGGCTCGCCCGTTTGCAGAAAGCCTTCGAGCTGCAGCCGCCCGGCCTTGCGCTGGTGCACGCGTTCATCGAGCGCATCGATGCGCTGGAGCGAGAGCTGCGCGCGATGGCGTGCGAGATTCCGCGGTAGGAATCTGCGCAGCAAAAGGTGAAGTTGCGGGGGATTCCTAGGTTCCCCGTTCGCGCGTCACCTGCACCGCGCACACCTTGTACTCGGGGATTTTCGCCACCGGGTCGACCGCGAGGATGGTCAGGTTGTTGACGTTGCCTTCTGCGGGAAAGTGGAAGTTGCCGAATACGACGCCCTCGGGCACCCGATCGGTGACCCAGGCGCGCGCGATGAGCTCGCCGCGCCGCGATGTGAGCCGCAGCATGCCGTCGTCGCCCGCTTCGATGCCGATCCGGCGCGCGTCGGCCGGGTGGATCTCGACCTCGGCCTCGGGGCAGAGCTGCCCGACCACGGAGCGCCGCGTCAACTCGCCACCGTGCCAATGCACGAGCACGCGCCCGGTCGTGAGCAGCAGAGGATAGTCGTTGTCCGGCCGCTCGGCCGCCTCCGCATGCTCAACCGCGTGAAACGCGCCCTTGCCGCGTGTGAAGCGTTCGCAGTGGAGAATGGGTGTGCCGGGGTGGTCCTTGGCGGGCACCGGCCAGTGGAGCGATTGGCCCTGATCGAGCCGGTGCACGTCGATGCCGGCGTATGAGGGTGTGAGCGCTGCGATTTCGTCGAGGATCGCGGCCGGCGAGGCGTAGTCCCAATTGGCCTGCGGCCCGACCGGCGTGCGGCCTTGACGCAGCAGGAGCCGGCGCGCGATGTCCGCCGTGATCGCCCAGTCCGGCCGTGCCGCGCCAGGCGGGTCGATCGCCTCGCGCACGCGCTGCACGCGACGCTCGGTGTTGGTGAATGTGCCGTCCTTCTCCGCCCACGCAGCGCCGGGCAGCAGCACGTCCGCGAATTCCGCGGTCGCCGAAGGCAGGATCTCCTGCAGAACGACGAACTCGGCGGCGGCGAGCGCGCGGCGCACTTTGTTCACGTCTGGATCGGTGAGTGCCGGGTTCTCGCCGACGATCATGAGTGCCCGCACGCGGCGCTCGCCGGCAGCGGTGATCATCTCGGTCACAGTGAGTCCGGGGCGCGCGCCTAGTGCCGGTCCGCCATCCGAGAGCGCCCAGGCCGCGGCGAAGCGCTGCCGCGCCGGCGCGTCGCCGACCGGCTGGTAGGCGGTAAAGACATTCGGTAGCGCGCCCATGTCGCAGGCGCCCTGCACGTTGTTCTGGCCGCGCAGCGGATTGACGCCGGCGCCCGCCTTGCCGAAATTGCCGAGCGCGAGCTGCAAGTTGGCGAGTGCGAGCACGTTCGCGACACCGGTCGTGTGCTGTGTAATGCCCATCGCCCAGACGACCGCCATCGGCCGCGCATGGGCGAGCAGTTCCGCAGCGACGGCGAGTGCATGGGCCGGCACGCCGGTAATCGCCTGCACGCGCTCGGGCGTGTACGCACGGACGCGCTCTTCCACCGCATCGACGCCTTCGGTGCGTGCGTCGATGAAATCGCGGTCCTCCCATCGGTTGGCGAATATGAGGTGCAGCAGGCCGTTCACCAGTGCGATGTCGGTGCCCGGACGCTGCCGCAGGTGCAGCGACGCGAATTCGCAGAGCTCGATCCGGCGCGGATCGGCGACGACAATCTTCGTGCCCCGTCGGGCGGCGCGGCGCAGCATGGTGCCGAACACCGGGTGCTGCTCGGTGGTGTTCGAGCCGATGACAAGGATCGCGCGCGCATCTTCTGCGACGTCCTGCATCGTGTTCGACATCGCGCCCGAGCCGAGTGCAAGCAGAAGTCCCGATACGGTCGAGGCATGGCAGAGGCGCGCGCAGTGGTCGACGTTGTGCGTGCCGGCGACCTGGCGAGCAAGCTTTTGGATGAGATAGTTCTCTTCGTTGGTGCACTTCGCCGACGCAAGGAAAGCGACGGCGTCGCTTCCGCTTTCGCGCCGCACGGCCTCGAGCCGATCGGCGACGAGGTCGAGTGCGGTGTTCCAGTCGACGCTTACCCATTCGCCGCGCGGCGCACCGCGTACGCGCTCGCGCCCCTCGAGCAGGTCGCGCCGTACCTGCGGCCGGGTCAGGCGTTCCGGGTGGTGCACGAAGTCCCAGCCATAGCGGCCCTTGACGCAAAGATGCATGCCATTCACCGGTGCGTAGGCATTCGAGACCACTCGCACGATCTTTCCGCCCTGCACCGCGAGGTCGTAGTTGCAGCCGACGCCGCAGTACGGGCAGGTCGTGGTAACAAGCGTCTCGGGCTCGCCTGCCGCATCGGCGCCGCGGTCCTCGATCGCACCGGTCGGGCAAAACGCCGCGCAGGCGCCGCAGGACTCGCAGCGCGCCTCGAGCATCGTCTGGCCGAGTCCGGCGGCAACGTGGCTCGCGTCGCCACGACCGGCGAAGCCCCAGACGTGTCGGACCTGCAGCGCACTGCAGGCGCGCACGCAGCGGGTGCAGAGAATGCAGCGATTGAGATCGACCTTGATCAGTGGATGCGGGTCGGCATCGGATGGCTGCGGCCCGGGCTGGTAGACCGATTCGGGAATGCGCGCGCCGTAGTGCCGGCACCAGTATTCGAATTCGTTGTCGGGCCGCGTATGCTGCCCCCAGTCGGGATCGTGGTAGCGCGCGAGCATCATCTCCAGCATTGTGCGGCGCGTCTGGGCAATGCGCGGCGAGTCGGTGCGCACGCGCATTCCGGCCATGGCGCGCGTCGCGCAGGCTGGCTGCTCGGTGCGCCAGCCATCGACCTCGACCAGGCAGAGCCGGCAGTTGCCGGTCGGGTTGAGCTCGCGGTGATGGCAGAGGCTCGGGATCGCGATTCCGGCTGACGTTGCCGCGTCGATGAGAAACGCTCCCTCGGGCGCGGACACGGTCTTGCCGTTGATTTCGAGCGCGATGGTGTGGGGGAGGGTCTGTGTCATCGCTAAAGTCTCGCAGCCCGCAAATTCGGACGTTTGACGCGAATCAAGCGGCGGCCCGCAACGGCAGCCGGGGTGTCGCGTCAGCTGAATACTTCTTCAATTCACGTTGATCACCGCAAGTCCCGCAACGAGCCCGATCGCGGTCATGCCGAAGGTCGCGGCACACCGCCCGCCGAACGCTTTGCCGCCAAGCGTGAATGAAATCGCCACTTTCACAAGCAGGTTGGCCAGTAGTGCAATTCCGATTGCATTCGTCGCCGTCGTTGCATTGATCCATCCGACCCCGACCAGGCGCAGGCTCGAAAGCGTAATCGCATCGACGTCGGTCAGACCTGATACGAACGCAAGACCGTACAACGCGCTCTGGCCCGCGAGGTCGGAAGCCCAGGCGGCCGCGAGCAAGACGATCGCATAGCCCGCGCCGAATACGAGCGCGACGCGCAGATTGGTCGGATTGGAGAACTCGGGAATCGCCATCGTGCCGGCGCGGGTGTGCGACCACCAGCGCAAGGCGACCATGGGGATCGAAAAGAGGAGCGCGCCGCCCAACGGAATAGCGAGCGTGAGAACCGTTGCAGGTGAAACCGCGAAGGTGACCACGAACACACGAAAGTAGATGACGAGACTCGCCACCAGAATTGCCAACGTGGCGCCGGGCGCGGTGAGAGGTTCCTTCGCCGCGCGCCGGGTAAAAACGAGCGTCGTGGCCGTCGATGACACCAGGCCTCCCAGAAAGCCGACGAGCGCCGGGCCGTGTTGCGGTCCGGCGAGACGCCAGACCACATAGCCTGCCCAGCTCACGCCGGAGACGAGCACGACCATCCACCAGATGTGACGCGGGTTGAGGGCGCCGCCCGGGCCGCTCCCAACGTCGGGCAGAAGCGGCAGCACGACGAACGATAGCGCGGCGAACTGCAGCGTGCTCACGACGTCTTGTGGGGTGAGCTTGTGGGAGAAGCCTTCCAGCTCCGTCTTGAAGTGAAGCAGGGTCGTGGTAACGATCGCAAGACTCAGCGCGAGACCGGAGTGACCCTTCCAAAGCATCGCCCCGAGCGAAAAGCATACGAGCGCGGCCACCACGGTGGTCGTGCCCGCGTCCGCGGACGCGTTGCGGTCGACCGCGTACGCCACGATCAGAGAGGCGCCGACCAGTCCGATCGTGACCGCGATGATCCACGGCGACTGAAGCTGCTCGGCCAGGAGTGCGCTCGCCGTGCCGAGCAGTGCGATCAGCGGAAACGTGCGAACCCCGGCCTTCGCCTCCGGTCGCCTTTCGCGCTCGAGACCGATCAACAATCCGATCGCAAGGCTCAGGCCGAATTGGAAGGCAATGCGGTAGTCCTCGTTCATGGTTGGACGATGGGCAGGCTCGAAAAACCCGTGGCCGGGTGTTGTGATCATCTTCACAACGGGGATCGCCCGGCGTTTGATGATGATCAAGCTGCGCGAGGATCGAACGACGCAGAGTCGCACTATCCGTCGCCACCTCGACATGCTCTTTAACGTCACGGACATTGAAAAGGAGCTACTACGATGACTGCAAGGCATGCCTTCGCATCGCTTCGCGACTTCTACGCGCACGCGCTCGCGATCGAACGTGAAGCGGCGCACCGTTACCAGGATCTCGCGCAGCAAATGGAGGTGCACAACAACCTGGCGGTCGCCGAAACCTTCGAGCGCCTTGCCCGCATGGAAGCGGATCATGTCGAGCAAATCGCACGGTCTGCCCCGAACGTCGACACCAGTACGATTCCCGCCTGGGAATACCGTTGGGAAGGCGTCGAGTCGCCGGAATCCACGCCGTTGGAGGCGGCGCACTACCTCATGACGCCGTTTCATGCCCTGGAGCTGGCGCTTCGGAACGAAGAGCGCGCGGTGAATTTCTTCGAGACGGTGGCGCGCAGCACACCCAATCACGAGGTGCGTGCGCTTGCTGCAACCTTCGCCGCGGATGAGCGGTCGCATGTCGAGCATGTGAAAGCGGCATTGGCGCGCGCCGATCGCCCGTCGCTTGGGTTCGATCACGACCTCGACCCGCCGCGGGAGGTGGATTGATTCGTGCAGCCGCCGCGCACGCTGCTTATAGCGTGTTGGGCTGCTGCAGCGATGCAAGCAGCTTCCTCCCACGACTCTTCATGGCAGGGCTGCCGGAGCGGGTGAGCTCTGGCAATTGTTCGACGATGGGACCACGCAGCTCGGCATCCTGCAATGCAATGTCCGCCAACGCTTGCATAGCAAAGGTCTTCACAATGCTGCTGCGATCGGTCAAGTAGCCGTTCAGGATATCAATCACGCGACGGCGTTCCGGCTTGCTCAAGTCAACCCGTCCAAGGAGCTGCGCCAAATGCCAGCGGACTTCCTGCTGTTGGGCCGCGCCGGCCAACTTGATCAGCCGATTCTTGTGGGGGCGGGGCCATGATGGGAATGACGAGATACCGAAGCGCGATATCGCCAAAATAATCCGGCAAGCTCATCTTGGTCATCGGCAGCAGGATCAGCAGGTCGAGGCCGATGTTGATCCCGATCCAGAGCAGGCCGACCACGAGCCCCGCGGGTTTGTAGATCGGCCGGCGCCGGAATACGCGCACCAGCAGCCAAGCGCCAACTGCCGAACCGACCACGATCGTCAAGCTCTTGAACGTGCCGATGGGTAGAACCGGCTGCCCGTCCCGTGTCATCATCAGCACGGAAACTGCGAAGGGAACCAGCCATGTCAGGAACCCGTACAGGACCAATCCAATGGTGGAGATAGGCTGTTGCATCTTTGCCCCGGAGCGGCAGTTCGTATCGGCCGGACTATGCGACGGAAATACCGGCCGAGATTTGATATCGAGCAAGATATCGGTGGGTTGCGCAATATCAAGGTTGGTCCGGGCGATTGGTGCATGAATCACCTGAGGTCCAACAGGCGTCCGTTCGACGAGGCAACCCAATGAAGGTCTTCCTGTCGCATGCATCAGAAGACCACCAGGTGGCGACCGAGATCTGCCTCGCGCTGCGGGGTGCGGGTCATGAGGTCTTCTTCGATGCCCATGACCTTCCGCCGGGCGGCGACTACAACAGCCGCATCCGTGACGCGTTCGACGGCAGCGACGCACTGGTTTTCCTGGTGAGTCCGCATTCGGTCGATGCCGGCAGCTACACGCTCTCGGAGCTCAAGTTCGCGCAGCAGAAGTGGCCGAGGCCCTGGGGGCATGTGCTTCCGGTCATGGTGGGCGAGACGGCGTGGGGGAAGCTGGACCCGTATCTGGCGGCGGTCACCGTGCTGAAGCCCGTGGGGAACCGCGCCGCCGAGGTGGTCGACGCGCTCGCTCGACTCGCGGATTCCGCCGAGGCCAAGGCCGTCTCGGCACGGATCCGCTCGCCGCTGTTCGCCGTGCAGGCCTTGTTCGTGGGAGCGATGGTCGTGGCCTGGATTCTGATGGCCCTGGCGTTCAGTATCGATGCGCCGGCCGTTCAGCAGTCGGCCACGGTTGCAGTGGGTGTGCTCGCGACGAGCGCGATCATCGTCGCGGCCGTGGGCGCGGTCCGGCGGGCGCGCGACGCGTCGGTGCGCTCGCTGGGGCAGGCATACCGCGGCGTGCTCGCACAGCCGTGGTTTGCGGTGATCAGCACCTTACTCGCCGCAGGGGCCACGGCCCTGTCCGCGTGGCAACTTGCAACATTGAATCGGGTCAGCTTCATCGCGCCGCAGGACGTCGAGCTGATCCTGAGCGACCGGCCTGGCGAGGTGCGGTCACTCGGCACCCTCAAAGCCGGTGAGCCCGCGCGATTCGTGCTGCGGGTGGGGACGCGATCGATCGCGTATCGGGAAGTGAACGGGCCTGTGGATGCGCTCGGTGCGCTCGATCCCGTCGTCGTGCCACCGCTGTGGTCGGGCACGCAGCGCGGCGTCATCACGATTCCGAAGCTGGACCGATTCGGCACCATGCGTGAACAAGGAGGGTAAGTCACATGTTACGGTACTGGCTGGCCGTACTCGGTTTCGCTGCCGTCGCGTTCATGGCCGACGCGTCCATCGCGCAGAAGGTCGACATGAAGTGGGGCCTGGAGAACACCTGGTCCTACTACGAACCGGCGCAGGGGCGCGCCGATGACGAAGACGCGGCCACGCACCGCCCGAAATCGACCGCGCGGCGATATCGGACATTCGCCTTCGCCGAGGCCAAACGCGAAGTCCTCGACCCCTGGCTGGCCTGCATCAACGGCGTTGAGCGACTGTGGGGCATCTACCAGCGCAATGCCCCGGCGCCCGGTGCCGGCGCGGACGCCGCCCGAGACCTGTTTCGAGCCTACCTTGCACGCGAGGAACCCAAGTGCGTTGGCCAATTGAAGAAGACAGCGCCTCGCCTGTATTTCGACTTCACTACCGATACCGCCGGGCAGTTCGTGCTCGAACGCGTGGAGGTGACGACCTTGAATTTTTCCGAGTACAGAGGCGGCGGCTTCGCGGAGAAGGAGGCTTGGTACGACATCCTGCTGTCGCACCGGAAGGGCGTGAAGCCCTACTTTCCGGAACCGCGGCTCGTCTTCAAGGAGCACGGCCGAGTGACGCTCAGGCTCTGGTCGGACAACTTCTATCCGAACGTCGGTTGGATCGCGCCGATGGGCGAATACACGATCGACATCCGCTTCGTATTCTCGATCGCGGGCAAGTCCGTGACGGTAAGCACCGGCCCGTTCAAGATCGACGTCTGAGCGGCTCCAGCTTGGCGACCGATTTCTTGGTCGTCATCAAAGCTTCACACGTGAGCGCTTCACCGGTGTCTCGAAGTTAGCCGGCTTCACCACCAGGACATCGCAATCGACCTGATCAATGACTTTCTCGGCCGTGTTGCCGACAAACGGCCGCTCAAGACGACTGCGCGACACGGCGCCCATGACCAGCACGTCGGCCTTGAGCTTCTTTACGATTGCCGGCAAGGTATGCACCGCATCGCCTGTTTGCAGAATACGATCAGCCGGTTTGATCGAGTAACGAGTGGCCAGATCATCGACCGCTTTTTTTGTTGCGGCGTCGAAATCGCGGGCTCGTTTCGATGACAGCGGCAGTCGAATGGGTTCCATGATCGTGGCGCCCGAACCGCTCAGGTACGGCTCGTAGACATGTCCAATGCTCACAGTGCCGCCCAATTGATCGACAAGCCGATTCGCGGCGGCGATCAGGCGATCATCGAGACGCGCCGGCTTCGCGTGTGTGTGTCTGGGATCCACCGCGACCAATACCTTTGGTTGCCTGGGTAAGGATCGTGACCGGACAAACCATAACGGGCACGGGCACGTGCGGATGAGCTCCCAATCGGTATTCGCCAAGAACATACGCGCCAAGCGATTGTGATGGTGCGACTCGGCGATGACCAGATCGGGCTGCGCTTTCAGTACAAAACGAACGATCGCCTCGTGCGATGGGAAGTCCCATTCGACTACGCACGTCGTCCCGATCCCCTTCTTCTCAAGTGATCGGGCAAGCCACTGTAGACGTTGCTGGCGATCATCGATTGCCGCTTGCAGAACCTCATGACTTGACACGACGGCTGACCCCGACGGTGGCAGCGGTATCTTGAATGCATTGAATAGCGTGATGCGTGCGCCCGATTTTTCAGCAATCGCGGCTGCCTTTGTCAATGCGAGTTGCTGGTCGCGATACGGGTCGACGATCACAGCGACAATCGATTTCCATGCGCGTCGAGCCGTCATCGTGTGCTCCTTAATGAAATCCGGCAGGAAAGGCGTTCCGAATTGCCCCGGACCACTGTGCGGTAGTGAAGGGGGTTCCCACTTAGATCGGTCCCGCTGCCCATAACGCGCCGGCGGCCAATCCACCAATGTAGGTCCAGCCGAGGCGTCGCTCATGCACCGCAGCTTCACCCAGCCCGATTGCACTCAGGATTGCGATGCCGACCGCGAGCGCCGCATTGTCGGAAACCTCGTAATCGGCTGAGTGCGTGTCGGCTGAACTTCCGCGATTGGGTTCGTTGCGAGGTATGGGTCGCGGCGGCCACCCTAAACCCGCCACTCCGGTTCCAGGTGACGATACCCCTCGATTTTTCACGCATACCGACGCAGCCGCTCCGAGAACTCCACCAACGGCCGGATGCCGCTCGCCTCGGCGCGTTGGCACCAGTTCTGCAACTGGGCGACGAGCTGCTCGCGCGTTGCAGCCGAGCGTCCCCAGGTTGCAGCGAGTTCCCGGCGCATCGTGATCATCGTCATGAGCACACGCGATTTCGGGAGCACCGTGGCGAGTTTTTGCCGCTCGGACTCCGGGACCATTCTTTCGTCGCGGTGCAACCAGCGTTTGAATCTGCGCAAGATGCGGGCATCCTGTGGGGCAACATCCCGCAGCTTTCTCATTTCGTCGAGATAGACGCGCTTCAGCGATTTCGTGTACTTCGCCAGCACATCGTAGCGGCAAGCGATCACCGCCTGGAGCGTCTGCGGATCGATCGCACCCTTGGGCTCCGCAAAGACCGGGATCGGCGCGACATGCTTGATCGTGGCTAAGCCCAGCGCTTCGAGGATGCGGATATACATCCAGCCGATATCGATCTCGTACCATTTGGCGGACAGCTTGGCCGAGGTCGGATAGGCGTGATGATTGTTGTGGAGCTCCTCGCCACCGATCAAGAGACCCCACGGCACGATATTCGTGCTCGCGTCGGGCGTGGACCAGTGCCGGTAGCCCCAGTAATGGCCGATACCGTTGATGACACCGGCGGCCCAGAATGGGATCCAGACGATCTGCGTCACGAGAACCAGCGCGCCCGGCACCACACCGAACAGGATGATATCGATGACGCCCATCAATACCAATCCGACGATCGGGTGTCGCGAGTAGAGATTGCGTTCGAGCCAGTCATCGGGCGTGCCGTGCCCGTAGCGCTCGAGCGTCTCGTTCTTGCGGGCTTCTTTGATATAGAGAAACACGCCGCCCCATAGCACGCGGTTGAGCCCGAACACGAGCGGGCTATGCGGATCCTCCGGCGTATCGCATTTCGCGTGGTGCTTGCGATGCACGGCGGCCCACTCCCGCGTCACCATTCCCGTGGTGAGCCACAGCCAGAAGCGGAAGAAGTGGCTGACCGCCGGATGCATATCGAATGCGTGATGCGCCTGATGACGGTGCAGGAAGAGCGTCACCGCAACGATCGTGATGTGCGTGAGGGCCAGGGCGACGATCGCGATCGCCCACCATGGCAGATCAAACGCCCCAGAGAAAATGAATTGCTCCATCGCTGTTTTCCTTGCTCACCAATCGATGTGCGTGAGGATGCCCCGATCCATAAATCGCGAGTTTGACTTGAGTCAAAGACGCATCCGATGCTGTCGGTGCATTCCACTCGACTTTGCAGGCGATGGCGCGCGCTGCCGCGGGGACGTTTCCGGTATCTCGAAGCATCGCGTGCCGCTGTTTGACGACGAAGACCACGACGACGGCGCGATGGAACCGGATGGCGTGTACAACCATCGGTTATCGGGCATTCCAAAAAGCCTAGATTCCCGCCTTCGCGGGAATGCCGAATTTTTAGAGGCGCCCTTATCACTTCCACGGCGTGGCGGCGTACGGCGAGGCTTGCTGCGCCACCCGCGAGGTGGTCTGGTGGATTCAAGCCGAACCGGGTATCGAT
>JBJXGX010000071.1:0-25154 GCA_046160305.1 Burkholderiales bacterium
GCCACGGTCAAGCCACACGCGAACGTCGTCGTCGAAGGCGATCGTATCGCCGCGGTCTCTTTTGATGCAAAAAGTCCGCGCGGCGATGTGGACATCGATCTCGCGGGTCGGACGTTGCTGCCGGGATTGATCGATGCCCATGTGCATGTCGCGGCCACGATCGCCAACCTGTTCGATCTTTCGTTGATGCCGCCGTCGCTCATCACCGCGCAATCGAAGGACGTGCTGCTTGGGATGATCGATCGCGGCTTCACTTCGGTACGCGACATGGCGGGTGCGGACAGCGGTTTGGTGCAGGCCGTCGAGCGCGGACATTTTCTCGGGCCGCGCCTGTTCATTGCCGGACGTGCGATCTCGCAAACGGGCGGCCATGCCGACGCGCGCCCGAAATTCTTCCAGGGACAGACCTGCGTGACATGCGGTGCGATCGGCTGGCTCGGCTCGATTGCCGATGGCGTGGGCGGCGTGCGCAAGGCGGTCCGGGAAGAGATCCGAAACGGCGCGAAGTTCATCAAGGTCATGGCCGGTGGCGGCGTGTCCAGTCCGAATGATCCGCTCGAGGGCGCGCAGTATTCGCTTGAAGAGATGACAGCGATCGTCGAAGAAGCCACCAATGCCTTGACCTATGTCGCGGCGCACGCCTATTCACCGACGGCGATCGCGCGTGCCGTCCGGTGCGGTGTGCGCACGATCGAGCACGGCAACCTGATCGACGAGCCAACCGCCAAGCTGATGGCCGAGCGCGGCGCCTATCTGGTGCCCACGCTCGCGACCTACGATGCGCTCGCGCGTGCGGGCAAGCGCCTCGGCTGGTCGGACGAAATGCTCGCGAAACTCGCGGTCGTGCGCAGCCGGGGCCTCGACGCGATCAAGATCGCCCGTGCGGCGGGGGTGAAGATCGGGCTTGGTACGGATCTTCTTGGCGAGATGCACAGCGATCAGAGCCGCGAATTCAAGTTGCGCGCACCGGCCATGTCGATCGCGGAAAGTCTGAGAAGCGCGACCCATGTCAACGCGGAGATCCTCAATCAGAGCGGGCAGATCGGCGTCATCGCGCCGGGCGCGTTCGCGGACCTGATCGTCGTCGACGGCGATCCGCTGGCCGATCCGACACTACTCGAGGACCAAGGCCGCCATCTTTCCGTGATCATGCAGGGAGGCCGCTTCCATAAGCAGGCGTTGCGCTGAACGATCGAGAACAACGACGACGGCACGACGATGCGCGGCGTTGAATCAATAATCGCTGAGCGCGGATTTCGGAAGCCGTCGAGATCGTCCTGCCCGCCGTGTTTGCCTTACACCGACGCTCGACTCGCCGCCAAATGCCCCGGCGCCAACGCGAATCGTATGCGCTCATACCGCCTTATGTTTTCACCGACGGTGCTCGGGAGTATGCCGATGCAACCCAGCTCGGATTGTTCGTCAGCCTCGACAATCGCAGTCAGCGGCACCGGACGATCGATCTGTCCGCGTAGCCGTTGTTCCGCGGTGACCGGCCCGGTGGCCATTGCATCGCCTTCGATGATGCGCAGGCGAAGAATTCCGGCGCGCCCGGTAATCGTTTGGGCCATTTGCGTGAGCCGGCCTGCCGACCGCGCACCATCCAGTGCGACGGTGGCGCAGTATCGCCCGGCGCCGGACCCCATATCGAATCGCACCCGACATGCACCCCGGATCGAATTTCGAAATCCGGCGATCACTTTACGCGTGCGATCGGTCGGATGCTCGAGGCGCTCGCGATAGGCGGGTGCGCTGAGCACGTCGATGGAGGTCACTTCGTAGAACGAGAGATATCGTGGTGTGGTCGCGGCATCGAGTGCCTTGTAGCGCTGGCCGTTGATAAATCCCGGACAGCCAAGCCGCTCGGGGAAGTGCTCCTCGTCGTACCAGGCGTCATAGGCTTCCGCGACGCTTGGGTCCACGTCGTGCCAAATCGCCAGAATTGCCGTCATGCGTGAAACCTCCGACTGAACCAGTAAATGCGACACAATCGGACAGGATACGCCTACACGAGGACCGTTCATGGGACCGTTCATGCTTCCCGCTCATCAACTTCCCGCCAAAAAAACCGGCCAGGGCATGCGCCTCCTGGAAGGTGTTCGCGTCATTGACCTCACGACGTCGATCGCCGGCCCCTATGCCACGATGCTTCTCGGCGATTTCGGCGCCGACATCATCAAGATCGAAAAACCGGGCGCAGGCGACGACTGTCGTGCCTGGGGCCCACCGTTTCTCGATGGCGAGTCGTTGTGGTTCCTCTCGGTGAATCGCAACAAGCGAAGCCTTACGCTCGATTTTTCCCATCCGGATGGCCTTGCCGTCTTGAACGCGCTGGTCAAGATTGCGGATGTGGTGGTCACCAACGCGCTGCCACGCGTGCAGAAGAAACTCAAGATCGACCATGCCAGTTTGTCGGCGGTCAATCCAAAACTGATCTTCGTCTCCCTTACCGGGTTCGGATTGACCGGACCGCGCGCCGAGCGCCCCTGCTACGACCTCATCGCCGAGGGATATAGCAGCGTGATGGACCTCACCGGCGAGCTTGCCCAGGACCCGCAAAAAATCGGCGCGCCGGCGGCTGATATATTGACCGGAATGGATGTCGCGCTTGCCACGGCCTGCGCGCTGTTTCATCGCGAACGTACGGGCGAGGGCCATCTGATCGATACCGCGCTCGTGGAAAGCATGACGCGCTTCATGTCCTCACGCATCGTGACCTATCTTGGGTCGGGGGACGTGCCGCGCCGCTCGGGCGCGAAGGACAGCGTGATCGCGATCTATCAGGTGTTCCAAACCGGCGACGAGCCGATTACATTGGGGCTGGGCAACGACAATCTGTTCCGGCGATTCTGCGATGCGACCGGGCACGCCGATCTCGGCACCGATTCGCGCTACGCAAGCAATGTCGATCGGCGTGCGGCGCGCCCGGAGTTGGTGGCACGCATTCAAGCGATCCTCCTGACCAATTCGCGCGCATATTGGCTTGCGCTCTTTGATAAATCGGGCGTGCCTGCGGGGCCGATCAATCGCGTTGACCAGGTTGCAAATGATGCGGCGCTGATCGAGCGCGGACTTTTCTACCGAATCGAGACCGACGGGGAGCCTATCCCGCAGGTGGGCTTGGGTATCCACGTCGACGGATCGAGCGACACGCTGCGATTGAAGCCCCCTCGCCTTGGCGAGCAAAGCGAGGCCATATTGCGCGATGCGGGAATCGGGGAAGACGTGATCCGGACCTTGCGCGAGCGCGGGATCGTTTAGTTCAAGGATTCGATTCACCGCAGAGGACGCACGGGACGCAGAGGAATGCGATGGTTTGGATTCGTCACTAGTGATCGGTGGCGCCCGAATCAGGTAGCGGACCACGTTGGCCCTATCAAGAATCCCCGTTGTCCCCTGCGTCCCCTGTGGTTCAAGACTTGGTAAGGCGGTGCGATAAACTTAGCGCTCTTCCATATGTGTGCTCACCACCATGTCGTTCGAAACCATCCTCTACGCCGAAGACGGCCCCATCGGCACGATCACCCTCAATCGCCCCGATGACGGCAACATGTTCAACGCGACCATGTGCCACGAGATTCGCGATTGCATCAACGCCATCCGCCGTGAAACACGCACACGCGTTCTCGTGATCACCGGCGCGGGCGAAAAATTCTTCTGCATCGGTGGCCGCAAAGACGGCATGGAAGACACCGCGATGTACGCCGGGGTGCTCCCGACACTCGACATGTACGAATCGATCGAGCGACTGCAAAAACCGGTTATTGCGTCGGTCAATGGCTTCGCGGTCGGCGGTGGCAATGTGCTGCAGATGGTGTGCGATCTCACCATCGCCAAGGAAAGCGCCGTGTTTCGCCAGGTCGGGCCGATGATGGGCAGCTTCGATGCGGGCTATGGCACCTGGCACCTCGAGGACCTGGTCGGCAAGAAGAAAGCGAAGGAGATGTGGTTCCACAATCCGAAGCTGTCGGCGCGCGAAGCGCTGGCGATCGGATTGATCAATCGTGTCGTGCCCGATGACAAGTTGCGGGAAGAAACGCGGCAGTGGGCATTCGAAATCGCGGACCGGGGATCGTTCGCGCTCGCATCGGTGAAGGCCGCTTTCAATGCACGGCATGGAGGCGTGGCCGGTCTATCGAGAATGGCGCACGATCTGTTGCTGCGGCAATATCTCGATACCGATGAATCGAAGGAACTGTCGAAGTCGTTCGCAGAGCGTAGAAAACCGGATCCGTCGACGTTTGGGCATTGAAATCGGGCTATCGCATGGATCGGAACTGCATTCACCAAAGAGGACGCAGAGGACACAGAGGAAAAGCCGAAGATTCTTGGTGGTCCCTCGGATGGTCGAGCTTCCCGCCATGTGCCGCCGGCTGCACCTCTGCGACATCAACGCATTCCGCCGTGTCTCCTGCGTCCCCTTTGGTGAAATCTTTAGTGGTGTAAGCATTGCGAATGATATGAACACCCTTCTCACCCTCCACACGCCAAGCGCCGCTCGCGGTTACTACGCCACCGGCGTCTGGCAGCAGGACACGCTCTACATGCGTCTCGCGCATCATGCCGTGACGCGGCCGGACGCGCCCGCCCTGCGCGATGCCCACACGCGCCTGACGTGGTCCGAGCTCCGCATCTGGGTCGATACGCTTGCACACGCGCTCGACGCGTTGGGGCTCCGTCATGGCGATCGCGTGTGCGTGTGGCTGCCGAATCGTGTCGAGGCAACGGTCGTGTTTCTAGCCTGCTCGCGCAACGGCTATGTATGCAATCCGAGCCTGCATCAGAACTACACGGCCGCCGAAGTCCTCACGTTGATGGAGCGGCTCTCGGCCGTCGCGCTGTTCGCCCAACAGGGATATGGGTCCGATGCGAACGAGGAGAACATCTTCGCGCGTGCGCATGCGGTGGCATCGCTCAAGCACCTGTTCAGCCTCGCGCCGCCAGGGAGCGCGAATGGCGTCGCGGAAGGCGCGCAGCCGTTTCCCCGACCCGATCCACAACTGCGTCCGACGTTACCGGTGGTCGATGATCCCGACAAGATCGTTTATCTTGCATTCACGTCGGGCACCACCGGTCGACCCAAAGGCGTGATGCATTCCGACAACACGCTCCTTGCGAATGGGCGATCGATGGTGCGCGACTGGCAGCACGATACGAGCACGATTCTCTTGTCGCTGTCACCGCTCTCGCATCACATCGCCACGGTCGGCATCGAACAGATGTTGGCGGCGGGCTTCGAGATGGTGGTGAATGACCCGCCGCGAGGCATGCGGCCGATCGATTGGATCATCGCGAGCGGCGCAACCTATGTGATGGGGGTGCCTACCCATGCGATCGATATCCTTGCCGAACTGCGCGCGCGTGGCTTGAAGCAACTTGGACGCGTGAAGACGTTCTATATGGCCGGCTCGACGATTCCGCCGGCCACCGCGCGCAGTTTTCTCGATCTTGGGATCACGCCGCAGAACATCTACGGCATGACCGAGAACGGCTCGCATCAGTACACGTTGCCCACCGACGATCAAAATACCATCACCGCGACCTGCGGCAAGGCGTGCCACGGTTACGAAGTGAAGCTATGGAACGCCGAGAACCACGATATCGACGTGGCAGCAGGGCAGATCGGCGAGATCGGCGGACGCGGTGGCGTCCTCACGCTCGGGTATTTCGACAATCAAGCGGCGACCGAGCAGTCGTTCAACCGCCATGGCTGGTTCATGTCGGGCGATCTCGGCAGGTTCGATGCGAACGGGAATCTGGAGATCGTCGGGCGCAAGAAGGATGTGATCATTCGCGGTGGCCACAACATCTATCCGAGCCAGATCGAGGATCATGCGAAAAAGCATCCGGACATTCGCGTCGCCGCGGCAGTTCCGGTCGCTGATGATCGCCTTGGCGAACGCGTCTGCCTCGCGATCATTACCGCGAACGGCACTGCGATGTCCGGCGACGCGGTGCTTGCCCACTTGGCCGCATCGGGACTCTCGAAATACGACATGCCGGAGCTCTACATCCAGATGGACGCATTTCCACTCACCGCGAGCGGCAAGGTCTTGAAACGCGAGCTGGTTGAATGGTTGAAGAGCGGGCGGATCAAACCGGCCGCGGTGCGCTGGGTAGCGCCGGCAAAGGGTGATGCATGAAAGTGTTCAATCGCTTGGATGCGAGCGTCGCTTTCTCCGCGGAAGAGCGCATGCTGATCGAGAGCGTTCGCGAGCTCGCCCGCGAGAAGATCGCGCCACGCGCGGCGCACCACGACGCCAGCGCGGCATTTCCATGGGACAACGTCGCCGACATCAATATGCTCGGGCTGAATCAGATGTTCATTCCCGAAGCGTACGGCGGCGCGCCGATTTCATATGCCGCGTACCTCGAGTGCGTGCGCGAGATCTCGAAGGCGTGCGCGGCAACCGGGATCATCTGGGCAACCAATTTTCATGCCATCAAGCCCATCATCGATCTTGGCGCCGAACAACTGAAGCAGCGTTTTCTGCCGGTGATGGCGCGGGGTGGTCTGGCGGCGCTTACCATCACCGAGCCTGAGGCGGGGTCCGATGCCACCGGCATGCGTACGCGATTTCGACCCGAAGGTGATGCGATCATCATCGACGGCGGCAAGATCTTCATCTCGAACGGCGATGTCGCGGATCTCTACGTGCTGTTCGGCAAATGGTCCGAGATCGACGACCCTAAACGTGCGATCACCGTCCTCGTTCTGGAGAAGAACACGCCCGGGCTTCGCATCGTGCGCACCGAGGACAAGATGGGCACGCGCGCATCGGGTACGGCGACCCTGGCGTTCGACGCATGCCGCGTGCCGCGTGCCAATCTGCTGGGCGAACCGGGCGAGGGGCTATCGATCCTGCTCGCCTCGCTCAACAAATCCCGACCGAGCGTCGCCGCGCATGCGCTTGGAATCGCCCGGGCCGCCTACGAAGATGCGGTGGCGTATATCAACACCCGCCGGCAATCCGGGCGCAAGATCATCGAATTCCAGGGGATCCAATTCCTGTTGGCGGATCTCGCGACAGATCTGGCGATGTGCGAAGCGTGGCTCTGGCATGTAGCGCGTCTGGTCGATGCGGGCGAATCGGACATCGGCATCGAGGCCTCGATGCTCAAAATGCGTGCCTCCGATCTCGCGATGCGAATCAGCACCGAAGCGGTGCAACTCCATGGCGGATACGGCTACTGCAAGGATTACCGCGTGGAGCGGCTGATGCGCGACGCGAAGATCACGCAGATCTGGGAAGGTACCAATCAGATTCACCGGCAACTGATCGGGCGAAGCTTCATCGAAAAGAAGTGAACCGCTGGGATTGAACCACCAAGGCACCAAGGCACCAAGGGAGACGAGAACTTACATCGAAGCGTACGACGCGGGTGCGGCCGGGCGCTCGGTAAAAGCGACTTCAGAAACTTGGTGTCTTGGTGCCTTGGTGGTTCAACTGCTTGATGGCGAAGGGCGGAATTCAGCCCGCACCTAACCAATCGGCGGCAAGCCATACCCCTGGCCACTGATGGCTGCCTGCGAGCGCATGGGAGTTATCCTGCGGAAACGTTGCCGTCTCGAAGTCTTCGATCGCATTCAGCACATAGTCCCAACTGATCTGTACGCGCACCACGCCCTTGCGGGCCGTGACCGGTTGGGTCGTGCTGTTGACCACTTCGATCTCGAGTTGCTGAAACCACTGGAAGCCCGCGCAGCTCGACACGTTCTTTAGCACGTATGATTCGAGTTCGACGAACGACACCAGCGCGGCTTCGGCGAATTTCGGGCGCTGTTGATCCCAGAATACGGCCGGTGGCACCATGCGGGGCATCGAAAGCGGGATCACGAGTTTGCGGTTCGCCGTGTCCGCGGCGCCGCTCTCTTGAATCTCGCGCAGTTTGGTTGCGAGGGAGCGATACCCGCTCTGGTTGCCGGCAAGAAGGAACGGACGATCGCGATCAGGCTGTACCGTCCAACTGAACAACTCGGCCTCGGGGGAATCGTTGAACCAGCTCAATGTTCGGCTCGGAAGTGAAAGAGCGCCGGCCGAATCTTCATTCGCGGTGCGCTCGCGTAGCATGCGTTGCTCTTTATAGTGCCCGCACTGCGTCAGACTTTCAGCGGGATGATAGATTAGATCATGTCGGAGATAAAAATTGTAGGGATTGCAGGGGCCGGCACGATGGGCGCGGGCATCGGGATCGTTGCCGCGCGGGCGGGTTTTCGCACGCTGCTCTTCGACACCAATGCAAAGCAGCTCGATCGCGCACGCCAGCAACAGGCTGGATTCTTCGCGAATTCGGTCAAGCGCAACAAGCTGAGTCAGGCGCAGGTCGACCGCATCATGGCCGACCTTGTACCGACCACGCGCCTGGAGGATCTCGCCGCATGCGACCTCGTTATCGAGGCTGTGTTCGAGGATCTCAAGGTGAAGCACCAGTTGTTCGGCGCGCTCGACCGTGTTTGTCCGGCCCATACCGTGTTCGCGTCGAATACATCGACCATCTCGATCACCGAGATCGCCGGGGGTTCCGGCCGGGACGATCGCGTCGTCGGTATGCACTTCTGTCTGCCGGCGCAACTGATGAAGCTCGTTGAAATGTCGCCCGGGCTCAATACCAGGCCCGATGTGTTCGAGGCGGCCTGGCGCTTCTGCGAAGCGCTCGGACAAAGGCCGGTCCGCACGCAGGACAGTCCCGGCTTCGTTCTGAATTATTTTCTGATCCCCTTCAACAATGACGCGATACGGCTCGTCGAATCCGGCGTGGCGGAGCCCGCTGATATCGACTTGGCGATCAAGACCGCCATGGGCTATGCGATGGGTCCGATGGAACTGCTCGATCTGATCGGCATGGATACGCAAGTGTTGCTCTGCGAAGCGATGCATGGCCTTACGCACGAGCCGCGCGCAACATGCCCCGCGCTGGTGCGGCGCATGATCGCGGCCGGACGGTTGGGCCGCAAGTCGGGCCGCGGATTTTTCACCTACGAACGCGACGCGATGTTCGGAGCATGATCGCGATGACGCACCACATCATCCAGGCGGGCGATAGCCGGTCCTTCCCCTCCACGCACCCGTTTCTTGCCGGTGCGACCGCTCTGGGCGACATCCACGTCTACACGGGCGCCGATGCCGGTGTCGCCTTCGGACGCGCGACGGATCGCGATCGATGTGCCGCGATCCTGGTCGAGCTGGGCGAAGAGTGTCTCGGGGTGCATACGGGTGAAGCGCGTGGCAACGAAGGCTCGAATGTCTTGGGCTTCGCGCGCTTTCGGATGGGCCATGCCGATCCGACGAACCTGATCGAGCTTGTGCGGCAACCGCAAACAGCCCCCCAAGCCCTGGCGGCGAGCAAAGCATTGTTCGAATCGTTCGGATTCAAGGTTGCCGTCTGCGCCGACGCGCCCGGGCGCATCGTGAATCGACTCATTCGCCCCTACTTGAATGCCGTGCTGCGCCGCCTTGACGAACGACTGGCCAGTGCGAACGACTTGGACACAACCCTGCGAATGGGTCTTGGCTACCCGGAAGGGCCGATCGCGCTCCTCGAACGAACCGGGCTTGGCGCGCATTGCGATGTGACGCAGGCGCTTTACGAATGGACCGGCGACGAGGCATTCGCACCGGCCCGGCGCGCTCGCGTGGCCAAGATCCGAGACGGATCGTGACATGGTGGCCACGCGCCGTTTCGCGTGGCGTTTCCGCTTGAATCGTATAACTGAACTCAAGGACTCCACGCAATGGATCTGCATCTTCGCGGCAAATCGGCGCTCATCACCGGTGGATCGGGCGTCCTACATGAGCGGGACGATCGTGACCATCGACGGCGGGTCGAGCGTCTAGGGTAACGGCTCGACGACCATGACGGTCCCGACGTTTTGCCCGAAGTGATCATTGCGCCCGCCGAGTAATTGCGGTGAATGCTTCGGTCTTCTTCGTCAAGCGCGCAGAAGGAAGGAAATTCGTCGATGCAACATGTCTCAATCGAAGTTGCCGATCACATCGCGCGCATCACGATCAACCGACCGGAGAAGCGTAACGCGCTCGCGCTCGCGACCATCGAAGATCTCCAGGTGGCGATCGCCGAAGCGAACGCAAGGGCGCCGGTCCGGGTCATCGTGCTGACCGGCGCGGGCGATCGCGCCTTCGCCTCGGGTGCCGACCTTGATGAATTCGGCGCCGTGTCCACGCCGCAACAGGCGGCCGGCTACGATGCCAAGGTGACCTTGCTCTATGACGCACTCGAACAGTCACGCGTACCGGTCATCGCGCGCATTCAGGCACCTGCGATCGGCGGCGGCTATCTGCTCGCGTTGGCGTGTGACGTGCGCATCGCAAGCGAGAATGCATCGTTCGGTGTGCCGGCCGCTCGCATTGGTCTCATGCTGAGCGCACCCGAGCATACGTTGCTGGTCAATCAGATCGGCGCGTCGCGCGCGAAGTTCTTGCTGCTCAGTGGCCGGCGTCTGAGCGCGAGGGAGGCGGAGAGTTGGGGGCTGGTCGATCAGGTCGTGCCACAGGAGGCGCTCGACGCGGCGGTCGATGCGCTCGCGCAGGAAATCGCCGCCAATGCCCCGCGTGCGGTTGCCGCGGCCAAACGTCTCGTGCAAGCGGTGGGGCGCGATGCGGCGCTGGCCGGTGCCGCGGCGACCAGTTACGCGGAGATCTACGGCAGTGAGGATCTGCGCGAGGGATTGGCGGCAGTGAAGGCGCGGCGAAAGCCGGCGTTCACCGGCAAGTAAAGCGTTGTGCAGTCGATCCCCAAGGCATTCACCACAGAGGACGCAGAGGAAAGGCGAAGTATCATTCTGCAACGAGCATATTCTCCGCTTGCGATAGCGGGCATCGAAGCGCGGGATTTCAGAGTACGGGAAATCGTCCGGCACCGTTCGTTTCCCCCCTTCTTTAAGAGGCGGGCGGGTCGACGGGGCGTCACATTTTCTCGCGCCTTTCCTCTGCGTCCCCTGCGTCCTCTGCGGTTCGAACCAAAGGGTCTAGGCGAATGAAAATGATCGGCGTCGACGTCGGTGGCACCTTTACCGATGCGGTCTATTACGATGATCAAAGCGGCGAGCTCGCCTGGTCCAAGGCGCCTTCCACGCCGCACGCACCCTCCGATGGCGTGATGGCCGCGATGGACCGGAGCGGCATCGATCTCAGCACCGCCGACCGCTTCGTTCATGGTGTCACCATCGGCACTAACGCGATTCTCGAACGGCGCGGCGCACCGGTATGGGTAGTGACCACACGCGGCTTTCGCGACACCCTCGAGATCGCCCGCACCAACCGCACCGTGCTCTACGACATCAAGACGCTCAAACCCGCATCGCTCGTGCCGCGTCAACGCGTGCTCGAAGTCGATGAGCGCGTGCTGGCGGATGGCTCGGTAACACGTCCGCTCGATCTCGATGCGGTGCGCGCGATTGCCGCGCGCCTGCGCAACGAGCTGCCGGCAGCCCTTGCCGTCTGCTTCCTGCATAGCTACATCAACGCTTCGCATGAAGAGGCGGCGGCCGAACTATTGCGCGCGGCGCTGCCCGAGTGGTTCGTATGCCACTCAGCGGAAATCCTGCCGGAGATGCGCGAGTACGAGCGCTTCAACACCGCGGTGTTGAATGCCTATATCGGGCCATTGACCGCGCGTTATCTCGGTGAATTGAGTCGATCGATGCGTGGGCGTGGGTACCGCGGCGCGGTGCACCTGATGGCCTCGAGCGGCGGCATCGAAACCGCCGAGCGCGCCGCGCGATTCCCCGTCCATACCGTGCTCTCGGGTCCGGCGGGCGGTGTGGCGGCGGCCATCCATTTGGGTGCGCTCGTTGGCCTGCGCAATCTGATCACTTACGACATGGGTGGCACGAGCACCGACGTCTGTTTGATCGAGGATCTGAATGTTCCGGTTACGTCGGAGCAATTCATCGACGGACTGCCGGTGCGCACGCCGCAGATCGAGATCAATTCCGTCGGCGCGGGCGGTGGCAGCATCGCCTGGGTCGACACCGGCAGGATTCTAAAGGTCGGCCCGCGCAGCGCGGGCGCGATTCCCGGCCCCGCGTGTTATGGCAAAGGCGGCGCCGAACCGACGGTCACCGATGCGAACCTTGCGATCGGGCGTCTTGCATCCTCGCTCAAGTTGGCGGGAACCGTTGCGCTCGATGAGGCGCTGGCGCGCAAAGCGGTGAACCGGATCGTTGAAGTCTTTGATTCGCTCGATATCCCGCGCGCGGCCGAAGGCATCATCCGCATTGCCATCGCACGCATGGTAAGCGCGATCAAGGAGATCTCGGTTTCAAAGGGCTACGACCCGAGGGACTTCGCGCTGGTTGCGTTTGGCGGCGCGGGGCCCATGCATGCGGCGCTGATCGCCGATGAATTGGAAATCTCACGCGTGCTGATCCCGCTCAGGCCCGGCAATTTCTGTGCGTTCGGCGCGTTGATCTCCGATGTGCGCCACGACCATCTGCGTACGCATCGCGCGGCGGTTGCGGATCACGCATTGCGCGGCCTCGAGGGCGCCTTCCTGCACATCGAAGAATCCGCACGGCGCGCGATGACCGAGGAGGGCTTGCCCGATGCGGACGTTTCATTGCATCGAAGCGCGGGAATGCGCTACCTCGGCCAATCCTGGGATCTGATCGTGCGTCTGCCCGATCAAGTGCCAAGTACCGTGGAACTGGCGGCCCTCTTCCATGCCGCCCATGAGCGGCGCTATGGCTATCGTGCCGCCGACCCGATCGAGATCGTGAGTCTGCGGGTATCGGCGATCGGGCGTGTGGCCAAACCGAAGCTGGGAGAGTGGACCGTCGCCGGAACGCTTGCCGATGCCCGACAAGATTCCCGCCGCGTGTGGTTTGCAGGGAATCCCTTCGAGGTCCCGGTGTTCGCGCGCGACCGGCTTCCGCGCGCGTGCAGCTTCGTGGGGCCGGCGATCATCGAGGAAATGGGCGCGGTCACGGTCGTGCCACCGGATTGGCGCGTCGCGGCGGGGCGCGTCGGCGAGCTGCATCTGACGAAGGGGGTGAAATGAAAAACGCCATCGATCCCATCACGCTCGAAGTCGTCTGTGAATCGTTGATCGCGGTCGTGCGCGAAATGCGCGCCTCGATCATTCGCGCATCGTATTCGCCGGTCATCTACGAGATGGATGATTTCTCCTGCGCGCTCTTTGATGCGAAAGCCGAGATGGTGGCGCAGTCGAACGATCATCCGGGACATGTGATGCCCATGCCCTGGTCGGTGCGCTGTGCGATGGAAGACTTCGACAACGACATCCATCCGGGCGACATCATTCTCCTCAATGATTCGTATCGCGGGGGTACGCATCTCAACGATGTCACGCTGCTTTTTCCGGTGTTCGCGAACGATCGGCTGGTCATGCTCCCGGCGGTGCGATCGCACTGGGCCGATGTGGGCGGTGCGACGCCGGGCAGTTACTCCGGGCTCTCCACGAACATTTATCAAGAGGGCCTGCGCATGCCGCCGATCAAGTTGTATGAGCGCGGGCGCCTCAATCAGGCGGTGATGCGGCTCATCGAGGCGAACATGCGTCTGCCCGAGGATCGCAAGGGGGACTTGAGCGCGATGCTGGGTGCCTGTCGCGCGGCCGAGCAGCGCGTGCACAAGCTCTTCGAGAAGTATGGTTTGGACATCGTGCTCGAATGCCTCGCGATCAATCTCGATCGTAGCGAAGCACGCATGCGAAGCCGCATCCGCACATTGCCCAAGGGCACCTACGTCTATGAGGACTACCTTGAGTATTACGATGATGGGCGCTTCGATCCGGTGCTGATGCGTTTGGCGCTGACGATCGATGGTGACGGCGTCACCGCCGATTTCGCGGGCAGCAACCCGCAGGTACCCGGGGTGGTGAACTCGTCCCTCGCGGTTGTGGGGGCCGGCGTGTTCGTGGCATTGAAATCGACGCTCGATCCCGGTGGCGCGGTGAATCAGGGCGCGTTCCGCCCGATCACGCTCAAGGCGCCAGAGGCCTCGATCGTCGACGTCCGTGCCGATGCGCCCGCCGGCGCGCATGGCGAAGTCCGCAAACGCGCGGTATCGGTCATGCTGGGGTGTCTCGCGCAAGTGGCGCCCGAGCTGGTGTCGGGCGATCTATGCGGGACGTCGTTTCCAAGCTCGATGGGCGGGCGTGACCCGCGCCGCAATCGCTCATACGTGTACTACGAAGCCCCCGCCGGCGGGAACGGGGGCTTTGCCGAGGCCGATGGATCGAGTGTCTTCGTCAATGTCGACTTCGGAAACATTCGATCGATCCATAACGCCGAGTCGCTGGAAAACGATATGCCGCTCATCGTTGAACGAAGCGAGCTTCGAATGGATTCGGGCGGCGCCGGGCGCATGCGGGGCGGGTTGGGATTGCACCGCGAGATCCGCCTGGCGGGCGACGAGGCGGTGTATTCGGTGCTAAGCGATCGCGCGGTCGTGCCGCCCTATGGGATCGGCGGCGGTGCGAGCGCGGCGCCGGTCAGTGTCTCGATTCGCTCGAATGGGCACGACGAGGCGCTGGCGACACCGGGCAAGGCGACCGGCGTGCGCCTGCGTCGCGGTGCCATAATCGTTCTCGAATCGGCCGGCGGTGGGGGCTATGGCAATCCACTGGAGCGCGAACCAATGCGGGTCGCCGCCGATGCGCATGCCGGATACGTGTCGACCGAATGTGCGCGATCTGCGTACGGGGTCGCCATCGACGGTGAGGGCAAGGTGGAACCGGGGGTCACGGACCGTCTGCGCGCGCAGATGGCCCGGGACGTGATCAACCTTGCAATCGTTACGGACGAGTCGTCACCGTACGAAGGGATCAAAGGACGCCACCGCGTGTTGCGCATGCGCGGCACGACGGCGCAACGACTTGGCGTGCGCGCGAATCAGTTGGTGGAGCTTCTTGGTCGGCATCCGGCGCCGCTGCGGGCGTGGATCAAGATCGACGACAGCGCGCCGGCCGATGGCCTGCCCATGGATGCCTTCGGGCGCCAGGTGCTGGGCGTCGCGGCGGGTGACCAAGTCCGGTTGCGCCGGCTCGAGACAACAATTGCCCCGGGTGAGAAATTCGCACCGCCTGCCGCGCGGATTGCCTAGACCCGCGGATCAAGCGACGGCAATCCAAACCGGATGCGACCGGCGTTCACCGACTGGATGTCCCACGACATCGTGATCTGCAGCACCGCCGCGTGAATGTCGCGCCATGCGCGCTGGAATGGACTGTCGGCATCGAGCCCGCGCGCGCCAACCAGCGGGTGCAGTCGCTCGACAGCCCGCAGGCAGAGCTGCCCTGCGAACGCGTTGTTCAGCCGCCAGCGCGCGCGCTGGTCGATCTCGGGCACCTTCCCGCTCTCCGCGATCGCGATTGCATCGAGCGAATCGCGAATCAGCAGTGCCCACGCGGCCTCGATCTCGGCGCCTGCTTCGGCGATGCGCACCTGCACCGTCGGCATCTCGCTCATCGCGAGGCCCGCGACGTTCTTCCGCGTGCGCATCTCGTTGGTCATATCTTCGAGCGCGCCGCGTGCAATACCGAGGGCCGGCCCGCCGAACACCTTCGTGCCGATGGTCATCGGTGGGATCCGGTAGAGGGGCGCGGGATTAACCGCGCTGCCTGGTGTAGCGCCACCCATGATCATCGTGCTTGGCAGGGTCCGGCGATCCGGAATGAAGCAATGGTCGAAGCGGATCGAGCGGCTGCCCGTGCCCGCAAGCCCGGCGGAAAACCAATCGTCGACCACGGTATAGGCGGATTTCGGTACGAGCGCGAACCGGTGCTGTGGCGGCCCACTATCTTGCGGCACGAACACCTGCAGATTGTTCCAGTCGGCGAAATCGACGCCGCTTGCAAAGCTCCAGAGACCGTCGACCACGATGCCGCCGTCGACCTTGCGCGTCTTCCCGCCTTTGGCCGGAAAGGACGACGCGATCAATCTGTCACCCCGCGGTCCCCATACTTCTTCCTGCGTCTCGGGGTAATGCATGCCGAGTATGAAATTCTGGATCGCGAGGTTGGTGAAGATCCAGCAGCTCGAGCCGCAACCGCGACCCAGTTCGGCGGCAAGATCGATCATCATGGACAGATCCATCTCGAACCCGCCGAACCGCTTCGGCTGATGGATGCGATAGAACCCGGCGTCAACGAATGCCTGATGGGTCGCACGGGGAATCGCGCGGTCCTTCTCCGCCTGCGCCGCGTGCTCACGGAGCCCTGGCACCATCGTCTTGGCGCGCTCGATCAGCGCTTCGCGTTGCTCTGGGTCGTTCACCGTCTTGCTCCTCGCTCCGCCCATCAAGCAATTGAACCACCAAGGCACCAAGGAGGGCGGGGACCTGGATCGAAGCATACGACACAAGCAGGGTCGACGCCTCTCGGCATGCAACCCAAAAAAACTTGGTGTCTTGGTACCTTGGTGGTTCAAATTCCTATCCCGCACCCCCGGTGACAGATTGACCCGGCAAGTGATAGCCTCTGGCGATTCAAGCGGATTTTCCAGGAGGGTGGGATGCGTAGGCAAGCTAATCGGTACGTGGTGCGCGCGCTTGGCGCGGCGCTGCTTTCGGCATTGGTCGGCGGAACGGGCAGCGCGATCGCCAAGGACGAGATCGTCATGGCGGTGCCGACCTTTACTACCGGTGCTGGTGGACCGGCGTTCGGTGTGCCCGGCAAGCAGGGCACCGAGCTTGTGGTCGATGCGATCAATGCCGGGACGATGCCGGCTCCCTACAACACGAAGGGCATGGGTGGCGCGCGGGTCAAGGCGCTGGTCTATGACGAGTCCGGCGGCAACACCAAGCAGGTCGCCGAGCTTCGCAACAAGGTACAGAAAGAGAACGTCGATCTGGTGGTGGGCTATGTGTCGTCGGGGACCTGCTCGGCCGTCGCGCAGGTTGCGGAGGAACTGAAGATTCTCACGCTCCTTACCATCTGCGGCACACCGCGGGTTTTCGAGGAGCTGGTGAAAGAGCCGAAATATGTGTTTCGGACCATGAACCACGCGGTCGCGAGCAACCTGTCGCTCGCACGATACGTGGTGGCCAAATACGGCGAAAAGAACGGCTACACCGGCGTCAATCCGAACTACGCCTGGGGCCAGGATTCGTGGCGCGACTTCGATCTGTCGATGAAGGTGCTTGCCCCGAAAATGATCCAGACGACCTCGCCGCAGTTCCCGAAACTCTTCGGTGGCCAGTTCGGCTCCGAGATCTCGGCGATGCTGCGCGCACCGGAGCAGATCGTCCATTCGAGCGTTTGGGGCGGCGATATCGAGTCGTTGATCTTCCAGGGTTCGCCGCGCGGGCTCTTCGATAACAAGCTGTTCCTCTTCACAGTGGGTGATTCGGCGGTATACCGGCTCGGGAAGCAGTTCCCGATGGGTTCGCTGGTCGGTGCGCGCGGGCCCTACGGCATTTACGCCTCGACCGACCTCAACAAATCCCCGCTCAATGTCTGGTTCCAAAAGGAATATCGCGCGCGCTTCAAGGAGCAGCCGTCGCAGGCCGCCTACCAGTATGTGCAGGGTGTGCTCGCCGCCAAGTACGCGTACGACCGCGCTGCCGCCGCGAACGGTGGCAAATTTCCAAGCACCGATCAGGTCATCACCGCACTGCGTGGTGCGACCTTCACCTCGCTCGCGGGTACGGTGAAGATGTCGCACAGCAAGGGTCATCAGGCGGTGACCGAGGATATGTGGGGCGTGCTGGCGTGGGACGACAAGGCGAATGAGCCGATGGTGAAAGACGTCGTTACGTATTCGGCCGAATGTGTGAACCCACCGCCAGACGTGCTCGATTCGACCGAGTGGATCAAAGCCGGATTGAAGGGCACGAAGTGCTAGGACAGGGCGCCACAGGCAGCGCGAGCGCATAGCAGCATCGCGATTCAATCAATGCGCCGATCCGGGAGCGCCTGCCGCTCCCGGTGACCCAGTGCAGCCCACCATTCGTGCCGTACTCGCGAGGCCTATTCCGTGCAACTGGTTGCCGTCATTCTGGTCGACGGGCTCGTCTACGCTTCATACCTCTTCATGGTGGCGGTGGGGCTCACCGTCATCTTCGGGGTGCAGCGCGTTCTCAATACGACGCACGGCTCGTTCTTCGCCTTTGGTGCCTACCTCGCCGCGACCTTGATCGGCGCCTGGTACAAAGCCGAGTGGCCGGCGTTCGGCGGCTTTCTCATGATCGTGTTGTCCTCGGCGATCGTGGGCATCGTGCTCGGGCTGATCATCGAGCGCTGCCTGCTTAAGTTTTTGTACGATCGCGATGAACACATCGTCGTGCTCGCCACATTCGCCGCGTTTCTCGCGCTGGAAGATGTGATCCTCCTGATCTGGGGAACGGACCCGTACTACGCCGTTCAGCCCGTGAAGGAACTCGGCGCCACGCAGATTGCCGGTTTGAAGTTCGACAACTACAACCTGTCGATGATCGCGGTATCGGGCGTGCTGGCGCTCTCGCTCTGGTATGCACTGCGGCGCACCACATGGGGCAAGATGCTCCTCGCGGTGATCTACGATCGCGAAGTGAGCCGCGCGATGGGCATCAACGTGACCGCGGTGTTCCTCACGACCTTCATCATCGGTTCCATGCTCGCCGCGCTCGGTGGTGCCTATCTCGCGCCAACCATTTCCGTGCTGCCCGGGATCGGCGTGGAAGTGATCGTGATTGCGTTCGCGGTGGTAGTGATCGGCGGCATGGGCAGTATCCCGGGGGCGTTGATCGGCGCGGTCATCGTCGGCATTTCGCGGGCAGCGGCCGTGCACCTGTTGCCTTCGATCGAGCTCTTCGTCATCTACATCATCATGGCCGCCGTGCTCATCTTCAGGCCCGAGGGCTTGTTCGTGCCGGTGAAGGCGAGAAAGATATGAACCGCCTCGCTGATCGTACGGTGATCGGGCTGACCATTGCCGCAGTCGTGCTTCTTGCGCTCGCACTGGTGATCCCGAACTGGATGCTCTTCATCTTTCTGCAAAGTCTTGCGCGCGGCGCGGTGGCGCTCGGCCTCCTCGTGCTTTGGCGCACCGGGTTGATCTCGTTTGGCCACGCGCTCTTCTTTGCCGCCGGCGCCTACGGTGCGGTGTTCATGCAACGCATGATCGTGAATGACGCGCTCGCGATGGTCGCCGCCGGCCTGATCGCAAGTGGCGTGCTCGCGTTCCTGCTGGGGTTCCTGCTGCGCCAGTATCGCGGCATCTTCTTCGCCTTGCTCAACATGGCGTTCTCCATGGTGCTCTGGGGCGCGCTGGCCAAGACCGAGGCGCTTGGCAGCACCGACGGTCTGCCGGTCCCCGCACCGCGGTTCTTCGGCATGATGTTCGAAGGCGACCAGAACAAGCTCGCCATCTACGTGTTCGCGATCGCACTCACCTGGGTCGTTTCGGTCGCCGTCCATCTGTACATGCAATCGACATTGGGCGCGA
Source organism: Burkholderiales bacterium (assembly GCA_046160305.1). Lineage (GTDB taxonomy): Bacteria > Pseudomonadota > Gammaproteobacteria > Burkholderiales > SG8-39 > SHXR01. The sequence goes on from JBJXGX010000071.1 coordinate 19,409, forward strand.
TGAGCACCGCCGTGCGCGAGAACGAGATCCGCCTCGAATACCTTGGTTACTCCGCCGAACGTGCGGTCCATGTCAAATACGTCATCTCAGCATTGCTGGCCGGTTTCGGTGGCGTGGTGATGGGGATGACGGTCGGTATCGTCGATCCCGATTCGATGGCGTACTGGACCGTCTCGGGCGAGTTCGTGTTCATCACGATCCTGAGCGGCACGGGGAATGTCGCGGCGACCTATATCGGCGCCTTGGTGTTCGAGATCATTCGCAGCCTCGCGTTCCAATATTCACCGAAGCTGTGGCAGTTGATCATGGGCGGCACGTTGCTCCTCATCATCATGTTCCTGCCGAACGGACTGTGGTCGGTCATGGCGCGCCTGCGCAAGCCGAGGGCGTCATGAGTGTCGTGCTCGACGTGCGCGATCTGCACAAGACATTCGGTGGCGTCGTCGCCGCGTCCAACATCAATGTCAGTGTCGCCGAGGGCGAGACGATCGGCATCATCGGGGCGAACGGCGCCGGCAAGACGACCTTCGTCAACATGGTGACCGGCTACATCAAGCCGTCTGCCGGTGCGATCGAGTTCCTGGGCCGGAACATCGTCGGATTGAAGCCGCGCGAAATCACATGCCTTGGCATCTGCCGCTCGTTCCAGGTCGCGCAAGTATTCGCCTCCGAAACGGTGTTCGAGAACATGCTGATGGCCTGCGGCATCGCGGAAGAGCGTGGATGGGGTCTGCTCCGCGGCATCGAGAACACTGCGCGCGCGAAGCGGGTCGAAGCGCATCTCGCCCGCTATCGGATCAGCGAATACCGTGATGTGCGTGCCACGGCGCTGCCGCAGGGCGTACGCAAGCTCCTCGACATCGCCATGGCGACGGTGAGACGGCCCAAGCTCCTCATGCTCGATGAACCCACGAGCGGCATCAGCGCCGAGGAGAAGTTCGGCATCATGGACATCATCATGACGGCGCTCCGCGAAGAGAAGACCACCGTGCTCTTCATCGAGCACGACATGGAGATCGTCGAGCGCTATGTGAGCCGCGTGCTCGCTTTCTATCAGGGCGAGATCATCTGCGATGCGCCGGCCGCCGAAGCACTCCAGGATCCGAAGGTGAAAGAGTTCGTCATCGGGCAGCAACAGCATCGCACGCGTGGCCCCGCGGGAGCAAGCACGCATGCTTAAGGTCGAAGGGCTCGCGGTGGACATCGGGCCGACGCAGATCCTGCGCGATATCAATCTCGAAGTGCCATCTGGCACCATGTGCGGACTGATCGGCCGGAACGGCGCGGGCAAGACCACCCTGATGCGGGCCGTGATGGGCGCGCTCAAGGCGAGGAGCGGCCGCGTTTCGTTCGACGGTGCGGATCTTGGGAGCGAAGCACCGCATCGGCGCGCCCACCTGGGCATCGGCTTCATGCCCGAAGACCGGCGTCTGGTACCCGCGCTGACCGCCGAAGAAAACATCCTTCTGCCGACGTGGTCGACCGGCACCAAAGACGCCGCCGAGCGGCTGCAATGGATCTACGATCTCATGCCGGAAGTGAAGGCGTTTCGTGCGCGAGGCTCAACCGAGCTGTCGGGCGGGCAGCAGAAGTTCGTGGCGTTCGCCCGTGCGCTGATGGCGGGCACGCGCCTCTTGATGCTCGATGAACCGAGCGAGGGGATCGCACCGGTGTTCGCGCAGCGCATGGTCGAGATCATGTCCGACCTGAAGAAAAAGGGCGAATCGGTGCTGGTGGCCGAGTCGAACGACATCCACATCGCGCCGCTCCTTGATCGAAAATTCGTCATCGAGCGCGGGAGCATCGTGGCGGGGTGAGGCGGTGGTTCAACACGGCCACAGCGGCCCCTACGAGACGCGTTTGCCGAATCGATTCAGGATGGTCTATTCTCGGGCAAGTCCATGATTCGATGAGCTCGCCATGCCATTTTTCGAGCGTTCACTTGACGTGATGACGGGTTATAAGGCGTCATTTAGGACGGCTTTTGCCCCGTCATATGGGATGGCGACTTCACGTTGACGCTTGACCCAATGAAGCAACTCGACCGACTCATGTTCCTTCAAGGAGGGCTGTGCTTCTTTTGCAAAGAGCCTTTGCTCGTCGCGGACGCCAGCGTCGAGCATTTGCTGGCAAGTGCCAATGGTGGGGGCAACAGCGAAGAGAATTGCGTCGCGTGCTGCAAGTCTCTCAACGCCTTGTTCGGAGACAAATCCCTTAAGGAGAAGCTTCAGGTAGTGCTGAACCAGAGAGGTCAGTTCAAGTGCCCGAATGGCTCCGCACGCGCGCAACTGATCCCGTCGACTGAAACAGCTCGGGCGGCGTTGACGGTAGACGATAAACTTGGTCTGGTAGTTGCTGATCTTCAGAAGAGAGGCTCCGCGAGACCTCGCAAAATCACGACACTGCGCAATACGATAAATGCGGTGTTCAAGAAGCATCTCACGGAGCCGGAGATCTCGTCGCTCATCGATTTACTGCAGGCGAGAGGACTCGTTGTTGTGAACGACGCCAAGGTAACGTATGACCTCGCGGCGAAGAGCGTCTAACCTGCACGTCAAGCCGACCGCCGAACGGCGTTGCCGTTCGGTACCCTCCGTGCTGCGCACTTCGGCGGCAGCTTACGTGCGTCGTTCGGCGTCTTTGAGGCTGCCACTCGAAAATGAATAGTACGCGTTGGGACGAAACGTGGCATCGACTTCGAGAATGGACAAACGAACAGGCACCGTCGGAGCGACTTGCCGCGCAGATTCTCCTCCATGAAGGCTATGCTGCGGTCGATCCAAGCCATCCACTTGGTGGCCCAGATCGCGGTAGAGACGCGGAGTGCCTCAGGGAAGGCAAGCGATGGGTGATGGCCGTCTATTTTCCGCGAGGTCAACAGAACTTCATTTTGATCAAGAAGAAGTTTGTCGACGACACGGCGGTCGCTTTAAAGCACTTGCCGTATGGAATCGCGTTCGTCACCAATCAAGAGATCACTCTCGCGGAACGAAGAGAGCTAACACTGGCGTCCTTACCCGTGATCGTTGACCTATTTCATCTTGAGAGACTAACAACGATTCTTGATAGCCCGCCAATGGCGAGCGTGAGAAAACAATTTCTTGCTATCGAAGCTGAGGAACAGCCGGTTATCGCGCTTGGGGGGCTCGGGGGATCCGCTCCGGGCGCCGGCGGAGGCGGTGGCGGCGCATTGGGCGAGAACGCTCGTGGAGGTGACGGAGGACCCGGCGGCAAGACCACCATCATTGGAAGTCTGGGTCTCGCTCCGGGCGCCGGCGGTAGAGGGGTCGGAGTCTCAGGAGACAATGCAATCGGCGGGCAGGGCGGTGGTGGCGGCGAGCGGGTGATCGTTCACGTTGACCCTGAAGAAATGGAAGCCCTTAATCGATCTGGTTTCCAAAGAATCGAGCACCGGGTAGGTATGGGGGGTATTTCCGGTGGACCTGGTGAAGACACGATCTTGAACTTTGTGGCGGCCGACGGAACAGTTCTCAAGTCGATTATCGCAATAGGCGGTGTTCCTGGCCTTCCCGCACAACTTCCAGTTCCGAGCCGACTCGCAACCGAAGTTGATATAAGCGCAGGTCTGCGCCTATCCACCTTAATTTTCGCAGAATGCGCTCAGCTCAAGAATGGGCTATTCAACCTGTTAGGGGCCGGTTGGACCCATTTCGAATATCCAATGACTCCCTTCGCGGCGAGTTGGCCCCTCGTTTGTATTGTAGAAACCGGTAGCTTCGAAACGGGCACGACAATTCAGCTCAATGCTATTGTCCTTGATCCCACGGGGCTACAAGTACTCGACATTCCATTTTTCGTCGGCAGATGTCCGGGGCCGGTGTCACGTGACGTCGCCCTATTAACGTTGTCTTTTACCGGGTCCAAGGTCGGGGTCTGGACTATTCAAATAAGGTCTGGCTTGTTGGTCTTAGGCGCTCAAGGAATCGAAATCAAAGCGCGAGACGCTGAAGAGTCTCGGTTCAATGAAGACGCCTAACCGGCCCGTCAACCCGGACCGCCCCGAAGGCGCTTCGCTTGTCCCTTCGGGCTTCCCGTCTGCGTGGTGCGCGGCCGGCGGCCGGCTACGGGCTTCTCGTTCGGCCTCACGGTCGGCGCGCTCACCACTGTGGTGCCTATAGCGCGCTTACTTTTTTGTATGTACACTACGCGGGGTGCGAATCACATACGACGCAGCGAAAGACGAGCGAAACATCTGCAACCGCGGACTGTCGTTCGAATCTGCCGCTGAGTTCGACTTCGAGGGCGCCCTGTATACGGTCGACGAACGGCATCCCTACGGCGAAACACGCTACGTCGCCCTTGGCATGCTCGGGGTCCGGCTACATGTGCTTTGTTTCGCTGAGACGGCGGACGGAATCCGGGTCATCAGCTTTCGCAAAGCCAACGCACGTGAGGTGAAACGATATGCCAAAGCAAAAGCCACTGACTGACGCCAAAGGCGAGGTCAGGGAACTTACCGCCAGGGACTTAAGGGCGTTTCGGCCAGCTCGTGAGGCGCTGCCCGAGTCTCTTCGGCGAAAGGTTGGGGTGCGCGGATCACAGAAGTCCCCGACCAAAGAGCGCATCACGATCCGGCTGTCGCGCAATGTTGTTCAAAGCTTCCGCGCCACAGGCGAGGGATGGCAAACGCGTGTAGACGCGGCGCTACAAGATTGGCTAAAGAAGCACAAGCGTGCGGCATGAGCGCGCTATGACTGCCAACGAGTGAGGCCTAACATGTGCGTCGAGCTGACCGTCGCAAGCGTACTTGCGCTTCCCTCGTCGCACTGCTCCTTGGCGGCCGCCTATTTGGGGCGTCCGGCGTCAATCAATGCTGCTGCAGTTGGAGACCCTGCCATTGCACTTGTCGCACTTTGGATGCATTGCGTCTGCGTTTGAAATAGGTAATGCAAACCGTGGCCGAGCACATGGCTGCGTTGCCCAGGTTCAGCATCAGGCCCCACATGTCGCCGAGAAGCAGTCCCATGTAGAGTGCATTGGACATGCTGGCCGCAATCCAACTGCTCCAGGTCCACAGGTTGATCGCGGCGCAGCCGGTGTCATCGCGCAAGCAGGTGAGAAGTTGCGGAACGTGGAGTGCGATGCGCAAGGCATTGAAGGCGAGAAAGCTGAAGGCCACCAACGCGGGCATGGCCATGGCGGCACCGGACCAATCGGTGGAGGCCCAGTTCGCGATATGCTCAGCCGTTTCGGTCATGGCAGTTTCTCCCTCAGGAAGGTTGTTCTCGCCGCCCTGCGTTGCAAGGAATCGCCGGTTCGTTCAGATTATCTGCAATCAGAAGGAAGCAATGTGAGGGAAACGCGTTCCAACCGGTCGGGTCGCCGCGCTGTCTTGATCCCCAATTATTGAGCGTTCCATAATGGATGACATTGATCATCGGAACGCGCAATCCCCCTCTCCCCGCCCTCTCCCGCAAGGGGCGAGGGTGAGGTCAGTCCTAATTCGCTGTCGCGAATTAGGAAAAGATCAATAGGGAGAAACGCCAACCATGACCACCCGCATCCTCCTCATCCAAGGCCCCAATCTCACGTTCCTCGGCCGGCGCGAGCCCGAGCTGTATGGCACGACCACCGCAGCCGAGCTGGATGCGCTGGTGCAAGATCACGCGAAGCGCAACGGTTATTCACTCGACATCCTGTACTCGCATATCGAGGGCGAAGCGATCGGCCGGATCTATCGCGCGGTCGATGAAGGTGTCGACGGCTTGGTGATGAATCCGGCGGG
>JBJXGX010000072.1:0-12344 GCA_046160305.1 Burkholderiales bacterium
ATTCCACTTTGCCTTTGAGTGGCCCCGTCACGATCTCTTTGAGGGTGCGTGCATCGAACCGTCCGAGATCGTCGTTCGGCACGAGCGATGCGACGCGTTTGATCGCGAGCTTCTCGTACACCGGTCCGGTGAAGGTGTGGTAGAGCTGATCGGACGACGCCATGAACCGGAACACCGTGGGGTTCTCGGCATTCGTCACGCCCTTGCCGGCCGCACCGAGAAAGATGTCGAAGAACTGATGCTGCCGGATGATCGGGAGGATCGGCGCATGCACCCCGGCACCCAGGATGAAACCGTACTTGATGCCGTCGTTCAGGATCGCGCGGTTCAGTGCGGCGACCGTCTTGGCCGGATCGTAGACGGTATCGAACGGGACGAGCTCGACCTTGTATTTCTCACCGGCTACCGTGAATACGCCGATGTCTTCGGTCGCCAGTTCGATCCCGCGATTCACGCCGATGCCGAATGCGGCGGCCGGCCCGGATAAGGGCGAGAGGTTCGCGACCTTGAACGGCTTTTGCGCCAACGCCGATCCGGCTGCTCCGAGTGCGCCAAAACTGAGGGCGGCGGCGAGCAAAACGATGCGATGCATGACGATGCGTTGCATGAAGTACCTCTTGGGGATTCGGGGAATGCGCATCAGGGACCGTGCGCCATTGCACGGCTGGTTTCGCAGCGACGCCCCAAGTTGAAATCCTCGGGTGCTCGCAACAATAGAGAGTAGGGGGCACGCCGCACGCATGTCAAGCGACCTGTTCGGCATGCTCGTTACCGCGATCCGTAATCCTGTCCACCTCACCGACAGTGTGGCGTACCGTGACCGCGGCATATTGCCGGGATTTCCGCTTGACCGGTGTCGCCAAACGGACTATTCTCCTGGCATCTACTTACGAGAGGTTGCGGGAATAATGGGCACCCTTGCCAGCGTCGGATCAAGCGTGTTGGCCTCCCCGAGCCCCACCAAGCTGCGCTCGATGTATGAGACCGCCACCCGGGCACTGCTTCGCAATGAACCACTGCGTGCCCAGTCGAGCGGGTCCCTGCAAGCCGAGCAGGGGTTGGCCAAGGGGGAATTGGCGGCCCTTCATGCCGTCGGTCTCGATACCAAGCCTTGGCCGCGTGTCGCCTCGGCTGCAGATCCGCTCGCCCGTACCGTCGTCGATTTCATGGCGCTCATCGAGACGAGTCTTGGCACGAACGAGGCGGCGCGCACGCTGCGGGTCGACGTGAGCCGCATCCGGCAGAGGCTTCGGGAGCGTACATTGCTCGGCTTCGAATACGAAGGGGAATGGCGATTGCCGCGTTTCCAATTCGACCGCAAGCTGGTCCTGCCCGGCCTGGGTGAGGTGCTTGCAGCGATCGATGTGGCTGCCAACCCGTTGGAGGTCGCCGAGTGGTTTCTTACCCCGAACGTCGACCTGGAGCTCGACGGGCAGGCCGCATCGGCATCGCCCCGGGAATGGTTGCTGCGGGGGGGCGTACCCAGCCGGGTCGCCGCGCTGGCTCGCGAGCTGTAGCGTTCGCGGTTGGCGCATGCCGAAATTTCCCGACCCGCCGGGGGTCGATAAGGTCGGTGAAGTCGCACCGGCATTGAAGACGTTGAAGGGCGGCACAACGCTCGCCCGTGTCTACTTCACCGGCGGCGATCATCCGACACGTTGGGATGCGTTTCGACGCTTTGGGCCTTTGGGATCGCGATTCGATCATCACGACTTCGACCGCATTGGCGGACCGCGTATTCAGGCTCGCTCGATTCTGTACTGCGCGACCGAAGCATCGACCTGCTTCGCCGAGGTCTTCCAAGAGACACGCCGGATCAATCGCACACGGCGATCGCCTTGGCTCGCAATCTTCGTGCTGAAGCATGATCTCACGTTGCTCGACCTGACCGGGACCTTCCCGACCCGGGTCGGCGCGTCGATGGCGATCAATACCGGGAGCCGGATGCGCGCCCGTCTCTGGGCGAAGACGTTCTACGCAGCGTATGAATCCATCCATGGGATCTACTATCCCTCGTCAATGAACGGCAATCGGCCCGCGGTGGCGTTGAATGATCGTGCCGAGCGATCCGGATGCATGCCTGCCCATCCGGAATTCAATCGGGCCCTCGCTGATGATCTTCTTGTGGACGTGTTGAAGCACTGTGCGCATGATTTGGGATACGGATTGATCTGATCAACGTGCCGGCTTGTCGTCCTCGATCTTGCCGATGTGGCGGACCGTCGCACCGATAACGGCCGTCTCGCGCGCCATGAACGCGCGCAACGCGTCGCCTTCGGCGTACGCGAGATTGGAGTTGCTCTTGGTGATCGCTGCGACGAACTGCTCATCCTGGCCGACCTGCCGGGTTGCCTCCGCGACAAGTTTCAGCACCGCACTCGGGGTCTTCGCCGGCGCGAAGAGCACCGTCCAGATGTAGAACTCGACGTCGATACCGGCCTCTTTTAGGGTGGGGGTCTCGGTGAACGGTGCGACACGCGCGCTGCCCGTCTGCGCCAGTGCTCGCAGCTTTCCCGCCTGCACTTGCGGATACGCGACACCAGGCGCGGATGCAACGATCTGCGAGTGGCCGCCCAGGGTCATGGCGAATGCCGGTCCGCCACCGCTCGTTGGGACGTGACGCATCCGAATGCCGGTCGCCATCTCGACCATCGCGAGGGGCAGATGCGTCGCGCCGTAGGTGCCGGACGATGCCATGACAACCCCATCCGGGCGCGCTTTTGCGGTCGCAATCAGATCAGCAATCGAGGATGCGCCAAGCGACGGATGCGCGATCACGACGGCTGGATCGGAGGTGATGCGCGCGATGGGGATGAACTGGTCAACCGCGAAAAGCGGTGTTCGCTCGAAGAGCCTGTCGACCTCCGGCACTGATAGGAACGACGGTGTGGAAAGCAGGAATGTGTACCCGTCGGCCGGCGCGCTGGCAGCGGCCTGCGCGCCGATCGCGCCGTTGGCGCCGCCGCGGTTGACGACGATGACCGATTGCTTGAGCGGCTTCTGCAATCCGTTGGCGAGCGCCCGCGCGACGATGTCGACGACGCCACCGGGGGCGTTCGGATTGATGATGGTGATCGGTTTGGCCGGGTAAGCATCCTGCGCGTGTACGGCGTTGGGCGCCGCGGCGGTGAGAAGCAGGATGACTGCGCCCGCGGCCAGGGTCCGGCATGACGATTTGATGCTTGACGATTCGATGCTTCGTTGCATGTTCACCTCTCCACTCATCATAGCGTCGGACTTTTCACTTCGCCGCCGAACGCGACGATCGCCCACGGCGTCATCTGCACGTCCATATTGAGCACGAAATGCGCCCCACCGGCATGCGCATCGCGGAACATCCGCTGGATCGGATAGTCGTCGTAGATCCCGTTCGCACCGGCGAGCTCATGCATCGAATCAATCGCCTCGGTGGCAATCTTCACACCCATTGCCGCGTTGCGCCGAAAGCGCAGCTTCTGTTCGAGCGTCAATCCGCCTTTGCGCGCCACGATCTCGGCGCCCTCACGACAATCGCTGCGGAACCACGATCGCACGCCGTCGACCCGCGCAGCCGCCGCTCCGACCCGCAGTTGCACCGTCGGGAAGTCGCGCATTTTCGCACCGGTGTAGGCGGTGCTTCGCGAGCGGACCAGCTCGATCGTCGCATCGATCGCGGCTTGCGCATTGCCGGTGAGCGCCCCGCCGATGCCAAAGCCCCCCATCGCTGCGGTCGGCACGATGAACATCGGGTTCGAATGCATGCGCATGCCGGGAAACTCGTGACCGGGTCGCGCGACATGCATCGAGAGCGCCCGGTGCGCGGGCACGAACACGTCCTTGCATCGCACGCTGCGGCTGCCGGTGCCGCGCATGCCAAGGGTCTTCCAATCGTCGATGACCTCGTGATCACTCACCGGGACGAGACACATGAACCAATCGACCGGCTTGTCGCCATCCATCACCGTACAGGCGAGCATGTTCCACTCGGAGGAGTCCACGGCCGATGAGAAACCCCAGGTGCCATTGATCACGAGCCCGCCGTCGACGAGGCGTCCGCGACCCTGGTGATAAGCAATGCCGGATGCGATGAGGGCATCGGGATTCTCGCCCCAGATCTCTTCCTGGGCGAGCGGATCCCATTGCGCAAGCTGACGATGGTGGGAGGCGAGATTGATGAAGTTCCAGCCGCACGAGGCGTCGCCCTGACCGATGATCTCGGGGATTTCGGTGAAGGCTTGAAAATCCAGCTCCATGCCACCGAAGCGCTTCGGCTGTTGCATGCGAAAGAGGCCGCTGTCGTGGAATGCGCGGAGGACCTCGGGCGTCAGCTTGGTTGCGCGTTCGACGGCCGCGGCGTGTTCCTTAAGCACCGGCACCAGCGCGTGCGCGCGACGCACCGCCTCGGCGTAGTCGATGTCGGCGAAACTGCGTCGTGGGAGGTTGCTCATGTCTATGGACGATCGTTGATGGAGACCCATTATGGCGGACCTGGCCAATCGGGCGGAACGAGGTATCCAGTCAAGCCGCGTTCGCCAAGCCGATATCGACTTCAGGATCGAGCGAAGCGCGATGGATTGCCTGCGAGCGCTTCTGCGTTGACGACCACCGCCAGATCCAATCGGCCATCAACGCCAGCGAGCACGTTTCGCGCACACGCAACCGCCATGCGATTAAACGCGGTGTCGATGTAGGCGGCGGTGTGCGGCGTAAGGACGACGTCGTCCCGCATCAGGAGGGGATTGTCCGCACTGGGCGGTTCGGTCTCGAGCACATCCAGGCCGGCGCCGGCCAGTCGCCCGGCCGCAAGCGCGGCGAGCACGGCGCGTTCCTCGACAATCGGCCCGCGCGCAATGTTGATCAGGAACGCCGTGGACTTGCAATGCTCGAGGGTTGTCGCATTGATCAGGCCGCGCGTGGAAGCGCTCATGCCGCAGGCGATCACGATGAAATCACCTTGGGCGAGTGCTTCAGACAGCGAGTGAGCCGGCACGCACCCCGCATCGAGAATGTGTGCGTCCGCCACGCCTGGATCGAACACGACGATCCGCATGGCGAACGCTGCCGCGCGTGGCGCGATTTTCTGACCGATACGACCGAATCCGATGATCGAGCAGGTTCGATCGCGCAACTCGAGCGCGCCGAAGCCACGCGGCCAGGTCCCATGCTTGACGGCGCGATCAAGCCACGGCCCGCGTTTCGCCAATGCGAGCATAAGATAGAGGGCGTGCTCGGCGACGGTGTCGGCGTTGGCCGTGCCGGTCGTCGCCAGCGGAATGCCGCGGCGCGTGAGAGCGGCCACATCGAAATTGTCGTAGCCCGCGCCCATCCGGCAGGCCACGCGCAGCCGGGGCGCCCGATCGATGGCCGCCGCATCGAGCAGGGGTGTCTCCATCACCATCACGACGCCGTCAGCCAGCGCGATCGACTGCATCAGCGCGGACTGCGTGGGTGCCGGCAGCGTGTGCACTGCCACATCAGGGCGGGCGGCGAGTAGGGCCATCCCAGCGGCCGGTAGTGGTTCGGTCAGGACGATGGTGTGCTTCATCGATGGCGGGCGCGTGCGAAACCGCGATTGTGCAGGATTCGCCGTCACGCGATGCAGCCGACGGAAAAGATGCACCGCCCTCGTGCTGCGATGGCGTGCTGCGATGGCGTGCTGCGATGGCGTGCTGCGATGGCGTGCTTGCGTCGGCGGCGTGATTGGTGCGACCATGGTTTCCTGATCCGCCTACAAGGAGAGGGACCGTGATGGCTCGTATATGGATGGCAGTCGCGTTGGGATGCGGGATCGCGGGGAGCACGCTTGCGCAGGATCTGCAGAAATCGCAGTTCAAGGTGATCGGACTGAACAGCCCGACCGTCGCATCGATCGTTGACGAGTTACCGTTCTGGCGGGAGACGCTCCCGAAGGCGTCGAACGGTGCGATCACAGCTGATGTCACACCGCTCGACCAGATGGGCATCGACGACAAGACGATGCTGCGATTGTTGCGGCTGGGGGTGATGGATTTTGCCGGCATGGATATCTCGAAGATGGCGGGCGATGATCCGCGCTTCGAAGGGTGTGATCTCGCCGGCATTACGCTCGATGCGGACAAGGCGCGAGACGGCTGCAACGCTTACCGCGAGGTGATCGATCGGCAGATGCAAAAGAACTGGAACGCGAAGCTCCTCGCGTTCGGCGGTAATCCTCCCCAGGTGTTCTGGTGCCGTTCGGTTTTGGGTGGGCTCGCCGATCTGAAGGGCAAGAAGGTGCGTGTCTTCAACAACACCATGCGCGACTTCCTGAGCGGGGTCGGTGCCACGGCCGTGAGCATGGCTTTCGCGGAAGTCGTTCCCGCGCTGAACAACGGCGTGGTCGATTGCGGTGTGACCGGCAGTCTGTCAGGGAACACGGCGGGCTGGCCCGAGGTGACCAAGTCGCTCTATCCGATGTCCCTTGGCTGGAGCATCAATGTTGTCGCGGTCAACCTCAATACCTGGAAGCGGCTCGATGCGAAGACGCAGGGGTTCCTCCTGGCGCAGGTAAAGACCTATGAAGACAAGATGTGGCAGACCTTGAAGAAGGCCGCCGCCGAAGCCGACAACTGCAATACCAGCAAGCAACCCTGCACGATGGGCAAGCTCGCGAACATCACGATCGTTCCGGTCAAGCCCGCCGAAGGGGAAGCGCACAAGAAGCTGGTGGAAGGCGCGGTGCTCGCCGGCTGGTCCAAGCGCTGCGGGCGTGAATGCGTGCAGGAGTGGAACGGCACCGTCGGCAAGGTGCTCGGATTGCAGGCACCACTTAACTGACCGTTCCGTGCCGATGCGGGGCAGGGTACGCGTTCTGTGGCGAGCAACTCAAAGGGAAGCAGCTCGATCGACGCCGTGATGCACCGCGCGCGCCGATTCGGCCAATGGGGGCTTTGGTTCGGTGGCGGCTTGATCCTGTTCGCGGCGATCGTAATCGGGGTCGACGTGGTGCTGCGCAAGTTCTTCACCACGTCGATCGGCGGGGCGGATGAGCTTTCGGGCTATGCGCTAGCGATTGGCACGGCATGGTCGCTCGCCGCGGCGCTGCTCGATCGCGCGCACATCCGCATCGACTCGTTGTACGGATTGTTTCCTCGCTGGCTTCGCCTCGCGCTCGACTTCATCGGCGTGGCGATGCTTGGCGCACTGTTCGCGTTGATCGCTTGGCACGGGTCGAGCGTCGTCATGCAGTCCTGGAATTCAGCCTCTCGCAGCCAATCCGCGCTGCAGACGCCGACCGTTATCCCGCAAACGATCTGGTTGGTCGGCCTCGCAGGCTTCCTCGTCGTGGTGATTCTGCTGCTCGGTCACGCGGCGCGGCTTATCGCGCGTGGCGATGTCGCGGCCGCCACCCGTCTGATCAGCACGCGGTCCGCGCAAGAAGAAGTCGAGGACGAGATCAGGGATCTCCATGACCGGCAAGTACGCGAGGGGGGCCGCTGATGCTGCTTGTCGCACTCGCCATTCTGGTCGGGCTCCTCGCGCTCGCGGTGCCGGTCGCTGCGGGCCTCGGCTTTCTCGGACTGTCACTGTCTGCCCTGTACTCGAAACTGCCGCTGACGCTCGCGATGGGCGAGATGGCGTGGGCTACGTCCAACAACTTTCTTCTGGTCGCGATTCCGTTCTTCGTGTTGTTGGGGGAGATTCTCCTGCGTTCCGGCATGGCCGAGCGCATGTATAACGCGCTGGTGTTATGGATGCCGTGGCTGCCTGGCGGACTGATGCACTCCAACATCGCCGCCTGTGCGCTGTTCGCCGCGACGTCGGGTTCGAGCGTGGCGACCGCTGCGACCATCGGCACGGTCGCCATGGGTGAGATCGAGAAGCATGGCTACTCGGAGCGGCTGTTCCTTGGCACGATCGCGGCCGGGGGCACGCTTGGCATCCTAATTCCGCCCTCGATCAACATGATCGTGTACGGTGTGCTCACCGACTCCTCGATTCCGAAGTTGTATCTCGCCGGAATCATTCCGGGGGTGACCCTCGCGGCCCTGTTCAGTCTCACCGTTCTCATCCTCTGCGTCCTGCGCCCGTCACTCGCCGGACGGCGCACGTCCGCAACCTGGGCCCAACGAATCCGCGCCCTACCTGATCTCGTCCCGCCGCTCATCATCTTCATCGCGGTGATCGGGTCGATCTACGCCGGATGGGCTACTGCCACCGAGTCAGCCGCCCTCGGCGTGCTGGCGGCTCTCGGTGTTGCAGCATGGCACCGCCGTTTGACGCTCTCGATGTTGTTGCAGGCGTTCGAGGGTTCGATGCGCACGACCGCGATGATCATGGCGATCCTGATTGCCGCCTATCTGCTCAATTTCGTCATCACATCGATCGGACTCACCACCCAGGTCAACCGCTTCATCACCGAACTTGGACTCACGCCCACACAACTGCTGCTGGCGGTCATCGTGTTCTATCTGGTGCTCGGCATGTTCATGGAAACCCTTTCCATGATGGTGGCGACCGTGCCGATCATCGCGCCGATCATGTTCAAAGCCGGCTTCGATCCGATCTGGTTCGGCGTTCTGATCGTGATATTGATGGAACTCGCGATGATCACTCCGCCGGTCGGCATCAATCTCTACGTCGTGCAAGGGCTTCGCAAGCGCGGCAAGATCGATGACGTCATCGTGGGCGCCGCGCCGTTCGTGGTGACGATGCTGGTCATGGTGGCCATCCTGTCGCTTTGGCCACAGCTCGCGCTTTGGTTGCCGCAGGCGGCCGCGGATTAGGGCTCGCTTCGTCAGCCACTACGCGTCCGCCGCCGTGCCACACCCGCCGCGTCGCGCCGGCCGATCTTCCTCTTACATCATCGCTATTCCGGTTTGATGCCGGCCAATGCGGCAGCACGCCCAAACTTCGCGGATTCAGCGGCGATGAAGCCACGAAATTCCTCGGGTGTCGTGCCGAGATTGTCGAGCCCCTGATCACTGAACCGCTTTGCGTTGGCGGCATCCTTGAGGGCGTGCAGGGCTGCGTCGCGAATGCGCCCGACGACAGCGGTGCTCAAGCCGACGGGCCCGAGCAGCCCCATCCAGGTGCTGAATTCGAGCCCGGCGAAGCCCGCCTCCGCCGTGGTGGGGACGTCCGGCATATTCGCCGCGCGACGCGGTGCCGCGACGGCCAGTGCACGCGCCTTGCCGGCACGCACCTGTGGCAATGACAGCGTGGTCGATACGGCGAAGATCTGCGTCTGACCGGCGATGAAGTCCGCCATTGCGGGGCCCGCGCCCTTGTATGGAATGTGCACGTAGTCGGCGTTGGACATCGACTTCAGCATCTCCAGGCATAGATGCGTGGCGGTGCCTTGCCCACCGGAGCCCGCACTCAGTTTGCCTGCGTTGGCTTTCGAGTATGCGGCGAGCTCCCGCAGGCTGGTCGGTGCGATGGACGGATGCACGAGGATCGCGATTGGCACTGAAAGGACTTGCGCGATCGGTTGGAAGTCTTTGAGTGGATCGAATCCCGGGTTCTTGTAGATGTGCGGTGCCAACGCAACGCTTTCAACGACGAAGAGCAAAGTGTAGCCGTCGGGTGCGCTTCGGGCCACTTCGGCCATGCCGATCACACCGCCTGCACCGCCGCGATTCTCGACCACGATCGGCTGGCCGAGTGCTTCACCCATCTTTGGCGCAAGGGTTCGCATCGAGCCGTCGACGAGTCCACCCGGCGCGAATGGAACGATGACGCGAATCGGTTTGTCGGGGTATGTCTGCGCGTCTGCAGTGGCGACAAGGGCGCCTGTCGCGGCGGACGCGACAAGGAGGAACAGCGGTGAGACGATCCGGCGAGATTTGCGGCGCATGGTGCTGGAGTCTACCCCGTCGACCGGGTCATCCCAAACCCGGCGTCGTTCGAATCGCTCAGGTTGCGTTGGCAGCAGTGCGTGGTACGCTTCTGCGATGGCCCGTCTCATCTCGTGGACGTGAGATGCGCCAACCCGCAGGTCGGGTGAGTCCGCCATGGCGTAATACCCGACGGGCATCGTGGCCGAGATCGTCCGAGACGAACGGTTACGCTTCGCATGCTCTGCACATCTATTCAAGAGGAAACCACGTGCCACTCGTGCGGCTCGCCAATGTGGGTAAGGTCTACCGCTCCCTCAAGGGAACCGACTACACCGCTGTCCACGACTTCAATCTCGACATCGAGCCGGGTGAATTTTTTTGTCTACTCGGCACGAGCGGATGCGGCAAGACGACCATCCTCAATTTGGTGGCGGGGTTCGAGCACGCGACCAGTGGTGTCATCGAGATCGCCGGCAAGGCGATTGAAGGTCCAGGCGCGGATCGCGGCGTGGTCTTCCAGGGGGATGACTCGCTCTATGGCTGGCTCTCGGCGATCGCCAATATCGAATTCGGTCTCAAGATGCGCGGTGTGCCCAAGTCGGCGCGGCAGGAGCAGGCGCGCAGATACCTGGAATTGGTCGGTCTCACCGGGCAGGAACAGAAGCACCCGACCGAGTTATCGGGTGGCATGAAGCAGCGTATCCAGATCGCGCGGGTATTGGCCAATGAACCGCAGATGCTGTTGATGGATGAGCCCTTTGCGGCGCTCGATGCACATACGAGAGCGGCCATGCAGTTCGAGCTGCTGCGCATCTGGCGTGCAACCGGCAAGACGGTTCTCTTCATTACCCACGACATCGATGAAGCAATCACCCTTGCAACCAAGATCGGCGTCATGCACGCGGGCCCCGCATCGAGGCTGAAGAGCGTTATCGATGTGACATTGACCGAGACGGAGCGCGATCGCACGCACGATCGCTTCGTGAGTACCTATCGACAGGTGCATGCAATAATGCGCGACGAGGTCGCGATTGCAATGCAGCGCACCCATTGAGTCCAATGCAATCGATGTTCCAAACGCTTGGCAGGTTGAGCGGTTACCTCCTTGGCTTCGCGAGCCTCTTCCTCGTGTGGCATATCGCCTCCACATACATTCTGAGTTCGGTGCTGTTTCCGCAGCCGGCGAAGGTGTTCGCTACGGCCATCGAGCTCACGATGGATGGCACCTTGGGCGGGCATGTCGGCGTGAGCCTTGGCCGCATCTTCGCCGGCTTCGTCTTTGGGTCACTCATCGGCATCCCGATCGGACTGTCGATCGGATCATTCGGCATCGTGCGCCGCCTGCTCGAACCCTACACCGAATTCCTGCGCTTCATTCCGGCCACTGCGCTCATCACCATGGCGGTCATCTGGTTCGGCATCGGCGAGGGATCGAAGATCTTCCTGATCATCTACACGACCGTGTTCATCGTGATCATCAACACGGCCGCGGGCGTCTCGGCGGTGGCCCCAAACAAGATCCGCGCCGCACGCTCGCTTGGGGCAAGCCGCGCGCAGATATTCTTCCATGTGGCGTTGCCGGCCACGATGCCATTCATTCTGACGGGCATGCGCCTGGCGATGGCAAATTCCTTCGTAACCATCGTTGCGGCGGAACTCGTGGCGGCCAACGCCGGGTTGGGCAAAATGATCTGGGACGCCAGACTCTATATGCTGGTCGACCATATTTTCGTCGCACTGCTGGTATTGGGATTCATGGGGTTCATCGCGGATCGGCTGTTCCGCTGGGGGATCTATGCTTTTGCCGGACGCTTCCAGCCGGTGACGTAGGACAGGTAGGGCAACCAAGGAGAGAGTAATGATGCGCACGATCGGAATACGAATTGCAGCACTGGCCGCCGGAACGTTGATCGCGGCAGGCGGCGCGTCCGCCCAATCGCTCGTCAAGATGACGATCGCAACCGGCGTCGACCCCGCGTTCTCGCAGTTCTATGTGGCAAAAGAGGCCGGCCTCTTCGAGAAGAACGGCCTCGATGTGACGATCAATACCGGGCCGTCGGGCTCGGCGATGGTGCCGTTCCTGATCAGCAATCAGGTGCAAGCGGCGTACGGGTCGGATCTGGCCGGGGTGATCAACCACAACGTCGACAACAATGTCGTTGCGGTGGCCGATGGCACCTATCTCCTCAAATGGCTTTCGGTGGTCGGCCGCAACGTCGACACGCTTGAAGGGCTGAAGGGCAAAAAGGTCGGCGTCGCAAAGGGTACGGGTGGTGAGATTTTCTGGAACCGGGTTGTGCAAATCAAGAAGCTCAATGCCGCCGATTACCGCATCATCGACGTCGAAGCGCCGGAAATGCTTGCCGCCATCGAGCGGGGCGATATCGATGGCTTCGCGACATGGGAGCCTTGGCCTACGCGCACTTTGATGGCGGTGAAGGGCACCAAGATCCTGCAGGATGCCGAAGGGATCTACAACAAC
Source organism: Burkholderiales bacterium (assembly GCA_046160305.1). Classification (GTDB taxonomy): domain Bacteria; phylum Pseudomonadota; class Gammaproteobacteria; order Burkholderiales; family SG8-39; genus SHXR01. The sequence goes on from JBJXGX010000072.1 coordinate 12,262, forward strand.
ATCAACTTCGTCTACATGAACCGCGGCTGGATCGAGAAGAACCAGTCCACGTCCGAGAAGTTCATGCGCGCCCTCATCGAGGC
>JBJXGX010000073.1:0-17031 GCA_046160305.1 Burkholderiales bacterium
CCTCGCCGCATCGTAGGACGACGTCGCTCTTGCGCAACTGATGGACCAGCTCATCGACGATTTCATGATCGAGGAATTCAAGCGGGCGCGGTCGCTGGTCAATCAGCGTCACCTGAACGCCAAGCGCGGCGAACATCGAGGTGTATTCGATGCCGATCACCCCCGCGCCGACCACCACCATCGTGCGGGGCAGTTGCTTCATGTTGAGGACGCTATCGGAAGTGAGGAGGGTTGCGCCGTCGGGCGCGGCACCGCGCGGGCGTCCGGGTTGCGTACCGACCGCGATCAAGAAATTGTCGGCGCGCAGCACGCGTGCACCATCCCGTGTCGCCACCGAGATCGCATGAGCATCCACGAACGAGGCGCGGCCATGGACGAGCGTCACATCGTTCCGGGTCAGCACGTCCTGCACGATGCCGATTTCGCGTCGGATCACCTGCTCGACATGGGTGACGAGCTGCTCCATGGTCGGGCGGACGCGGGTGCGGGATGATCGAAGGTCGGCGCTCTCGAGACCGGGCCGGGAGAAAACACGACGGACCGCCTCTCGGAACGTCTTTGATGGAATCGTGCCCGTGTCGATGCAAGCACCGCCGACGAAATCCTGCTGCTCAACGACAGCCACGCGCTTCCCGAGCTTGGCCGCCTGGATGGCAGCGCGTTGTCCGGCCGGCCCGCTGCCGATGCAGATCAGGTCAAAGCTCGCTGTGCCGATCATTCCGGGCCCTCGGTCGTTGTTTGAACAGGTGAGTGGCGTGCCTTCCGCCCGGAAGACGGTAAGCTGACCGGATGTCCGTTTGATGACATGGTCTTGTGCGACAGGGTCTTGAGATGCGCTGATTTTCTCGACGTAGGCGCTAGCGCCTGCAGGGAAACATAGGCGCTAGCGCCTGCACGGCAATGTAGGCACCGGCGCCTGCGCGGCTATTCGGAGCGAGGTCCCGATGGTGCCGATTTCGCGGTGAAGTGGTCGCGGAACAGTGCAAGTTCGGGCGGATTCAAGTCCGAAATGGCAGTATAGACGAGGCCCTCATGGTGCCACGTCACGAGACTGAAGCCGCGAGCGGTGCGTTCGAAGGTGCTCGCCAAATCGTGCTTCGGGTTCGAATCGTCGGGCCAAACGAATACCTGAATGATGTGTTGGCGACGGAGGTAGACAAGCGCCGCCACTTGCCGTCCCTTCTGTGTCTCGATTCGACCGCCGACCAACGGGAAGCCTTCCATGCCCACATCGGCAACTTGCGGTGCGAAGTCGAGCTTTCCGGCGAACCAGGGTTTCACCGTGTGCCGGTCCGACGAGCTCACGTTGGCAAGGCGACCCTCGCCAATAGCTCGCACATAGGCAGTAACGATCGCAGCGTCCGCGGGCATCCGTTGCCAGTACACGCTGGCGGTGTATGTCAAAGCGGCTGTCAACAGACATGCGACGACCAAGCTCGCCACGGATCGAAGCCCCGATTCTTCCCCTAGTCCCAACCAACGTGCGATGGCTTTGGCGGGGAGGATTCGCGTTGCATGATGTGCCGAAGACGACGCCCCTTCAATCGGGGGCAGTGCCTGCCAAAGGCGTTGCCGAAAATCGGCGGTGGGTCGATGGCGAGTCAGCGCGGCACGAAGGGCCTCACGCGTAGAGCCGGCACGCGAGAACGCGACCGAGCATGCACGGCACGCCCGCAGGTGTACAACAAGCGCCGACTCTCGCTTCGCATCGAGCTCGTGGTCGATGAAGATTGCGGTGAGTGACCTTGCTTCGTTGCAGTCCACGTATGCTTCGTCAGTTATCGGCGCTGCGCCGATTCGCGCAAGTCACTCAGCGCGGCCGAAAGCATGAGCCGGGCGCGCGAGAGCCGCGACATCACGGTGCCAATCGGTATGTCCAATATGATGGCTATATCCTTGTAGGCACAGTCTTCCAGTTCCCTCAGCACGATCACCTCGCGAAAAGCCAGTGGCAGGCGCTCGAGCGCACCGTTGATCCTGCGGATGGCGTCGTTGCGCCCGTATAGGATTTCCGGATTGAGCTCGAAGACGGCCATGTTCGGATCAGTATCGCAGTCGAGTTCCTGCAGTTGGACAATCTCTCGAACATCGCGTCGTTTTGCCAATGCCGTGTAGGCGACGTTTCGCACGATCTTGAGCAGCCACGCGCGCGCAACGCCGCCACGATACCCGTCGAACGAGCGATAGGCGCGCAGCAGCGCGTCCTGCACGACATCCTCAGCGTCGCCGTCGTTGCCCAACAGCCAACGGGCGAGGTTGAATGCCGCATCCAAGTTGGGCGCCGCGAATTCCTTGAAGCGACGTGCGTCGGTCATCGGTATGGATCCTTCAATGGACGACTCGCGTGCGGCCCGGTTTATTCCCAAAGTATCGACGAGCGGCAGGAATAAACGCGGCCGCCAACGAGTCTTGTTGCATGACAGGGCGTGAATCCATTTAGGTTACGACGCCGACATGTCAGCTTTACTGCAAAGGGGACTTTACATGGAACTCGATCGTCGCGACTTTCTGCGAATGGCTGGCATGGGCGGTGTCGTATTCGTATCGGGCTTGACCGGGTGCACCGCAACGGGATCGACCGGCGCGGATTTTTATTTCGTCCAGCTCACCGACATTCACTGGGGGTTCAACAACCCGCAAATCAATCCGCAGGGAGAGGACACGCTGCCGCGGGTGATCGCTGCCGTCAACGCGCTGGAAGTGCAACCCGATTTCGTGGTCTTTACCGGCGACTTGACGCAGACCACCGATGATCCCAAGGTCCGGCGCGCGCGCCTCGCGTCGTTCCGCGAGCACGCCGCCAAGCTCAAGGTGCGCGACGTCCGATACATGCCCGGCGAGCACGACGCTGCGCTCGATCGCGGCGAGGCCTACGCCGAGCACTTCGGATCGCGCTTTCACTCGAGCTTCGATCACAAGGGCGTGCACTTCATCATGCTGGACAACGTGACCGACCCACGCGTTTTCCTGGGCGACACCCAGCTTGGTTGGCTGCGTGACGATTTGGCGAAGATAGGCAAAGACCAGCGGGTCATCGTTCTGGTGCATCGGCCGCTGTTCGATCTCGCACCGGATTGGGACTGGACCACCAAGGACGGTGCCAAGGCGATCGAATTGCTCATGCCGTACCGGAACGTGACCGTTTTCTACGGGCATATCCACCACGAGCATCACCACCGGACCGGCCACATTGAACATCATGCGGCGATGTCGACGATGTTTCCGCTGGCGCCACTTGGCACGGTCGAGAAGAAGACCCAGGTCCGCTGGGATGCGGCATCACCCTTCAAAGGTCTGGGATATCGGCGCGTGACCGGGCGTGCCGCCGCCGCACCATCGATGGTCGAGCTACCGCTAATGAAATCATGAGGCAACCGCGACAGCGGAGCGCAGAGGAGCCGTCGCTTATTCGGCGACGGCTCCTATCGTGCGCTGCTGGTACCACGCTCGGCGCGCTTGCTCTTGCGATCGGGCGCCTGCGAGCCGATGACTTGCGTGTGATCAAGATCGTTGCACGCCGGTTCGAGTTCGAGCCGTCAATCATCGCGCTTCGTGTCGGCGAGGCAGTGATCCTCGAAGTCACGAGCCTCGATTACCTGCATGGATTCTCGATTCCGTCGCTCGCGATTCGTGGGGATTTGCCGGTGGGGCATACGTTTCGCGCCACCATCAAGCCGCCCCGCGCTGGAAACTACGCGATGGTTTGCGACAACTTCTGCGGTGACGACCATGACGAGATGTCCGGCAAGATCGTAGTAAGCTGAGCTCAAGTGGCATCGATATCGAAGAAGCAGCAGCGCGATCAATGCAGCGGTCGTGACAACGCCGATATCGTCGGCGGTGGGCTCACCGATCGGCGATACGCGGCCTGGCGGTCAAGGCCGGCAGCCGCGCGGGCGATGGCCAGGGCACCGGACCGCGCGCCCCACGCGATCGCCAAATCCCGCGAAATGCAGTCAGCTTCGCATCGGGCGACTCACGTTCGTCGGAGAGCACGTCGAGAAATTCTGCCAGCCGCTCCGATCGGGCGACGGTAAGCAATGTCAGTGCGATCGTGGGGATCAGCACGATCAGGAAGTACGCGATCTTCGCGGCGAGTGGTTCGTCCGCCGCGGCGATCAGATTCATACCGAGAAATCCGGTGGCGACCGTGCCGATCAACCCGAACGTCGTCACGACGGTGAGTCGCATCATCGTATTGGTCTGGCGCCGCGCGCTGCCGGCTTCGAGGTAGTGGTTCATGTCCTGAATTTCTTCGCGCACCTCGGCGAACAGGCGATCGGTACCGAGATGCCCGGTCCACATCCGGAAGAGCTCTCGAACGCGCGCCTGATCCGACACTTCATGAAACCAATAGCGATGGGTGAAGCGCAGAAACGTCTCGAGCGATGCGCGGATCGAGCGGCGAAAGCTGCGCACGGAATGCTTGTCGGTGAAGTCGAGCCGGCTGATTGCGACGATCAGGCGTTCCGAGAGCATCAGCAATGCCGACTTGTGGAAATGCGCGATCAGTCCAATGAGGAATAGCTCGTGGCGGAACTGGCCGAGCACTCCGGTTTCGGCATCGATGAAATACTGTCGGCGCGCCGGCCCGATCGTGACGAACGCGTGGCCGCAGCAGAGGAAGCGGATCGACTCGCCCGCGCCGGAGGGGCTGTCCGGCCGCCACTCGCGGTCGTAGCAATAGTCCCGCTCGAATCTGCGCAGATGCCGCGCCGAGTACGGTAGCTCATCCGCCGACCCCGGTTCCGTCGCGAACGCCAAGCGCACAAATTGGGCACGCGTCAACGCATCCGGGTCATCGACGGCAAGGAACGCCATTACGGGCATCCGGTAGTACTCGAGCTGCCGAAGCCGCAGCGCGCCGGCTGCTGCGACGGGGCGTGCCGAAATCGGCTGCACCAGATACTCCCAATGTGAAGCGAGACGCGGCGCACGGTGCTCGCACACATACGCGAGATACTCTTCCCTGAGGTCGTAGTCGGATGTCGCGAGAACCTGGCCCGAGGCAGCGAGCCACTCGACCTTCCGCGGGCAATTGCCGGCGTGCCCGTTCTTCGCCCAGAAGGACGGGTACGCGCGACCGATCCGAAACAACGCCTCCTGTGCCTGCGCGAGCGTCAAGTCCGCGGCGAAGATCTCGACCACGAGAATCGCGATATCGAGATCGGTGAAGAGGTACAGGTCCACATGCGCCACATCGAGCTCGATCGGCGCGGTATCGTCGGTGAATTGGACGCGCATGCGCGCGACGTCGCCGCGCCGAAACACCCGCATCGGTGATTCGCCATAGCCCGCGGCGCGCCGCTCGCCAAGCTCATCGCCATACAGGAAGCGCTGAACGTATGGCAGAAACGATACGAACTCGTGGTAGTGCCGTTCCTGGAACAGGCGCGGATCGCCGGTGAACTCGTCATCGACTTCCTTCCACGCGTGCGCGCCGGCCCGTTCAAGTGCGTCCCACTGCTGCATCACCGATTCGCCGTCGCGACTCGCCACCACTTGGAACGGCCATAGCAGAATCTGCCGGAAGTTGCGGACGATTGGATCGCGCCCGGACATGGCGCTATGTGGGGAGCTTTGCGAGTACGGGGGCGGGGGCGGGAACAACCGCCGGGGTGGCGACGATCGTTCGCTTGGGCGCGCGGGGTGCCAGCATCTGATCGACCGACTGGAGCACCCGCGCGGCCCATTGTTCGTCCTGCGGTGACACGACCACGACGCGAAAGTGGTGCAGCTCACCTTCCATCGCGACGCCCTCTGAATCGTCGATGTGCAGATGGATACCAAACGCGGGCGGACACTTTGATGGTCCCCGAACCCCCACGACCACCTCGTGATGGCAGAGGTTGACGGCGCCTTCGAGTTTGACCCCGATCGCCTTGAACCATCCCGCCAGATAAGGACGCGAGCGCCGGGATGTGGTGTAAATCCAGATGCGACATCCGCGATCGACAAGCGCCAGCATCAGCGCGCGCGTGCCATAACGCAACGGCTCGGGATAACGCCGGCGATGCCAGATCGAGACGCACTGTTCCGTCGGTGTAGCGGGCCCGCAAACCAGGGTGTCGTCGATATCGAACGACACGCGCACCGGGGTTGATGCAGGGGGTCGAGTCATCGTTCGATTCCCGAAGCGGCGATCAGTGCTGAATCCGATGCAGGTCGGGGGGTGGATCCGACGATCGCCTGCGCCGAATCCACGCTGCCCTGGCCCGACAAATACCTGGGATTGGAGTCTTGTTGAATGAAATCCGCGAACCGGCGCTGGATGCGCGGCAATCGAAGCATGCCGAGCATGCTGCTCTTCCTGATGTCGCGGATCGATGCCGATGGCTTGAAATAGCTGACTGCGTTGCTCTTTGACAGCACGAATGGCGGCTTGCCGCCTCGCATCAGGATCCAGCTCATTACCAACGCACCGGTGCGATGATTCCCCTCGATGAAAAGCTGCGGTTTGGCGAGGATGCGGATGTGTGCGGCAGCGGCACGCTCCCAGATCGACCGTCCCTTTTGGAGGCGCATCCAATCGACAATATCTTCGATGCCGGCATTCGCCTCTTCGTAGAAACGCAGCTCGGTTGCTTCGAGGTGGGAGCGAAATTCGTGGCGCCGGTGAGGATCGGTTCCACACAGCACGAGTCGGTTCAGCTCGAGGACATGCTCGACGCGGGCAAACGGTTCGAGGCTTTGGCTCGCAAGCCGTTCGGTGTACGCATATCCGGCCAGCATATTGTCGATGACGCGACGATCGAGCGGATCGCGATGGGCACCAAGCAGGGTGCCGGCGAGCCGGAGCTCCTCCTGCATCGACGTGAGCGACGCTTCGATGCAATGGAAATCGAGCCCGATGTTCGTCATGTGCTAGGCCGGATCCGAACGCGAGTGGTCATCAATGCGATCAGCGGACCGCGTCGACCGAGGCGCGCGAGCGCGCGATCAGTTCGGCGGGAAGTGCCACATAGCCCAGCTCTGCGCCGATCGGCTGGCCGTCGGTAAGAGCCCAGTTCACGAATTGCTTGAGGGCGACCGCCTTCGCGGGGTCGCCATAGCGTTCGTTCAACAGCAACCACGTCAGGCTCACGATCGGATAGGCGTGCTCACCCTCTGGGTCAGGCAGGAAGGCGCGCAGGTTGGCGGGAATACGCGTCAGGTTCGCTTCGATGGCCGCGCGTCCGCTTTCGGCACTGGGTGCGACAAGATTGCCTGCTTTGTTTTCAAGGTGCGCCATCGCTAATCCCAGGCGCTTGGCGAATGAGAACTCAACATAGCCGATCGACCCTTCACTGATCTTGATCCGCGCGGCCACCCCTTCGTTGCCGCGCACCAGCACAGTCCCCGCCGGCCAACCCACGATGTTGCCGACGCCGCGCCCCATCTCCTGCCATTTCTTGTTTGCCACGCTCATATGATTGGTAAGCGCGAACGTCGTGCCGCTGCCGTCGAGCCGCGCGACCAGGACGATATCCCGGTTCGGCAGATTCAACCCCGGGTTGATGGCCTGTATGCGTGCGTCGTTCCACTTCGGGATCCGTCCGGACATCAGATCGATATACGCTGCGCGGCCGAGCTTCAGCGGACCGTTAAGCCCCGGAAGACTGTACGCAAAGACCACCATCCCTGCCGTCGTCGGCACCAATGATGCACCGTCCTTGGCGCTTGCGATCTGCTCGTCGGACAGCGCCGAATCGCTTGCGCCGAAATCGACTTGCTGCCCGAGGAATCGCTTTGCACCTTCACTACTGCCGACATCGCGATAGTCGATCGTGGTGCCGGGATTCGCGCGCGTGTACTCGGTAATCCATTTCTTGTACAGCGGCGCGGGGAATGTCGCGCCGGCACCGCGCAGGAGAACCTTGGCACCCGGATCACCGCCTCGCGGTGCGGTCTGCCCGTGTGCGCCGGCCGCCAGAACGACGAGCGTGGCGAGCGCCAATGCCGTGTACGAATATCGCATCATGGCCTCTACCGTGGCGATCAGGAGAATTCGCCGCGGATGTACTCGCCGGTCACTTTCTCCCGGGGCGCTTCGAAAATCTGTTTGGTCGGGCCTATCTCGACAAGATAGCCGGTGCGGTTGCCCTTGGAAATGTCGACGGAGAAGAATGCCGTCGTATCCGCAACGCGCAATGCCTGTTGCATATTGTGGGTGACCAGCGCGATCGTATAGTTTTGCTTCAATTCGATCATGAGCTCTTCGATGCGGCGCGTCGCGATCGGATCGAGCGCCGAACAGGGCTCGTCCATGAGGAGAACCGCCGGTTCGGTCGCGACCGCGCGGGCGATGCAAAGCCGCTGTTGCTGCCCGCCGGACAGGGACAACCCGCTTTTCTTCAGCTTGTCTTTCACTTCGTCCCACAGGGCCGCACGGCGGAGCGCCGTCTCGACGCGCTCACCCAGGTTGCCCTTGAAGCGGTTCAACCGCAGCCCGAATGCAACGTTGTCGTAGATGCTCATCGAGAACGGATTCGGTTGCTGGAACACCATGCCGATATAGCGCCTCACCATGACCGGATCGATTCCCGAGGCGTAGAGGTCCTGACCATGAAATTGCACATGGCCTTCGAACCGAAAGCCGTAAATGAGGTCGTTCATGCGGTTGAGGCTGCGCAGCACCGTACTCTTGCCGCAGCCGGATGGCCCGATGAATCCGGTGATCTTCCCCTTTTCGATCGGAACGCGACTGTCGCGAACGGCGAGAAAGTCGCCGTAGTACAGGCGATCGACCTTGCAATCGATGATGGGGCCGCCGGATTGTGCGAGGGCCTGCGATTGCACGCCGGCCGGTACCGCTGACGCCTTCAACACGCCTGTGTTCATGGTGCGCTCCTATTGATTCTTTCCTGATTCGCAATGGCGAATCATATCTTTCGATGCGTGATCATCCGACTCGCCAAATTGACGACCAGGACAATCAGTACAAGAACAAGCGAAGCGGCCCAGGCAAGCTCGATCTGGTTTTCGAACGGCATGCCCGAGAAGTTGTAGATCAGGACCGCGAGTGATGCGGTGGGCTGCATGACCGCGAGCTCCCCGTCATGGAAAATCCAGTAGCTCGAGAAGAGCGCGGTAAAGAGCAGCGGCGCGGTCTCACCGGCGGCGCGTGCCACGGCGAGCATGACGCCGGTCAACACGCCTGGAATCGCGGTGGGCAGGACGATTTTCAGGATCACCTGCGTGCGGGTGCAACCGATACCGTACGCCGCGTCCTTCATGATCTTCGGCACCATGCGCATCGATTCTTCGGCGGTGAGAATCACCGTCGGCACCATCAACACGGCCAGGGCAATGCCGCCCGCCGGTGCCGAGTAGCCACCTGTGAGCAGTACCACCGCGGCGTAGGCAAACACGCCGGCGAGGATCGACGGAAATCCGGTCAGCGTCTTGGCCGAGAATCGCACCGCGCTTGCTAGTCGACTATTCGGTCCGAGCTCTGCAAGGAACACGGCACAAAGAATCCCGACCGGCACGCTGATTGCTGCCGCGATGCCGACCATGGCGAATGTGCCGACGATCGCATTGCCAAAGCCGCCGCCCATCTCGAATCCCGCCGGCGGGAGGCTGGTGAGGGCCTCCCAGTCGAGGCGCGAGCCGCCTCGCACGATCAGCATGTAGAGGACGGAGAAGAGCGGGACGCTCGCGACAATTGCCATTAGCCATGTGAGGCCGGAGAGGACAGTGGTTCGAATGGCCCGCGCGTCGAACGCGTTGCGGGTGAGAGAGGGGAGCTCGATAGCGCTGCGGCGCGCGGGAATGACGTCCGATGTGCTCATTTCGCGCCTGCCGATCGATTGGACAAGGTCATGATCGCGGAACCGGCGATGTTCACGATCAACGTGATCGCGAGCAGCACGAGGGCCGCGTACATGAGGACCGGAATCTCGCGCTGACCTGCCTCGGGAAAATTGAGTGCAAGGAGCGCCGCGAGCGTATTGGCCGGTGAGAAGAGGGAAAGACTGATCTGATTGGCGTTACCCACCAGCATTGCAAGCGCCATCGTCTCGCCGAGCGCACGGCCGAACCCGAGCACGAGCGCGCCGAAAATCCCGTTGCGCGCCGCGGGCAACAACACGCGCAATATCGCCTCCCAACGCGTCGCGCCCATTCCGTAGGCCGCTTCCTTCACTTTGTAGGGGACTTGGCGCAGCGCATCCTGCGACACGGCGGCGACGGTGGGCAGGATCATAATCGCGAGCACGAGTGCGGCGGGCAGCATGCCGGGCCCGCTGAGCGACGTGCCGAAGAACGGAATGCCGCCGAGCGTCTCATGCAGCCAATCGGCGATCGGGTGTATTGCCGGCACCACCACGAAGATGCCCCACAACCCGTACACGACGCTCGGAATCGCCGCGAGCAACTCGACGATGGTGCGAAACACCTGCGCAAGATGGGGCGGGAGAAAATCCTGCGTCAGGAAGATCGCCATGACGACGCCGAACGCCCCGCCGATGAGCAAGGCGAGGAACGAGCTGTAGAGCGTGCCCCAGATGGCCGGCAAGATCCCGAACTGTCCGGCGTTGACATCCCATGTCGAGGACATGAGGGGCGCCAAGCCGTGCTCGCGGATGCCGGGCATGGCTTTGCCGCCAATCTCCCAGAGAATGAGCGCCAATAGCAACAGGATGAGCAGGGCGCCGGCGACCGCCAAGCCGCGAAACAGACGATCGACAAAATAGTCGAGTGCAGATGGTGGCGCCGATACCGATCCGGCCGCCGCAGGTCCGAAGAGTGCGCTCACGTCAGGACTCCGCGCGGCCCACCGCCCAGAGTCCTCTGGGCAGACGCAATTGCATAGGCGATCGATGCCCTGCGTAGCCCAATTGACCGGTGACGGCAATATCGTTCGCTGTGTTCACGTATTCACCCCGCTTTGCGTCTGCCATCAGGAATCTGCGCGGTCCGCCGCGCAGATTCCTAGTTGATATTCGAAGTTGCCTTGCGCACTTCGGCCACGACGTTTTGGGGCAGCGGCAGATACCCCATCTTGTCGCTCATCTTCTGACCCTCGGTGAGGCAGTACTCGATCATCTTGTGAATCGCGGCGGTCTTCTTCGGATCGTCGTACTTCTTGTAGAACATCATCCAGGTATAGGTCGCGATCGGATAAGCCTTGTCGCCCTCGGGATCAGTGAGCCATAGGCGCATGTCTGCCGGCAACTTCGCGTTCGCGAGCGCCTGGATGCCGCCTTCGCCGCCCGGGGCGACATACTTCCCAGCCTTATTCTCGATCAGTGCGACTTCGGCCTTCGAGAGCTTGGCGAAGCTGTACTCGATGTACCCGATCGCGCCCTTGGTCTGCTTGACGGTCGCGGTCACCCCATCGTTCTTGGGGGAGGCTACGATCTTGTCGCTCTGCGGCCAGTTGACTGTGTTGCCCGCGCCGGGCCCTTGCTTCCACTCGGGGCTGATCGCGCTGAGGTGATTCGTGAACACGAATGTCGTGCCGCTGCTGTCGGCGCGACGGACGATGGTGATCGGCATGTCGGGCAGCTTGGCTGACGGGTTCGCGGCGGCGATCTTCGGATCATTCCATTTTGTGATCTTGCCGAGGAACATCGAGACGTACACATCCCGCGGCAAGCGCAGATCCTTCACCCCAGGCAGGTTGTACGCCAGGACGATTTCGCCGGCGGTCATCGGCAGTAGCTGCACGCCCTGCGGGACCTTTGCGATTTGCTCGTCGGTCATGGCCGAATCGCTCGCGGCGAAATCGACGGTCTTGTTGATGAGATCCTGGATGCCGGCACCGCTCCCCTTCGATTGGTAGTCGACGGTGATGCCGTTCGAGACCTTGCTGAATTCCTTGAACCACGCGGCATAGATCGGGAACGGGAAACTCGCCCCTGAACCGATGAGGCGCACCTTGTCTTGCGCTGACGCCATCGGGGCTATCACCGAAATCGCAACCAATGCCGAACAGGCTGCCGACAGCAGCGACCGAGCCTTCATTTCGAGCCTCCTTTTGTTTGAAGTCAGCGGGCTCACGATCGGGCACGGAGCCAAGCAGAGAAGCGAGCCTACGTTTGAAATATGACAGTTTGATTACTGGGCGGCTGGCCGGCGTCATCAAGCAACGGTGCGTCCAATAGCGGAGCGTCCAATTGAGGAGCCTATCGCTCGCGCAGTGGACCGACATCCAACGTCAAAGTGAATACGCGCCTTGTGATCTCGCACGAGCGCCCCTGTCATCCTCCCGTCATACGGGTGTTGCAAATAGCTGCTGCGGCATTTTCCGCGAGACCTATGGGAGCAACCGATGAGCAGTACCCACGGCACGTACCCGCGCAAGGCGCATCTGATCGCCGCGTTCGTTCTCACCTGCGCGACGCTGTTCCCTAGTCTTGCGTCCGCCCAACTCATCGTCTACGTCGCACGCCATGGCCAAACCGAATGGAACCGGGAGGGCCGCATTCAAGGATCAACCGACAATCCATTGAATGCCGCCGGTCGCGAGCAGGCCACTGCGCTCGGAGCGTTGCTCGCCAATATCAAGATCGACGCGGTGTATGTGACGCGCTGCAGCGCGCTCGTCAAACAGCAATAGCCTTCGAAGGGCGTTCGCCGATTACGCCGATGGACGAGTTGCGTGAGCGTCACTATGGGAAGTTCGAAGGCGCGAGCGAGCGCGACCCAGCAGTCCTCGCCGACTGGAACAAGCGCCGGCTCACCTTGAAGGACGACATGGAAGGGGGCGAAACCCTTGAGGCACAGGCAACGCGCGCCGATGCCGCCTTACGCAAGATCCGTGAACGCCACAAGGATGGTGGTGCGGTCCTGATCGTTGCACACGGGGGGATCAATCCGCTGCTGGTCGCCAAGCTGATCGACATTCCACCCGAAGACGGTGCGAAATCCATTGGCCAAAGCAACGATGAAGTCTATCGGATTGAAATCCCGCGCGATGGCGCGGCGTCGATCTGGAAGATGATCCCGCGCAACAAGCTAAATGAGCTGTAGCCGTTTTTTTAGCTTCACTCGTCTTTCCTGCGCAGACGGGAATCCAGCAAGTCGGTGTTGGTTTTGAAATTCCTGGATTCCCGCCTGCGCGGGAATGACGTTTCCATTGCGGGCCGCCTGGGCGAGATGGCCCAGGCGGCAATTTCCGAGGTGCTCACAATGAATAATCATGCTGCTGCGCTACTCGCATCTTTCACGATCGCGTCGACTCTTGCCGCACCCGCCACCGCCCAACCGCGACAGTTTGCAGCGACCCTCGAAGGTCACGCATTGCTCGATGCAGCGACTTTCATCAAGCCGCCGGCCGACGCACCGGCGAACCTCGCGGTCTCGGGCCGTTATCTGCATGCCGACGGACGACGGCGCGATGCGCCGGGTGCGATTCCCGGCATCGCATTCCTTTCGGACCCGAAGGTGCCGCGCTTGACCGGGATGAGTGCGCCGTTTCAGGGCCAACCGGTTCAAGGCTTCTCCAGCATCAAATGGCGCAAGGACGGTACTGCGTGGATTCCATCCGACAACGGCTTCGGTAGCAAGGCCAATTCGCCCGACGCGATGCTGATGTTCCACCACGTCCGGCCCGATTGGAAGTCCGGGCGGATCGAAATTCTCCGCACGATCTTCTTGCATGATTCGGACGGCGTGGTGCCCTTCAACGTCGTGAACTCGGCGAGCACGAAACGCTATCTCACCGGCGCCGATTTCGATATCGAGTCGCTGCAGATCATCGGTGACGATTTCTGGTTCGGTGACGAGTTCGGACCGTACTTGATCCGCGCGGATGCGAGCGGCAAGGTGACCGGCGTGTTCGAGACCCGGGTCGATGGGCAGCTCGTTCGATCGCCGGATCACTTCGCTGTGAGCGCTCCTTCGGTGCCGGGCCAGTTCAACACCGCCGCTCGACGTTCGCGCGGCTTCGAGGGGATGGCCGCCTCGCCGGATGGGCGGTTTCTGTACCCGATGCTTGAAGGTCCGCTTTGGAATGTCGAGGCAAAAGGTTGGGAGACCCACGATGGTCGCGAGGTGCTGCGTATCCTCGAGTTCGATGTTCGCGAGGGCGCTTATACCGGCCGCTCGTTTCGCTATCATCTCGAAGTCAATGGCAACAACATCGGCGATCTCAACATGATCGATCGCGACACCGCGCTGGTCATCGAGCGCGACAACGGTGAGGGTGTTCCGGAGCTGGCCTGCAATGGGCCGGCCCGTGCCGATTGTTTCAATGTGCCGGCGCGCTTCAAGCGCGTCTACAAGATCGATCTGTCCAAGCCGGATGCCAACGGCTTCGTGCGCAAGGTTGGCTATATCGATCTTCTCGATATCGCCGACCCAAAGCGCGTTGCCCGATTGGGCGGCGCGAACGGCAAATTCACCTTTCCCCATTGGTGCATCGAGGGGATCGATATCGTCGACGCCGAGCACATCGTGGTGCTCAACGATAACAATCTCTTGGTCTCGCAAGCCCGCGAGTTCGGCAAGAACGAACCGAATGAGATGATCCTGCTCAGGGTTCCGGAACTGATGAACGCGAAATAAGCGGCACGCCTGGAAAGGGGTCGTTGACACGTCCGAACGACCCGAAGGCGGGGAGGGTGCCGATGGTGTAATGCGCCGCCGCGCGAAATTCTGACAAGGTTCGGGCGTCAGTCCGAATCCAAGTCGAATCCGGTGTACTCGGCGTGGTGCCATCGCAGCTTTATCCGGAGCCCCTGCTGCGCGCCGGGCAACGCTTTGACAGAAAGCCTGCACTCCAGGCTGACATCCCCGTCTTCACCCTCGGTATTCGTCTTGCTGCCATCCTCGCAGGCGACTGGCATGCCATCGACGATCGCTTCCATCCGGGCCGTGGTGTCATCGTGACTGCCGGAGAAATGGGCCTTGAAGCGCAAGCGTTGCACGCCTTGAGAAGGATTCAGGCGGCATTCGATCTCCCGGGTCACACGACCGGGTACCGCCGTTTCGCAATCCGATTTCTCCTGCGCTTGTACGGCATTCATTCCAAGCAACGCCGCCGTACCCTGCAGAACGCAGACCATGACCATGGCGATAGATCGCGTCACCGGCCTCCTCCAGAGAGATCATGCAAAGCTTGCGCGGCTTCCGGCCAGGAAGGCTGTAAGTCCCGCAGTTCGACGAGCAGTGCCCGGGCGGCAGCAGCATCAATGCGTCCGAGGGCGACGGCCATCCGCAGCAGCGGGTCGTATGCGGGGCGGAAGTCCGGACTGGTGCGAAGCACCGACAGGAGGGGTTCTCGCACCTGCGCCAGCATGCGGCGCACATCAAGGGTCAGTTGCACATCGCGGCCCGCTTCGATGAAACGATTGCGGGCCGACCAGTACGCCGACAGCCGCGCTGGCCAATGGTCGTCCGGTGGCACCGCGACGATTTCGCCGGGACTGATCTTGACCTCTCGAAGCAGGGCGATGAGCCGGTCGCGCGCCCTGCCATCGGGAACATATGTGATCCGCGGCGCCCGATAGGCAACCAACGGGTGGTTGTCGGTGTTGATGGGCGCTTCACCGGCGAAATGAACGAGACTACGCGGACCGGCGATGAAGCTGCCCAGCAGGGCGAGATCGTCCGTGATCCCGAGCTCGGCGGGCCGGCGAGGCGTCGCCACGCCGGCCAATCGCGTGCGCACCTGCCCGACATCGAAGCCTTCCCCGTCCCTGCGGGTGACGAGTCCCAAGACGGGTGTGTCCAGACTGTTGGTGGCGAGCATCGCCCAAGCGCGCGGATAGACCGCGACGAACGCGCGCACGATGCTGCGCAGGGTCTGGAGGTCGAGCTGATGCAAGGGGAGCCATTGGCAGAAGAGTCCGCCTTCGGCGAGCCGGGCGCGGACGGCCTCGAAATGCTCGACTGTGTAGAGCGCGCCCGACCCGCTACGCGCCGGGTGGAAATTGTCGGAGACGATGAGATCGTAGCGCGTAGCGGTGGCGCGCACGAATCGTCGCGCGTCGGCGGTCAATAGATGCAGCCGAGGGTTCGGCCCGTTCTGCTCGAACGCGCGTCTGAAGTAGGCCGAAGCATCGATGACCTCAGGCAGCAGCTCGACGGCGTCGACCTCAAGCAGTGGGTCTTCGGCGGCCGCGGAAGCGGTGACGCCGGTGCCAAGGCCGAGGAACAGCGCACGGCGCGGCGCGGGATGCAAGAGGAGCGGCAGCAGTGCCTGCCGCGCGTCGGCGAGCAGGGTGCCGCTGCTGCCTTCCGCTTGCCGGTTGTTGATGTGCAGGAACGCGACACCGTTGGCGTCTTCGACGATGCTTACGGCGGCCATCGCTCCCTCGTGATGGCTGATGATGCGACCACCTTGGGGAGCCTCCACGAACGTCAGCGCGGGCGCCCATATCGATAGCGCAAGCGTCGCGGCTGCGGTCACCCAGAAAGTAGGCGTCAAGCCGCTACGACGCATCGCGGACATGGACAGGATCAGATAGCCCGCTGCGACGACGAGCAGTGCCAGCCGGGGACCGAGCCCAGGAACGAGCAGCACTCCGAACACGAGCGGCGCGGCCGTGGCCCCCAGCGTGTTGACGCCAAGTGCGCGTCCGAAACCGATGCCGCCTGCGCGCGCCATCGTGCAAAGATGGCTGAATAGAGCGCCCATGATGACGGTCGGCAACAGGAACGCCGTGATGGCGAGCGCGGCCTCCGCGGCCAGCGCGGCGGTCAGGCTGGGTTCCAACGCCTGCAGCATGGCCTCCTTGATGGTCTGCGCGCCCGCCAGACTCAGCGTGCCAACCAGGCAGGCGGCAGCCAGACCACGCAAGAGGCGGTCACGCAGGCGCTCAGGATCGTTCGTGTCGGACAGCCACTTCTGGTATGCGGCTGCACCGAGTGCGGTGCCGACGAGATACACCGCCAGCAATATCGCGAACGTGTAGACAGTGTTCTCGGCAACCTGACACAGCACCCGCACGACCAGCACCTCATAGCCGATCCCCAGCAGCCCCGTGGCAGCGAGTAATGGCAGGACGTGCGGCGAAACCGATTGCGTCGACGTCCACGCCGGCGCGACGGTGGTCGGGCCTGCGAAAATCTTCAGCGCCACGACGGCGCACAGCAGACTCA
>JBJXGX010000074.1:0-7771 GCA_046160305.1 Burkholderiales bacterium
TCTGCTGCATCAGGTAATCGGTGCTGATGCCTTCGTTCGGCTCGGCGTTCATGAGGAGCGAGACGAGCTCGAGGTATTTTTCGATGCGTTCGGCGGGCAGATTGCCGCGTGCGAGCTTCGCGCGCGCTTCGTCGAGCGTATTGACCCTGAGGCTACCGGGAAAAATGCGGGTGAAGTTTTCGTCCCGTTGCAGCAGGCGCGCACGCTCGAGCCAGGCGATGGCGGTGCGCACACGGGTATCGGCATCCGGATTCTCCGGATCGATCGAGACGTCGAGGTCTTCATCAGCCAGAATCTCGCCGGCGGTGATCACCACCGGCTGACCGGCGGTCTTCGCGGAACGCCGGCGGATGAGCTTGAGAATCTCGGCAATGTCCCGCTGGGTCAGGCGCGAGCGCGACGCGATGCCGAACTGCACCTCGACATCCTCCTCGTCATAGAGCAACACGCAGCGCGCGTCGTCCTGGTCGCGGCCCGCCCGGCCGGCCTCCTGGAGATAGTTCTCAAGCGAACCTGGCGTCTCGGCATGGATCACCAGGCGCACATCGGGCTTGTCCACACCCATGCCGAAGGCGTTGGTCGCGGCGATGACCCGGAGGTCACCCTCGATGAACGCCTGCTGGACGTGTTTCTTGACCTCGGGGGTGAGACCGGCGTGAAAGTGGCTGCACGGCCAGCCGTTGGCGCGCAGGAACGACGCGATCATTTCGGCGCTCTTGCGTCGTGCGCTGAACACGATCGCCCCACCCTTGCGATCGGCGAGCGCCTCGGTGAGGAGCTGTTGGATGCGCACCAGCTTGTCCTGTTTGCGGACCTCCTGCACTTCGAAATGCAGGTTGACGCGTTCATGGCCGCCGGCGAAGGTTCGCAACCGGATCCCCAACGCCTCCTGAAAATGCACATCGAGGTCGGCGATCACTTCGAGTTTCGCGGTCGCAGTGAAGCAGGCGATCTGCGGAAGATCGGTGCCATGACGCTCGCGGATGAAGCGCGCGGCGTAAAGATAATCGGTGCGGAAATCGTGACCCCATTTCGAGAGGCAATGGGCTTCATCGAAGACCCACGCCGCGATGTCGCGATAGCGGATGGACTCGACAAAGCCGCGGCTTCGCAACTGCTCGGGGGAGACGAGAAGGATTGCGATGTCGCCCAGTCGCACGCGCTCCAGCACGTCCTTCCGCTCGGGCATCGACAAGAGTCCATTGAGCGCAGCGGTATTGAAGATGCCCTGGCGAACCATGCCATCGACCTGATCCTTCATCAATGACTGGAGAGGCGAGATGATGATGGTCAGTTGGCCGGTCCGAAAGTAGCGGGACAGCGCGGGCAATTGATAGCAGAGCGACTTGCCCGCGCCGGTCGGCAGAATCGCGAGGAGATGCTCGGCGCGCATGCCGGCCAGCACCACTTCCTCCTGGAGCGAGCCTCCCGATGCACTGACCGGCTCGGCGCGAAACGTCGAGAAGCCGAAATAGCGCTGCAATTCGCGCCCGGGATCGTGGTGCTCGCTGCAATAGGCGCAGTCCGCCTGACCGCAGGGTGTATCACGCAGTGCGCGAATCCAACGGCGCGTCGCCGGAAACTGCATCGACACCCACGGCGGCAGGACCGAATTACCGCCGCACACCCGCAGCCACGCCAACGTGTAGGCAAGGGCTTGCCGTTCCGTCGCGTCGCGAAGCCCGTCCCGCAGCATTTCGGCGAGTCCAGCCGAGCAGGTCTTCGTCCCGATCAGCGCCGGAAGATGCGCGTGGACTTCATCGATGCCTGGACAAGGGGCCCCACGAATGTCGACAAAAAAATCGTCCAGCGCGCCGGCCACTCCACCTGCGAGCAGGTAATGTTGGCAGGCCGCCTCGGCGGGCGACGTGCGGTGTAGGACAGAGAGGGCGTCCAGCTCGTCCCGAAGCAGTGCGTAGCTCAATTGACAATCGCGCAACGGGTCGCTGCGCGTGTCCCGGACCAGCTTGTAGCCCTTCACCAGACGGTGATAGGGATTCTGCGGAAAAGCGATGGGCGATAAAAGCAGGGTATCGACGACCGGCAAGCGGCCCAACGCGAGCGGGCCCAGTCGTTCGCGTAGGAACGGCAAATCGTGGGCAAGCACATTGTGGCCGGCGAGAAAGCTTGCCCCGTCGGTCAGGCGATCGAGTGCGGCGATGACAGCGCGCGGGTCGAAGTCACCCTGGAAGACGACCCGCTCATCGGTGTCGGGTCGCCAAGCCGCGATCTTGCGAAGCGTGCGTGCGGCATCGGGTGACGTTTCGATGTCGATGGTGAGGCACGGAGGACCGGTAGCACGCTTGGAGCTGTCCATTCGCGCAGTGTAGCGAACGCCCACTGAGTCGTCATGCATTGCCACTGCACAAGGATGATGAACCGCGACAGCTCAACGGCTCGACGGGTCACGACGTGTATTTTCAGTGGCGCAGCGTTTTGTCGTTGACCGGGGAATGGTCGGGGAACTCCGCTACTCGCCAAGGCGGCGCAATTCGCTTTCAGGAACGGCCGGGGAAGGTCGGGGGCGAGGCGCTTGCGATTCTGTCGACCCGAGGTTTGACCCAAGCGCGCGAGGGCGAACGGTGAGCATCCACGATTCCCGCCGCCACCGTTGCGCACCTTGGCCGGCTGCGGTAGGCGATTTCGTTCGCGGTCGAAACATTTGAAGGCTCGGTGTCACGAACTCGGGTGGTCCGCCGTGCAAATTTCTAGCCGACCAGTTCGTTCGCCGACATCGGTTCGAAGGATTTCGGGAATGCCCAGGTCGAGGACTGGTCGGGCCGGGCGCGGTACATCCCGTCATACGCTTTTCCGGACCACGCCGGCATCATGCGAATCGGCTCGAGAGCCGGGAGCGCCAGCAACTTGGGAGACAGACCTTGGGTAATCGCATTCATGTTGCACCTCGCTTGGTTGAACAGCTCACTTCTCAGATTCGAGCCAACGGTGCTTTTTGGATGCAGAGCTGGTCGAACGATCGATGCTTGCTAATGAGTGGCAGCATTCAATCGGAGGGTTCAATCGAACTGTACTTACGCGATGTATACGGGTGATCTCGGGACGGAAACGATTTGTATCCGCAGGTAGTGAGATAAACGTCGGGAATGGTGCGTCGCGTCAGGGGGCGGCGAAGGGACGGCAATCTCACTCAGGCGATGGTCACCTGGCTGCGGTCGAATGCGGGACGCCCCGTCATGCAGTCCAGGTACGCAAGTCGCGATTCCCGGCTTGCATCAAACATGAAATTGCACATGCGTTGAGAGAACCACCATTCTTGAAGACGCATTTGGCAATTGAAGCAACGATTTCACAAGTCGTGTCCAGCAACACATGTTGACGTGACGGGACGAGCGATATCATTGCCTTGCAATCCGGCGCATTTCTGGCCGACCAAAGGAGTTTGCGCAAGTGCTCGACCAGGAGTATTCCGAATGAGAATCAAGTTACGTAACGCGGCAGCAGCTCTGCTGTTTTCAGGCCCTTTGTTCGCCGCTCCGGCATCCGCGATCACGATGGATCTCGGCGTATTGGATGCTGGCGGTTCACAGATTGGCAACAGTTTTTGGCGCGTCTTTAATCGCGGCTCACCGATCGGCGCCTTCTCCGACTACTTCACTTTCTCACTGTCGGGTGCAGCCGATGCGTTAGGCGGCACCACAGTTTTTGAATTCGGTTGGATCGATCTGACGCTGTCATCCGCATCCTTGTCCGGCGGCACACTCGCATCTACGCGTGTCGACATGACCCCGGAATCGTTCGAATTCGATGGTCTTGGCGCTGGCAACTACACTTTAGCAATCAACGGATCCCTAAGGGGGCTTCTAGGCACGGCGAGTTACCAAGGGAACATCCGGACGAGCACTTCGCAGGTATCGGAACCCGGGACGTTGGCGCTGCTAGTCGCCAGCCTCGGCATCCTTGGCCTCTGGCGGCGGAAGCGCTAAGCCCGCCCAGGAGCCCGTGCCGCAGACCACGCAGAATTCCTACCCCCAGCTAGCCACCACCAGCTTCCCGATCGTCTTGCCCGATTCAAGCTTGGCGTGCGCCGCCCGCATGTTGGCGGCGTTGATCGGCCGAAGCGTTTCCCGTAAGGTGCCGCGAATGCGGCCGGCGTCGATCCATTCGGCCACCTGGGTAAGTAGGCGATGCTGTTCGATCATGTCCGGGGTCTTGAACCGCGGCCGGGTGAACATCAATTCCCAGCAGATTGAAGCGCTCTTCGCCCGAAAGGCGTCCGGCGGCAGGGGCCCGCGATTGCCCACGATCATGCAAATCGCGCCTTGCGGGGCAATGAGATCACCCATCGCTTCCCAATAGCGATCGGTGTCGGCGTAGTTGGCGATGTAATCGACGAACTTCATTCCAAGCGCTTCGATCTGCGGGCGCAGCGGCTGGGCATGGTCGACCACATGATCCGCGCCAAGCTCCTTGCACCACGCCACCGTTTCAGGGCGTGACGCGGTCGCGACCACTTTTAGGCCGGCGATCTTCGCGATCTGGATGCCGATCGAGCCAACGCCACCGGCCCCGCCGATGATGAGCAGACTCGCACCGCGGTGCTTGCCGCCCAAGTCGATCTTCATCCGATCGAAATACGCTTCCCACGCGGTAATGGCGGTGAGAGGAATCGCCGCCGCCTGCGCGAAATCCATCGACTTCGGTTTCTTGGCGACGATGCGCTCGTCCACGAGTTGCAGCTCGGCATTCGACCCGGGTCTTGTGATATCGCCGGCGTAATAGACCTCGTCGCTCGGCTTGAACAATGTCGATTCGGAGCCGACCGCAACGACCGTCCCCGCAGCATCCCAGCCGAGCACCCGTGGTTGTGCTTCCACCTTGCTGTTCGGCGCGCGTTGCTTGGTATCGACCGGATTCACCGACACCGCGGCCACGCGAACCAGAATGTCGCGCCCGGTGGGCTTTGGATCCTGCAGCGTTGCATCGACGAGCGATTCAGGATCGGTGATCGGTAGGTAGCGAGTGAGTGCGACGGCTTTCATGGAGGTACCTTGGTGGTTGCGCAAAATCGAGGGCGGCTCGCGGCCTGACGGGCCATTGTGGCATGCTCTGGCCGACCCTCGATTCTCACTCAAGAACTCTTCATGGAGGAACGGATGCTTGCCACCCGCGCTGCTCGGGCTACTTGTCGCCTCGCCACTCTCCTCGCTTGCACGCTTGCTGCGTTCACTGCCATCGCGCAGGGAACGTACCCGGTCAAACCCATCCGGTACATCGCGCCGTTCCCGTCCGGAGGCACCTCCGACGTTTTGTCGCGACTCCTCGCGGCGAAAATGACCGAGGGGCTTGGCCAGACCGTCATCGTGGAGAACCGCCCCGGCGCAAGCGGCAACATCGGGCATGAAATTGCCGCGAAGGCGCCGGCCGACGGCTACACGATCATCATGAGCAACAACGGCATCTACGCGATCAACCCCTATCTATTCAAGAAGCTGCCCTACGATCCGGACAAGGACTTCCAGCCCATTTCGCTGGTGGCCACTGCGACGCAGGTGCTGGTGGTGCATCCTTCGGTGCCGGTGAATAGCGTGCAAGAGCTGATCGCGCTCGCCAAATCGAAGCCTGGGCAAATCAACTACGGGTCGGGCGGGCGCGGCATCATTTCGCACATTAGCGCCGAGATGTTCAAGACAGTAACCGGTACCGATCTTACGCACGTCCCGTATAAGGGAACCGGTCAGGCGATTGCCGATCTGGTGGCCGGGCAGCTGCATGTGATCTTCTCGGACATGGTCCCCGCCATGCCGCATATCAAGAGCGGCCGGCTGCGCGCATTGGCAGTGACCAGCGCCACACGATCAGCCGTGTTGCCGGACCTTCCGACGATGGCGGAAGCGGGCGCAGGCGGATTCACTGCGGACACTTGGTGGGCGGTCGTCGTGCCACGAGGCACACCACCTGAAATCGTGAATCGCTTGAATGCCGAGCTTGGCCGCGTCGTGAAGCTACCGGAGGTGCAGGAGCGCTACATGAGCCTTGGTGTTGCGACAGCGCACAGCACGCCGGAGCGCATTCACGAGCTGGCGAAGATCGAACGGCCCGCCATCGCCAAGGTGCTCAAAACGGCCGGAATCGAGCCGGAGTAGCGGGTTGATCCTGCTTGGGCGCTAGGGCGGGTCGGGGCGATGCGCCTCGGCGGCGGAAGCGAGTTGGTCTGAATCGACATCGAATCACGAGCCACGCGCCGTACAGGAGCACGGCGATGCTGAGCAGCGTCATCACGCCTGCGAGTCCATCGAGAAGGGTTTTCATCGAAGCTCCCTTGATTCGCGAGCACGAGCGCTCATGCGAATGTTGGGTGACCGCAGCGCAATGCGCATCTACATGACGAGCTAGTCCTGTTGGGTGGGCCGGGCGAACACTGGTAGAACGTTACTTCACTCTGACGCTGATTTCGTTGGCGTCGAATTGTTGCCGGGGCTAAGCGCACCCCGGTGGTCCGAGCGGCTCGCGACCAGCCGGCTCCAGCGGCTGCTGCTGGAGATCGAAACACTCGAACACAGAACCAAGCGTCAGCGCGCGCCGTTATACTGGATGCGTTTATCGAGAGCCAGAAGCTGAACGCACGCCTGCGGGCGCAGGAGGCTAGGTCATGACCACCACCGAGCTGACATTGCGAGTACCGGAAGAACTCGCGCGCGATGCCGAACGCGCCGGGCTCCTCACGCCTGAGGCGATCGAGCGGTTGCTGCGCGATGCGCTAGAGCGCCGTGCTGGCATCGACGAGCTTTTCTCGACAATCGATCGGCTGCACGCCGCCAAGATCCCGCCCATGACGATGGAGGAGATCCAGGCCGAAGTCGACGCCGTGCGCGCCGAGCACCGCGCGCACGGCAAGGCAACCGGTGCGGATCGTCCTTGACACCAACATTGTCGTCTCGGGGCTGCTCTGGTCCGGTGCCCCGAGCCGCATGCTTCAGGCGATTCGCGACGCTCGCATAAGCGCCTTCTCCAGCCGCGCACTCCTCATCGAGCTCACCGAGGTGCTCGGCCGGCCCCATCTTGCAAAGCTCATCGCAGGTCAGCACACAAACCCTGAGCAGCTCGTGCGCGGTTACACACTCCTCGCGCCGCCTGTGCCGATCAGCGCCATCGAAGCCGTGGTCCGAGGCGATCCCGACGATGACGTGCTCATCGCTACCGCCGTCGCCGCAAGGGCCGATCTCATCGTCTCCGGCGATCGCAAAGTCCTCGCCGTCGGCGAGCATCGCGGCATCCAGATCGTTGGTATCAACGGCGCACTGGCAAGAATCTAAACGTCCAACCGCTCCTGCGACAGTGGCTTGCGTTCCGCGACGTTGAACCGCCCGTCGTAGATCGGGCCCTTGCCCGTCGTCGGTCCTTGATACTGTACAAACAACATCAGCCCGCCCGTCTCGGTCGATAGCGCCTCCTCGAAATGCGGGTCGGGATAATGGAGCATCGAACCCGGCCCGACGACACGCTCGCCGATCTTGAACGTGCCTTCGAGGACGTACCAGATCTGCGCGAAATCGTGGCGATGGAGCGGATGATTCGCCCCCGGCTCGTACCGCACGAATCCAGCATTGGGCTCGGTGGGTCGATCGGGTCGAGGGTGAAAAAGCATCTTGCTGTGCTGGCCGGGAAAGCGCAGCGTCTCCCAAGGCATATCGTCGATATGCCGCACTTCAACGGGTAGATCATTGGTTGCTGTCATGTTAGGTCCTCTTGGACATCTTCTCGGCTCCCGGCGGTGGCCTGGCTAACAATTATCCGCGTTACGGCCGAAGCG
>JBJXGX010000075.1:0-10678 GCA_046160305.1 Burkholderiales bacterium
GCATGAGCTTCGCAAGTTCCACTACGACACGGCGCAGGCCAATCATCCGGGCGCGCTCGCTGCGCTGCTATCGATCGTTCCCGCGACACAAGTATTGCTGGGAACCGACTACCCCCTTCGCAAGCCCATCGACGAGATCGGGGCAGTGGGTGCGTACAAATTCTCCGCGCATGACCTGCGTGCGATCGAGCGTGAAAACGCCATTAGGCTGCTGCCTCGCATTGCATCGCAGCTTGATCGTTCGTAACGACCCCGGTCGGCGGGCCCCGAACAAGCCGGGGACGCGGACCGGCGTAGAATTCGCGAACATTGGAGATAAGGAGCGAATAGAACCATGGCATACAACATTCTGGTAATGGGCGCGTCCTACGGATCGCTGCTCGCATCGAAGCTCCTGTTCGGTGGTCACTCGGTCAAGCTCGTGTGCTTGCCCGCCGAAGCGGATCTGATCAACACCGAAGGCTTTCGCGTACGCATGCCGGTGAAAGGCCGCAAGGACCCGATCGAGATCGACTCGCGCAAACTGCCGGGTAAGGTTTCCGCTACCGGCCCGGGCGATGTCAATCCCAAGGATTACGATCTCGTCGGGCTCGCGATGCAAGAGCCGCAGTACCGCTCTCCGGGCGTGCGTGAATTGCTGGACGCGGTGGCCAAGTCGAAAGTGCCCTGCATGTCGATCATGAACATGCCGCCGCTGCCTTATGTCAAGCGTATCGCAGGCCTCGATCACGGCGCGCTCGAAGCCGCGTACACCGACCCGACCGTCTGGTCGAATTTCGATCCCGGAACACTCACGCTTTGCAGCCCCGATCCGCAGGCGATCCGTCCGCCAGAGGAGAAGGTCAACGTTCTGCTGGTGACGCTTCCGACCAACTTCAAGGTCGCGCGATTCGACAGCGACAAGTCAACCGCCATCCTGCGCCAGTTGGAAAAGGACATCGATGCGGTGCGCTTCGACGCACCCGAAGGCAAGATCGAGCTGCCGGTGAAATTGAAGGTGCATGATTCGATCTTCGTGCCGCTTGCCAAGTGGGCAATGCTGCTGGCCGGCAACTATCGCTGCATCACCAAGGATGGCATGCGGACCGCCCAGGAGGCCGTGCACACCGACCTCGAAACGTCGCGCTCGGTGTACAACTTCGTCAACGACCTATGCGTCAAGATCGGCGCCGCGCCGAACGATCTCGTTCCATTCGAGAAATACGCCGCCGCGGCGCAAAGCCTGTCGCGCCCAGCCTCGGCGGCACGCGCACTCAATAACGGCGTGCCCAACATCGAACGCGCCGATAAACTGGTGCAACTCATCGCCAAGCAGAAGGGCCTGAGCCATCCCGTGATCGATGCGACGGTGGCGCTGGTCGATGCGCGCCTCGATGCGAACCGAAAGGCGGCAGCGGCGAAGAAGTAACGCGACCAACCGGTGCCGGCTCAATCGGCCCGACGGCGTTTCAAGTGGCGTAGGAGGTGAACGCTGCGGTGGTGGCGCGCGCGCGCCAATCGGTTACCACATTCACCAGCGCAGTCTTGCCCTCGGCGACTGCTTTGGCTGCGCGCTCGAGGGCGGGTCGAATATCTTCGGGCCTCTCCACGTATTCGCCATGGCCACCCAGCGCTTCGGCGATCTTGTCGAACCGGGTGTAGCCGAGATTGCGTCCGGGCTTATTCTGTTCGGGATCCGCGGTCCACCCGCCATTGAGACTGATCACGACAAGTACCGGCAGCCCATGGCGGATAGCTGTATCGAGCTCCATCGCGTTCAAGCCGAACGAGCCGTCGCCATGCAGCACGACCACCTGGCGATCAGGCCGTGCCGCCTTCGCGCCGACACCGAAGGGCATGCCAACGCCCATGGTGCCGAATGGCCCTGAATTGAGCCGGTGGCCGGGCCGAAAGCTTGGAATGGTTTGGCGTCCGTAATTGAGGATCTCCTGCCCATCAACCACGAGGATGGTGTCGCGGCTGATGAAGTCCCGGATCTCTTTGCAAAGACGCAACGGATGAATCGGCACGGCGCTGGTGGCGATCGACTGCTCGAAGACCTGACTGCGTTTGCCTTCTTCCTGAGCAAGGATTTCCCGCCAGGCTGAATAGCGACGGGGCAGGCCCGCGGAGGCTACGGCCTCATGCAACTGTGTAAGTGCCATCCGCGCGTCCGCGGTGATGGTGAGCGCCGCGTGCTGGCTGGTCGCGGCCTCTTCCGGATCGTTGTCGATGCGCACCAGGGTGGCGGACGCCGAGAAGCGTGGCGGACGGCCGTAACTGAATACGTAGTTCAAGCGCGTGCCGACCACCAGGACCAGATCCGCCTCCTTGAAAGCCTTGGAGCGCGCGTGCCCGAAGAAGCAGCGATGATCCTCGGGCACGACGCCGCGTCCCTGAGGCGTCGTGTAGAACGGGATCTCCGTGGCTTCGATGAACTTGCGAAGTGCTTCATCCGCCTGCGACCACAGGACGCCGCTGCCGGTGAGTATGATCGGCCGCTCGGCGCGTTTCAGCAGATCAACCAGGCTGGCCAAGCTCTCGCTTGATACGGCCGCTCGCGCGATTTCACGCTTTGCAAGCGGGCGAGGCCAGCGCACGGCTTGTGCCTCCGCGTCCGCGTAAAGTACGTCGGCCGGCAGATCGAGGAACACGGGGCCCGGTTTGCCTGCCATCGCAATACGAAACGCTTTGTCGATGTACTCCGGGATGCGGCGTGCCTCGTGGACGCGCTCTGCCCATTTTGTCACGGGCCGCATGACCGCGATCTGGTCGATTTCCTGAAAGGCTCCGTTGCCGACTTCACTGAGCGCGCTCGACCCACCCAACGCGACGACCGGGGCGCAATCGATGAGGGCATTGGCAAGCCCGGTCGTCAGATTCATGGTGCCAGGGCCCGAGGCCGCCATGCAAACACCGGGAACCGCCCGCACACGCGCATAGGCTTGCGCCATCATCGCTGCCGCTTGTTCATGGCGCACGTCGATCAATCGGATGCCGCTACCGATGCAAGCGTTGGCCGCGTCATTGATGGGCCCGCCCATGATGAAGAACAGCGTGTCCACACCTTGGTCGCGAAGCGCTTGCGCCAGCAGAGCGTTGCCTTTCACCTGTGGCCTCCTTCAGATTGCCTTGTCACGCGCAAGCTCGCTGACCTTCGCGGGAGACAACCCGAGAAGCGTGCCATAGACGTGGCTGTTGTCAGCGCCGAGCAGCGGCGCCGCTTCGACCGGCACCGAAGAAGCCGACATCTTCACCGGGAAGCCGGGCATGATGAATTCGCCGCGCGTAGGGTGCTGCACCGCCACGAACATGCCGCGCTTGCGCAAATGCGGATCATTGGTGAGCTCGAGCGTATCGAAGACAGCACTAGCCGGCACACCCGCATCACCCAGCAGCCGCATCGCCGCATGTTTGTCGCGGTGCCTGGTCCACTCCGCGACAACGACATCGACGTCGCGATAATTGCGCGCCCGGTCGGCGGCCGTTGCAAAGCGCTGATCCGTGAGCAGCTCTTCGCGTCCGATCACTTTCAGCAGCGCCTGCCACTGATGGCTCGCCGCACGCGTGATGTAGATGTAGATGTAGTCGTTCGGACCGCCACCCAGGCATGGATACACTTCGCTTGGCGAGGTTGACCCAAGGATGCTCTGGTTGCCGGCCCTGGGCGCGGCCTTGCCGAACAATGCCTGCGCGGCCCACGCGATGCGCCCGAAATTGATGATGCATTCCTGCATGGACACGTCGACTCTCTGTCCGCGTCCGGTGACTTGCCGCTGGAACAGCGCGGCCAGGATGCCGATCGTGCAGTGCAGTCCCGCGCCCGTGTCGCCGACATTCATGCCGGGTTTCATCGGCCGCCCATCCGGTTCGCCGGTGATCGATACCCCGCCGCCCGCCGCCTGTGCGACCGGATCGAACGCGAGAAGGTTGGCGTTGGGACCATCCTGCGGAAAGCCCTTGATCTGGGCGTAGATGACGCGCGGATTGATCTCGCGCACGACGTCGTAGCCGAATCCAAGACGCTCGATGACGCCGGGGGCGAAGTTTTCGATGAAGACATCCACCTTCGCGATGAGCGCACGAATAATTTCGCGTCCGCCGTCGTGCTTCAGATTGCAGGTCACGCTGCGCTTGTTGGCATTCATCAGGAGAAAGTACGGGGAATCCACGCCCGGCCGGTCGGATGAGATCTTGCGGCCTTGCTCGCCGGTTTCGGGCGGCTCGACCTTGATCACTTCTGCGCCAAGCCACGCCAGCGTCTGGGTGCACGACGTGCCGGCTTCGAACTGCGTGAGATCGAGCACGCGCACGCCTGCCAGGGCGGGTCGGTTCTGTTCATCAGTCATGGTGCCTTCTACTCCGGCTTTGCGCCCGCGATTGCAACGAGCTCTTTCCATCTTCGGATCTCGTCTCCGAAGAACTTGGTGAATTGCTGCGGCGAGCTTCCCACAGGGTCCAGTCCGAGACCAACCAGCCTCGTGGTCGTCTCCGGATCCTTCACGACTGCTACGACCGACCGGCTCATCGCTTCGACGATTTCCGGCGATGTCCCCTTCGGCGCGAACAACCCGTGCCAAGTGGAGATCTCATAGCCGGGCACCTCATCGGCAATCGGTGCCGCATCGGGAAATGCCGCGGCGCGTTGGTGGGTCGTGACGCCCAGCGCTCGCACCGCTCCCGATTTCACATGCGGCATGAGCTCGACGAGCGGCCCGAAAACGGCTTGTACGCGCCCTGCAACCAGATCGGCATTGGCCGGCGCCCCACCCTTGTAGGGTATGTGCACCATACTTGCGCCGATCGCCTTCGCGAAGAGCGCCCCGGCCACATGCTGAATCGAGCCCGGGCCGGCTGAGCCATAATTGAGCACGCCCGGATTGGCCTTCGCGTATGCAACAAACTCCCGCACGTTCTGTGCGGGCACCGAAGGATGCACTGTGAGAATCGTCGGCACGGTCGTCAGTTGCGATACCGGCATGAAATCGGCCGCAGTGTCATAGGGCAGGCTCTTCAGCAAGCTCGGGCCCGACGCAAGGCTGCCGGAACCGAACAGGAACAGGTGGCCGTCGGGCTTCGCGTTCGCGATGTACGTGTGAGCGACGACGCCTGCGACGCCGGGTCGGTTCTCGACGACGACCGACTGGCCGAGTCGCTGCCCCAGTTGCTGCGCGATGCTCCGGGCTGCGATATCGGTGCTGCCTCCCGGAGCGAAGCCGACCACAAAGGTGACGGGTCGCGCCGGCCAGGTCTGTGCCGCGGCCGGCGAAACGTAGGCAAGAGCGCCACACACCAGCACGCATAGCGGAAGCCAAGTCTTCACAGCAGGACTCCCGGAATCTACTCGGTAGAGTGGTTCGCCAGCATGATTCATCGATTGATTCAGCGATGATATCAGGCCATCGTAAATTCAAGAGGTGTCCAACGCGGAAACGCGGTCGATGGCTCAGGGGACGCGCCGACATGTAACCCCAAGGTCGTGATCGCCTCTGAGCCAACGAGCACGATGTAGCGACGTAGCGGGACGACAGGATCCAACAGGTGCTCGACGGTGTAGAAGAAATCGTCGAGGCCGATCCGCGCCAAGCCGACCCTGCACGGCGGAATGTGCGAGTGAAGTACACCGAAGGCTCGATCACGGCCCGTCCACCAGACTACACTTGCTTGCCCGCCTCACAACGCCCATCATGCCGTGCACGACAACCTGCTCAACTTACAGCGCCTTGCCCTGCTTCTGCTGGCGGCTTCACTCCTCGTCGCCACGACCGCAGCGCAGGCGCAGGCGCCCTATCCCGCTCGCGCGGTCCGCTGGATCGTCCCCTCTTCCCCTGGTGGCGGCCTCGACATCATGACGCGCACCGTCGCGCAGAAGCTTACCGAGCGGTTGGGGCACGCATTTATCGTCGAGAATCGTCCCGGCGCGAGTGGCGTGATTGGCCAGGACCTCGCTGCGAAGGCCGCGCCGGACGGCCACATGCTGGTGACGGTGGCCAGTCCGCTTACGATCCTGCCCTACCTGATGAAGAGTCTGCCCTACAAGGTAGCGGACTTCGAACCGATCACGGTGATGGCCACGGTCCCGAATGTGCTCGTCGTCCATCCATCGGTGTCGGTCATATCGGTCACGGAGTTCCTTGCGCTCGCGCGCCGCGAGCCCGGCCGCCTCGCGTACGGATCAGCGGGCGAAGGCTCCTCGCCGCATATGTCGGTCGAGGCATTGCGCGCGCTCACGCGGATCGACGTGGTCCATGTACCGTACAAGGGAACCGGCCCGGCGCTGATCGATCTGCTCGGCGGTCGCACGCAGTTCATGATGGCGAACGTGCTCTCGGTCGCCCATCATGTGGAAGCGGGCAAGGTCCGTGCGCTCGGTGTGTCGAGTTCACGGCGCAGCGCCGCGCTGCCGAATGTCCCGCCGATCGGCGAATCGGTGCCGGGGTACGATGTCGTGCAATGGTATGGCGTCGCCGGACCGAAGGGGCTGCCGCGAGACATCGTGAATCGCCTGCAGACTGAGATCGCCGCGATCGTGAAACTGGGCGATGTCAAGACCAAGCTTGATCAGGAAGGCGCTGAACCCGGCGGCATTACACCCGAAGCGTTCGCCGCATTGATCCGGCAAGAATTGCAACGGTGGGGCGAAGTTGCCCGATTCGCAGGACTCACACCGCAATGACCGCTGTTGATTTTCGAGGACGCTAACGATGCCGAGCACGCTGTTTGAAAAGATCTGGGCCGAGCATGTCGTCGCCGATCTCGGCGGCGGCTTCGCGCTCGTGTTCGTCGATCGCCATCTGATGCCTGAGCTGCTGGCGCATCAGATCGAGCAGCTTGAAAAGCGCAGCCTTCCGCTCAAGCATCCGGAACTCACGTTCGCGGTCTCGGACCATTCCGTGCCAGCACTTTGGGCGGCCCGCGAGAAGCCGCATGATCGTCGCAACAACTACACGATCGCGATGCGCGCGTTGACCGACCGTCTCGGCATCCGTCACTACGACGTGGACTCGCCCGACCAGGGCATCAGCCACATCGTCGCCGCCGAGCAGGCGATCGCACTGCCCGGCACGACGTTTGGGTGTGTTGACAGTCATGTCTGCACCGTGGGCGCGCTTGGCGTGCTCTCGTTCGCATTCGGCGGCAGCGAGACCCTCCACGTTCTCGCGACGCAGACGAGCATCCTCAAAAAGCCGCGCACGATGCGCATCCGCCTGGAAGGACGCCCTGGGCACGGGGTCACGCCAAAGGATCTGATGCTCCATCTCATCGGCACGATTGGTGCCTCGGGTGGACTCGGCTTTGCGGTGGAGCTCGCCGGCGAGGCAATCCGTGCAATGGGCATGGAAGGACGGTTCACGGTTTGCAATATGGGTGTGGAGATGGGTGCGAGCTTCACGTTCATCGCGCCGGATGAAGCAACCTTCGACTATCTGCGCGGCCGTGCACTCGCCCCAAGCGGCGCGGCTTGGGATCAGGCGATGGTGCACTGGCGCACGCTGACAACCGACGACGGCGCGACATTCGACCGGGAGGTCACCATCGATGTGAGCGATGTCGCACCGCAAGTCACCTGGGGGATCAGCCCAGAGGATGTGATCGCGATCGACGGTCGTGTACCCGATCCTGCCGCCGAGTCGGATCCTCTCAGGCAACGCGCAATCACATCCGGACTGCATCACACACGTCTTGCGCCCGGCGCGGCGATCGAGGGCACGCCGATCGATTGGGTCTTCATCGGCTCGTGCACGAATAATCGCATTACCGACCTGCGCGCTGCGGCAGCCGTGGTGAAAGGCCAAAAGGTCGCTTCGAATGTGACGGCGTGGGTCGTACCCGGCTCGATGAACATTCGCGCCCAAGCCGAGCGCGAGGGTTTGGATCGCATATTCCAGGACGCCGGCTTCAACTGGGGCTGGCCCGGGTGCTCGATGTGCGGTGGTCAGGGCAACGGCTTCACCGAACGATTGAAAGCGGGCGTGCGCGCCATCTCCACCATCAATCGGAATCTGCCGGGGCGCCAGGGCCCGGGCAGCATCACCCATCTTGCGAGTCCCCCGATGGCCGCGGCCGCCGCGATCACCGGATACATCACCGACGTGCGCAAGCTGGGAGCTTGAATCATGGCGAAGACCTTCACCGTGTTGTCAGGCGTTGCCGCGCCCTACCTCGAAAGCAACGTCAGCACCAACAACATCTCGCAGCAGAAGGCGCACGGTACGGGCGGGATCGAGGCTCCAGAGACCGGCGACGATCTGCTCGCGACCGTGCGATTCGATCGCGATGGTCGTGAGATCCCGACATTCATCCTCAACCACCCGCCGTTTCGCTCGGCAAAATTCCTTCTGACCGGCGGCAATTTCGGTTGCGGCAGCTCGCGCGAGGGTGCGATTCACGCGCTCGTGGCCTTTGGCATTCGCTGTGTCATCGCGCCCAGCTTCGGTGAGATTTTTTTCAACAACTGCTTCAAGAACGGCATGCTGCCGATCGTGCTCACCGAACAACAGGTGCTCGCGCTTGCAGCGGAAGCGGAAACCGGCGGCATCTTCGCCGCAGACTTGCCGGCGAACGTTCTCACCACACCAAGTGGCCGGCGGGTTGCGATCGCGTTGCCGGCGTTTCGCCGCCAGCAGCTTCTCGATGGGCTCGACGAGATCGGTCTCACCTTGCAACGCGCTACGGACATCGCGGCGTATCACGCCGACGCGACAGGCAAGCGGCCGTGGGTGTATTCCATGCAGTTGTGACGACGCACGACGCGCGCATCCTACTCAGGTCGGATGCCCGCCTCGGTCACGATTTTCCGGTAGACCTCGACGCTGCTCGACAAGAGCTGTTGAAACGCCTGCGGCGACGTTCCAAGCACTTCGAACCCCGCTGCCTCCAGCCGCGCACGCACGTCCGGCGCATTGACCGCTTTGGTCATCTCCGCACTCAGCTTGGCAACAACTGGGGCGGGCAATCCTGCCGGACCGAGAATGCCCGCCCATGTCGCGGGAATTGCGTAGCCGGACACCCCACCTTGAGCGAGGGTGGGAATATCCGGCGCACCTTTGGCGCGCTCGGCTTCCAGCACACCAAGCGGACGCAGCCTGCCCGCGCGAATATGCGGCAGCACGTTCGAGAGCACCAGAATTCCAACCTGTACCTGACCACCGAGTACATCGGTGAGTGCCGAGGCGCCCCCTTTGTACGGAACATGGACGAGCCCAATGTTCGTTTGCAGGTTGAGGAGCACTCCACCCAGGTGCTGCGAGGTGCCGACACCCGAAGTGGCGTACGAAACCTTGCCCGCATTGCGTTTCGCATAGTCGATAAGCTCGTTCATCGAGGTTATCGGCAGCGCGCTCGGCACGACGAGGGTCTGCGGCGCGGTGCCCACGATCATGATCGGTGTGAAGTCCTTGACCGGATCGTAGGGCACGTTCTTCGAGAAGAACTGGATCGTGTGATGCGATGGACCCAAGGTCGAGACGAGCGTGTAGCCATCGGGTGCCGACTTCACGACGAAGTCCGCGCCGATGATCCCGTTCGCGCCGACCCGGTTCTCGACCACGACCGGCTGACCGAGCGACTCGCTGATCTTCTGACCGATCGCGCGTCCAACCGTGTCGGCTGCGCCGCCCGCCGAGTACGGCACGATCAAGCGAATCGGCCGGGTGGGGAAATCCTGGGACGCCGCGAATGGGGGGGCGCAAAGCAGCAGCGCGACCGACACGCGGCACGCCCTTCGTGCGACGGCGCGACTTATCAAGGTGCGATCTCGAATCATCAATGCGCCGCGATGGATCTACTTTTCGTAGGTGGTGACTGCGCGATCGTGGCGCGATCCATGTTCATGGACTCCCGCTTGAGAGCCGCGAGTGTACATCGGCCGCCACGCCGGCTCTATGCTCCGGCGACTGCCGCGTATCCTGGAGAAAGCCGTGCATGATCTCGTGAAGCGAGGAGTCCTCATCGTCATCGCGCATCGTTCCGAACGCAAACGTCGGATAGACGATCGAGAAATCGAGGCCGAAGTCGTCCATGCGGGCACGAAACAGACGCGGCATGGTTGCAGTGGCACGGTCGAGCGTGTTCTTGGCCGGATGCGCCCCCGACGAGGGCCGCGTCATGCGCCGATGGCGACGCTCATCAGGCGTCATCTTGTCCCAGCCGCCGGCCGCGAGCCGCGCGTAGAAGCGCTCGGCGAGCTTCGGCCCACCGGCCTGCTTCGGGTGCTCGAAGAAGAGAGGTCCGTATTCGATCGCATGTAGTCGGCATCGACGATCGGATGCGCGAGCTTCGCCCGGATCGCGGCAGATCGCGTCGGACCCGATCGTTGCAGGTGCGGGTTTATCAAGATGATGCCTGTCATCAAGGACTCTATTTACGACTGGGCCGATGCCATCAGGAATCTGCGCGGTCTGCCGTGCGGATTCCTATGATAATGCGAGAACCTACGCGTAGGTTCTACCACTTAGAGACCCTGTCATGATCAGCCTCGGATGCTTTGACGCCAACATTCCGGATTCCGTGTGCAAGGCTTACCTGAAGGAGGTCGAAGCCATCACGCGCGTTCCTCTCGTCGAGGTCGCGCAAGGAAGAGACAAACTGGCGCTCGAGAAACACGTGCCCGACGCGCAGCAATCCATGCCCGTCGCCGCGGTTCAGCAGGGACTCAAGTCGATAGGCTTCTTTCCCGGCGGAACGATCGACGGGATCT
>JBJXGX010000076.1:0-16550 GCA_046160305.1 Burkholderiales bacterium
ACCGGCTCGGCGGCTTCGGAGCGTCGCCGGAGAACCGCGAACAAGCATCGCTCCTCTTTTTGATGGTGATGCCGCTCGGGAAACACATCGAGGTAATAGAGCATCGACCGAAATACCTTCGGATCGACGCGTGTGCCTTTTTCGCGATGGGTATCGATGAGGTACTGCATGCCATGCAGGACGGCGGCGATCATCCGGTGCTCTTGATAAAGCTGATTTAGGAATTTGGACATGGCGGCGATCCCAATGTGGCGTCATGGACCAGTGTCCAACCGAATCGCCGGTCCGGAGTTGATCTTGCGCAAATCGGCGCCTCGACTTGCGGCAGATCGGGGAAGGTGGCCATGGCTTCGCGCCTGAGACCTTTGCAGACCGAGGGGCACGGGGGCGCGTGATTGGCAAACGCCGGATCACACAGGGCTGGACGTCGGGTGCGTCGATTCGATGCCACGCTTCGATCTTTCGTGGACCGTCGTGGCGCGCATGACATTTTGGGGCGTTTCCGGGGCCCGGAGATTCGTCCAGCGGCCAATAAGAAAAGTTTGTCGTCAAGCTTGACAGATCCGATTTCGTGATGCATTTTAGAAAAGACGCGTAATTTTCTACCGCCGGGCGGGTCGTGAATACCGCTCGTTCGGATGGCCCGGTCGGTCTGCTGGGTTGGGGAAATGGTGCGTGATTCCGCCTGCGGGGGTAAAGAGCGCGCAGGGTGCGGAAGACGTGCAACGCAAGCGGGAAATAAAAATGAAGAGGTTAACGAGCAATCTGAAGCTTCCTGGATGTGGTCCAGCCGCAGTCCGTTGTAGACGGGGTGCTGGTCAGGCCCATCCATTCATGCTCCAAATCGACGCACAGTTCCCGGGCTCAACTGGGGATGCGTTTCTCTTCCGCGGATCTCGTGCATCGCCGTGCTATATCGCGCGGCGGTCGCGTCCTTCAATCCATTCGATGCCCCGGCGTCTTAGCGCGACTGCCTGGACGGTGTTGCATCATTGCAATGTAACAAAGCATTGCGACAATTTCGAACCGGCGATGCAATTTATATAGGTTTGTTGTCGTGGGATTTGATCCCGAGTCGTATGTTTGTTGTTCTGGATCGAATCAGCATCGGGGCACGCGCAGCGAAAGATAACGAACAAAGAAATTTGGGTGTATTAGGGTTGTTGGGGTCGTCGGTCAACGCAGCCGTTGGGGGGAGGTCTCCGATGTTTAGCTGGATTATTGGTTCGAGCCTGAAGTTCAGATATCTGGTCCTGGCAATGGCGGTTGCATTGCTTGCATTCGGGACGCAGCAACTGCGCAAGATGCCGGTGGATGTGTTCCCGGAATTCGCGCCGCCGCAGGTCGAGATCCAAACCGAGGGGCTTGGCATGAGCTCTCTCGAGATCGAAGACCTCATCACGATCCCCATGGAGAACGCGCTGCGCGGTACGCCTGGCGTTGATGTCATCCGCTCCTCATCGGTGCTTGGTCTGTCGCAGGTGCGCCTCCTCTTCAAGATGGGCACCGATCTGCTCGAGGCGCGCCAGGGCGTGCAGGAGCGTGTCAAGCTTGCCATCGCAGAGCTGCCGCAGTCGGCCGGCATGCCGGTCATCCTGCAGCCGCTCTCGGCGACCAGCCGTGTCATGAAGATCGGCATTACGTCCAAAACACACGACATGATGGATCTGTCGATGATCGCCTACTGGACGATGAAGTTCCGGCTCATGTCGGTACCTGGGGTCGCCAACATTCCCATATGGGGCGAGCGGATCAAGTCGCTGCAGGTGCAGGTCGATCACGACAAGATGCGCGCCTATGACGTCACGCTCGATGAAGTGATGGAAACGACGTCCGAGGCGCTCGATTTCGGGCTGCTTCGCTACACCGCCGCGGCCAAGACTCGCATCGATGGCATGTTCGACACGCCCAACCAGCGCCTCATTGTCCACTATCAGACCCCGGTGGTATCGCCTGAGCAACTGGCTGAAGTGCCGGTGGCGATGAAGAACAAGCGCCGCACCGATGCCCCGCGCATCGGCGATGTCGCCGATGTCAGATGGGACACCTGGCCAATGATCGGCGATGCGGTGATCAATGACGGCCCCGGTCTCATGATGATCGTCGAGAAACTGCCTTGGGCCAATACGCTCGATGTAACGCGCGGCATCGAGCAGGTCATCGCGCAGCTCAAACCAAGTCTGCACGGCATCGAGATCGACACCACGATCTTCCGGCCGGCCACGTTTATCGAGCAGTCGCTGGAGAACCTCACAGCGGCGATCGTCATCGGCGCACTGCTGGTCATTGTCAT
Organism: Burkholderiales bacterium; assembly: GCA_046160305.1. GTDB lineage: Bacteria > Pseudomonadota > Gammaproteobacteria > Burkholderiales > SG8-39 > SHXR01. Next base: position 2,294 of record JBJXGX010000076.1, read on the forward strand.
CCTGTTTGCATTCCTCTATGAGTGGCGCGTTGCCCTAATCAGCGTCATCGCCATTCCGTTGTCGCTGGTTGCTGCGGGCGTGGTGCTGTACTTCTTCGACGTGACGGTTAACACGATGGTGCTGGCCGGATTTGTCGTCGCGCTGGGCTCGGTGGTGGACGATGCCATCATCGATGTCGAGAACGTCGTGCGCCGGCTGCGCGAAGCGCGGCTGGCCGGCAGCACCAAGACCACGGCACGCATAATTTTTGAGGCGTCGCTCGAGGTGCGGCCGGCCATCATGCAGGCGACCGTCATCATCGCGCTTGCGGTGGCCCCTGTCTTTTTCATGGGCGGTCTGGCCGGTGCGTTCTTCGAGCCCTTGGCACTCGCCTTCATTTTGTCGATGTTGGCGTCAATGGTCGTTGCCCTCACCGTCACGCCCGCGCTTTGCCTGCTTCTCCTGAGAGGCGCGAGCATCGAGCATCGTCAGTCGCCCTTGGTGCCGTGGCTCCAGCGACATTACCGCACGCTCCTGACACGTGTGATTGCCGCGCCGCGCGCCACGTTCGCCAGCGCGATCGTCGTCGTCGTGGCCGGCATCGCGATTTGGCCCTTGCTTGGGCAGTCGCTGTTGCCAGAATTCAAGGAGCGGGATTTCCTCATGCACTGGGTGCCGGCGGAAGGAACATCCCATCCGGAAACCGTGCGCATCACCGAACAGGCGAGCAAGGAACTTCGCGCGATTCCGGGTGTGCGTAATTTCGGCGCGCATATCGGTCGCGCAGTGGGCGGCGATGAGCCATATGGGGTCAACTTCACAGAAAACTGGATCAGTGTCGATCCCAAGGTCGACTACGACAAGACGCGGGCGAGCGTCGAAGCGGCGGTGGAGGGCTACCCCGGTCTCTATCGCGATGTACAGACTTACCTCCGCGAGCGCATCAAGGAAGTACTGACCGGTTCCGGCGAGGCGATCGTGATCCGCACCTTTGGCCCTGATCTTACGGTTCTTCGGCAGAAGGCGAACGAAATTGCCGCCGCGGTGAAGGGCGTGCCCGGCATGATCGACTTGCATGTCGAGCAGCAGGTCGAAATCCCGCAGATCCAGGTCACGGTCAACATCGAAGCCGCGGCACGCCACGGTCTGAAACCAGGCGACATTCGTCGGGTGGCGGCTGCCTTGATGTCGGGTATCGAGGTGACTGACATCCATCGCGAAGGCAAGGTCTACGATGTGTTTGTCGTGGCCGCACCCGGCAAACGCCACAGCATCGAGAATCTGCGGGAATTCCTCGTCGATACCCCGATTGGCGGACGCATCCGCATGGGCGAAGTGGCCGACATCCAGATCGCGGCGACACCGAACAAGATCCGCCGCGAGAACAATTCACGCCGTATCGACGTCCATGCCAACGTCAAGGGGCGCGATCTCGGTTCCGTGGTCGATGAGGTCGAAGATCGTCTGGAGAAAATCACGTTCCCGGCGGGCTATCACATGGAACTGCTGGGTGAGAACGCCGCACGCCAAACGGCGCAACGGAACCTCCTGCTTTCTTCGATTCTCGCGGTGGGCGCGATCTTCCTCTTGCTGCACGCATCGCTGCGCAGTTGGAAGTTAGCGGTTCTTATCTTTATCGCGCTGCCGGCGGCCCTGGTCGGTGGGATCCTTGCTGCGGCGATCGGGGATCGCGTGCTATCGCTCGGATCGCTGGTCGGTCTGATCACGATCCTCGGCATTGCCGCCCGGAACAGCATTCTTCTTATCCAGCACTACCGGTATCTGGAACTCCATGAGGGCGAAGCCTTCGGCATAGGTCTGGTCATGCGCGGCGCCATCGAACGGCTGTCGCCGATTCTGATGACAACGCTCTGTACCGGGCTTGCGCTGCTGCCGTTGGTGGTCGCGGGCAGCATCCCAGGCTACGAAATCGAGCATCCGATGGCCGTGGTGATCGTGGGCGGCTTGGTCACCTCGACATTGCTGAGCCTTATCGTCGTTCCGGTGCTCTACCTGCGCTACGGCTATGTCCCGCGCGAAGCGGCCTCGCCCGCCGCCGTGGGTCTGGCACCGGCCACCCGTTGAGAAGTTCAATTCAGCCTTTGCCTAGGAGCTTTTCATGCCTCTGACGTCATTGATCACACCGAATCCTCAATCGTGGACCCTGGCTCGTGTCGTCGCGTCGATCGCGTTATGCGCCCTCATCGCCGCGGCGAGCGCACAGACCTCAACGGTGCAAAAGCAATCCGAGCCCGAACGAATACGCGGCGAGATCGTCAAGGTCGAGCCCAAAGCGATCGAGGTGAGGGGGGCGAACGGCCGCATGTTCCGCATCGCTGTCTCCGACACCGTGACGATCTTTGGTCTCTCCAAGGCAAGTTGGGGCGACGTCGATTTCGGCGTGTACGTCGGTGCCGTGTCGTATCGACTCGGCGATGATGTCTACAGCCCGATTCGGCGCGATTCGTTGAGTTGGCTGCACAAAGGGTTCGAGCTTCGCATCATCGACGAGTCACTGCGCGGCATTGCGGTTGGCCATACCAAGTGGGATCTCACGGCGGCGAGCGTCATGACGCACGGCTGGGTCGATGACATGGAAGACCGCGTGCTCTCGATCAAATACGGTCCGACCGAAGAAGAGGAAACCGACGTTGAAGTTCCGCGCGATGTACCGATCCTGAAAATGGCACGCGGCGACAAGGGCCTCATTCGGCCCGGCGCGAAGGTGATGGTGGGTGCCTTCAAAGGTCAGGATGGTAATTACTCCGGCGTGTTCATCTTTGCGGGCAAGGACGACGTTGTGCCCTCCATGTAACGGCGCATTTTTCCAACTGTGTCGATTCGACTCTTTTCGATTGATTGCATCTTCAAGCGAGGTCTCCAATGAAATCCACATCCCTGCACGCCGCATGTTTTCGTCGCAACGAAGGCACCACCCCCACCGGTGCGGCCATCGCGATGGCCGTGGCGATGTTGGTTGCCTCGCCAGTCGTAAGTTACGCCGCCGATTCGCCGGGCGGTGCCGCCAAGACGCCTGGCGTTAAGTTCGAAACGATTCCAGGCAGTTCGGCCAAGCGCGTCATGCTGTCGCAGAAGGCGGCCGAGCGGCTGGGCATCGCGACCGGAAAGGTTTCGATGGAAGTCGTGACCAAAAAGCAAATGGTGAGCGGCATCGTGACACCGCCGCTCGGTGGGTTGACAGAACCAAAGCCTACAGGCGGCGGCTTCGGCGGATTTGGACAGCTACCGGTCGATGCCACGGCCGCGATCCCGGGATTTGGCGGACTCCAGTCCGTCTCGTCCGCCACACCCGTTGCCAAGCAGCCCGATGTCGCGAAGTCCGTTGTCCCGCTCGGCGGCGATGCGTGGGTGGCAGTGTCGCTTTCCAAGCGCGAGTGGGAACGCCTCGATAAAGATAAGCCCGCCCGCATTCTGCCGATCGGCACCCGCGACCAGGCCGTTCAGAACACCGTGGCTAAGCCTTCCGGTGTCCCACCGGTCGAGGATGTGCGCCGTTCGATGCTGACGGTCTACTACGTGGTGCCTGGCAAGGATCACGGACTCGCTCTTAACAAGCGCATGCGCGTTGAATTGCCGATGACCGGCATTGAAGAAAAACAGAAAGTGATTCCTTATAGCGCCCTGTACTACGACGCCAAAGGCGTCGCCTGGACCTACGTGAATACCAAGCCGCTCGTCTACGAGCGGCAACGTATCACGGTCGAGCGCATCGCCGGGGATCTGGCCGTGTTGTCCGACGGGCCCGATGTGGATACGCCAATCGTTACCGTGGGCGCGGCGCTTCTGTACGGCACAGAAGTATTCGGCAAATAGCATCTATTCGCATTAGAGACGCCGCAGGCTTTGGAGGGAATAACAAATGTTCCGATGGATCGTTGGCTCTAGTCTTCAATTCCGCGTGCTGGTGCTCGGGGTTGCACTGGCGATTGCGGTGATCGGCGTACTGCGCTTGCAGAAGATGCCCCTCGACGTGTTCCCCGAGTTCGCGGCGCCGGTGGTCGAGGTGCAGACGGAAGCACTTGGTCTTTCCGCAAGAGAAGTGGAAAGCCTGCTTACGCTCAACCTCGAAGAGTTGCTGAGCGGCGTACCGTGGCTCAAATCGATCCGCTCGAAATCCGTGACCGGTCTGTCCTCGATCGTCCTCACGTTCCAGCCGGGCACCGATGTCATTCGTGCGCGCCAAATGGTGCAGGAGCGCTTGACGCTTGCCTATACATTGCCCAATGTGGCCTCGCCACCGGTGATTCTGCAGCCGCTATCGGCGACCAGCCGTTTCATGATGGTGGGCTTGTCGGGGAAAGACGTAGACCTTACCGAGCTGTCCCTGACGGCGCGCTGGACCATCAAACCGAAACTCACCGGCGTGCCGGGCGTGGCCAACGTTGCCATCTGGGGGCAGCGCCTGCGTCAGATGCATGTCCATATCGATTCCGATCGATTGCGGGACGCGCGCCTGTTGCAGGATGACATCATCGCCACGACGGGTGATGCGCTATGGGTGTCGCCGCTCACCTTCCTTAGGGGCTCGGCACCCGGCACCGGTGGGTGGATCGATAACCGCAATCAACGCATGAGCGTGCATCATCAGATGCCGATCAATTCGCCAGAAGAGATGGCCAAGATTCCGATCGGCGCACCGCACCTGCTGATGACCGGGAGATCGATGTCGCTCGGTGATGTGTCAGAAGTCACCTATGCGCATCCCGCGCTGATTGGCGATGCCATCGTGCGCGGCGGCAACGGCCTGATGCTCGTGATCGAGAAGTTTCCATCCGCCAATACGATCGAGGTGACGCGCGGTGTCGAGCAGGCACTTGCCGAGCTGAAGCGGGGCATGCCGGGTGTCGAGATCGATACCAATGTATTTCGTCTCGCCTCCTACATCGACGATTCGATCTCCAATCTGACGTGGGCACTCCTCGCGGGCGCGGTGCTGGTGCTCGCGGTGCTGGCCGGATTCTTGTTCAACTGGCGCAGTGCCGTGATCAGTGCCGTGTCGATTCCCATTTCGCTCCTGTCCGCGATTCTCGTTCTTGAGCTGAGCGGAGCGACTCTCAATACATTGATCCTGCTTGGGCTGGTGGTGGCGCTTGGCGTGGTGATCGATGATGCGGTGGTCGATGTTGAGAGAATAATGAAACGGCTGGCGGACCGTAAGGCGGAAGCCACGATCGCCTCCGTCATCTATGAGACGGTGCTGGAGACACGTAGCGCCGCCATCTACGCTGCGCTCATCATCATGCTTGCGGTGACGCCGATCTTCTTCATGGGCGGGGTTGCCGGTGCCTTCTTCGAGCCCCTGGCACTGGCCTATGTGCTGGCAGTCGTGGCGTCGATGGTGGTTGCATTGACCGTGACACCGGCATTGAGCTTGGTGCTGGCCACGAAAATGACGGGTAACGTCGGCCGCTCGCCCCTTGCCGATGCGCTTCGCGCCCGCTATGAGGCGATGTTGTTGCCCCTCATTCAATCGCCGCGGAAAATGCTGATCGGCGCGGGCATCGCGATCGTCGCCGGCATCGCGCTGTGGCCCTTGCTTGGCCAATCGTTGTTACCCGCGCTGAAGGAACGCGAACTGCTGGTCAATCTGAGTACACCGGCCGGTACCTCGCATGCGGAGACGTATCGCATTACCACACGGGTGAGCGATGAGCTGAGAACCATTTCCGGCGTGCGAGGCGTCGGCGGACACGTCGGACGTGCGGTGACCGGCGACCAGGTCGTGGGTATCAACGCGGGCCAGCTGTGGGTCGGTATCGACCAAAATGCTGACTACGAGAAGACGACCGCGGCGATTCGCGAAGTGGTCGACGGGTATCCGGGGCTTGAGCGATCGATCCAGACCTATCTTCGCGACAAGGTGGGCGAGGTGCTGACCGGTGCCGGCACGCCCATCGTCGTGCGCTTGTACGGCCCCAAGCCTGAGGTCCTGCGCCAAACCGCGGAAGAGGTGCGCCGCGCTATCGCCGATGTGCCGGGAATCGTCGACCTGCGTGTGGACGGGCAGATCGAAGAGCTGCAAGTGCAGGTCAAGGTGAGCCTCGATCGGGCCGGCAAACACAACATCAAGCCAGGTGATGTGCGGCGTAATTCAGCGACCTTGTTCTCTGGCATCACGGTCGGTTACCTGTTCGAGGAGCAGCGCATCAACGACGTCGTGGTGTGGGGCGCACCGGAGACACGTCATAGTCTTTCCAATCTCTATGACCTGTCGGTCGGACGCTCGGATCGCAATCACGTGCGCTTGAGCGATGTAGCCGATGTCACGATGTCACCTGCGCCGACGGTGATCCGCCATGAAGGCATTTCGCCCTATGTCGATGTCGTCGCGAATGTCTCGGGCCGCGCCCTGAGTTCGGTTGCGGGCGATGTCGCCGAGCGGTTGGCGAAAGTGCAGTTTCCGTTGGAGCACAGTCCCAAGCTGTTGGGTGAGTATGCAGAACGCGTCAGCGCGCAACGACACATGCTGAGCATCGCGGTGGCCGTGGTGATCGGTATCTTCCTCCTCTTGCAAGCCTGTTTTGGCAGCTGGCGGCTCGCTTTGATCGGTGCCGTGGCCATTCCAGCGGCGGTGGCGGGCGGCGTGTTGGCGGCGATCAGCACGAGCGGTGTCGTGACGCTTGGATCGATCGTCGGATTCCTTGCGGTCGTCGGTATCGCCGCGCGAAGCAGCCTATTGCTGATCAATCACTTGCGGCACTTGGAGCGCGAAAACAACATGCCATTTGGCGTGGATCTCGTGGTTCAAGGCGCGCGCGAACGACTGTCACCGCTCCTGATCAGCACCACTGCAATCATCGCAGCCCTACTGCCCATCATCGTAATGGGCGGGATTGCCGGGCTCGAAATTGCGCAGCCAACCGCGATCGTGATCATTGGCGGACTCATCGCCTCGACGCTCGTGACGCTCTTCGTGTTGCCGGCGCTCTACTTGATGTTCGCGGCGAAGGCAGCAAGGCACTCGGATCTGGGATTGGCGGCAGCGTAGGCGCGGAGGCGACCATGCCAATCGCATCCCTTCGCTCGGGACACGAGGAAGTGTCCCGAACGGCTCTTCTGCCGCTGATCGGACTGGCTCTTCTTGCGGGACTAGGTCACCTGGAATCGGCTATCGCGATCACTGGCGGTGCGAGTCGCATACACGAACGGTCCGCGCTCATCGCGCCAAGCGATGAGGCTTCACCGAAGGGATTTTTTTCGTCGGGCGCTGCGCCGCGTGACCTCGAATCGGGCAGCGGTCTTCGATTCAGAGGCGCGCGCGCCGAACCGGAACCGAGACTGTCGGGGCCCATCAACCCGCATACATCGGACGTATTCAGCTATCAACTCGCGCAGTTTCAGCTCCCACCGAGCACTGGTGACGGGAAGCCGGCCGCGCTCGAACTGCCGAAGCGCCTCACGTATCAATATGTCTACGGCAGCGAATCCACGCTCCTCTACCGGCGCGATCGCGACCTTAACAAGCAGGTCCGCGACAACTCGAATGTGGTCGCACCCAATGTGAATGGCGTCGTGATTTATCGGCCAACCGATTGGCTGGAGACCACGCTCGAGCTGATATTCGAGCGGGAGGTCCCGATTCATGAAGAACGCGAGGTGACCCTGCCCAACGGCGAGGTCGTGCGCGCGCTGCGCAGGCGCCCGACCCTGCTTGTGGATCAAGCGTTTGTAACGTTCCGGGAATTCACCGCCCCGTTCGAGCTTTCAGTCGGCCGTCGCAACTACGAGGACGAGCGACGATCGCTCTTCGATACATCATTGGATGTGGTGAGTGCCACCCTCCGGCAAGGCAGATTTCGCGCGGAGTTTTTTGCGGGACGCGAGGTCTGGACCGATCTCGATCTCGCGCCGAAGTCGCAGGAGGCGAAGGACCGCATCAACACCTATGTGGCATACGCCGAGTGGCGGGGGATCGAAGATCTCAAGGTCGCGGGCTACGCGATCTACCGGAATGACTGGGCCCAGCTCGAAGGCAAACCACGCCTCTACGGGGTCCGGGCGCTTGGTACGCCATCGACCCGTCTCAACTACTGGGGTGAGTTTGCGTTCGTGCGAGGTTCGGACGAGGCAAACAGAAAATTGACCGGCTATTCCTGGGATGTGGGTGCTACCTACCGCTTTGAGAATCTGCCATTCAATCCAAATGTCACCTTGGGTTATGCATACGGTTCGGGTGACAGCGATCCGACCTCCGATCGCAATCGCGAATTCCGTCAAAGCGGATTGCATTCGAACGAAAGACGATTTGCGGGGATTCCGCAGTTCAAGGTCTTCGGCGAAGTGCTCGATCCCGATCTCACCAACATCCAGATTCTGACTATCGGCCTGGGCCTTCGGCCAACACCAGGGTTCTCGATCGATCTGGTCTACCACCGGTATCGATTGAATCATCTCGCCGACTCGATTCGCAATTCGGCGATCACCGCGCAAATGGCGCAGGTCGATACGCACCTTTCAAAGTTCGTCGGTGAAGGGCTCGATCTCGTGCTTGGATTCCGGAGCCTGTTCGGCATCCGCCGTCTTGGACTGGACTTCAGGCTGGGCTGGTTCAAACCGGGCAAAGCATTTATCAGAAACGAGGGCGACGATGTCGACCCCATCCTTCGCAATGCCGACAAGGGCATCGCGATTGTCGCGAAAATCTGGTGGTGAGTCGGTGCGCGCCATCCGCGGCGCATCGATCGCCGTTCAACGCGTTCTCATGAAGCAGGAGGGATAGCCATGCTTAAGCGAATGAATCGATCCACCGTCGCAGGCGCTGCGCTCGTCATGTTCTTGTTCGGCTGCACCCAGGGCGGGGATGGGGGGGCCGGCTGGCAGACGTCGTTCGACATCGACAAATGCACCTTGAAGACGGTTGGGCGCAATACCTATTTCATCCTCGAGCCGGGTCACCAGAAGATCCTGGAGGGCGGCGATATGAGATTGCAGATTACCGTGCTGAACGAAACCAGGAAGGTCGACGGCGTCGAAACACGGGTGGTCGAGGAGCGCGAATGGAAGAACGGCGAACTCTACGAAGTGGCGAAGAACTACTTTGCCATCTGTGAGCAGACCAAGGATGTCTTCTACTTCGGCGAGGATGTCGACTTCTATAAGAACGGCAAGGTCGTGAAGCATGACGGCACTTGGCATGCAGGGGTGAATGGCAACAAAGCGGGTCTCATCATGCCCGGCAATCCGAAAGTGGGCATGAAGCACTATCAGGAAATCGCACCGGCAATCGCGATGGATCGGGCGGAGATCATCAGCCTGGATGAGACCTGCCAGACGCCCGCGGGCACGTTCACCAAATGCATGAAAGTCAAGGAGACCTCCGCGATCGACTTCACCGCGGTGGAGTACAAGTATCACGCGCCCGATATCGGTCTGGTACGCGATGTGGACATGTCGCTGGTGAAGTACGGGCGCGTCAAGGAGTAAGCACGGCTTCAAGAAGCCCGAAAACCGGGGCGAATCAAGGGAGGCGATGAGGAGGCGACCATGCGACTGTGTGAAGCGACTCTCGCCAAACTGGCGCGTGGCATTCTCGCTCGAAGGCAATGAGGACGATGTCCAGGCGATCGGCGAGCTGCAGTACACTTTGAGCAAGAATGCCGTGCTCAAGTGAACCTCGGTCGTGGCATCACCAAGAAGGCACCCGATCTTGCGCCCGAGATCGGCGTGATGTTCCGGTTTTGGCGGTGGGAATGTTCGCCCGCGCCGCGATACGCTCCTGCGGAATGGAGGGACCATGCGAAACATGATCTGGCGATCCTCGGACGTAGTTCGAACGGCCGCATTGTCGGTCGCGTTCGCGCTTGTCGCATCGTGCGCGTCGTTTAGTCCGCCGCAGCCGAACCGCGTCTATGAGCGGATCCTGCCGCCCGACCTCTACACCGTGCTCGAGAAGGTGTTCGCCGACGCCGGTTACCAGGTCAACCACCGCGACACGCATCGTGGCTATTTTCAAACGGCGTGGAAGGAATCCGACCGTGCCGGCGGGGGCGCTGTATCGGGTCGCGAACGGCGTATGTACTCGGCGCTCTTTGACGTCGAGCTTCTCCATCGTCGATCCACGCTTTATCTCACGCTGGTCGCGGAGGTTCGATCACCGGCGAACGACAGCTGGACCGCGAGCTCCGTCGTTCGGAACGAAGACCCCGAGTTCAACCGGATTCTCGATCAACTCGATCACGCGGTGCGGGATCGCGGTGGTCAGGGGGCGCCTGTGAAAGGCGGAGCCGGCCGCTAACCGGCCATCTCGCCGGCTCGCGTGCGGCTTTCTCACCCCATTCGCAGTCGCGCCATGACGACGATGATCGCGACCTGCAGCACTCCCTGCATGGCGACGGTGGTCACATAGATCCGCATCCATCGGCCGATGCGCTCGGCCAGATACCATCCGGTCGTACCGGTGACGATCGATAGCGTCGTCATGAGGTACAGCATGCGCGGCATGAGGCGCGTGATGATCTGCCGGCGTGCATCGAGGCTCACCTTGCGCAGGATGGGGCCCATCACGAATCCCATGAAGAGGTCGATCCCCGTCCAGAGCAGTCCAAACATAATGTGGATGAAATCAAGCAACAGCACACCGGGCGCGAGGAGTGCACCGACCATTGCGGCGAGCGCGGCGATGGCGGCCGCCAGATAACGAAGATTGACAAGGGGCGACGCTTCGAGCAGAAGTGCAGCCTCAGTCGTGGAAGTTGAATTCATTGCCTGCCAATTTTTACTGCGCACGCGAGCGCGCCAATTCACTGATGTGAGTCGACTCACCGCGTTGCAAGCGCGTCGGATGAGGGGTTGCGTCGCGCCCTTGAGATGGAGGATGATGCGATTGATCGATCGGCGTTCGCTGTCACAGGTGCCCCGGGGCGTCGGCGCGGGGAATCCAAGAACGAAGTGAATTTCCTGGTTGGAGGTCGCCATGACGCATTTTCTCGGGCCTGTTGTTCCTGACAACCGCACCCTCAATCAAGCCACCGGCATCGATCTTGTCCCACGGGCAGGTTCGCTTGGGGGCCCGCGGTTCGTCATGCTGCATTTCGACAATGTCACGCTGAGTCGATCTGCCCGCCTCACGGTGAATCTTGGCTACGGCACGGACGTGTTCAACAGCTCATCGGGATCGAGTTTCTGGTCGAGGCCGGTCGATACGGCGGTGGGTCCCATTGCGATTCGTATCACGGGCGGCACGGGTAGTGCGCGACTGCGTGAGTTCGGTGCAGGCGAACCGAGCGTTACGCCGGGGAACATGCCCGGCACTTTTGTCGGCAGCCAATCCAACTGCGATCCGTTTCTGCATACGAATCCGTATCAGGACCCGATCTTCGAGACCCGACTCGCGTGCACACCGGGCTTCGCCTGGCGCAATGCCGCCTGCGCGCTGCCCACGATTCCGACCGCGGTCAAGGATCGCGTGGCTGCCGCCACCGGCATCATCGTCGAGGTGCATGCGGGTAACGTCAGCAGTTGTTCGGGGACCTTGATCGGTGCCGATCTGTTTCTCACTTCGCGCCACTGTCTGACCGATCCGACCGGCGAGGATGTGCGAAGTGCCTCCGTGACCTTCGACTACGCAGCGAATTGCGATGGCACGCGACCCACTGGACACGCCGCGCGCTTCTTCAAAGTGCTTGGAGAGGTCGTGTCCGGCAGCCCGCCCAATGGCATGAATCCGCCCGCGCCCAACGACTGGGTAGTGGTGCGACTCGATGCGGCCCCCGGTGCGTTGCCCGCGCCATTGTCGATGCGTGACGCCGCGCTGATGGTGGGAGAGACGATCTTCACCATGCACCATCCTAACGGCGCCGCAAAGAAAACGCAGGCGGGCGTGCATGATGGCGGCGATATTTCCGGATTCGACTACGCTGGCGGGAGCTCGGGCTCGGCGCTGTTCGACATCAATGGACAGCTGGTGGCCGGCCCGCTCAGTGGGCGGATCACCACATGTTCGGTCAGCTACGCACCGATTGCCCCAGTCAAGGCGGCGCTCACCAATCCGCCGGCGCCACCCGCGCCGAAGGACGTGATGATCGTATTCGATCGCTCCGGGAGCATGACCAGTGCGGCCCCGCCGATTGGTCGAAGCAAACTCAATGAAGCACAGGACGCCGCCGCGCTATTCGTGCAGTTGGTACGAGAGGGGCAGGGTGATCGCCTGGGACTGGTGACATTCAGCTCCACCGCGAGCCTTGATCGACCCCCGGGTCTTGCAGCGGCGGTGAAGCCCCTGTTGGTCGGCCCGGCACCTTTTACCACCGGACAGATCGGCGCCATCAGCGCAGGCGGCGCCACCAGCATCGGTGCCGGCGTCGGTGCAGCCCTGCTGGGATTTGGCGGCAGCGTAGGCAATGGCCGCGCAGTGCTGCTATTGACCGACGGTTTGCAGAACACCCTGCCGATGATCGAGGAGATCGAGCCGTTCCTTGGGACCACGCAACTCTGCGTGATCGGCTTTGGGTCCGATGCGGATATCGATGGGCCGTTGCTCAGTCGCATCGCGCGCCAGCATGGCGGCGATTTCACGCGCGCGGTCGACGGCATGGCGCTACGCAAATTCTTCGGGCATTGCTTTGGCAATATTTTCGAAGCCGGTGCGCTGAACGATCCGGAATTCGTGCTGGGTGCCAAGCAACAGGCGTCCGCGCCGCATCCGTTTTCGGTGTGCGGCGAGGAGCGCATTACCGTGGTGATTGGCTGGGATCATCCATCCACCCCGCTCCGGATTCATTTGCGCTCCCCGACCGGCAAGCTCATCAACATCCGGCGCGCGGAAGAAAAGCGCGGGCAGACCTGGGCATTCGTGCGTGTGGCGCTGCCACATCAAGGTGAACGCGACGGCACCTGGACGGTGGTTGTGGATCGTGTGCCCATCATCGGTGCGGCGCCCGTGGTCGCAGGCGATGTGCGCTACTTCCTGCTGGTGCTTGCCGCGGGCGGTCCGAAACTCAGCTACCTCGGTGGGCAACGGCGGGTGTATAGCGGTGACGTGATCGACCCGCGCGTGGGATTGCATTACGCCAACGGCACCACGCCGCACGCCGAGGTCGAGCTCTTCATCGATGCGCCGAGTGTCGCGCTTGGCCGGCTGGTAACCGAGGCGGGGCTGCGGGCGCCTTCACCGTCGGCCGATGCGGTCGGCGCGTTCCACTCGACCTTGCAGGCGATCGCGCGGGCGGCTGGTGGGACCTTGCCGGTGGCCACGTCGAATCGTCGCGTGCCGCTGTTCGATGACGGCAATCATGACGACGGCGCGATGGAGCCGGATGGCGTGTACAACAATTCCTTGAAGGATCTCACGCGTGTCGAAGGCACCTATCACTTCCGTGCGGTGGCGACCTACGGCGAGGGATGCGTTGCGACACGAGAAGTCGCCTGGTCGATTCACGTCGAGCCCGGCATCGATCCGAGCCGGTCTGACGTGACGGTGATCGATGTGACCGATGCACCCGGCGGACGGCATGGAACCTTGGTGATCATCCCGCGTGATCGCTACGACAACCCGCTTGGCCCGGGGCGCGGCGACAGCTTCACGGTATCGCCGCTGCCGGGTGTGGACATGGATGGACGGGTGAAAGATCGCGGTGATGGCCGCTACACCGTCGGCGTGACTTGGGATCCAGCCATTGCGCCAACACCCGGTGTCATCGTGCAACAGCCCGATCGCGCGCCGGTTGTCATGGCGCCTCCGGGGAGCAACGTACCGCCTGGCGGCGGTCGCGATTGCACGCAAGCCGCACAGTCGCTGCTCGATTGCCTGGGACTGCCCAATCCGGATGTGGCGTGTGTGCGCGTGAAGAGCGTGAACATAGAAGTGGAGCTCAAGGATTCGAAATGTGCGAAGGATGGGGATTGCAAGAAGTGAACGGTTAGGCAACCGCGATTGACCGTTCGCGCTTAGCCCTTCGACAAGGTCAGGACAGCCCCGTCGAAGGGTGAAGCGATTGACCGTTCGCCCTGAGCTCGTCGAAGGGTGAATGCCGGAGAATCCGTGAGCGGACATCTCGCTCCTTCAACACGCCTGCGTTACCCTTCGACGAGCTCAGGGCGAACGGAGGCTCGATCAACGACTCGTTGAGCGAGTGCCGTTCGGAAAACATCCCCTGATACGCCTCTTGTTCACGACCGCTGGAAGTCATTTTGAAGCGGCCCCTAACGAGAAGCGTTGGCGATTGCCTTTCGCCTCATGGCCGAGGATGATGCGCGAATGAGGAGGGCCATCATGCGCGCACGACATGTTCTTCATGCGGCCGTTGTTGCACTCGGGGC
>JBJXGX010000077.1:0-4747 GCA_046160305.1 Burkholderiales bacterium
TTCTCCTGGAGGACGCCATGGGGCTGCCGCTCCGCGATCACGGATTCCACACATACGCCGAATACAGAACCTGGCCGGAAGACGCCCGCTATGAGTTGATCGATGGCAGGGCGTACGCGATGGCGCCGGCGCCGGCGATCGTGCATCAGGAGCTGTTGGGCGAGCTTTTCCGGCAAATATCGGATCAACTCGACGGGTCACATTGCCGCACCTTCATCGCACCGATCGACGTGCGCTTGCCGAAGTTGGACGAAGCTGACGATCGCGTCGAGACCGTGGTTCAGCCCGACCTGCTCGTCGTGTGCGAACCGCACAAGATCGACGAGCGGGGAATTCGCGGGGCGCCCGATTGGGTAATCGAGATCCTCTCGCCGCGCACGGCTGGCCACGATCAGGTCATCAAGCGCGCGGTCTACGAGGGTCATGGCGTTCGCGAGTACTGGCTCGTCCACCCGGTCGACAAGGTGGTGACGGTCTATCGTCTTGCGGCCGGGACGTATGGGAAGCCACACGTGCAAGAACTGATCGGCGAGTCGATCTGCGAGGCTGTGTCCGGCGTTACGATTGACTGGGCACGCGCGACCCGCCGAATCTAACGCGTCAGGGGCTCGCGCCGCGTTCGGAACCGACCGTTGACTACGGGCGCCGATACGGAAATACTCGGACCGGAGCGGTTGTAGTTTCCGTGCGAAGGCAGCCGCGGGCGTTTTTCGCTCAATGGAACGCGAACCCGAGCGACGAAAATGCGCGAGTCGGAGCTTGACTGCCACGCGATCATCCGCTCGCTCGATCGCTTCACCGACACCACCGGCAAGCTGGTCTCGGCGGCGATCCTGTTCATGCTTATTGCGATCAACTACGTGTGCTTCGCGCGTTACCTGATCGGCAAGTCCACGAGCTGGGTCGCGGAAACGAGCGTCATGGCGAATGGCGCTGCGTTCATGCTCGGATGCGGCTACGCGCTGCTCAGGCGCGCGCATGTGCGGACCGACCTGTTCTGGGACCGGTATTCCGGTCGGACCAAGGTCGCGATCGATCTGGTCTCCTACCTGCTGCTCTTTTTCCCGGTGATGCTCGCGATCCTTTGGATCGGCATCGGCCTCATGAAGCAGGACGATTTCGTCGCGGTGCCGATGTTCATCCTCATGGGTTACCTCTGCGCGCATTCTGGCGTGGTCGATCGCATGTTCCACGCCTTTCGTAGACTGTTTGCGCCCGTGCCGGGAGCGCTTTATCTCGTGGTGCTCCTCACCGCCACCTTGTTCGCGATCGCTGCCGGCACGGTATCGGTGAGGGTTGCGCTGATCGGCATCGTCGCCGGTCCGATGATGATCAAGGCGGGCTACGACGCGGGCATGTCGGCCGGTGCCATCACCGCCGGCGGGACGCTCGGCATCCTGATCCCGCCATCGGTCATGCCGGTGGTGATGGGGCCGGTGATCGGGGTATCGGTCGGCAAGCTCTACGAAGCGGCGCTCGGGCCAGGATTGCTGCTCGCGGCAATGTATGTCGTCTATACGATGATCCGCAGCTTCGTGAATCCGCGACTCGGCCCGCCGATGCCGCTCGAGGAGCGTCCCAAGTCGCTCGGCCCGGTGTTGATGGAATGCCTGCTCGGACTCCTCCCGCTCACGGTGCTCACCTTGTTTGCGCTTGGCGCGATCCTCGCGGGTCTGACATCCACGGCCGAGGCCGCCGCGCTTGGTGCGCTCGGGGCCATCCTGCTCGCGATCGTGCACGAGCGCTTCACCTGGAACGGCCTGCTCAAGGCGTGCGACGACACGCTCGCGACCACCAGCATGGTCATGTTTCTCGCCGTCACGTCGAATATTTTTGGTTCGGTATTCGCACGGCTTGGCACGGCGGGGTGGATCAACGATGCGCTTCTTTCGATGGGGCTGCCCTCGACCGCGACGATGGCGCTCGTGCTTTGCGCGCTCTTCCTGCTCAGCTGGCCATTCGAGTGGCCGGCCATCGTATTCATCTTCGTTCCGGTGTTCGTGCCGGTCGCGATGTCCGCGTACTACCTCAAGCGGGTCGTGAGTGATTGGAACGTTGGAACAATCGCCCGGGGCATGCGGCAATTTCTGGCGATACAGTGCGTCGCGATTGCGCTGGTGTTGCTCTTTCCGGCGATTGTCATGTGGCTACCCACAACCCTGGAACGCAGGCCCGCGGGCACGGCGTGGGATTGGATGCTCGATGTGTGGGACGCCAATCACCTCGAGCTGATCGAACGGGGCGACGAGATGACGCCTGACGGCCCGCCGGGCGGGTAGCGAGCTACGACGAGGGCACGGTGGGAGACCAATCCTCTTCTCGCGCAGCGTCGTCCTGAACCGCACCTGAATCACATTTCAGGAATTCGGGCGCCCGCTCGAATTCCTAGAATTTCGGGAAAACCTGCTTCTCCGCAAGCCATCGTGACATCTGCATCCGCTCTTTGCGCGGCGCATTGCGAAAGGCATCGTGCTGTTCCTTGTTGGGCCAGACATCGCCGCTCGTGACTGCCATCCGCGTCACGATCCGCTCCCGCGTCACATTGAACACCATGAAATCCTTCGCGAGCGCGAGATCGCCTTGGTAGTGTTTGCGAATTTCCCGCTCCATTTCCGCGGCGGTGTTGAAGTCGTTGAAGAAATGGAATGCGACGGCAAGGCGCGGATTGCAGAGCGCCAAGACCTTGCCAGCCTCGGCGGGATCGGAGTGCGCCATCGTGCCGATGCCGCGCGCGGATCGTTCGTCGTAGCCCGAGCGTTCCATGAGCTGGCTGACGGTATTGAACGTCTCGTGCACGAGGAGATCGACGTTCTGCGCGTTCTCGACCATGAAGTACGAAGGCGTCGTATCCCCCGAATAGACGAATGAAAGGCCGTTCCAATCCAGTCGCAGGCTCACCGGGCCGTCGTAGATATGCACCGCCGGAAAGCTCGTGATCCGCACGCCGTTGTGCTCGTAGACGACGTGCACCTTCGAGTAGTCGAACTCGTGCGCATTGACTTCGGCGCCGACGGCGGGCAAGAGTCCGACGCGTGTGTCCGTATCCCAGGCATACGACTCCATTTGCTTTGCGACGAAATGGCGAAAGCCGTACTTGGCCACCGGTCCGGAGGGGCCTTGCACTTCGAGAGGCTTGGTGCGTCCACCCGTCCACGAGCCGATCCATATCTGTGCAAAGTCGCCTACATGGTCGGTGTGCAGATGCGAGGCGAAATACGCCGTCATGCTCTGGTAGGGAATCTCCAGTGCCGCGAAATTCTTCTGTGTACCGAACCCGAAATCGAACATGAACTTGTCGCCGTTGCCCAGCTCGATCAGCCACCCCGCGTTCGACTGCGAAGGCCGCAGGAACGGGCGACCGGTACCGAGCGCGGTGATGCGCATTTCATCGGCACGCAATGTTTCGGTGTTTGGAAAGAAATGCTCGCGATAGTCGTTGGTCATGCGGTTCTCGAATGCGGTTGGAAACGTTCAGTGAATGGATTCACGCGCATGAACGACGCCAGGGTGCATCGCTCTCATTCGGCCTTGATGCCGCGCCGCCTGACGAGGTCTTCCCATAGGTTTGCTTCGCGCCCCATTCGCGCCCGCAGATCGGCCGGCGATGTCGTGCGGGCAATGAACCCGCCATCAACCAGCCGCTTTGCCGCCTCGGGTTGACTGATCGCATGATGCACCTCCGCGGCCCATCGCGCGACGATTGCCGCATCGGTTCCCGCGGGGGCGACGAGAGCGAAATAGTTCATGGCCTCGAGGCCGGGAAATCCCGCTTCCGCGACGGTCGGAATGTCCGGCATCGCTTGCAACCGCTCAGGGCCGCCGATGGCGATCAGTCCGAGCCGGCCAGCCTGCACATTGCCGCGCCCGGCGCCAAATCCAGCGAGATAAAGTTGCACCTCATTCGCCAGCACGGCTTTCATCGCATCAGGCAAACCGCGATACGGCACGTGGGTGAGCTGGATCCCGGCGAGCTGGCCGAGCAGCTCGGCGCTCAGATGGGGTGTCGTCCCGGAACCTGGCGAGGCAAAATTCACCATGCCGGGATTCGCCTTGGCGTAGCGCACGAACTCGTCGAGCGTTCTCGCGGGAATCTGCGCGCTGACGAAAAACGTCAGGGGAACTTCGGCAATGATCGCAATCGGTGTAAAGGCCTTCAGCGGGCCGAAGGTCATTCCGCTGTAGAGAAACTGATTGATGACGAAATTGTTCGTCGCGCCGATCAAGAGCGTGTAGCCGTCGGCTGGTGCGTTCGCGACGAGCTGTGCGCCGATGTTGCCGCCCGCACCGGAACGACTTTCGATCAGGACCTGTTGTCCGAGCCGCGGCTCGATGGTGGGCAGGAGGCCCCGGAACATCGTCTCGCCCACGCCTCCTGGCTGGAACGGATAGATCACGCGAACAGGCTTCGATGGATACGACTGCGCATCGACCCGCTGCGTGAGAAGCGCGAGCGATGCCAAGCCTGCCGCGAGCACGATGGCTCGAATCATTGCGTCTCCTCGATGCTTCTTCCCGCGATCGAAATCCGATGCTGCCTTCATGACCGCAACGGTGGCGGGCATGCCGCCCTCGCCCGGGCAGGCATTTCATGCCGCGTGATAGGCGGCGAATACCTTGTTGGAATTGAAAATGTGCGTCTCGGTAATGCTGCTCCAATCGAGCTTGGTACCAAGCGCTTCCATGGCGCCGGCGAGCGCGAACCAGTTCAGCACCTCTTGTTGGCCGGCGTCCTCGACCTCGGCGAGCG
>JBJXGX010000078.1:0-161422 GCA_046160305.1 Burkholderiales bacterium
GCGAGCGTGGCATCCACGATCGACTGATAGCCGGTGCAGCGGCACAGATTGCCGGAGATCGCGATCCGCACTTCTTCTTCGGTCGGATTGTTGTTCTCGCGCAGAAACTCGGTGAGCGTAGTGAGCATCCCCGGTGTGCAGAACCCGCATTGCAGGCCGTGGTTTTCCCAGAATGCATTCTGCAAGGGATTCAATTCGCCGTTAGGCAGCGCGAGCCCTTCGATCGTGACGATCTCATGGCCATTCGATTGCACGGCGAGCATCAGACAAGAACGCGCGGTGCGCCCATCGAACAGAACCGTGCAGGCGCCGCACACACCATGCTCGCAGCCGTAGTGCGTGCCGGTGAGCCCAAGCTCATGGCGGATGAAATCGCCCAAGGTCATGCGCGTTTCGACCTCGCGCTCGTACGATTTGCCGTTGACGGTCAGTTTAATCTTGCGGGTATCCACGCGCGGGTTCCTTATCCGTTCTTGCAGCGTGCAGCGGCAGCGACCAGGGCACGTCCGGTCAATACGCCAGCCAGATGCTGCCGATAATCAGCAGTCACATGCGCATCTTCCATCGCTTCGATGCCACGCGCGACTTCAGCGGCACGCTCGAATTGCGCGGCATCGGCAATCTGGCCAACAAGCGCCTTCTCCGCCCCATGCAAGCGCACCGGCCCCGGCGCGACACCGCACAGGGCAAGCGATAGTTTCGTGATGCGACGATTCGCATCGGTCATCATCAACACCGCCACGCCCACAATCGCATAGTCGCCATGGCGTCGCGAGTATTCAATGAACGCATAGCCGTGACCTTGCGGCCATATCGACAGGGTCGCGCCGACCATGACCTCGTCGGCCGCGATCGCGGTAGTCATGTACCCCTTCGAAAACTCGGCCATCGGAATTTCGCGCCGGCCACGCTTGGATTCGGCGATCACGATGCCATCGAGCGCAGCAGTGAAACACGGCTGCTCGGACGCCGGATCGAGATGACACAGGCTCCCGCCGAATGTACCGCGATTGCGGATCTGTGTATGGCTCACCAGATGGTAGGCCTCCGGAATGATCGGGCAAGCTTCTTTGACGACCGGCGATCGCTCGATATCGCGCTGCCGGGCCATCGCGCCGATGAACAGGCGATCGCCACGGCGTTCGATAGCGCTAAGCCCGTTGATCAGATTGAGATCGATGACATGGTCCGGCTGCACGAACCGGAAGTTCATCATCGGCATCAACGACTGGCCGCCGGCGAGAAGCTTGGCATTCTCAAGGGTGGCCGCGAGCTCCAGCGCCTCAGGAAGCGAGGCCGGGCTGTGATACTTGAAGGGAGCGGGTTTCATGGCGGTGGAAGTATAGACGCAGACGCGGGAACGTTCCGGCGTTCAATCGCCGATCTACGACGCCTACCTCCAATTTATAAATTGGAGGTAGAAGCCGTGGACTCTCCCCCAGCTTGCGGATTGGAGGTCATCTTGAATCCCCTATTTCGGCGCCATCACGCGCCGGAACAGACACGCTACCAGGACGTTGTCCAGTCGGCGCGCGCAGTTGCAAGTGCTTCGAGGCACGCCTGGGACGCTGCGCGAGCGCGTGCAAAACGGTAATCGCTACTGGCTCAGACAGTATCTGCGCATCGACGGCAGTAAGGACGATGAATACATCGGTGCCGTCGCGACCGTCGATGATTCGAAGATCGTACGAATCCGTGCGCAAATCACCGAGGTACAGATGCTCGCGAAAGCTTCGGGTGATTTTCGTCTGGTTGGGTTCCAGCGCATCGACAAGAAGCCGGCTGCGGTGCTGGGTGCACTGTTCAATGCCCGGCTATTCGAGGCGGGCCTCACGTTGGTCGGTTCCCATACTTTCGGCGTGCTCCTCAACGAACTGGGGATCGTTGTCCCGGGATATCGTACGAGAGACCTTGGCTTGCCTCGCAACGCCCCGATCGATCTCGCGCTGCCTGCCGACCGATCGTTTCTCACGATCCTGCGTGACAGCAAACTATCGTTCGTTCCCGTCTCCGGCTTTCCGTCGAATAAGCCGTCGTCCTCCTTCAAGCTGAAATGCCGTGGTATTGAGCCCGAACCATGTTACGAGCCGATACTCGCCACGCTGACCAGTCCATCGCTCCCTGTATGCACCGACCCGTCCATGGGCATCGCGCGGGTCCGCGGCAAGTGGAACGCCGAACGGGGTGAATCGAGAACCGACTGAACTTCCAGAGATTGCTTTCACCGGCCAATTCCGCGTCGACGCCGTAGGCGGCCCATAAAACCGGACCACGCTTGCTCGAGACGTTTCCCAGCGATAGCATTACGGCATCGTATTATGGAAGGCATCTGATCATGGCGTGTCCGCAAGATTGCGCCGTGAGGTCGACGCCAAACTCACGCGGTTCTGCCGCGCACGCGGCATCAGCAAAACAGAAGCTATCGAGCGTGGGATCGGACTGTTGATGGAACAGGATCGCGAGCACGCACACCCCGCGTACGTCGCCTATCAGCAGTTGAAGGTCGTCCCGGAGGAGCCGGCCGGGAGGCGATCGAGCGATCCGTGCGAAGTATCCTGATTGACACTGGCGCGGTGATTGGGCTCCTCAACCCCAAGGACCGCTATCACCAGTTTGGCTCGCGGTCCGAGATCGAACCAACCTGATCGCCACGACGGACTTCAACGACTTCGAGGTGTATCGACTCCCAAATCGCAAGTCCTTCAAGAACCTCTATTTCCCGGTAACGAATCGGAAAGGGCTTATGCCGGGGGAATAAACTGCCCACCTCACTTCCCACCGAAATACACCCCTTCCCGCTTTGCCAACTCGTCGGCCCACACCTTGATCGTCTGATCGGCGACGCCGCGCTGCACCCAGCGCTTCGGAAAATTGACGAGCGATTCCGGGCGCTGCCTGGCGAGCCGGAGCTTCACCATTTCCCGTAGCAACGACAGAATCGACGCGCTGCAAACGGGTGGCGTGCCATCGATCCAGCCGCTTGCGATGCCGGTGACCGGATCAATCAGTCCGTTGCGCGCGGCCGTGTCGACGATGCGGCGTTCATCGACGTCCGAATGCATGACCTCGGGTTGATGCATCGCCGCGGCCATGCACGCTTCGACGCCGTACGCGGCCCAGTTCGCGATCGAACCGATCACGAGGATGTCGGTATCGACCGTCGCGCCGATGGTCTTGCCGGTCGGCACGATCGTCTCGACCGCATCGATAATCTTGCCAAGACCGACTTCGTTGCCGCCATCGCCCATGCCGATCGTGAGTACACCGCGACGACGCGCCTCCTCGACGATGAAGTTGATCTTGCCGACGACATCGGTGACGCGCAGTCCGATGCCGGTGTGATAGTGACCGTTCTTGCCGGGCGAAGGTTTCTCGATCGATACCAGTGCCGCCGGCTGTGTTTCATCGAGCAGACGCTTGGCTTCGCGCTCGGCCCGCACCGGATCGATCGGCAGCGGGAAAACAGACGCCTTGAATGGCGTGGTTTTCGCCAATCGGTAGTCAACGACTTCCAGACCCATTGCCTGCACGAGCGCCGTCATGCGGCCCATGTTGGCGACTTCGGTGAGGAACACCGGTGTCGCATCGAGCGCGATGCAAAGCGATTTGGCGAACGGTGCCGCACCAACCGGGCCGTCGCCCTCATCGATCATCGAGGGCGGATCGAAGAAGCCACAGGTGATGATCACGGTCTGCCGCGGCTTCACGCGTTCCAGCAGCGCGCGCGCAGCCAGATAGGTGAGCGGCTGGTCGCCTTGGATCTTGCGCGCGGCGTCGTACAAATCCGGCGTGATATTGCGGGTCGTGAGCTCGGCCGAGCCGCCCGACATGAAAATCTGCGTCGAGACGAGGCGATCGGCGCTGTCACCGACCACCTTGCAAAGATCCCAATCGAGCTCACGATCCATGATTTACCTCTCGATTAATCGCGCGCCAAATCTGAACAACACGTTGAACCACCAAGGCACGGAGGCACCAAGGTAAAGCAAGGAGCATTCGGGAAATCTGGCATCGCCCTCACCGCGTTGCTACTTGAATACGCGCGTGCACTGATCACCAACCCTTGGTGTCTTGGTGCCTTGGTGGTTCCCTCAACGCTTTGGCTACGTGCCGCGGCTCACTTCATCTTCGAGTAGCTGGTGGGCTGGAGCATGTAGTTCTCCAGATGCGCCACGAGCGGTCCGTTCTTCTCGGTCTCTGCGCGCTTGGCGTGCCACTCCGGGTCGGCCGCGAAACCATTCCAGACCTTTTCTCGGTGAGCGAGACTCTCCCATTCGAGCATGTAGTAGAGGATCTGGTTGCTCGGGCCCATCAGCACGGTCCAGAACCCGACTTGTTTGATGCCGTGCTTCTCCCAGATTTTGAGCGTGATGGTCTCGAAGCGCTTGTTGAGGTCCGGCAGACGGCCCGGCATAGCGTGATAAATGCGAAGTTCATGCAACATGATTGCCTCCTTCTGAGTGTTGAACTACATGAATAGAGGGCGCATCAGGTTCGAGCGCGCCTCAATACCTCGATGCATTTGCGGGACGGATCGACGCGCACCCAATCACCCGTCTTCACGAGGGCGAGCGCGTCGGGCGTCCAGCCCTCGGTGATCGTGATCGCAGCGAACACCGCGCCTTGTACCATGACCGGATTGGTCACACCGAAGATGAACGCTTTCGGCGCGATGCGTTTGGTCTTGATGTCGTGAAACGCCCAGCCCGCCGCGATGCCGCCCTTGGCGGTCGGAAAGAAACAGATCTTGTCGGTGATGTTGGTGCCTTCGAGCTTGTGGCCGGGTTTGCTGATGACACCGGTCCAGCGATCGAGATCATAGCGCGGCGAAAAACCTTCCTCCGACACGACGGCTTCCCCTTCGACGAGCGGACCAAACGCGCGGTCGACCACAATCGTTGCAAGCGCCCCGCTCACTCGATCACTCCGCTGGTGGCGATGCGCACGCACGCTTCGGTGCGCCGCAGGATCGTATTGAATTTATGCGCGCCGATGATGTTCACGATCTTCGCGGAGTTCGAAATCATGTTGGTCCAGCCGTTGGCGATCCGCATGCCCGACAAATTCTGCAGGATGTAGAAACACACGCCTTCCAGAACCGTGACCCCGGCCGATTCCAGCGTCGCGAGATATCCGAGCTTCGCCGCCGCGCTCTTCACACCGTTGCTGGTCGTGACGAACACCTGGGTGCCGGATGCCACGCGCTTGCCATCGAACAACTCGGCGAGGTGCTTCATCTCGAAGAGCGACTGCTGCGGCCCGGAGAACACGACGAGATTGCAGCGTCGGTCCTTAAGGTCGTAATCGGCATAGACGCGCTCGATGCCGGCGTCGTCGATCACGATCTCTTCAATCGGCTGGTTCCCACCAAGCGCGGCCTCGATCGACCGGGCTTCCGGGGTGACGCCCACCATATGGAACATCCCCATCGAGCCGTAGCTCGCCAGCGCGGCGCCCAGATGCTTGAGCTCATCGGCGAGCGGCGCGCGCGTGATGCCGGTGAAGACCGGCACGGCGTAGTAGCTTTGATGGCGCTCGCCGACGATCTTGCCGACCGCGCCCCAGTCCGCCAGATCATCGAGGCGCGCATCGAGGCGAACCACGAAGGTTCCCTTGCGATGCCGGTCGAGATGGAATCCGTATTCGGGCGTGCGCCCGGTGATCGCGGCAGCCATCGCGGCCGGTCCGCTCTCGAAATTCGTGCGGGCACCGAACACCGAATTGGCGTAGATGCAGGTACCGGTGTCGCCCCAGGCAACATGCTCGCCAAGATGCGGCTGATAGAGCGTCTGGTAGTTGATACAGGTATCGGTCGTCATGACGTTCATCGAGCGCAGATAGCCGATCAGTTGCTGCTCCTTCGCGGCTTCGATCGGGTCTTGTCCCAACCGCTCGACATGGGCGAAATCAATGCAGCGGGCATTCGTTGTGATCGGAACGCGGCAGTGCGCACGTTTCTCGGCCGTGCAACGCAGATGCTCGAGGCCGCCATCACCCATCACCTCGATGTCGCCCATCATGTGGGCATTGGTGATCGGTACGAAGCGCTCCGCGCCAAAGAATTCGCCGACGCGCAGTTGATAAGCAATGGCGTCCTGGACCGGCACACCGTGCTTGCCAT
Organism: Burkholderiales bacterium; assembly: GCA_046160305.1. GTDB lineage: Bacteria > Pseudomonadota > Gammaproteobacteria > Burkholderiales > SG8-39 > SHXR01. The sequence continues at coordinate 6,122 of JBJXGX010000078.1, forward strand.
CGAACATTGCCTGTTCGTCAATGGTCAGGCGCATTGGAAATGCCGTCCCGCCGTCAGCGCTTGAGGTCCGACCGGTAGGTCGCGATGTTGTCGTACTGGGCAAATTCGATGAAGTTGCCTTCGGGATCGGGCACCAGCGCCATGCGCACACCCGGCCGCAACTCGACGATCCCCTTGACGCTCTTGAATCCCGCGCGCTCGCAATTGGCCACCGCGGCGCTGATATCGTCGACCAGAAACGTCACATAGGCGAGCCCGGCGCGGGAGCTCGGCGTCTCTGCCGGCGCGGGTCGGGCGGGCGCGCCACTTGGGCAGACGAGCTTGATGCGCTCGCCGTAATGGGTTTGCAGGCGCACGACGGTGTATGCCGAAGTTCCGAGCCCGGATATCCGGCTGCCCTGTTCGTTCAAGGCGATCTCCGAGATTTTCCGCAATGCCAGCACGCCCTCGTAGAACGCCATCGCGCGGGGCAGATCCGCGACGCAGATACCGATCTCCATCGGTGCGGTCATCTTCATGTTCCATCACTCCAGTGGGGATCGCACCGCCCGATGATGCCACTGACATGCATGCGATCACTTCTCGACCCGGAACCGAACTTCTTCACCGTATCCGATCAGCGGCCTCGTTGGTTCGATCGCACTTCGGCATAATGGCGTGTTGGGCCTCCCTGATGCGCGACGACAACTTCCACAGGCTGTTAAGGCCGTTCTTCGACGATACCACGCTTCAACGCGGACTCGACTACGCGCGGCGCGGGCTCGTGCGCGTCACCAGCACGCGCACGCGCGAAGACGCAACGCAGATCCAGGCGACCTGCGACGGAACGAGTCCCGAACCCTACGAACAGCGCATGGCCGTCATCCTCGTGAGCGGTCGCGTGGCGAATGTGCTCGATACGCATTGCACCTGTCCAATGGGCAGCGATTGCAAACATGTGGTCGCGGCAATTACGACCTGGCTCGACTCCCAGCAGGAACACTCAACGCTTCTCGACCCGGTACCCACCGAGGCGATCGAGACCGCGACGATGCCAAGCGTGGCGGTGAGCCGCACGATTCCGATGACGCGCCTGCTCGCTGTCCGCGAACCCGCGCTCACGCTTGGACACGACCTCGAGGCCTGGTTGCGCGATACCGAGGATCGCGTCAAGGTCGAGCGTGCGGCACCGCCGGCCGAAGTCGTGTTGTATTCGCTCGAGATGGACCCGGCACGCTTGGCCGTCTGGCGCGTACGGCGGCGCAAAGACGGGTCGAATACCAAACCGGTCGCGGTCGATGTGCGATCCCATTTCTTCGAAGGCGACCGGGCACCTCGCTATGCGAGCGCCGAGGATCTCGACGTCATTCGCTTGTTGCGCGGTACCGAGGTCGATGCCGACGAATCCGAAGCAGGACCGAACACCGCGTTGGACGGGGTCATTGGCTATGCCATCCTCGAGCGGGCACTCCGGACCGGACGCCTGTTTTGGCAGACGCCGCAAGGCATCATCACGCAAGGCGAACGCCGCGAGGGTCGCTTCGCATGGAGCGAATCGCCCACCAAGACGCTGGTCCTGACCGTCGAGACGCCCGCCGGTCCGGTCCGCGCGTTGCCGACCTCCCCGCTCACATACTTTGTCGCGGATCCACCGCAAGTGGGCGAGTTGAGTCTCCCGGTGCCCGAAGCGCTGGTTCGCCAACTGCTCCGGCTACCCGCGATCGAGGCAGGCGTTCAATCGCATTTCTTCGCGCATTGGCGCCGGCTGCAATCGCAGGGCGGAGAGCGCCACCCGTTGCCCGATCCACCGGCTACCGTCGCGGTTGATCCCCCGGCGCGCCCTCAGATCGTGCTGAAACTGGCCACCGCGGAGTTCGAGGTGTATGCCGGTTCACGCACGCGGCGCGAAGTGCGTCCGGTCGCCGAGGCGGTCGTGCGTTATCCGTCGGGCGCGGAATTCGACCTGAGCGACGACGTACCCTTCGTGTCGTCATGGCGCTCGGACGGTGAAGTGAGCGTCATCACGCGTCATGTCGATGCCGAGCGCGCTGCCCTGGCCAACCTTCAAGAGATCGGCCTTGTTCGCAACGCGCCCTGGGGATACGGCGTTCGGCGCAACGACACCCGCGAGTACTGGACCATCGGCGACGGATCGAATGAGCGCTGGCGTGCCGCGATCCCAAGTGTGCTCGCGCGTGCGGACGCCGCCGGCGTCGTGCTCGAATTCGATCCGGCATTTCCGTTCCGGGTGGAGGAGCCCGAAGCCTGGGACGAAGAATTCGAATCCGTCGATGCCGGCGGATGGTTCAGCCTGGAAATCGGCATCACCGTCAATGGCGCGCGCGTCACGATCGCGAAATCGCTCGCCGCATGGCTCGCGCGACATCACGATCCGATCGGCTTTCTCAAGGCATCCGGTGAGGGGCGGTTCATCCTCCTCGACCTCCCGGGCGGCGGACTCGTCAAGCTGCCGGTGGAACGGGTCCGCGCGCTGCTTGCGCCGTTGCTCGAGTTCGGCGTCCCGGAAGTCGGCAAGGATGGCCGCTTTCGCGTTTCGCGACTCGACGCTGCGTTACACGCCGGACTCGGGTCGCGCGGCAATCAACTCGCAGCGGATCTTGAAGGATTGCGCGGCCGCCTTGGCGATGCCGCCCGCCAGATGGAAGCGGATCCGTCACCATCCTTCAACGCGACCTTGCGTCCCTACCAGCGGGTCGGACTCGCATGGCTGCAGTTTCTGCGGGATTGCCGGTTTGGCGGCGTGCTGGCCGATGACATGGGCCTTGGCAAGACCGTACAGGCGCTTGCGCACCTGCAGCTCGAAAAACAGTCGGGTCGCGCGGTGCATCCTAACCTCGTTGTCACGCCCACCAGCGTGTTGCCGAACTGGCGCGCGGAGGCGAATCGTTTTGCCCCCGATCTGCGCGTGCTCATTCTGCACGGCAAGGATCGGGCGGCGCAATTCGCGAAAGTCCAGGACGTGGACCTCGTGCTCACGACCTATGCCCTGCTGCCGCGTGACGGCGTCATGCTGACCAAGCAGGACTGGAATGCGGTGATCTTCGACGAGGCGCAGTTCCTCAAGAATCCTTCGGGGCGCGCACGCGAAGTGGCGTCACGACTACGCGCCACCCATCGCATCGCCCTCACCGGAACACCGGTCGAGAACAACCTGCGCGAGCTCTGGTCGCTGTTCGATCTTGCGCTGCCCGGATTGCTGGGTGGGCATGACCGCTTCGTGCGCCTGTTCCGTACGCCAATCGAGCGGGAGCGGGACACCGATCGCCTGGAAACACTCAAGCGCCGGATTCGCCCGTTCCTGGTAAGAAGGCGGCGCGAAGAGGTGCTTGGCGAGCTGCCGCCCCGCACCGAGATCATTCAGAAGGTCGAGCTCGAGAATTCGCAGCGCGATCTCTATGAATCGCTTCGCATCACCCTCGATTCGTCGCTCCGCCGCGCGATCGCCGAGCGTGGTCTCGCGCAAAGCCAGATCATGATTCTCGATGCGCTGTTGAAGCTGCGCCAGACCTGCTGTGATCCGCGCCTGGTGAAGACGCCCAACGCCAAGAAAGCGCACGGCGAATCGGCCAAGCTCTCGATGTTGAAGGAGATGATCGAGGAGCTGGTTGCCGAAGGACGCCATGCACTCGTGTTTTCGCAGTTCGCCTCGATGATCGAGTTGATCGAGGCCGAGCTTGCCGCGATGGGCGTGCGCTACGAGAAGATCGTGGGCGACACGCCGCTTGCCGATCGCGAAGCGGCTGTGCAGCGCTTCCAGGCCGGGGAAGCGGATGTTTTCCTGATCAGCCTACGGGCGGGCGGCACCGGGTTGAACCTCACCGCCGCCGATACGGTCATCCACTACGACCCGTGGTGGAACCCCGCGGTGGAAGCGCAGGCCACCGCGCGCGCGCATCGCATCGGTCAGGATAAATCAGTCTTCGTGTTCAAGCTGATCGCCTCAGGCACGGTCGAAGAACGCATCCTCGAGCTGCTCGCACGGAAGCAGGCGCTCGCCGATTCGATTCTCGATGGCGGCGAAGCGAAGGGGGCGCTCATCACCGAAGAGGACATCGACGCGTTGCTTGCGCCGATCGGGTAGAAAGTCGCTCGAACCCCTTGCTCGCAAGGCTTCACCACGACGACATAGCGGGCGCAACGATCTCAACGAACAAACGCCGAGTCCCGTCGTGTTCGTCGAGCCGTCGTGTTTGCTCTATCAGTCCGTGCGCACCATCAAAGACTAGTGATTTCGATATCCCGCAGCACTTCGGAGTCGGCGCGCGAGATCTCGTTTTCCAGCAACGATCCGCAACCGGGGCAATAAAACTGCCGGAACACCGGACGGTCGTCGATGAATCGCTTCCAGTCCCCCACATGCGGATTCGATTCGGTGATCTCGTTATCCGCACGCACCGCGAAGTCCTTGTAGTTCTCGCGTACCGGCCCAAGATCCGCCGAGCACTTTGCGCAGCAGGTGTGCAGGCTGCCGTTCTCTTTGCGAACCGCCAGATTGTCGGTAATCTGCGCAACGAGCTTGCCCGCGAGGATCTTGACGTTACCGTCCTTCCGCCGCCGTGCGTCGCGCCGTTCTGCGCGCAGCGCACGCGTTGCCTCGGCGTCAAAGACTTCGTTCTCGCTGATCACGACGCCATAGATACTGCGCGCTGCTTCGCGTGAAACCGCGCGATTGTCGATCACGTCTTTCGCGACGCGCTCGGCATCACGCTCGATCGGATCACCAAAGCCGCCCGCCGCGGTCCAGATCACCGCATACACGTCGGCGGGATGCTGGAGGAAATTCTCCTGGCGCAATTGCAACTCCACCGACGTGCCCTTGACTTCGCTGATGTCGGCGATCATGTCGCGATCGGCGATGCGTTTCTTGATGTCCGAGTCGCGCTTGAATTTATAGACATTCACGGTAGCGGGATACCCCCCCATCATGCCGGTCGAGGTCGGAATCGCGTTGCCCGAGGACAGCGTGTCATGGGTGATGCTCGCCGTGCGATGCGGAATGAAGCAGGTCTCAGCCGACAAGCCACCGCGCCAACGACCCGCACCGCCTGAATCGATCACTTCTTTCCGATACAGGATCAGCAAGGGAAACGACTGCTCGTTGTGCTCGACATTGGGCAATCGGCAGATCGGCGTGCGCGATTGGCCGCCGTTGGAGATGCCGTCGCCGGTCGAGAAGGCACCGATCGCGCCACCAATCGGGTCGACGAGCAGATAGCCGTAGCGTTCGCCCCATTGATCGATGCCGCGAAAGATCGTCGCCGGCCATTGGCTGGTGCCACCGATACACATGATGTCGCCGCGCATGCGCTCATCGATGAAAAGCATCTTCGAGAGCACGTTGTACGCGGGATAGAGCGAGATCTCCATCGCTTGAACCGGCGCGGTCGACACCGAGGCGGGAAACGTCGCACAGGTGAATGTACCGGGTGTCGGGTCGAACTCCACATGACGCAACGCGCCACCGATCGCGAAATACTGGTCCCAGCACAGCAACTGGTTGAGCGCCACCATGATCGCGCCACGCCAGCCCGAATAGGTCGCGTTCATCGCGCCGTCCTGGTCGGCGGTTCCTTCGTTCTCGAAGATGAGGCGGTTGCCCTTCTTGCGCAAGGTGAGCATGACCTGATGCGTGCGGCGATCGCCCGGGCGGCAGCATTCCACATAGGTCCGATCGCGCCAGATCCCATCGGGCAGGCGTTTCAGCTTGTCCAGAAACGCTTTCTCGCTGTTGCTGAGAATCTTCTGCATGACACCCTTGACCACCTCCGGACCGTAGCGCTTGATCAGCGCCAGCACGCGGTCGCGCGCGGTCATGTTGCCGGCGAGTTGCGCGCGGAAATCCAAGGCGACAGCGTCCGGCTTGCGTGAGGATCGCAGGTACATCTCCTCGATGTCGCGCCGAATCTCGTTGTTCTCGATGATCTTGATCGGCGGAATGCAGATGCCTTCTTCAAAGGCATTTTCCGCCGAGCCGCAGAATGACGAAGGCGTGATACCGCCGATGTCATACTGGTGCAGGCAGTTGGTGACCCAGCAGAACAATTCGCCCTTCCAGAACACCGGGCAGATCAACATCACGTCCTGCTGATGCGCGGCACCCACCCACGGATCGTTCGCGAGAAACATATCGCCGTCACGAATGCCGGGATTGTCGCTGCGATACTCCAGAATCCATTTGACCTGCGTATCGGTCACCCCCGACATGTATTGCATGTACGGGCCGAAATACACGAACTCGCCGTCCGCGGTGAGGATCGATGGATTCAAATCGAGCGCATACATCGCCACCGGCGAACCGGAGATGCGTTGAATGGTCGCGCCATGCTCTTCGTTTACATGCCAAAGCGAATGGCGAATCACCTCGTAGGTGATCGGATCGATGTCCTTGTCGAACTTGGTGTGAAGCTTCAGCTTGCTCGAGATATTGAGTTTTTTCGGCGGCACATAGCCGTGGAGCTTGCCGTCAAACTTGACGTCCTTCATCTCGCTCACTTTGGGCATGGTGTGTCTCCTAGTCGAAAGTAATTTCGAAGTTGCCGTAGGGGTCGACTTTGAGGGTCCGGCCCGGATGCACAACCACATTGGTCTGGTTCGTCTCGATCACGCAGGGCCCCTTGATCTTGTTGCCCGAGACCAGCTTTGCACCATCAAAGATCGGCGTCTTCTGGGTCTTCTTCAGATCGGCCCAATAGATGTCGCGCGTCGTGAGCTTCGCCTGCTTGGGAATCACGCCGCTTATCGATTTCGCTTTCGATAGCTTCGGACGCTGCGTCGGCGAGGTCGCACGAACGCGCATCGTCACGATCTCAAGGCGCGCGCCCTTGAACGATGCACCCTTGCCATAGAGCTGCTCATAGCGCGTATAGAACCGCTCCCTGAGTTTCTCCCATGCAGCAGGCGACAGGACCGTCTGGTCATCGGTCTTCGAACCCGGCAGGCGGCCTTCCGGGATCATGATTTCCACCTCGTTGATCTGGCCGCGATGCCGCATATCGAGCGAGAAGCTGAACTTGCGCCGATTTTTCGGGATACCGTCTTTTTCCATCTGCGTCTCGGCACGTGCCTGCAGTCCTTCAAGCACTCCATTCACTCGCGCCGGCGTAAATGGGGAACCCTGGATATCGACCTGCTCGTACACATGCAGAATATCGGCCGAGGCCGCGCCGAACGCGCACCAGGTCGAGGCGATCTCGCGCAGCGGCACGATCACTTTTTGCACGCCGAGTTCCGAACCGAATACGCTCGCATGAACCGGGCCGGCGCCACCGAACGCGTACAGGACGAAATCGCGCGGGTCGTAGCCCTTCTCGACCGTCATCTTGCGAATGATGTCGGCCATCTTGAACTCGGCGATTTTCGCGATTCCGGCGGCCGCTTCGTTCAGCGATAGTCCGAGCTTGTCGGCCACGCTTTTTACCGCCGCGATCGACTTCGATTTGTCGAGTTTGATTCGACCGCCGAGAAAGTTGTTCGGGTCGATGTAGCCCAGCACCACGTCGGCGTCGGTCACCGTCGGCGTCATGTTGCCTTTGCCGTAGCACGCAGGCCCCGGATCGGCCCCCGCGCTTTGCGGGCCGACGCGCAAGGTCTTCGCGAATTCATCGACGACCGCGAGGCTGCCACCGCCCGCGCCGATCGCTTCGATATCGACTTTGGGCAGAAAGTATTCGTATTGGATGACATTCGACTTGAACGAGTATTCCGGCTGACCGTTGGCGATGATACCGACGTCGAACGATGTGCCGCCCATGTCGGTGGTGATGATGTTCGGCGTACCAACGAGATTGCCGAAGAACGCCGACCCGGTGACACCGGAAACCGGTCCGGAATCCAAGGTGAGGAGCGGCGATTCCATGGCCTTGTCGATCGAGACCGAGCCTCCGCCGCACTGCGTAATCTGCAGCGGTTGCCGGTAGTTGTGCTTTTTCAGCTGGTCATCGAGATTGGCGAGATAACGCGACATCACGGGGCCAATGTAGGCGTTGAGCACCGTCGCTGTCGTACGTTCGTACTCGCCCCACTTGGGCGCGATATCGATCGAAGCCGACACGAACATGCCGGGCGCGATGCGCTTGACGAGTTCGGCCACGCGACGCTCGTGCGCGGCATGCCGAAATGACCAGAGAAAGCAAATCGCGATCGCCTCGCAGCCAAGATCGATGAGTTCCTTGATGGCGGCTTCCGCTTCACGCTCGTTGAGCGGAACGATCACATCACCAAAGCAATCGATGCGCTCGGACACGCCACGAACATAGCGCTTCGGCACGATCGGATCGGGCTTCTGGCTTTCCGGGAAATGGACGACCTTGGAAATATCGCGCGAATTCACGCCGCGCGAGCCGCGCATGATGTGGATGGCGTCTTCATGGCCCTTGGTGGTAATGAGGCCGACCTTCGCGCCCTTGCGCTGGATCAGCGCATTGGTGCCAACGGTGGTGCCATGGGTGAGCACGGAAATCCGCTCACAAAACTGATCGAACGGCATCGAGAGCCGCTCCGCTGCAACCCGCATTGCATTCAGCATGCCTTCTGCGAAGTTGCCCGGCGTCGACTGCGCCTTGGTGGCGGTGATGTTGCCGCGCTTGTCGAGTACGACGCAATCGGTAAACGTGCCACCGATGTCCACACCGACGAGGTAAGGACCCAAGATACTCCTCCTGTGTTGGCAGTCAGGGACGGGGCGATGTTTGAGGCACTTCATGAAGGGTGCCGGCGCGCCTTGGCGACACCGATCTTCCAGGCCTGCCCGTGCAACCCCGGGGGCTAGCGGAAACCGCTTACTCGGCGCAGTATAAATGTCCGCGCGCCGACATGAAAGTGTTGATTATCAGTTGATAATTGCAGCGCGATCGCAACCGCGCGTTCACACGCCGCTATTCCCTGCGAGTTGAAGGTTCCATGGCCCATTGGTTGAGGTTGATTGCCTTCCTGTCGATTGCATGCGGCTACGCGCTCGCCGCTGGCGCGCAGCCGATCAAAACCCAAGAACACACGGTTCAAGTCGCGACCTTGGTGAGCGGGCTCGAGAATCCCTGGGGACTCGCGTTTCTGCCGGACGGCCGCCTGCTCATCACCGAACGTCCGGGGCGAATGCGGATCGTGAGCGCGGACTTCAAGCTCTCGCCCGATCCGATCAAGGGCCTCCCGGCAGTCGCGGCCGTGGGGCAAGGGGGCCTTCTCGACGTTGCCTTGCATCCGCGTTTCGCGGATAACGGCTGGGTGTACTGGTCGTTCGCCGCCGCCGGCAATGGCGGGGTGGGAACCGAAGTGGCCCGTGGAAAATTGCGGGGCGATCGGATGGAAAACGTCGAGGTGATCTTCCGCGCGCTCCCGAAGCGCAATGGCGGCCTTCACTTCGGATCGCGCTTGGTGTTTGACCGCAGCGGCTACTTGTTCATTACGCTTGGCGATCGCGGTGATCGGGACCGCGCCCAACGCCTTGACGAGCATCTCGGCAAGATCATTCGACTGCATGACGATGGCAAGATTCCCGCCGACAACCCGTTCGCGAACAGATCGGACGCGCGACGGGAATCGTTTTCCCTTGGCCACCGCAACGTCCAAGGCGCGGCATTGCACCCTGCGACCGGCATCTTATGGACCCACGAGCATGGCCCCCAAGGCGGCGACGAGGTCAACATCGTCACCGCGGGCATCAACTATGGCTGGCCCGAAATCACCTACGGCGCCGAGTACGGCAGCGGTGCGCGGATTGGATTTGGCACCGCCAGGGCGGGCGTGGCGCAGCCGATTCATACATGGGCCCCCTCCATCGCGCCCTCGGGCATGGCGTTCTATGGCGGATCTGCGTTTGCGCGCTGGCAGGGCGATCTTTTCGTCGGGGCGCTCGCGGGACGCGTGCTGGTGCGCCTGCGCTTGCAAGGCGATAAGGTCGTGCATGAAGAAAGACTCTTATCGGGCACCATCGGGCGGATTCGCGATGTGCGGTTAGGGCCGGACGGTCTGATCTACTTGCTGAGCGATCAAAGCAACGGCGTGTTGGCGCGGATCGAACCGGTACGATAGTCGGGCTGCGAATGATTCTTCGATTTCTCGGTGTCCTCGCGTTCTTCCTGCTGCTCGCGATCCTGTTGAAAGCGATCATGGGCGGCGGGCGCAGCGCGGAGCGCGATGCGGGCGAAACGTATCGCCCGCGCGCGCGCTGGCGGGACTGGTTTTTCGGTCCTGGCGATCGATCGGCGCAGCGCGGACTGGCCCACGTCGTGAAACGCGCCGAATTGGCCGGCGTCCGCGACGCGTATTCGAGCGCCTCGATCGATCCGGATCGTCCACTCTATCGTTGCGCCGCCTGCCAGAGCTTCTATCACGATGCGAGCGTGTCGGCGCTCGCGCGTGCGAATCATCATCGCTGCGCGGTATGCGGTGGCACCGACATCGGACCGGTTCGGATCGTGGACTAGCGTCGACCCCCGCTACGATTGCAATGGATGAAACGCGATACGCGCGACATGCCTTGATCGATTGGTTCGATCAGGATCGGCTGCGCGCCGCACGGGTCGCCGTCATTGGTGCCGGCGCGGTCGGCAACGAGGTCGTCAAGAACCTTGCGCTGCTTGGGGTCGGTGCGATCGAAGTCTTCGACTTTGACCAGATCGAGCTTCACAACCTGACTCGCAGCGTATTTTTTCGCGAGTCGGACGTTGGGGGTGCGAAGGCCGTCGTGCTCGCCGAGCGCGCAAAGCAATTGAATCCGGATACTGACGTGCGCGGAATCGAGGGGGATTTCTGGAGCACGCTCTCGCTGCATGCGCTACGAACGTTCTCGACGGTCATCTGCGCTGTTGACAACTTCGAGGCGCGCGTCCGCCTCAATCAGATGTGTCGGATCGTGGGTGTCGACTTGGTGAATGCAGGGATCGACAGCCGCTTCGCCGCAATCGAGGCATTCCCGTTCAAGACGTTCGCGGAAGGTGCCTGCTACGAATGCCATCTGCCGGCTTCAGCCTATCAACGAATCGGCGAGCGCTATTCATGCGGCGGCTTGAGAAAGCGCGCATGGGAGGCAAAGAAAGTTCCCACCACGGCCATCACCGCGAGTATCGCTGGCGCGTTGGCGGCGTCCAAAGCGCTGCGGCTTGGCACCCCGGATGCGATCCTTGGCGCTGGCCGCATCCTGATCGATACCCATACTGGGCGCTCCTCGACCAGCATGCTTGATCGTAACGACGGGTGTCCGGGCTGCGCGATGCCATGGGGTGGTGCGAGGCTGTTACGATCGAGGCGTGATCTCACGCCATCGCTTGCGCTTGATTCGGGCGAGCCCATCATGGATATATCGATTCATCTCAGCGAACCCGTGATTACGGCGTATGAATGTGTTCATTGCGGGGTCCCCGACCATGCGTCGCGGCTATTGATGCGACCGGCGGCAATCTACGATGACGAAATCACCTTTTGTACGCGTTGCCGCCGGCATACGATGCGTGTTGAAATGCGTGACATCATCTCGATTGGTGCGTTGACGACTGCGTACCGGGCGCACTCGCTTGGCGCGAAGTATGTGCTGGCCGAGCTGGCGCACGGTCCCGTGTGCATCGAGTTGGAGGATTGAGTAAATGAGCGCCACATTCAAACTCGTTGTGCGTACCGCCGATCAAACGCGTCGGGCGGAGATCACTTTGGCGCCGTCGAGTACCGGCGGTGAGGTGGTTCAGGCGGCGGTCGATAACTGGGCGCTGCCCAAGGACACCGACTACACGCTGGTTAATGTGACGACCGGCAAGTCCGTCGCCCCGCAGGACTCGCTCGACCGTTCGAAGGTGAAAGAAGGCGATGTCCTCGAGGTGCAACCGGTGCTGGTGGCAGGTCGGTAGGCACGCGGATCCGCAATGATGAATCCGCAATCGATTCGACGCACCGCCGACCTTGAACGTCTGCAAGGGCTGGTGGCGTCCACTGCCGGCAGAATTCATGTGGTGGAGGATGGCCGGCGGAGCGCCCGTTACGTGCTCGATCTGCGCTTCACGACGGCTGGATCAAGCGGCTACCCGCTGGTGAAGCAACCGACCACGCGGTTGATCGTCGATCTGAGCACGCGCTATCCGTTTCAGGCACCGGTTGCAACGATCGTGAGCCCCATCTTCCATCCGAATGTGTTCGGGTCGGGTCTCGTGTGTCTGGGTACGAAGTGGCTGCCGGGCGAGGGGATCGATCTCTTCATATTGCGAATCGTCCGTCTCCTCACATTCGATCCATTGCTGGTGAATCTGCAATCGGCCGCGAACGCGCAGGCGTTGCATTGGTACGTCCAGGCGCGCAAGGCCTATCCGGGCTCGTTTCCCAGCGATCGCGTTGAGCTGGCGGGCAGCGGCGCCAAACCTGCGAACGGTGCGAGCTCCGGAATCCAATGGGGCGATTCGGGCGAGCGCGTAGTGGTGCCTTGCCCGCGATGCAACACCAAGCTACGACTTCCGCAAGGCCGAACCGGCCAAGCGAAATGCCCACGCTGCACGCACCTCTTTGAAGCGAGAACGTGATCGGGTGGCGCGAGCTGGCGGACGGCGCGCGACCGCAGCCGATCGAGGTCCTCTATCAAAGCCTGGCACTGCCTGATGTGTTGTCGATGGAGGCAAAGGGCTCTGGGCATCCGCTGATACTGATCGCACCGCACGTTCGGGATACAGTCGTTGCACACCTTCGCACCAGTAACGATGAGCTTGGCGGACTTCTGATCGGCGAAGCGTTCTACGCGGCGGGCGACAACGTTGCGTCGCGCATCGCGGCGATCCGCGTGTCGGTCGCACTCGCCGGCGATGATTTTTCGAGCAGCGCTGTTTCACTTCGCCTTGGCGCAAGCGTGTGGTCAAAAGCCGGCGCCCACCTCGATGCGGTGACTGGCCAATTGGTCGTTGGCTGGTACCACAGTCACCCGCATATCGGCGCATTCTTCAGCGCGACCGACCGGCGCACGCACCGTGCGTTTTTCGCCCACGATTACAGCATTGGTTGGGTGATCGATCCGTATCACGAGGAAGCGAACTTACGTGAGCGGATGTATCTTGGCGCCGATGCGACCGAGGTGCCCTCGGCAATGATTGTCACGACGCCGGCGGGGCGCACGCTGTAGTGGGCGGCTCGGGCAGGCATTGCATCGAACCGAGTAGCCCGCTACGCTTGATGCACCAACCCTCCGTGACTTTCCACCAGGACCCTTTCCACTAGGACCCACTAGGACCATATGGCCACAACCTTTGGCGGCCCGGCTAATCGGGCGGACCAGGCGCTTGCCTGGAATATGAAACTCATCGCGCAACACGAACTCTCCGGTTTCGGCGGCGTCGGCGAAGGCATGGCCATGCAGAAAACGAAGGATGGCCGGCGCATCCTGTGGCTTGCACATGAGTCGGCACCAAAGAATTTCACCGCGATCGATGTCACTGATCCGAAGAATCCGAAGCAGGTTGTCCAGACGGAGCTGCCGCATGCACGCGTGCGCTCGAACTCACTTGACGTCGTCGGCAACATCATGGCGGTGGCTTACCAATGCCAGCAGGTCGGGATGAAGCCGGCCGGTGTCGACCTCTTCGATATTTCAACGCCTGAAGCACCCAAACTCATCTCGCATTTCGATGCGTCCGGCCCGCACTCGCGCGGCGTGCACTGCGTTTGGTTCGTCGATGGCGAATACATCCACATGGCGAGCGGCGCGGCGGACTTCGAGCCGACCAATCCCAATGACGATCAGTGCTATCGGATCCTTGACGTTCGCAATCCGTCAAAGCCGGTCGAAGCCGGGCGCTGGTGGTACCCGGGCACGCGCAAGGGAGACGACGTTCCGCCGCCGGCCCGGTTGCCAAGTGCCTTCGATACCGGCTTTCGCGTCCACAACGTTAACGTCTATCCCGAGCGACCGAATCGCGCGTACATCGGCTATATCGACGGCGGCGCGGTGATCCTCGACATCACCGATAAATCGCGTCCGAAGCAGGTATCGATCTGGCGCTATTCGCCGCCCTTCAACGGCTTTTGCCATACGGCGATGCCGCTCTTTTCGCATGAACTTCTGATCTGCAGCGATGAATGCACGAAAGAAGCCGGCGCGGATTGGCCAAAGCTCGTGCGGGTCGTCGACATGCGAACGGAAACGAATCCGCAGCCGATCTCGACCTTCCCGATGCCGCCGTACGATTCGTTCGCCAAACGCGGCGGGCGTTACGGCGCGCATAACCTGCATGAGAATCTGCCGGTCGAAACGTCGTGGCGTTCCGACAAGATCGTGATCGGCACGTTCTTCAATGCGGGCGTGCGCGCCTACGACGTCTCGAATCCGTATCAGCCGCAGGAAGTCGCGTACTTCGTGCCGGCGGCACCGCGCATGGCGCCAAGCGGTGCGATCCAGATCAACGATTGCTATGTCGACGATCGCAAGCTGGTCTACGCGGTCGATCGGCATATCGGCGGGGTGTACATCCTCGAGATGACCGTGTGACCGCAGTGAGCGACGAGGGACGTGACCCGTTCGCGGGTCGCATCCCGATCACGATCATCACCGGCTTTCTCGGCAGCGGGAAAAGCACGCTGCTTGGCAAACTGCTGCGACACCCGGACATGCGTCGGGCGGCGGTGATCGTCAATGAGTTTGGCGAGGTCGGCATCGATCACGCATTGCTATCCGGCTCAACCGAGTCGATGACATTGCTGCCGAATGGATGTCTCTGCTGCACCGTTCGCACCGACCTGCAAGAGACACTGCGCGAAATGTTCATCCAGCGGCGCGCGGGTGAGATCATCGATTTCGATCGCGTATTCATCGAGACCTCCGGGCTTGCGGATCCCGCGCCGATCATGCATTCGCTGGTATCGGACACCCTCCTCGCCTCGCAATTCCGGCTTGATGGTGTGGTCACGCTGGTCGATGCGATCAATGGGACCCACTCGCTCACCGACATGCCGGAAGCGGTGAAGCAGGTCGCGGTGGCGGATCGGCTGGTGATCACCAAGAGCGACCTCGCGCCGGAAGCCGATATCGCGGTCGTGGCGGAGGCCCTCATGCGCCTCAATCCGCATGCCGACCAACTGCGGGTGGTGCGTGGTGATATCGACCCTGCGGTGCTATCGAATCTTGGCATTGCCCGCGGGCAGGCGGATCTGCCTGCGATCGAGCGTTGGCTCGGGCGCATAACGAGTGCGTCGGCGGGCAACGACGCCTACCTCGGCTCGCGCATTCCGCGCGCGGCACATCTCGCATCGGTGCGATCGTTCGTGTTGTGGTTCGACGCGCCATTTACCTGGCAGAGCTTCACGACGATCGTGCAGGTGTTGACGTCGCTTCGCGGACCCGACCTTCTGCGTGTGAAGGGGCTCGTGAATATCGCCGAGGAACGCGGGCCGATCGTCGTTCAGGGCGCGCAGCATTTATTCGATGAGCCGGCGCGATTGGCGGCGTGGCCAAGCGACGATCATCGCTCACGCCTGGTGTTCATCACGAAGAACTTGACGCGCGAGGTCGTCGAGGCGCTCTTTAAGGCCGTGGGTACGATCTCTGCTGCGCCGCCACCGCCTTAAGCTGGCTAGCGGCCGAAGCGCTGCATCAGATCGTCGAGGTGATCGAGACTCGCGTATTCGATGACCATCTTTCCGCCGCCCGACTTGCCGTGCTTCAACTCAACCGTCGTGCCGAGTTTCTCCGAAAGGTCTTCCTGCAACCGCGCGACATCGCGATCGATTTTCGCCGCGGGTTTCAGGGCTGCGACCTTGGGATGCAGCGTCTGATTCACCAGGGCTTCGGTTTCACGCACCGATAGTCCCTTCTCGACGATGTGCTCGGCGAGACGGACTTGCGTCGCGCCATCGAGGGACAACAGGGCGCGCGCGTGCCCCATGTCGAGCTTCCCGGTGAAGACGAACTCTTGCACTTGACGAGTGAGATTGAGCATTCGCAATAGGTTCGTCGTCGCACTACGCGAGCGGCCGATGGCCTCGGAGGCCTGCTGATGGGTAAGGCCGAATTCGTCGATGAGGCGCTGGACGCCCTTCGCCTCCTCCATCGGGTTCAGGTCTTCACGCTGAATGTTCTCGATCAGGGCCATCGCGAGCGCCGCCTGATCGGGAACGTCGCGAATGACGACCGGAACTTCCGCGAGGCCCGCCATCTGCGCCGCGCGCCAGCGGCGCTCGCCGGCAATGATTTCGTAGCGGGCGGCGCCGACACCGCGCACCAGAATCGGCTGGATTAATCCCTGTGCCTGAATCGACGAGGCGAGCTCCCGTAACGACTCTTCGTCCATCCGTGTTCTGGGTTGGTAGCGACCCGGTTGCAACTGATCGACACGCAGTCTTGCCAACGCGTCTTTGGCGGTGGGCGACGGCTGATCGGCGCCAAGTAACGCATCGAGTCCCCGACCAAGGCCTTTGGGCTTGATCATGATTACAGTTCTCCCGCGGGCGACGTTTGGCGGAATCGCGCCAGCATTTCCTCGGCCAGTTGCGCGTATGCCAGCGCCCCCTTCGATGTTTCATCGTAGCGAACCCCGGGAATACCGTGACTGGGCGCCTCGGCCAATCGCACGTTGCGCGGAATGACCGTGTCGTAGACCTTGGCGCCAAAGTGTTGCTGCAACTGGTCGGACACCTGCTGCGACAGCGTATTGCGGGGATCGAACATGGTGCGAAGAAGCCCTTCGATTTCGAGCGACGGGTTGATCGTCTGGCGCACCTTGCGCACGGTACTGACCAGATCGCTGAGTCCTTCGAGCGCATAGTATTCACACTGCATCGGAATCACGACGACGTCCGCGGCGGCGAGCCCGTTCACGGTGAGCAGGCTAAGCGATGGCGGGCAGTCGATGAGGATGAAATCGTAGCGATGGGCGACGAGCGCGAGCGCACTTTTCAGTCGGGTTTCGCGATTCTCAAGGTCGACCAGCTCGATCTCGGCGCCTGCCAGATCCCGGTTGGCCGGCAACACGTCAAAACCGCCATTCTCGGAATGCACCCGCGCCCGCTCGGTGGTCGCCAGTCCAAGGAGCACATGGTAGACGGTCTGTGGTAAGGTACGCTTGTCTATTCCGCTGCCCATGGTTGCATTGCCCTGCGGGTCAAGATCGACCAGCAGCACACGCTGGCCCGAGAGCGCAAGGCTCGCGGCAAGGTTGACCGATGTCGTGGTTTTTCCCACGCCACCCTTTTGATTCACGATCGCGATCGTGCGGGGCATCAGATGGACAGAATAACGACGTGGCGCGTCGCGTCGAGCCCCGGAATCACCAGAGGTTCCACGCGTTCCACGGTGACCGATGCCGGCAGTCGGGCGATTTCGTCGTGCGGGTAGACACCCTTCATCGCGAATAGCCTGCCCTGCGGCGCCAAGAGATGTCGGGACAAGGCGGCGAATTCCTGCAATTCGGCAAGCGCACGCGAGACGATGATTGGGAACGGGCGCGGCGCAGACCAGCGCTCTACCCGCGCGCAGACGCTGGTCGCGTTCGTGATTTTGAGCGCACCGATTGTCTGCTGAAGAAAGGCCGACTTCTTCTGATTGCTGTCGAGCACGGTGACCTGCAGGTCCGGACGCGCAATGGCGAGGGCTAACCCGGGAAACCCGGCGCCGCTGCCGACATCGAGCAGCGCGGCACCCTCCGGAAGAAACGCGGTTAAGGTCAATGAGTCGAGCACGTGATGGGTCACCATGCCGGCTCGATCGCGTACCGAGGTGAGGTTATGAACGGCGTTCCACTTTTCGATGAGCGCGAGGTGTTGGATGAGGCGCGAGAGGGCTGCGGGCAGGAGGTCGAAGCCCATCGCCTGCGCGCCTCGCGCCAAGGCATCGGATTGATCGATCTCGGCTGAAGCGTTCAAGCTGCATCCTGATGGTGCGGGTTCGGCGCACGAAATCGACGTTTCTTGAGATGAACAAGAAGAAGGGAGATCGCGGCCGGCGTAACACCCGAGATGCGCGCGGCCTGCCCGACTGTTCCGGGCTTGTACTGATTGAGTTTCTGCTGAACCTCGTTCGAGAGGCCGCGGACATCCCGGTAATCGACTTCTTTCGGCAATTCGAGGGACTCCAGATCCGCGTTTCGCGTCACCTCATCTTGCTGGCGAACGATATAGCCGCGGTACTTGGCTTCAATTTCAACCTGCTCGGTGACGGCGGTATCGGACAACCCAGGTCCCGCGCCAGGCAAGGCCATGAGTGAAGCATAGGTGACCTCGGGGCGCTTAAGAAGGTCGCCAAGTGGGTACTCACGTTCCAGCGGTTTTCCGAGTACGTGGAGGGCTACGTCCGCGTCGACCATGCGCGGATTCACCCATGTGGTTTTGAGCCGTTCGATCTCCGTTGCGATTGCGTCCCGCTTTCGCGCGAAATGGTCCCAGCGGATGTCGTCGATGAGGCCCAGTCGCCGTCCCACTTCGGTAAGGCGGAGATCGGCGTTGTCCTCACGGAGCATGAGTCGATACTCGGCACGGCTGGTAAACATCCGATAGGGCTCACTCACTCCGCGCGTTACCAGATCGTCGACGAGCACACCGAGATACGCTTCGTCACGCCGCGGCCACCATGGGCTTTGCTCTTTCACGCGTAGCGCTGCATTGGCGCCCGCGAGCAGACCTTGGATCGCCGCTTCTTCGTAGCCGGTCGTCCCATTGATCTGGCCGGCGAAAAACAGATTGTTGATCGCTTTGGTTTCAAGCCAAGTGTGGAGCCCGCGCGGATCGAAGAAGTCGTATTCGATTGCGTAGCCGGGTCGTAGGATGTGCGCGTTTTCCATGCCCCGGATCGTGTGGACGAGATCGAGTTGCACATCAAACGGCAGGCTGGTCGAGATACCGTTCGGATAGAACTCGTTCGTCGTCAGGCCCTCGGGCTCGAGAAAGATCTGGTGGCTGTTTTTGCCGGCAAACCGATGGATCTTGTCTTCGATCGAGGGGCAATAGCGTGGGCCGATTCCCTCGATTTTCCCGGTGTAGAGCGGCGAACGACCGAGGCCGCCCCGGATGACGTCGTGTGTGGCTTCGTTGGTATGGGTGATCCAGCACGGCCGCTGCGCCGGATGCATTGCGCGCGTCCCGAGAAATGAGAATACCGGCGCGGGATCGTCACCCGGCTGGCGCTCCATCACGCTGAAATCGATCGTGCGTCCATCGATGCGCGGCGGCGTTCCCGTCTTCAAGCGCCCAACCGGGAGATTCAGCGCGCGAAGTCGAGCCGACAAGGTTTTTGCAGGTGGATCGCCAGCCCGGCCGGCCTCGTAGTTGGAGAGCCCGACGTGAATGAGTCCGGCCAAGAAGGTCCCGGCGGTCAATACGACGGTTCGGCCCTGAAACACGACACCGAGTTGGGTCACGACACCCGAGACGGTGTCGCCTGCGAGCTCGAGATCGTCGACGGCTTGTTGAAACAGCGTTAGACCGGGCTGATTCTCCAAACGCGCGCGGATCGCCTTGCGGTACAAGACTCGGTCAGCCTGTGCGCGTGTTGCGCGGACCGCTGGGCCTTTGCTGGAGTTCAAGATGCGAAATTGGATGCCCGCCTCATCGGTGGCGATTGCCATTGCACCGCCGAGCGCGTCAATCTCCCGAACCAGATGCCCCTTGCCAATTCCGCCAATCGATGGATTGCAGGACATCTGCCCCAGCGTTTCGATGCTGTGGGTGAGGAGAAGCGTGTCGCAACCGGCGCGCGCGGCCGCGAGTGCTGCCTCAGTGCCGGCGTGGCCACCACCGACAACGATGACATCGAATACTTTTGGGAACCGCATGTTTGGACCGTCCGGGAGTGGGGAGGATTGTAGCGATGTTCGCCGCCAACAAGAAGTCGCAAGACGTTTCACGTGGAACGCGAACTCGAAGGGATCGCGTCACTCGATATGAAGTTACTCCACGAGTTTCACGTGAAACATTGAGATGACCGTTCGCCGTCAGCCTCGCCCAGCACGAAAAGGCCCCACAAAACAAAAACGGCCGCGAGACGCGGCCGCTTCTATGCGCGAGCGCCGGTCAACCGAAGGCCAACTCCAGCGCTTCACGCCGCAATCGCAGCTCTCGGGGAAGGCGACTTGCCAGCAATCCAAGAATCTCGTCATGCATCTTCAGCTCCTTTGCCCACTGCCCGAGCTCGATCCCAGAGATCTGCGAGAACTTCTCGCGCCCAAAGCCTTCAAGCCCGGCCCAGGACAAGTCATCGAATTCAGGCACCCACCCGACCGGCGTCTCCTTCGCATGCGCTTTGCCGTCGCAACGCTCGACCACCCACTTGAGCACGCGCATGTTCTCGCCGAAGCCCGGCCACAGAAACTTCCCGCTATCGTCGGTCCGAAACCAATTTACCGCGAAAATATGCGGACGATGCTCGACCTTGCGACCGACGCGAAGCCAATGACCGAAATAGTCGCCCATGTTGTAGCCGGCGAACGGAATCATCGCGAACGGATCGCGGCGCACCACGCCGATCTTTCCTGTCGCGGCGGCGGTGGTTTCCGAGCCCATGGTTGCCGCCATGTAGACACCCGAGTCCCAGTTGAATCCCTCTACAACCAGCGGCACGGTGTCAGAGCGACGCCCGCCAAAAATAAACGCCGATATCGGGACACCTTCGGGATTCTCCCACTCCGGATCAATTGAGGGACACTGGCCGGCAGGCACCGTAAATCGAGAATTGGGATGCGCTGCTTTGCGCCCGCAATCCGGCGCCCAGTCATTGCCCTGCCAGTCGATGAGCTTCGCGGGCGGAATATCCGTGAGGCCCTCCCACCACACGTCACCGTCCGGTGTCAGCGCGACGTTCGTGAAAATCACGTTCTCTTTCAGCATGGCCACACAATTAGCGTTGGTCTTGCTCGACGTGCCGGGCGCGACCCCGAAAAACCCCGCCTCGGGATTAATGGCATGGAACCGACCATCCTTACCCGGCTTGATCCAGGCGATATCCTCGCCAACGGTGGTGATTTTCCAACCCTTGAAAGCGGGCGGCGGAACCATCATCGCGAAATTCGTCTTCCCGCAAGCGGACGGGAAAGCCCCGGCAACATAGTGCTTCTTGCCCTCGGGCGACGTGACCCCGAGGATCAGCATGTGCTCGGCGAGCCAACCTTGCTCGCGACCCATAATCGAGGCGATGCGGAGGGAAAAACACTTCTTGCCAAGGAGCGCATTGCCGCCGTAACCCGAACCGAACGACCAGATCTCCTTCGTCTCGGGAAAATGAACGATGTACTTGTCTTCCTTGTTGCATGGCCAGCGCGAATCCTTCTGGCCCGGGGTCAACGGGGCGCCCACCGAATGGATCGCCGGCACGAAATAACCGTCGGCACCGAGGACCTCCCAAACCTTCTTGTTCATGCGGGTCATGATCCGCATGTTGGTCACCACATAGGGGGAATCTGAGAGTTCGATCCCGATGTGCGCGATATGCGAACCAAGCGGCCCCATGGAAAACGGCACGACATACATCGTGCGGCCGCGCATGCAACCGTCGAAGAGGTGATCGAGCGTGGCGCGCATTTCGGTGGGCTCGACCCAATTGTTAGTCGGGCCCGCATCCTCCCTCGATTTGGCGCAGATGAAGGTCCGATCCTCCATGCGCGCGACGTCGCTCGGATCCGACAACGCGAGATAGCAGTTCTTGCGATGCGCCGGATTGAGGCGCTTGAACATGCCGGAGGCCACCATCTCCCCGCACAGCCGGTCATACTCGTCTTGCGACCCATCGCACCAGTAAACGCGATCGGGTTTGGCCAACGCGGCGATCTTGGCGACCCACTCGATCGCACCGCGATGTTTCACATAGCCCGGGGCGGAAACGTCAATCCCGGCTGACGAACCTTGATTCATCGGAAATTCCTACGCGAAGGTGAAGGGAGCGGATCGCGAAGCGAAACGTTGCGGCCGCATAGCTGTGTCGACAGCTAACCACGAGGGAAGGCGCCAACTGTATCACGGCGACCTGCCCCAGCAAAACCGCGCCGAGACGTATTCATCACGACGACCGTCTTTTCCATCGGAACCCGAAATATCCCCTTGCGCGCAACCAGCAATCGCGGGCGCAGATTCCGTATCAAACGAACATTGGACGAACCCCTCAGGAACACCGGACCGCGATCATGAACAAGCGCTTGAACGGCAGAACGGTCGTCCCATCGCGGCGCGGTGGATATGCCCTCGCGGCCCGCTCGGCATAAGACCGCTCGAACACCGCCCCCTCCTCCACATCGAGAGCCGCCAGGAACTGACGCAACCACGATCCTTTGATCCACTCCAACACGGCATTGCTCCCGTGCAACACCTGGATGTATTCCGTTTCCCAAAGCTCGACGCGCGCAAAGCGATCGACCAGAAGATCGTAGTAAAAACCCGGCTCCTGGACTGGCGCGGGCTTGATCAGGTGAACCAGCTTACCGCCCCAGCGCGACTCAGCGGCCAAGTCCTGGGCGATCATGTGGGTCGGAGCACCGAAATTGCGCGGCATCTGCACGGCGAGAACCCCGCCGGGCCGCAACTGCTCGGCAAGGTGCGGGAACAAGACGTCATGGTCGGGAAGCCAGTGCAGCGCAGCATTCGAATACACCACATCCGCGCCACCCGGAATCGACCAACTGCCAAGATCCGCCTCCACCCAGGAAATCAGAGAATTCCGCTGGCGGGCCGCAGCAAGCATCTCCGTGGAACTGTCCACCCCGATCACCTGCGCGGCCGGCCAGCGTTCAACCATTTTTTCCGTGACGTTTCCGGTCCCACACCCAAGATCAACAACGGTCGATACCCCCTCTGACGGCACACGGGCCAACAGATCGAGTGCGGGCAGCGTGCGGTGGTCGGAGAACTTTGCATACTGCGTGGGGTTCCAACTCATCGATCGCCCTCCTTTGGCGGAATTTCCAGATGTCGCAGATAACCTGAATGATCCCTGCGCGACGCGTCAAGCGTCCGCGGCAGACACCGCGTGCGTTCCATCATTTCCCGATGCAAAAACGAGAGAAGATTTCACCCAGTAGATCGTCGGCGGTAAAAGCGCCGGTGATCCCATTCAGCGCTTCATGCGCTGATCGAAGTTCTTCGGCCAGCAACTCGGTCTGTGGCAAGACACCCTCGGCAGCAGTGATGCGCACACTCGCGCGCGTCAAGGCCTTGACATGCCGCTCACGCGCCATGAATACGTCTTCGCCCCCTGGATGCCACCCGGCGATCTCCAGCAGGACCTCGCGCAGGATCGGTACGCCGGCACCTGTCAGCGCCGAGAGCGTGATGCTGATCCCGAGCGCATCATCGCTCCGGGCGCACTCGATATTCGATAGATCCGCCTTGTTATGGACGATGACGTGCTTGAGTCGCGCCGGCAGCTTCTCGAGCGTCTCGCGGTCCGCGTCGACAACGCCGACACGCGCATCGACGATCATCACCGCAACATCGGCCTTCTCTATCTCCGTCCATGTCCGCGCAATACCAAGCCGCTCGACCACATCCGTTGATTCGCGCAGGCCCGCTGTGTCGATGAGATGCACGGGCACCCCGTCCAACGAGACGGTCTGGCGGATCGCATCCCGTGTCGTTCCGGGAATCGGCGTCACGATCGCCACCTCTTCTCCCGCCAGGCGATTGACCAGACTTGATTTTCCGACGTTGGGCTGGCCAACCAGGACGACATGCATGCCGCTTCGCAAGAGACTTCCCTGCCGCCCCAACGCAAGGGTTTCCTGAAGCGACGCGTTTAATGTCGCGAGCCGCTCCCGCACATTGCCGCGGTCGATCGGATCGATTTCTTCCTCTGGAAAATCCAGCGTCGCCTCGACGAGCATGCGCAGCTCAACAAGTTGCGCGACCAGTACCTCGATCCTTTGAGAGAACTCGCCCTGAAGCGATCGCATCGCCGAACGCGCCGCGCCCTCCGTCGCTGCATCAATCAGGTCTGCAACGGCTTCGGCCTGCGCCAAATCGAGTTTGTCGTTCAGGAACGCGCGCCGTGTGAACTCTCCGGGTTCGGCCAAGCGGGCACCCAGCTCCAAGGCGCGGCCAAGCAACATTCGGGTGACGACGTTACCGCCGTGCCCATGCAACTCGATGATGTCTTCACCGGTGTAGGAATGCGGCGCCGGAAAGAACAGCGCCAAGCCGTCGTCGAGGACGACACCGTCACGATCAAGGAATCGTGCGCGCATGGGGCGGCGCGGAACGAAATCGCGACCTATCAGTGCCGATCCCCAATCCGCAAGATGCGGGCCCGAGACGCGAACGATCCCGATGCCGCCACGTCCGGGAGGGGTGGCGATTGCACCAATGACTTCGGTCTTCGGCCTTGGCCCGGTGCCCACGTCAGGGACACCCACAGGCGGCGAAGCCGCTCAGCGCTTGGCCGGGACCTGCCCTTTCTTCTCGGTGAACATACGAGAGATCTGCCATTGCTGTCCGATCGACAGTACATTGTTGACGAACCAGTACAGCACGAGTCCCGCAGGGAACCAGAAGAACATGATGCCAAAGATGAATGGCATCAGCATCATCACCTTGGCTTGCACCGGATCGGGCGGCGCCGGGCTCATCTTGGTTTGAATCACCATCGAGATCAGCATGAATACCGGCAGCACATACCAGGGATCCGGCGACGAGAGGTCTCGAATCCACCCAATGAACGGCGCCTGACGCAGTTCCACGCTTCCCAACAATACCCAGTAGAGCGCGATGAACACCGGGATCTGAACGACGATAGGCAGGCAACCGCCCAACGGGTTGATTTTCTCCTGCTTGTACATCTCCATCATGGCCTGATTGAGTTTGGCGCGATCATCGCCATACTGCTCGCGAAGCTTGGTCAGCCGCGGGGTGACGAGCTTCATCTTCGCCATCGACCGGTAGCTCGCTGCTGACAACGGGAAGAACACCAGCTTGACGAGAACGGTAAGCAGAACAATCGCCCATCCCCAATTGCCCGTTCCAGGAAAACGGAATCCCAGAACGTTTGTGCCATCATGGAATACACGAAGCAGCCAGAACAACGGGGCTGCGAAGACGGTGAGCCAACCGTAGTCCACGACCAAATCGAGTCCGGGCGCAAGCGCACTCAGCTTGTCTTGTTCCTGCGGCCCCACGTAGAGCTGCATCGTGGAACTCGCGCGACTCCCGGGTTCGATCGTTCCGACATCGAGAATCATCCCGGCCCGATAGTAGTCGTCGACCTTGCTCACGTAGAACTCGCGCTTGATCGATTCCGACGCCACCAGGGAAGACACAAAGTAGTGCTGGACCATCGCAACCCAGCCCTCGGTCCACAGACCGGCGGGAACGTCAGGCTTGTTCTTGTCGACGTCACTCCACGATATCTTTTGATACTTCGTTTTATCGGTGTAGATCGCCGGGCCGGTGAAGGTCATCACCATCGCCTGATCTTCCGCGGGCGCTCTGGAATCGCGCGTCAAATGAAAGTAGGCTTTCGTCCCGATTGGCGATGTCGTCGCGTTTAGCGCCGAATGCACAATATCAATGATGTAGTTGTCCCGATGGAACACCAGCGTCTTTGTGCCGATCGCGCCTCCAGGCATCGTTGCTTCGAGCCGAACCTCGACCTTCGATTGCCCCGGTGCCAGTCGATACTCCTCGCGCTCTGCGGTATAGAGGGTCTTATGATTCGGTAGTTGCGCGGCGGTGAAGCCGCTTTGTGCCGTATACCGATGCTCCGGCGCCATAAGGACCAGATTCTTCGAGACGTCGTTCGCTTCCTTGTGCTTCAAGAGCTCGAGCCGAACGATATCGCCCCCCACCGGGTCGATCTCTACCGCCACTAGGTCGGTGGTGACTTTGATCCGGCCCCGTGGGCTCGATTCCGCCACACCCGGCACACCTGCGTCTACGCGCACGGGCGCCGCGACTGATCCCGTTCCAGGAACAGCCGTCGGCGTTCCCGCACCCGGACTTGGTACGGCTTCGGATACCGACGGCGCTGGGACCACGCCCTCGGTGGGAGCCTGCTGCTTTGCAACGGTCGGCAAAGGCCCGCGTTGCTCCTTCTGCCAAGCCTCCCAGAGCATCAGTACCGAGAATGAGAAAACAACCAACAAGATCAGACGTTGCGTGTCCATGTGCTGTATGGGTACGGCTGGTGCGCCTATTGAACTCAACCGGCCCGTGGGGACTCCACGGGTCGATCAATCACCAGTTTTGTTTTTCGGTTCGGGAACCGGATCGAATCCTCCGGGATGCCAGGGATGGCACTTGAGAAGCCGTCGGCCCGTCAGTGACAAACCCACCAACACCCCATGGGATTCAATGGCCTCGATCGCGTAATGCGAACACGTGGGGAAGAATCTGCAATGCATCCCCAGCATCGGACTCACTCCCCACTGATAAGCCCGAATCGCCGAGGTGCAAATAAATTTCAAGGTGCGCGCCGAAATAACCTGATCAAATCTTCACCGTAGGAGTGATCCGACGAGTAGCCGCCCGCCAGACGTATCACACAATCCACGCCGCGCCACCGATCCTGCTCCTTTCGAAACGTCTCGCGAATCAAACGGCGAACGCGTGACCGGTCGACCGCACGCGGTGCATTACGCTTCGATACGATCAATGCGATCCGTGCCACTACCAGACCACTGACCCGAAAGTACAACCTGAAATACTCACCGCGCCGGGTCTTGCCCTTGCTCAACGCGAGCTGGACCGCTTCCGCTTGAAGGCGTTGGCCCCAGCGCAACCGCTCGCCGGGTTTCAGACCGCCAGGCGAGCCCGGCCCTTGGCGCGACGCGCACGAATGACCGCCCGCCCCCCGCGAGACCGCATACGAACAAGGAATCCATGGGTACGCTTGCGGCGAACCACCGAAGGTTGATATGTGCGCTTCATTTGAAAGTGATCGCCAAAATAGGAAAACCGCAAATTAGACAGCCTTCCATTGGCACCTGTCAATGATTGGGCCGCTTCCTGTGGATAAGTCCGATCAATCGGCGTAAGATAACAAGCTGAATTTTGCTGCTGGTTAGTGCCTGAAAAACCAACATCGGATCGCAGAATCAAGGGTCTTGCTGTTCGACTGGGTTTGGCCCGTTCGTGCCGATTACGAAGGGGAAGCTTCTCCTCGATTCGAGTCCGGTTCAGCGAGCTGAATGAGGCCAGTCTCCCTTGTACTCGATCGCAGCGTGCTGCCCACGGCAATCGCGTTCCTTTCCCCTCGGCGTGAATACGGACTGACCATGAGCACGGTCTGGGAAGCCTGCATTTCGAGGCTCGAACAAGAAATATCCAAACAGCAATTCACGACGTGGATCCAGCCGCTTCGCGCGCTGGTTCCCAGTCCGGGTGAATTGCGCGTCCTCGCCCCCAATCGATTCGTCATGCAGTGGGTTCGCGATCGCTACTTCAGTCGCATCCAGGCCCTCGCAAATGAAGTGACGGGGGTGACCGTCCAGGTCAGCATGAGCCTGGAGGCGCTCGATGAGCAGAAAGCGCCCACGCCCGTCCTTGAGGCGCCGTCACCCCTTTCACCATTGGTGAAGAATGAACCAACCTATCGACCGATCGCCACAACCGAGCGCCGCTCCGCCCCGGTTGCCCTCGCGGAGCGGTCGAACCTTATTCCCAGCTTCACGCTCGAGAGTTTCGTCGCCGGCAAGGCGAACCAGCTCGCCCGGGCTGCGGCGATGCAGGTTGCCGAACATCCCGGCACGTCGTACAACCCACTCTTTGTCTACGGCGGGGTCGGGCTTGGTAAGACGCATCTGATTCAGGCCGTCGGCAATTTCGTCCAGGCGCAGGAGCGCACCGCCCGCGTCCGGTACCTGCACGCAACGCAGTATGTCTCGGACGTGGTTCGCGCCTATCAGCAGAAATCCTTTGATGAGTTCAAACGCGACTACCACTCGCTTGATGTCTTGTTGATCGACGACATCCAGTTCTTCACCGGCAAAGACCGAACGCAGGAAGAATTTTTCTACGCGTTCAACGCGCTCATCGAATCACACAAACAGGTCATCATCACTTCCGATACCTATCCGAAAGAAATCGTCGGACTCGACGAGCGGCTCAAGTCGCGTTTCATCTGGGGTCTCACGGTGGCGATCGAACCGCCCGAGCAGGAGATGCGGGTCGCGATCATTCTCAAGAAAGCCGAAGCACTCGGCACGGCCGTACCGGAAGAAGTCGCGTTCTACATCGCCAAACATCTGCGTTCGAACGTGCGCGAACTCGAAGGGGCGCTCAACAGCGTGCTTGCCTTCGCGAACTTCTCAGCCCGTGAAATCAACCTTGATCTGGCGAAAGACGCGCTCCGAAATATCATCTCGGTCTACAACCGTCAGATCACCATCGATAACATCCAAAAAACCGTCGCGGACTTCTACAAGATCAAGGTGTCCGACATGCACTCGAAGAAACGCTCTCGAAATGTCGCGAGACCACGTCAAGTCGCGATGGCACTGGCCAAGGAACTCACGCAAATGAGCCTTCCTGATATCGGCGACGAATTCGGGAATCGCGACCATACGACCGTACTCCATGCTTGCAGAACGATCGCCTCGCTTCGCGAGAAGGATCAATCCCTTAACCGCGATTACCACGTGCTGGAACAGGTATTGAAGGGGTAGCGAACGGTCGCAATGACCATTCGTCGCCAAACCTGAACAACCTGGGGATGAATTGTGGATCAACTGCCTATATCGCCAACTCGAAAAAGTTGTTCATGTCTCAAGCACTACTTGCCCACAGAAACTGCACAAGGTTCCAGGTACTCCAACCCTTTCACTGCAAAGCGTTACTTGCTGTTATCCACCGATAGTCCGAGGAGTAAACAATTATTCTTAGGAGAATATAGGCAATGACCTTAGTAAAAGCATCGCGTGAATCTCTGCTGAAACCGCTTCAGTCCGTAGCGGGAATCATCGAGCGGCGGCAGACGTTACCGATCCTTTCGAACGTCCTGCTCGTTCGACGCGCGAACACGCTCCAGTTCGTTGCCTCCGATATCGAAATCGAAATCAGCGCTGCGATCGCCGTGGAAGAAGGCGAAGAGCGCTCGGTTACCGTGGGCGCCCGCAAGCTGCTGGATATTCTCCGAGCCTTGCCGGAAAACGCCGAAATCAGCGCCGCTCTGCAGGACAAGCGGATGCAGGTTCGCAGCGCGAAGAGTCGGTTCAGTTTGCAGACTTTGGCTGCCGAGGACTTTCCTCGAATGGCGGCGCCCGAAGGTGACGCGGTAAGCTTCAGCCTGGCTCAGGGTGTTCTGAAGAATCTCTTCGCCCTCGTCCAATATGCGATGGCCCAGCAGGACATCCGCTACTACCTCAACGGGCTGCTGATGGTCGTCGAGGGCGGGGAGCTCCGGGTTGTCGCGACCGACGGGCACCGCATGGCGTTTGCCACGAAACAAGTCGCGCCAAGGGAGTTGGGTCGCCAGGAAGTGATTCTGCCGCGCAAGACCGTTCTTGAGCTGACGCGCCTACTCGCTGAGGGTGATGAACAAATCGAGATCCAACTCTCTTCGAATCAAGCGCGCTTCACGTTCGGTGATACGGTCGTCGTGTCGAAATTGATCGACGGAAAGTTTCCCGATTACAACCGCGTTATTCCAAAGCAGCAGAACCGCCTCATTACCGTGAAGCGCGTGCTGATTCAACAGGCGTTGCAACGCGCCGCGATCCTCACGAACGACAAGTTTCGAGGCGTTCGCTGGATCCTCTCCGAGAACAGCCTGCGCGTCAGCTGCAGCAATACCGAGCAGGAAGAAGCGCAGGAGGAACTCGATATCGAATACTCCGGCGAAGCGCTCGATGTTGGATTCAATGTGAGCTACCTGCTCGATGTGTTGAATCATCTGACCGTCGACGAAGTGCAATGGGCGCTGGGCGATGCCAATTCGAGCGCCTTGCTGACCATTCCAGGACAGGACGACTTCAAATATGTCGTCATGCCGATGCGAATCTAGATCCCGATACGGGTCGATGTAAGAGGTTTAAAGAATGTCAGTTGAGCACGAAGGATCGTCGCTTCCCGAGAAGCCTAACCATTTCGGCAACGGACTTGTCCCGACCGGGCCGGTCAATGGAAGCGATAGCGGATCAAACGGGCGTCACGATGAGTCAGGCGTGAACGGCTATGGTGCGGATAGCATCAAGATGCTCAAGGGCCTCGATGCCGTTCGCAAGCGACCCGGAATGTATATCGGTGATACGTCCGACGGTACCGGCTTGCATCACATGGTGTTCGAGGTTGTCGATAACGCGGTCGACGAGGCGCTCGCAGGCCATTGCGATGAAGTCGTCGTAACCATTCACACCGACAATTCGATCAGTGTTACCGATAACGGCCGTGGTATTCCCACCGGCGTTCATACCGATGACGAGCTGAACCGGTCCGCCGCTGAAATCGTCATGACCGAGCTTCATGCCGGCGGCAAGTTCGATAACAACTCCTACAAGATTTCCGGCGGCTTGCACGGCGTGGGCGTGTCGGTGGTCAACGCGCTGTCCGACTGGTTGCGCCTCAACATCCGCCGCGACGGCGAGCATCACTTCATGGAGTTCAGACGTGGTGAGCGCGTCGAGCCGCTCAAGATCGTGGGAACGACAGAACGGCGCGGTACAGAAGTGCATTTTCTGGGGAGCGCCGCGATCTTCGGCAATGTCGAATTCCACTTCGACATCCTGGCCCGCCGTCTGCGCGAACTCTCTTTTCTCAACAACGGGGTGAGCATTACGCTGGTCGATCAGCGTGCTGCCAAGGAAGAGAATTTTTCCTTCGTGGGAGGCGTGAAAGGCTTTGTCGATTTCATCAACCGCGCAAAGACCGTACTACATCCGAATATTTTTCACGCGGTTGGCCACAAGGAAGGTATCCAGGTCGAAGTCGCAATGCAGTGGAACGACTCCTATCAGGAATCCGTCCAGTGCTTCACGAACAATATTCCCCAGCGCGATGGCGGAACGCATCTCACCGGCCTTCGCGCGGCGATGACGCGAACCCTCAACCAGTACATCGATCAGCATGAAATCGCCAAGAAGGCGAAGGTCGAGACCACCGGTGATGACATGCGCGAAGGGTTGACGTGCGTGCTGTCGATCAAGGTGCCGGAGCCGAAATTCTCATCGCAAACGAAGGACAAGCTCGTGTCATCGGAAGTCCGGCCGGTGGTCGAGGAAGTCGTGGCCGAGAAACTCATGGAGTTTCTCCTTGAGAAACCAAATGACGCGCGGGTGATCACGACAAAAATCATCGATGCCGCGCGTGCGCGCGAGGCGGCACGCAAAGCACGCGACCTCACACGTCGAAAGGGCGTCCTCGATTCGTTCGGATTGTCGGCAAAACTCGCCGACTGCCAGGAGAAGGATCCTTCGCGATCGGAGCTCTACCTGGTCGAGGGCGACTCCGCGGGCGGATCGGCAAAGCAAGGCCGGGACCGGAAGTTCCAGGCGATCCTTCCGCTCAAGGGGAAGATTCTCAACGTCGAGCGCGCGCGTTTCGACAAGCTTATATCCTCCCAGGAAATCGTGACGCTGATTCAGACCCTCGGGACGGGAATCACGAAGGAAGAGTATTCGCTCGACAAGTTGCGATACCACCGCATCATCATCATGACCGATGCCGACGTCGACGGTGCGCACATCCGAACGCTCCTTCTCACGTTCTTCTATCGGCAAATGCCTGATCTCGTCGAGCGGGGCCACATCTATATCGCGCAACCGCCGCTCTACAAGATCAAGCTCGGCAAGGAAGAGCGTTATCTCAAGGACGATCACGAACGCGACCAATTCATGCTCGGACAAGCGCTCGTGGGCGCGGTGCTCGTGCCGCGTGCGGGCGCACACGCGATCGAAGGCGATGCACTGGTCCTCCTTGCGCAATCCTATCTCCTCGCCGAAGCGGTCATCTCTCGCCTCTCGAGAATCTACGATGTCGACGTCCTACACGCGCTTTTGAACGGGGTAGCGATCGATCTTTCGTCAGCGGCCAATGCCGACGCCTCCGCCCAGCGGCTTTCATCCGGCCTGCCTGCCGATATCGCGCGCATCTTCGTTCGCTACGACGAGAAGCTCGAGCGTCATCAATTGGTGATCGAGCGGATGCGACACGGCAATCGCCGGGTAACCATGCTCGATGAGGACTTCTTGATTTCGGGCGACTGCGCGCAAATCCAGGCGACGGCGAAACTGATCGAGGGACTGATCGGACCAGGCGCCACCGTGAAGCGTGGTGACAATGAACATGTCGTCACTTCGTTCGCGCAGGGCATCAAGTGGCTTCGCTCGGAGGTCGAGCGCCACGCCACCATCCAACGCTACAAGGGGCTCGGAGAAATGAACCCCTCGCAGTTGTGGGAAACCACCATGGACCCGACGGTACGCCGATTGCTGAAGGTCCAGATCGAAGATGGTATCGCCGCCGACGAAATTTTCACCAAGCTGATGGGCGATGATGTGGAGCCGCGGCGCGAGTTCATCGAAAAGAACGCGTTGGTGGCGCGCCTCGACATCTGATTCGCCGGGTTTCGGCGATTGCGCCGTCTACCGGAAGCGTTCGCCGATCAAGAAACCGCCCGTGGCAGGGCGGTCATTTCTTTTTCGTAGTCGTTTTTGCGCGGGCAGGGGACTTCTTCTTCTTGGCCGCGACTTTCTTCGCGACTGGTGCCGCGACCGGAACCGCTGCTGCCACCACTGTCGCCGCTGCGGTGGCTTTTTTCTTTGCGGTCGGTTCAGCCGTCGTCTTTGCCGCAACCTTGGCGGCGCCTGCCTTCGGTTCGCGCGGAGCGAATTCGAATCCCACCATGCCGTCGGGCTTGACCACGAGGAACGCGGAGAACGGTCGGCCTTTGCGTGAAGAGATGAAGCGTGGCAGCAGGTCCGTGCGGCCGGTGGCGAGCAGTTTTCTCATTTGCTCGATTTCGATCGGACGCTGAAGAATAATTTTTCCGCTTCGAAACTTGCAGGTGCGGGCGGCGCCGACTGCTTTTTCGCAAACATAGGAAATTTCGTGATCGTAGACCCCGGCGCCGCACTTGGGACACTTGCCGAGAACTTCCTTCCCTGAGAAATCAATGGGCGTGCCGCCGTTTTCACCGTCGCCATCGGACTGACCAAAATCCAGCTCGATCGTGCAGTCGTCCTTCATTTTCAATAGGGCCGAGAACGGCCGGCCGAGGCGGCTCCGAAATCCTTGCAACGGTCCGATCTTGCGCGTAGTGATCAACGCTTCCGCTTCGGCATTCTCGATGCGCCGGCTCGCGATGACCTTCCAAAACGAGAAGTCACACTTCGTGCATTGGAACTTGCGGTAGTTCTCGATCAGGGCGCCACTGCATTTTGGGCACGGAGTCGCGAGCATTGCGATCGGTTCGTCGAGAAGCGTTCCGCGTTTGATCCGCTCGACCAGATCGCGCGCCGTCTCTTCGATATGCTGCATGAACTCGGCGCGCGGCAAGCGGCCCTGCTCCATCTGCCTTAGCTTGAATTCCCAGGCGCCGGTAAGCTCGGGCGAGCGCAACTCGTCGATTCCGAATCGATCCAGCGCATAGAGGAGATCGAATGCCTTGGCGGTCGGGATCAGCTCTCGCGCGTCGCGATGAAGGTAGTCCTCGTAGATCAGATTTTCGATGATCGATGCTCGCGTGGCGGGCGTACCCAACCCCTTCTCTGCCATCGCTTCCCGCAACTCTTCATCATCGACGAGCTTGCCTGCGCCTTCCATGGCCGAGAGAAGCGTGGCTTCCGAGAAGCGTGCGGGCGGACGCGTCTTCGCTGCGCGGACTTCGATCGCCTCGGTCTGCGCTTTGTTGCCGGTAATCGCTGCGAGAGTCGGTGTTTCGCCGGTGTCCGCATCGCGCCCATAGACCGCCAACCATCCGGGATTCACCATCACGCGGCCTTCGGTACGGAAGGTTTCCTCGCAGACGCGCGTCATGCGTGTCGTGACCATGAACTCGGCGGGCGGATAGAACACCGCAAGAAAACGTCGCACGACCATGTCGTAGATCTTGCCCTCGGGCTCCGACAGGTTCTTGGCCGGCTCGACCGTTGGAATGATCGCGAAGTGATCGGAGATCTTTTCGTTGTTGAAGATGCGCTTATTGGGGCGGACCCACTTCGAGGCGATCACCTG
This sequence comes from Burkholderiales bacterium, assembly GCA_046160305.1. Classification (GTDB taxonomy): domain Bacteria; phylum Pseudomonadota; class Gammaproteobacteria; order Burkholderiales; family SG8-39; genus SHXR01. Next base: position 40,151 of record JBJXGX010000078.1, read on the forward strand.
TGCGGCGAACGCGCTATATGGGAACGAAGGATCGGCCGGCGCGACCTTCTTGCCGCGCTTGGCGGCGGTACTTGGAATCGCTCCGCCCGATAGCATCAACATCGTGTCCTCGACCGTCGGCACATAATCCTCGGGCAAGGCGCGCGCATCGGTCCGCGGATAGGTGAGGACTTTGTGTTTCTCGTAAAGTGCCTGCGCGATAGACAACGTACCGCGTGCCGAGAAACCAAATCGAGCATTCGCCTCGCGCTGCAGGCTGGTGAGATCGAACAGCATTGGCGGCGCCTGGGTCGAGGGCTTGCTTTCCTCCGTGACCTCGCCTGGCTGGCCGACGCATTTCGCCCGAATGGCTTCAGCCCGGTCTTGCAGCCAAATACGTTCGGCGCGCAGATCGGCGTCATCCGCCTTCTTATCACGGTCGAAGCGCTCGTCGAACCAGCGTCCCGGGTAGGCACCGCCCCCGGCGGAGAATGTTCCATGGACCTCCCAGTAGTCACGCGAAATGAACGCCTTGATGCGCCGCTCCCGCTCGACGAGAATCGTGAGTGTGGGGGTTTGAACGCGACCGACGGTTGTCTTGTAGAACCCGCCGTCCTTCGAATTGAATGCGGTCATGGCGCGCGTGCCATTGATGCCGACCAACCAGTCCGACTCGGATCGGCACATTGCGGCGTCGGCGAGCGGTTGCATGGCCTTATCGCTGCGAAGCGCACGGAACCCTTCCCTGATCGAGCCTTGGGTCATCGATTGCAGCCAAAGGCGTTCGATCGGCTTCTTTCCCCCCGCGTGCTGAACGATGTAGCGAAAGATAAGCTCGCCTTCCCGGCCCGCGTCGCACGCGTTCACCAAGCCGCCGACATCTTTGCGCTTGATCAGCTTGACCAAGAGCTTCAAGCGCTCTTCGGTTCGTTCGAGTGGCCGCAAATCGAAGTGCGGCGGTATGACCGGCAAGTTCGCGAGCGACCATTTACCTCGCTTGACCTCGAAGTTCTCGGGGACCACCAGTTCGAGCAGATGGCCAACGGCGGACGACAATACGAACTCGTCGCTTTCGAAGTAGTCGCCGTGGCGCGTGAATCCGCCGATCGATCGGGCGATATCGTTCGCAACGGAAGGCTTTTCGGCAATGACCAGCTTTTTCGACATCTGAGGGATTCGAGGAGAGGACGCGCAATGGGTACCGCAGACCGGCGAGCGGCGGAAATCGAGGCCACCGTCATTAAGGCGCTAAGGCGCGGTCTGGAGACCGCTTGCGACATGCGGCATCGTAAAGGCCGCGAATGATAAGGACAAAATCTTGTGTGAGGCAAGTTGACTGTTCGGACGAGACCGCCCGAAACCGATCAAATGTGGTGCCCGCACGTACGAAAAGGCGACGATCCGCTTAGTGCACTACCCTAGGGCTGCCGTCCTGGAGCAGCTCTTCGAGCACGAGGGCATCGACATTGCCGTGTTTCGTCCATAACACCATAAGAACGATGATCTTGAGCTGCTCAAGGCCGATGGCGTCGTCCCGGACCGCCATCGCCCGGTCGATAATCAGCTCGCGGAGGGTCGGCGTAAGGACCTGTGTACTGTCTAGAAACGCGAGAAATCCGCGGGCGCCGACGGTCAACTTTGCAAATTCCGAGACGCTGTAGGACCGGAAGGAGTTTCCCTCGTCGAATGTGTGGGGAAAGGGGGAGTCCTCCCGATCGGCGAGCCCGCGCATCCAATCGAGCGCTTCGCTGATATCCTCACTTTCGAACCCGGCGCGGGAAAGCTTTCTTGCGAGCGTATCTTGGTCAGGATAGGCCGGCGCGTGGTAGTACTGCTCGAACAGGTACACCAGGACCTCGATCATTGCGTGCCTAAGCTTTGGAACATACGCCACGTCGTGAAAGGCAAGAACGGCCGCCAGAACCTCGACGATGAAGTTATCCGGCAGCGCGACTACGCGCGGCGCTGGTAACGTCCGCCCGTCGTGGCAACGACCGCGCCTTCGAGCTCCAACTCAAGGAGCATCGCCGATACTACATCTGGCGTCAAGTTAAGTCGCGAACACAAGATATCGAGGTGAATCGGGTCGAATCCCATTGCGTCCAGGAACGGGGACGATGCCATTTCGTCGCCGGATGGGGGCGCCGGAATGCGGGAATCGACATACCCGAGTTCCTCCAGGACGTCGTTCGCGCTCTCTACCAGCTTGGCGCCTTGTTTGATGAGAGCATGACAGCCCTTGGAGAGGGGCGAGTGGATCGAACCAGGTACCGCGAATACTTCGCGCCCTTGTTCCACTGCAACGCGTGCGGTGATGAGCGAGCCGCTCGAAAGGCTCGCTTCGATCACCAGGCAGCCGCGCGATAGTCCGCTGATGATCCGATTGCGCGTCGGAAAATGCGCCGGAAGCGCCGGAACATCGAGTCCGTGCTCAGAGAGGATCAGTCCCTCGGCGATGATTCGTTCGAACAATACGCGATTGGTCTTCGGATAGACGACATTGATGCCGCAGCCGAGTACGGCAATCGTGCTGTTGCCGCTGTTGAGCGCCCCTTCGTGCGCTGCTGCGTCGATTCCAAGAGCGAGCCCGCTGACGATGATGTAGCCGGCATTGCCGAGCGCTTTTGCGAACGCTCGCGCGTTGTCGATCCCTTGCGGGGAGGGACTTCGGCTACCGACTATCGCAAGCGCCGGTCGATTGAGTAGTCCAACGTTTCCCGCCGCGAACAGAACGGCGGGAGGGTCCGGAATGTCGAGCAGGGTACTTGGATACGACGCGTCGCCAAGGGTGATGATCGCTTGCTTTGGGCACTCCGACCAATCCAACGTACGCGCAATGAGCGCATCGTTTGGATCCTTCCCAATCGCCGAGGCGAGCGGCTCGCCGATGGCCCGCGTCAATGTCGCGTGACTCGCGCCGAGCACTTGATCCGGTGACCCGAACGTCTTGAGCAGCTTGCGGAGTGTCCGACCGCCCAATCCGCGTACGTTGGTAAGCCGCAGCCACGCCGCAAGGTCGCTGCGGCTCATTGTTTAAAACTGGATGTCGGGTTGCGCTTCGTAATCAGGGCGCGCGCGCGACGTCACCCGGCATGGCCGGCCGCTCGGCCTGGACAATGAGCCCGTAAGAAACCCGCTCGAAGGTCCGGAACACGAAAACAAGTCCGTAACGCTCCTCCGGCAGCGAAATGACAGGCCGGCGCGGCTCACCGAGATAGTAGTTCCCAACGCTGCGATCGTAAGTGATGTCGGTCGATCGATGGAGCGCCAGGACATGGCCCGGCTCAACGCCATCGCTCTTGCCTCGATTGATGCTCACGATCTGCATCGGACCGGCTTCACGACGCGCATCGTAGTTCGAAACGTCGATCCGTTTCTCGCTCGACGCGCCATCGAGAATGGAAGAATCTCCGCGCCCACCATAGATACTGATGATTCGTGCCTTGACGATCGGACCGGCGGGGCGTGGCATGTAGTTGACGATCCGGTTTTGCTCCTCCAGGACCAGCCGATCGCCCGGGGAGACCTCAATTGCCGCTGACCGGACGCGGATCGTGCTCGGATCGCCGTACTTCAAAACATGGGCCGCACCCACATACACCGCCTCGAACCCCAGCGTTTGCTTGCTCTCGGGGTCGATCATCGGACGGCCGGTGCGGTAGATGTGCCATCCCGACCCGTCCGCCCGCGGCGGTAGCCCGTCAACATAGGCTTTGCCGCCTGTGCCGAGGTTGTAGCGCCCCTCTTCGCTCGCGAAAATGCGCGGCGCATTCGCGAGCTGCCCCGCTTCGATGATCAATGGTCGCGATAGCCAGGGCTCAATGACGTTGGCCGGAATGCTGGCGATGGCCGCCATGGTCTGTTGTTCGGCCCGCACACGAGGTGAGAGAACCGTCTCGCCGCGCGCGTTGACCCGTAGGCCCGCGGCGCCTTCCGCTTCATCGCGGGAGGACAGCTGTGCGCGGGTGCGATCGAGGGTCAGGATCTGACCCGGCCGAAGCTCATGCGGATTGCGGACCTGCTGTTCGTTGAAGCGCCATAATTCCGGCCACCGCCACGGCTCTTTCAAGTAGCGCGAGGCGATGCCCCATAGGGTGTCCCCATACTGCACGACATACGATTCCGGAGCATCGGACTTGAGTTCGGGCAACGCTGCTTGTTGGGCAGGGTCCGATTGTGGCCACACGGGGATCGTCGCGAGAACCGCAAAAGCGGATGCAATCGCTATGCTAGACTTCTTGAACATGTTCATTTCGGCCACCGTCCCCCAATATGTGGCGGTAAGGCCACTTGCGGATTCACACGTAGTGGGCCGAGTTTAACAATCCCATGACGAGCGTCTCCCTTGGTTCAACATGATTCGTTAAATCATCGACGATCCATGGCAATCCGCCCAATCTTGCAATATCCCGACGAGCGCCTCTATCAGGTCGCGGAACCGGTAACGAGTGTCGATGCGTCGATTCGCGATCTGGTTCGCGATTTGGCCGAAACGATGTATGCGGCCCCGGGCATTGGCCTCGCGGCGACCCAGATCGATGTTCATCGACGCGTGATTGTCATCGACAGCTCGGAGACCCGGGATCACCTTGTAACGCTCATCAATCCGCGGATGGTTTCGAGTGAAGGCAAGCAGGAGTGTGACGAGGGATGCCTCTCGGTCCCCGGAATATACGAACCCGTCACCCGCGCGCTCAAAGTCAAGGTTCGCGCACTTGGCTTGGATGGCGCGGAATTCCAATTAGAGGCTGAGGGGCTGCTGGCGGTTTGCGTCCAACATGAAATGGACCACCTTGCCGGCAAGGTGTTCGTTGACTACCTCTCCCGCCTGAAGAAAACGCGTATCCGCGCCAAGATGATGAAGCGACAGCGAGAGGCCGCGTAGCCGCGGCGTGCCGAATGCGCGTGGTCTTCGCCGGCACGCCGACCTTCGCCGTATCGCCGCTCGAAGCGATCGCCGCCGCGGGGCACGACATCGTGTTAGTGCTTACGCGCCCTGATAAACCTGCCGGGCGGGGCATGGCACTCGTCATGAGTCCGGTGAAAGTCGCCGCGACCCGGCTTGGGCAGGCTGTGTATCAGCCGCCTACGTTACGGGATTCGGTTGTTCAAGCGCACCTTGAGTCGGCGGCACCTGATGTAATCGTCGTGGTGGCTTACGGGCTTATTTTGCCGCAGGCGGTGCTCGACATTCCTCGATACGGCGCCATCAACATTCATGCGTCCCTCCTGCCGCGTTGGCGTGGGGCCGCGCCGATTCATCGCGCGATCGCAGCCGGCGATGCTCAAACCGGCATTTCCATCATGCAGATGGATGCGGGGCTCGATACCGGGCCTCTGCTTCTCACCCACGCTCTGTCGATTGCACCCGACGACACTACCGGTACCCTCCATCACAAGTTAAGCAGGATGGGCGCCAATTCGATCGTCGAGGCGCTCGATGGTGTTGCGAATCGGCGCCTTGCGCCAATCCCCCAGCTCGGCCAAGGGGTCACCTACGCGGCAAAGGTGACCAAGGGGGAGACTTGGCTCGTTTGGTCTTCGCCTGCTGCAGAGCTCGAACGGCGTATCCGGGCATTCAACCCATCTCCCGGCGCCCAAGCGCGTCTCGCGGGTGTCGAGTTCAAAGTATGGAGAGCGTCCGCGATCGAAAATGTCGTCGATCAACACGCGCCGGCGGGCATAGTGCTGCGGGTCGATCCGGCGGGATTGGATGTCGCATGTGGGGAAGGGTCGCTTCGATTGCAGGTCGTGCAGCGCGCGGGAGGAAAGCAAATGCACATCGCGGATCTCTTGCATGGCTTCGCGATCAAGCCCGGCGATCGATTCGCCGATCCGACCAGTCCCGGATAGACACGGATCCATTTTGGATTTGCAACCCTCGGTTTCAGCGAACCTCTGCGAGAGTTACGCCGGCGCAAGCAAAATCGTGGCAAGCGTGCTCGAGGGCGAAAGCATGACGGCTGCGATTGCCCGCCAACTACGCGATATGCCCGCCGGACCGAGCCGCGCCGCGATCCACGACCTTTCCCATCAGACCCTTCGGGACTACGGCTGGGTTCATTTCATGGTCAAGACCCTGGTCGAGCGGCAGCCGACCTCCGTGCTTGTGCTTGCCCTACTCTATATAAGCCTGTCCGACCTGCAGCGCCGGAAACGGTCCTATGTCGCGGTGGACCAGGCGGTGCGCGCCGCGCGACTCCTCGGCTGCCATAACGCTGATGGATTCGTGAACGCGGTCCTCCGCAATTTTCTGCGTAAGGCGGAAGAGTTGGGGGCCGCCGCGAGCCACGATGACGCCGCGATATGGAAGCACCCGGATTGGTGGGTCGCGCAGATTCGAGAAATTTATCCCGGCGCCTGGGAATCGATCTTGCGCGCAGGTAACCACCATCCGCCCATGACGCTACGCGTGAACAAGGCGCGCATTGCGGTGCCCGCTTACATGCAGATGCTTGCCGCTAATGATCACCCGGCACGTCAAGTCGGCGACTGCGCGGTACGGCTCGACATGCCGATGCCAGTGGGAGCGATTCCCGGTTTCGATCAGGGTCTCGTATCGGTCCAGGACGCCGGGGCACAGCGCGCGGCAGCGTACCTGCGGCCACTGGCCGGGCAACGCGTGCTCGACGCCTGCGCCGCGCCAGGCGGGAAGACCGCCCACCTTCTGGAATCCGCAGACTGCGAATTGACCGCGATCGACAACGACGCGCGACGATGCGCGCGCGTCACCGAGAATCTGCATCGTCTTGGCTTGCGTGCGCGAGTCGTTGAGGGCGACGCATCGGTGGTGGGCGCCTGGTGGGACGGCGCGCCGTTCGATCGGATCCTTGCCGATGCGCCATGCAGCGCCTCCGGCATCGCACGGCGCCGTCCCGATATCAAATGGCACCGCCGACCCGGCGATCTGCCGGCGTATGCATCGATACAGTCCAGTATGCTGAATGCGCTTTGGGGGGTTCTTGCTCCAGGCGGAAGAATGCTGTACTCGACATGCTCCCTTTTCCCCGCCGAGAACGGCGTTGTCGTCAGGCATTTCATGAAAATCCACGCTGATGCGCGCGCGATCGAGTTGCCCGGGCTTCAAGCGGGGCAGTTGCTGCCCGGCGATGACAATGATGGATTTTTCTACGCGCTGTTCGAGAAGCACTGATCGATAAGCACTAATCGAGACGCACTAATGTCGTTATTGCGCCGGCTCGCGATGATCTTGATGGTATTCGCCACGCTCATCGTTGCGGGTACGGCGCGCGCGGAAGACATTCAGATCCAAAACGCGATTCTCGAGCTGACCGAGGAGGGGCCGGCCATTACCGCGGACTTTCGACTCGAACTCCCGGCCAAGCTTGAGGAGGCATTGTTGGGCGGCGTTCCCCTCTATTTCATAGTCGAATGCGAGGTGGCGCGCCCCCGGTGGTACTGGCTCGATGACCGCGTTACCACCGCGGTGACACGCTACCGTCTCTCGTATCATTCGCTGACGAGGGAATACCGTCTCTCCAGCGGCGCGTTGAATCATGGTGTCGCGACGCTTGCCGAGGGTCTTCGAGTGATGACCGCGCTGCGAACCTGGGTGATTGCCGATCGTGCGCTGTTGCGGCCCGCCACGACCTACGAGGCATGGCTCAGGATGCGCCTCGATACGAGTCAACTGCCCCGGCCGTTGCAGGTCGCCGCATTCGGCCAGCGTGACTGGGCACTTGCCTCGCCGTGGCAGAAGTGGCAATTCATCATTCCGGATGCGCGAACGCGATGACATACATTCTTATCGCAAGCACCGCGCTTGGCGGGATCCTGCTTTTCCTGCTGGCGGCCGCGAGCGCGAACACGGCGCTTTTCGCACGGCACTACCCGTTGCTCGTGATGCTCAATGTCGCGGTGGCGGTGGGGTTGGTCGTCATCGTCGGCTATCAGCTGTGGATGCTTGGCGGGGCAATCCGCCGGCGACTTTTCGGCTCGCGGCTCTCGCTACGATTCGTTGTACTGTTCGCGATGATGGCGCTGATTCCCGGCGTGCTGGTCTATACCGTTTCGGTGCAATTTCTCGCCAAGAGCATCGAATCATGGTTCGACGTGCGTGTCGACAGCGCACTCGAAGGCGGATTGAATCTGGGGCGCGCCGCGCTCGACAGCCTGTTGGAAGATCTGCAACGCAAGACCCGTATTGCCGCGATGGAGCTCGGTGAGATCGCTCCGGCACAACAAGCCGCGGCCCTCGACGAGCTTCTTGAAAGCGCGGGCGCGAGCGAAGCAATCGTGATCGGTCCGACGGGAATTCTCGGGAGCGCGACGCGCGATCTGACGCGGTTCGTTCCCAACATGCCGCCCTTGAATGTGTTGCGGCAGGCACGCCAGAATCGCGGCTACCGGGCGATCGAAGGGGTCGGTGAACGCGGATTGATGCTTCGGGTTATTGCCCCCATCGGACGCCTCACGCTCGCCGAGGAGCAGCGCCTGCTCCAATTTACGCAGCCGGTTCCCGCCGGTCTCGCAGCGAGCGCCGAAAGCGTTCAATCGGTCTACCGCTCGTACAAGGAATTGACGCTGTCCCGGCAAGGGCTTCGCGAGATCTACATTCTTACTTTGACATTGACGCTCCTCCTCGCGCTGTTCTCGGCGTTCTCGCTCGCGTTTCTTCTCGGGAGGCGCCTGGCCGAGCCCCTCGCAACGCTGGCCGAGGCGACCGAAGCCGTTGCGCGCGGCGACTTTACGCGCCGTGCGCGTGTCACCAGTACCGATGAGCTTGGAATCCTGACGCGGTCATTCAACAGCATGACCGAGCAGTTGGACGAAGCGCGGACCGCCGCCGAGCAGAATCGCCGGCAAGTCGAAAGTGCAAAAGGGCATCTGGAGAATGTCCTTGCGAATTTGTCCGCGGGCGTATTGGTGCTTGACCGGGACATGCGGCTGAACATCGCCAATGCGAGTGCGGGACGTATCGTCGGACTCAGCGACACGATCCTCGATCAGACCGTGCTCGCGAATCGACTGGCCCCGCTCTTGACGCTCGCGGGCGCCGAGTTCGCGCAGCGACCGGCCGGGCCCTGGCAGCGTGAGACCGCCTTTGGCGACAAGGGTCAGGTTCTCCTGGTGCGCGGATCGCGCATGCCTGAGGAACGCGGTGGCGACTTCGTGGTGGTATTCGACGACGTGACCGCGCTGGTCGAGGCGCAACGGGCAACCGCATGGGCGGAGGTCGCCAAGCGCCTTGCGCACGAAATCAAGAACCCGCTCACGCCCATCCAATTGGCGGCGGAACGATTGCAGGCAAAGCTCTCGCCGCGTGTCGACGGTGCGGACGCGCAGGCGTTGCAAAAAGCGACCGATACCATCATCGCGCATGTTCAATCGATGAAGACGATGGTCGATGAATTTCGCGAGTACGCACGACTGCCGGCACCAAACCTCGCCAATCTCGATCTGAACGCGGTTGTGGATGACGTGCTCACGCTCTATGAAAACACCCGGCCGTCGGTGCGTGCACATCTCGCGCCGGCGCTTCCCGCTATCAAGGGTGATGCGAGCCAGCTTCGCCAGGTCGTCCATAACCTGCTCCAGAATGCCCAGGACGCATGCGGCGGACAACCCGATGCCATGATCGAGGTCGTAACGTCGGTTCGGGATGGCATGGTCGTCCTCGCGGTGCGCGACGACGGCGTAGGATTCTCCGAGCCGATCATCCGCCGGGCGTTCGAACCCTATGTCACCACCAAGCCGAAGGGAACAGGGCTCGGACTTGCCATTGTGAAGAAAATCGTCGACGAGCATCGTGGCACCGTCGAGCTCGCGAATGCCGAGGGTCGCGGCGCGATCGTAAGGGTAGTCCTGCCTGCTATCGGGTCCGTGGTGGCAAGGGCGGCATAGGCGATGGCAACCATTCTGGTCGTCGACGACGAGATTGGCATTCGCGAGCTGCTTTCGGAGATTCTCGCGGATGAAGGCTACACGGTGCGCGTCGCCGGCAGTGCTGAAAGCGCGCGTGAAGCCCGCCGCGCGCAACGGCCGGATCTGGTGCTCCTGGATATCTGGATGCCGGACACCGACGGCATCACGCTTCTCAAGGAATGGCAGGTCAACGGGCAGCTCACGATGCCTGTGGTGATCATGTCAGGGCACGCCAGCATCGATAGCGCCGTGGAGGCGATCCGGATCGGTGCCCTCGACTTCCTCGAAAAGCCGATTGCGTTGCAAAAGCTGCTCGCTACGGTCAAGCGCGCCTTGGCAAGCGGTGAAATCCGTGCCGCCCAGCCACTGACGCTGGCAGCGCTCGGCCGCACCAGCGTCATGACCGACGTGCGGCGCCGGTTCGAGCTCCTCGCACAGGCAGTCACCCATGTTCTCATTCGTGGGGAAGTAGGCATGGTTCCCGAAATCTATGCGCGCGCCCTGCATAAGCCGAATACGCCGTTCGTCAACGCCGGCAGTGCGCTCGGCGAGGCACCCAATGAGCTTCTTCAGCGCGCGGCCGGCGGAATCATTTTCATGGACGATCTGTTCGCGATGTCCCGCGCGCAACTGCGCGGTGCCGCGCTGATCGCTCCTCGCGCGGAGCGGCAGAACGTTCGACTCGTCACCTTCGCGTCTTCCGACCCCGCGTCGCTTGGGGCCAACGGCTCGATCGATCCAAACGCTCTCTTCAAACTCGCAGGCGTGATCGTTGCGATTCCGCCGCTACGGATGCACGCCGAGGATGTCCCCGAGCTCGCGTCCATCCTGCTCGCGCAACTGGTCGAGAATCGCATTACGACGCCCAAGCGATTCGCCATCGGCGCGTTGAATGCATTGCGCAATTACGACTGGCCTCGAAATCTCGAGCAGTTGCAGCAGCTGGTACGAAGCGTGGCCCTTGCATCCCTCGAAAACGAGATATCGGCGAGCGACGTTGAGCAGATGCTCAAGCAATTTTCCTCGTCGACCACCGTCGGCGGCTATGCCCCTGATACCGGGATGCCGCTGCGCGAGGCGCGGGATGCCTTCGAGCGCTCGTACTTCGAGCAGTTGTTGAGCGAGGAATCCGGATCGATAAGCCGGGTCGCCGAGCGGAGCGGCATGGAACGCACGCACCTCTATCGAAAACTGAAGCAACTGGGGGTGGTCGTCGCCAAACGGAGCGACGGATGATGCGCACGCTGGCGTGCAGGCATAGAATCGCCCCTTTTCTCCTCGTGTAGGAGTGTCGAGTTGAAGATCGTCATCCTTGGTGCGGGTCAGGTCGGAACCACTGTCGCCGAGAACCTCGTCTCCGAGGCAAACGACATAACCGTGGTGGACCTGGATACCGCTCGCCTCAAGGATCTTCAGGATCGCCTCGATCTGCGGACATTGATCGGCAATGCGGCCCATCCGTCGGTATTGGCGAGCGCGGGTATCGAAGATGCGGACATGGTGATCGCGGTCACGCAGTCCGACGAGACGAATCTTGTTGCCTGCAAGCTCGCGGCCGAATTGTTCAACGTGCCCACACGGATCGCGCGCATCCGTGCCACGGAGTATCAAGACAACCCGCGGATCTTTTCCGCTGCGGGGTTCGCGGTGGACTTCAGCATCTGTCCGGAACAGCTGCTCACCGAATACATCGTCAAGCTCGTCCATTTTCCCGAAGCATTGCAGGTGTTGGAGTTCGCGAAGGGAAAAGTAAGTCTCGTTGCCGTGCGTGCATTCGAAGGCGGGCCCCTGGTCGGCCATCCGTTGTCAGACATCAAGCGCCATCTGCCAAACCTCGAGGCACGGGTCGCGGCAATTTTCCGTGGTGATCGGCCGATCGTTCCAGAGGGCGACACGATTGTCGAGGCCGGCGACGAGGTGTTCTGCCTGGCGGCCACCGAGGATATCCGGCATGTCATGCGCGAGCTGCGACGCATGGACAAGCCGGTGCGTCGCGTCATGATCGCCGGTGGTGGGAACATCGGTATGCGATTGGCGCAGGCGCTCGAGCGCGACTATGTCGTGAAGATCATCGAATTCAACAAGCGCCGCTGTGATCTTCTTTCGAGCAAACTCGAAACCACCCTGGTGCTCCAGGGGGACGTCACCGACGAGGAATTGCTCGAGAACGAGAACGTCGAAGAAATGGACCTGTTCGTCGCCGTAACGAATGATGACGAGAACAACATCATGGCCTCGCTGCTGGCCAAACGGATGGGGGCGCGCCGGGTCGTTTCGTTGATCAATCGTCGTGCGTATGTCGATCTGCTGCAATCCGGACAAATCGACGTTGCCATCGCTCCCGCGCAAATTACGATCGGCAGCGTCCTCTCGCATGTTCGCCGTGGTGATGTGACACAGGTACATAGTCTGCGGCGCGGCGCGGCGGAGGCGCTGGAGGCGGTGGTGCATGGTGACCAGAAATCGTGTCGGTGCATCGGCCGGCGAATCGATGAGATCGAGCTTCCCCGCGGGGCAAGCATCGGTGCCATCGTGCGCGGCGATCAAGTATTGATGCCCCATCACGATGTCATCATCCAGAACGAGGACCACGTCATCGTCTTCGTGACCAATAAGAAGACGTTGCCCCAGGTGGAGAAGCTCTTCCAGGTCGGCGTGAGTTTCTTCTAGGGGCGCGCTCCGGCATGGTTCGTGTCGCTTCCGTCTTGCGCGTGCTCGCGATCGTGATCATGCTTTTCGCCGTCGCGATGATCGTGCCGCTCGTGGTATCGCTTGCATTGCAGGACGGCGCGACCTTGGCCTATGACGAAGGCATCCTCATCACCTTCGGGGTCGGCGTCGCGCTTTGGTGGGGGACGCGCAAACGCGGGCGCAGGGAACTTCAGTCGCGCGACGGGTTCCTGCTCGTATCGCTCGTGTGGACGACCTTGCCCGCGTTCGCGACATTACCTTTGCTATTTTTCATTCCCAACTTGTCCTTTACCGACGCGTATTTCGAAACCGTATCGGGACTGACGACAACCGGGGCTACCGTCCTGTCTGGCCTCGACGGACTGCCGGCCTCGATCAACCTCTGGCGCTCGCTTCTGGTATGGATCGGCGGAATGGGGATTATCGTTCTCGCGGTCGCGATATTGCCCCTGCTCGGTGTCGGCGGAAGCCAGGTGTTCAAGGCCGAAACGCCGGGGCCGATGAAGGACACGAAATTGACGCCGCGCATCACGCAGACCGCCAAGGGGCTTTGGCTCGTCTACGCAATGGTGACCTTGGCGTGCGTCGTGTCATTTAAAGTCGCCGGAATGACTTGGCTCGATGCGGTCATCCATTCGTTCAGCACGATGGGGCTCGGCGGCTTCTCGTCGCACGACGACAGCTTCGCGTTTTTCAATTCCCCCGCAATCGAGGCGGTTGCGATCGTGTTCATGTTGATCGCCGGCATCAGCTTCGCGACGCATTTCATCGTACTGCGCGGCCGCACGATCCGCCCGTATCGCGACGACCCGGAAGTCATGCTGTATCTCGTCGTCATGGTATTGAGCGTTCTAGGTATCGCGGGGTTCCTGTGGGCGAACGCCTTCTATGGCGATCCGGGCACCGCGCTGCGGTTCGCGGCGTTCAATGTTGTCTCGATCGCCACGACCACCGGATTTGCGAACACCGACTACAACCTGTGGCCGATTTTCGCGCCGGTGTGGATGTTGTTTCTTTCCTGCTTTGCCACCTGCTCAGGTTCCACCGGCGGCGGCATCAAGATGGTGCGAGCGCTGCTCATGTATCGCCAGGCATTGCGTGAGCTCACGCGAATCATCCATCCGCGTGCACATCTGCCGGTGAAGCTCGGTGGTCAGGTGGTCGAGAACAACATCATCTTCGCGGTGCTCGCTTTCATGCTCGTCTACGGCGCAACCATGGTAACCGGCACGATGTTGCTCATGCTGACCGGACTTGATGTGGTGTCGGCATTCACCGCGATCGTCGCCTGTCTCAACAATACCGGCCCGGGATTGGAGAAGGTCGGTCCGTCCACCAACTATGCGGTGCTCGGCGATTTTCAGACCTGGGTCTGCACCGTGGTGATGTTGTTGGGGCGCCTCGAATTGTTTTCGCTCATCGTCGTTTTCACCCCGCGATTCTGGCGCCAGTGAAGCCTCGGCTTGCAAACGTACCCACGCATGTCGTATCCGGGGGCAGTGTAGAGGACCGAACAGCGGTGATCGAGGGCCTGATCGCCGGGCATTCGACGGACGAGTTGATCGCGGTAATGCGCGCCGGCATCGGAACCCTGGCGGCGGGTGAGCGGATCGCCGGTCAGCGCGTCATCGTTCAGCAAGCCCCTATCGGCTGCGCTTGTTGTACCGCTCGCGTCACATTTCGGATTGCCCTCGTGCGATTGTTGCGCGAACTTCGTCCGGCGCGGCTGATCGTGGAGTTCGGACCTGGCGCGCATGTGGACGCTCTGCGACGACAACTGACTGAACAATCGTTTGCCGAGGTGCTGCATGTGATCGATAGCGTTGATCTCGATGATGCGGCGCAAGCGCGCGCCCCGCGGCGCCCGAGGATTGCCTGAGCAATTTCAATGAGCCGAGAAAGAATGAAGGATCGGCTTCGGTTGCGCGATCGCGCGGCGCGAGCGACACCACTTGGTAAAGATGCTCGTCCGTGACGCAGAGGCGGGCATTCAGTTCGAGCGCGCGGCCCTCCACGGTCGGCTGCGCATTCAGAGCGATGCAAGGGTGGCCGTCGAGCGCGCCAAGCCGGACCTCGCCAGGATCGTGGCGCATCGTCGGACCGAAATTCATCAACAGCGCGTCCCGGGCGTTATTCAACAGCTTCGCACGCTCCTCGCCATCCAGCCGTCCGGGCAACCGCGCGTAGCCGGCGCCGAACAGAAATGAATCCGCGCGCACCGAGAGCATCGTCATCTGGAGAGCATGGGGGCCAATGTGTACCTGGCGCGTGTCGCGGCGCGGTTTCCCAGGGAGTAGGACGGCAAATCCGCCGTCCGCAGCGGATACCTCGCGCCAGTCGAGCGCGGGATAACATCCGGCAGCGAGGAGGACCAAAGTCGCGAGCCATCCAGTGCGCGGCATGGCGGCCCGCAGGGTCATCACTTGGCTGCGATAACGGCAATCTCGACCAGAATACGCGGATTCGCCAACGCAGCCTGAACGCATGCCCGCGCCGGTGGGTTGGTTGGGTCCATCCATGCAAGCCACGCTTCGTTCATCACGTCGCGGTCACGAATATCCGGCACCCAGATCGTCGCGTTCAGGATCTTCGATTTGCTGGTTCCCGCCTTGGCGAGCAGCGCATCGATCTTGCGCAATACCTCGGCCGTCTGCTCTTTGACACCAGCGTTGAGATTGTCGGGAACGGTTCCGGCTACGAACACAAGATTCCCAAACTCGACGGCAGCCGAGAGAATTTTGCCAGGTTCATGTCGAACGATTTGCATCGATTACGCTCCTTTAGCGAGGGCAGGGAACAGCAGCGGGACTTCAAGCGAACGCGCGAAACTCCGAGAATATGCCAAGCTCGACATATCGGTCGGCACCCGAAAAACCGGCATCCGAGATGGTCGACAGGACATCGGTCGGCGGCGCGCACGCCTCGATGGTGTCCCAATAGTAGCGATAGAGTCGCGGTGTGTCGTGATGCCGCGCCACGGTACGCGACATGAGCGGCACGACGCCCCGCATGTAGGCGCGCAGCAGCGTATTGGCAATCCTGCCTTCGGGGCGGGTAATTTCCAGCAAGAGCAGGCGCCCTCCGGGACGCAGCACGCGGCGAAACTCCGTGAACACGCTGCGCAGGTCTTCCAGATGGCGCAGCGCGAAGCCGAGCGTCAGAAAATCGAAGGACCGCGATGCAAACGGCAATGCTTCGGCGCGTCCTTGCACCAGCTTGATCGCGGGCGGCATCGCACCGCCTGCCATCATGCCCGGGCTGGGATCGATTCCAATGATGTCCCCGTCTGCGCCGAGGATCGTGACCATCTCTCGCGCGAGGAGGCCGGTGCCGACTGCGACATCGAGCACCTTGGCGCCCGGCGCAAGACCGGCGCGCTGCAGCGCGCGCCGCCGGTACCATGATCCGGAACCGAACGCGAGCAGGCGATCCACCCGATCGTAGTCCTGCGCGGTCGAATCGAAGATCGTGCGGATGAATCGCCGCTTGTCGTCATCGTTCGCATAGTAACGATCGAGAATCGGGTGCGGTGCGTGAACAGCCGGCCTGGGTGCGCCGCGATCGGTGGGTGTCATGCGCGCATAGTAGCTGCCACATGCCACCGGCTACAACTCTAGTATGCGAGTGCCGGGGCGAGCCAACGTTCAGCCGGGGCCAACTCCATGCGCTTGCGCCGCGCATAATCTTCGGCCTGATCGCGGTTGATCTTCCCGGCCGCGAAGTAGTGTGCTTCCGGATGGGAGAGGTAGAACCCCGAGACGCTCGCTGCGGGCAGCATCGCGAAATTTTCGGTCAGCGACAGGTCGCAATCTCCGGCGCTCAACAAATCGAACAATGCCCCCTTTTCGGAGTGGTCCGGACACGCAGGGTAGCCGGGCGCCGGCCGGATACCGCGATACTTTTCGCCGACAAGGTCCGCGGTGGAGAGGTGTTCGTTGGCGGCATAACCCCAAAGCGACCTGCGCACGACTTCGTGCAAATGCTCGGCGAACGCTTCGGCAAGCCGGTCCGCAAGAGCCTTCACCATGATCGCGTTGTAATCGTCGTGGGCTGCTTCAAACGCACGGACCCGCTCATCCACGCCGATGCCGGCGGTCACCGCGAATGCGCCGATGTAGTCTGGAATACCCGAGCTTTTCGGCGCCACGTAGTCAGCCAGGCACAAATTGAATCGGTCGGCAGCCTTTGCCGTTTGCTGGCGCAAGTTGTGCCACGTCATCGCGGTTTTGGTTCGCGATTCGTCGGTATAGATCTCGATATCGTCCCCTACGCTCGCCGCCGGCAGCAGGACAACCACGCCGCTTGCTGTCAACCATCGTTCCCGGACGATCTGGTCGAGCATCGCTTGGGCATCGGCGAATACGCTTCGCGCTGCCGCGCCGACTGTTTGATCATCGAGGATCTTTGGATAGGCGCCGGCCAGATCCCACGTCTGGAAGAATGGCGACCAGTCGATGTAGCGTGCGATTGCGGCGAGATCGTGGTGCTTGAAGACATGGCGGCCAAGACGTGCCGGAACGAACGGGCGATAGGTTGTCCAGTCGCACTGGAATGCATTCGCGCGCGCAGCGGCGATCGACACCAATGCGGGTCCTTGCTTGCCTGCGTGTTGCCGCCGGATCCGCTCGTAGTCGGTCTGCAACGCCGCGACATAGGAATCGTGTTGGTCCGCGGAAAGAAGACTGGTGCATACGCCGACGCTGCGGGAAGCATCCGGCACATAGATTGTCGGCCCCGAGTAGTGGGGCGCGATCTTGATCGCGGTATGCACGCGCGAAGTCGTCGCACCGCCGATCAAGAGCGGAACGCTGAAGCCTTCCCGTTGCATTTCCTTGGCGACATGCGCCATTTCTTCGAGCGACGGGGTGATGAGACCCGAGAGCCCGATGATGTCCGCATGCTCTTCGCGCGCCACCTGCAGAATCTGTTGCGCCGATACCATCACGCCCAGATTCACCACTTCGTAGTTATTGCATTGAAGCACGACCGCGACGATATTCTTGCCGATGTCGTGCACATCGCCTTTCACGGTGGCAACGACGATCTTGCCTTTTGGCTTGTGGTCACCCACCCGTGCCTTTTCCGCCTCGATGAAAGGGATGAGGTGGGCGACGGCCTGCTTCATCACCCGTGCCGACTTCACCACTTGCGGCAGGAACATCTTGCCTGCGCCGAACAGATCACCGACGACATTCATGCCGTCCATCAACGGCCCTTCAATGACCTCGATCGGTCGCGTGCATTCAAGGCGCATCGCCTCGGTATCTTCGACGATCCAGTTCGCGATGCCATGCACGAGCGCGTGGGTCAGCCGTTCGCGGACCGGCGCATTGCGCCAGAGCGCGTCCTCGATCTCGTTTTTTTTCTTGCCCTTCACCGTATTGGCAAAGCCGACGAGCCGCTCGGTCGAGTCGGCGCGCCGGTTGAAGATCACGTCTTCGACCCGCTCCAGGAGATCGCCGGGGATGTCCTGATACACCGTGAGCTGACCCGCATTCACGATGCCCATCGTCATGCCGGCTTTGACGGCTTGATAAAGAAACGCGGAATGCATCGCCTCGCGAACCGCATCGTTGCCACGAAACGAGAATGAAAGATTGGAAACCCCGCCCGACACCTTTGCGTGCGGCAGATTCGCCTTGATCCAGCGCGTGGCTTCGAGGAAGTCGATCCCGTAGGCGTTGTGTTCTTCAAGCCCGGTCGCCAGGGCGAAGATGTTCGGATCAAAGACGATATCCTCGGCCGGGAACCCGAGTTCTTTCGTCAAAATGTCGTAACTGCGCCGGCAAACCGCGATACGTCGCTCGAATGAATCCGCCTGGCCGCGCTCGTCGAATGCCATCACGATGACCGCCGCGCCGTAGCGACGCGCAAGGCGCGCGTTCCGGCGAAAGTCGTGCTCCCCCTCCTTGAGGGAGATGGAATTGACGATGCACTTGCCTTGCATGCATTTGAGGCCCGCTTCG
This sequence comes from Burkholderiales bacterium, assembly GCA_046160305.1. GTDB lineage: Bacteria > Pseudomonadota > Gammaproteobacteria > Burkholderiales > SG8-39 > SHXR01. Next base: position 58,672 of record JBJXGX010000078.1, read on the forward strand.
ATGACGGACCATTTCGAGGAGTCGATCATGACCGGCGCCCGCGCGATGTCGGGCTCGGCGGTAAGCAGACTCAGGAATGTCACCATGGCTTTCTCCGAGTCGAGCATCGCCTCGTCCATGTTGACGTCGATCACCTGCGCACCGCTCTCCACCTGCTGCCTTGCAACCGAAAGTGCTTCAGTGTAGTTGCCCGCCAGCACCAGGCGCGCGAACGCCTTCGATCCGGTGACATTCGTGCGTTCGCCCACATTCACGAACAATGAGTCGTCATCGATGGTGACCGGCTCGAGTCCCGCCAGGCGGAGCGCTGGCCGGATCGCAGGCACCCTTCTAGGCGGTTGGGTCGCAACGGCCTCCACCATCGCCTGCACGTGTTCCGGCGTGGTGCCGCAACATCCGCCAATGACGTTGACGAAGCCGCTCGCCGCGAAATCTCCCAGCAGGCCGGCGGTGAAGGCAGGCGTCTCGTCATAGCCGGTTTCCGAGAGCGGATTGGGGAGGCCGGCGTTCGGGTGCGCGCTCACGAACACGTCGGCAACCTTCGACAGCTCTTCGATATACGGGCGCATCAGCTTCGCACCTAACGCGCAGTTGAGTCCGACCGTCAGCGGTTCGGCGTGACGCACCGAATTCCAGAATGCTTCCGGCGTTTGACCGGTGAGTGTGCGGCCAGACTGGTCGGTGATGGTGCCAGAGATCATGATGGGGAGGCGTTGGCCACGCCGGTCGAATTCGGCAAGGACCGCGAAAATCGCGGCCTTGGCATTCAGGGTGTCGAAGATCGTTTCGATCAGGATGAGGTCCGCACCGCCTTCGATCAGCCCCTGAGTCGCTTCGGTGTATGCCGTAACCAGCTGGTCGAACGAGATATTGCGAAAGCCGGGATCGTTCACGTCCGGCGAAATGGAGGCGGTCTTGTTCGTGGGCCCGAGGACCCCTGCCACCCATCGCGGCTTGGTTGGCGTTCGTCGATTGAATTCGTCGGCGGCGGACCGCGCGAGCCGCGCGGCCGCGATGTTGATTTCCGCCGCCAGGGCTTCCATGCCGTAGTCGGCAAGGGACGGCGCGTTGGCGTTGAAGGTGTTCGTTTCAATGAGATCGGCGCCGGCCTCCAGATAAGCGTGATGGATCGCCGAGACGATCGCCGGTTGGGTGAGAACAAGCAGATCGTTGTTGCCCTTTACATCTCTCGCCGATGCCGCAAACCGCGCGCCCCGATAGTCTGATTCGGCCAGGCGATGGTTCTGAATCATCGTTCCCATGGCGCCGTCCAGCACGAGAATCCGGCGGGCGAGGTGTGCGCTGATGAGCGCGGTACAGTCGGGTTGCATCACCTGGGATAGATCCTTCTCGCGGCCGCTCGACCCATGGTGTAACGCACAGGCGCGCGTCCGGAAACAAAAAACCCGCTCAGCTTGCGCGCTTAACGGGTTTCCCGCGCTTTAGCGAAACTTTTTAGTTGGGGCCGGCCATCAGGGACAGCTAGCCGCACCCCGGAGGCGCCCGCAAGCTGCAACTCAAATCAGCGCCGCGAGAAAGCGTATCGCCGGCGCCCGCCCACTGTCAATCAACGGGCGATTCCGGTCCCGAAAATGAATGCGAGTTGGCATGGACGAGCAGCGTTCTTCGAGGGGAGCGTCTTCGAGGAGGGCAATCGGCGGTCCGGATCCATGCATAGCCGCATTTTCGCATATCGATATGCTGAAAACGAATTTTATCCCCCACCGTCGCGCTTTTATACTCGCAGTCTTTGCGTCCCGTTGGCACCATGAAGCACTTCACGCCTCGCGAGGCATTCGAGTTTCTCAAGAAGACCCCGCAGGCCGTCTTTATCGACTGCCGCAGCGAGATGGAGTATCTGTTTGTCGGGCATGCGGTCGGGGCACTCCATATTGGTTGGAACGACGGTCCGGATTGGGATATCAACCCCATGTTCGTCAAGCAGGTGAAGAAGGTCGCCAGCGCAACCCGGCCGATCGTCTTGATCTGCCGGAGCGGGCATCGATCCGTTGATGCCGGTGAAGAGCTCGAGAAGGCGGGCTTTACCGACGTCTACAACGTGCTCAACGGGTTCGAAGGGGATCTGGACGAGAGCCATCACCGCAATATCCGCAATGGATGGCGCGTCGAGGGTCTTCCCTGGGAACAAATGTAGGCACGAGACCCGCTCACCGCACGCCTACTGGATCCGGAATCCGTACTGGTATTCGCGCACCGCGCCGTTGACCTTCACGCCGGCGATTCGCACGGCATAGCTCACGTTGTCTTGCGTGCCGACCACTTTCCACTGCACGATATTGGGCAAACCAAATCCTTGATTGTTGTGGCTGCGGTCCGTCACCTGAAGCGGGGCGCCGCCTGACCCGCTCACCTGGATCGCCGCACTGCTGAAGTCGACCGTGGCACCATCGTTCGCCCACGTTCCGGTCTTGGCGGCCAGCACCGAGAACGACATGAACCAGCCATGCTTGAAATACCTGGCCGGATAATTCCCTTCCGGATAGGCGATGTACGCGACATCGGTCGCGCTCAAATTCGCGTCGGGGTAGCCGATTACCCGGAGCGACATCGCCGAGTATCGTACAGCCCCGCCAGTCAGCGGGAGACCGTCGACGCGGCCAAATGATGTTTGGGACAGAAATGGATGCAGCACCCAACGCCGGTGGCCAAGGGAATCCACCGCATCGTCGATCAGGAACTGCGCGATGCTGTCGGTCGAAGCGGGCGAATAGCCGCCCGCCAGAAACAGATTGCTCTGCGCGCTGCCTTGCGCGCCCTCTTGCGTGAAACAGTACAGACTCGTTGGCGGCGTGTGGGTCAGTTGCCTGTTGGCAACCCCGATCAGCGCGGATTTCTGCTCGTAGATGTCCGCGCTCGGATCGTAGGTGACCGCGGGGAGGCGATGCAGGGCGCGCACCGCGTTGAGCTCCGCGAGCACGGCTTGCTTTTCGGGCGCGGTCAGCGTGCCTGCATCGCAGCTTGCGACGATGGGCTCACGAGCGTAGACCCCGGTGCCCGTTCCGGCCGGCGGTGGCGTGGTGGTCGAGACATTTGCGACGGAATTCGCGGCACTTGATGATGCGCCGCTATCGGCGCCGCCCCCATCGTTGCAACCGTAGAGGAAGCCCGCGAGGACAAGCGCAACAGTTGCCCGGTAATGTCCCATCGGATGGAAGAAGTCGAAACGGATCGTCGGAGCGGGATCCTAACATCGCGCATTTCGAATGCATGGCGCCGAGGTGGCTAGGATGCGTTGAAGGCTCCGCGCGGCCGATGAGCGGTTTCGGCCCTCGTCCGGGTCAGTGATGAATGTCGTTCAACCGTCGAATGGCGGTATCGCCCAGAACCCGCGTTCGACAGGCAAGAATGCGGCCTAGAGAACGTTCTTCGGCAAGGAGCGCGTGCTCGGAATATTCGAGCTCGAAGACCTGCCCGCTCACCAGTTCGCACTTGCAGTTGCCGCAATCGCCGGCCTGGCAGCTGTACGGAAACGGAATATTGGCTCGGTGCGCCGCGGCGAGGATCGTTTCGCCATCCGCCGCTGGAAACGATTCGTTGCTATCGACAACGGTGATCTGGTGCATGGTCGATTGCGTCGGTAACGATCGCGAGAATGGACCTCGCAACCTAATGAAGGCTAGGATCGAAGTCAACACCGTTCTGGTTCAGGCCGGAGCGTTGCGCGGCCGCAGTCGCAAGAACGGGGGCTTTCGCCCCCGTTCTCGATCGCGCAAGTCGGCGCGATGGTGCCGCCAAGAATCAGCGCGGAAGACCGCGCAGACGCCTAGCTGTGATAGGCCGTTTCGCCGTGCGAGTTGATATCCAAGCCCTCGCGTTCTTCTTCTTCCGTGACCCGCAGTCCGACCATCGCATCGGCGGCCTTGAATGCAAGGATCGACACCACACCCGACCAGACCACTGTCACGACCACTGCCTTGAGCTGGATCCATACCTGTTCGCCAATGCTGGTAAAGCCAGATGCTGCGGTGACCCAGTCGGTGACGAATCCGGGTCCGCCCAACGCAGGTGATACGAAGACACCGGTCAGCAATGCACCCAAAATGCCGCCGATCGCATGCACACCGAATACATCGAGCGAATCGTCCTGGCCATGCAGGCGCTTGAGCCCATTGACACCCCACAGGCAAACGATGCCCGCTGCCAGGCCGATCACCATGCCACCTGCAATTCCCACGTTGCCCGCCGCCGGCGTGATCGCAACCAGGCCCGCGACCGCGCCCGATGCGGCACCGAGCATCGAGGGTTTGCCCTTGATCATCCATTCGCCGAACGTCCATGCGAGTACGGCGCATGCGGTCGCAAGGTAGGTGTTTATGAACGCGAGCGCCGCGGCGTTGTTGGCCTCCAATGCGGACCCGGCATTGAAGCCGAACCAGCCCATCCAGAGAAGCGAGGCACCCACCATGGTCATCGTGAGATTGTGCGGCGTCATCGCTTCGCGACCGTAGCCAACGCGTTTCCCCGCCAGCCATGCGCCGACCAAGCCCGCCACGCCAGCGTTGATGTGTACGACCGTCCCGCCCGCGAAATCGAGCGCGCCCCACTGCCACAGCAGGCCTGCTTTCGCATTGACGGCGTCGATGACTTTCGCATCCGTGTACGCATCCGGCCCGGCCCAGAACCACACCATGTGCGCGATCGGCAGATAGGCGAACGTGAACCAGAGAACGACGAACAACAGGACCGCGGCGAATCGCGCCCGTTCAGCAAACGCGCCAAGGATCAGGCAACACGTTATCGCAGCGAACGTGGCCTGGAACGCGACGAATGCGAATTCCGGAATGACGACACCCTTGCTGAACGTCGCCGCATTTGCGAACTCACCTTTTGCCGGGTCAAAGATGCCATTCAGGAACAAACGATCCCAGCCGCCGATAAACGCGTTGCTCTCGGTGAACGCAAGGCTGTAGCCGTAGATCGCCCAGAGCACCGTAACCAGCGAGAACACGACAAAGACCTGCATCAATATCGATAGCATGTTCTTGGCCCGTACCATCCCGCCATAGAAAAGCGCGAGGCCGGGTACCGCCATCATCAACACGAAGGCTGTTGCGACCAGCATCCATACCGTGTCGGCCTTGTTGGGTGTTGGCGCGGGCTTGGCTGCCTCGGCGGGCGCTGCTGCGGGCGCCGCCGTCGATGGCGCCGCAGCTGGCGCCTGGGCGAGAATCGTCATCGGGACAGATTCAACGCGCGAGGCGGTTACATTGACGAATTGGCTCGCGTCAGCGCTTAAAGCGGTTGGCGCGATACTCAATGCGCCGGCAATCATGAGCAACGAAAGGAAAAAGCTCTTCATACGTCTCCCCTTGTGCAGGTTCACCCGCGCCCTGATTTGCAATCAAGGGACGCGTCGGTCGTCTGCGATGTCGTGCGTGGTGGTGATTCCGAGCCTAGACCGCGCTCGCTCCGGTTTCGCCGGTGCGGATCCGGACGACCTGCTGGAGATCGAAGACGAAAATCTTGCCGTCCCCGATCTTCCCGGTTCGCGCGGATTTCTCGATCGCTTCGATCACCTGGTCGAGGAGCTTGTCGTCGATGGCCGCCTCGATCTTGACCTTGGGCAGAAAGTCGACGACATACTCCGCACCCCGATAGAGTTCCGTGTGGCCCTTCTGGCGACCAAACCCTTTGACTTCCGTGACGGTGACGCCTTGGACGCCGACCGCGGACAGGGCCTCGCGAACCTCGTCAAGCTTGAATGGCTTGATGATTGCAGTTACGAGCTTCATACAATCCCCTTTTGAATTGGGACGCGCGGTTTGCGGCCGCGCGCCCCATGGTTTCGATTCGCGCGGTCAGAACGTCTTGCCAACGGACAAGACCGGGGAGGGCGTTCCCGTGCTCTTGGTCTTCCCGCCGCTGTCGCGCGCGTAGTACCACCCCTTATTGGCATCCGTTCCGACCACTGCGGCGCCGAGTTGCCAGCCCTTGAGGTCGTATGTCAGCCCGACTTTGTAGTCGATGTAATCGAGCTCGTTGTAGCTCTTCACATCGGTGTAGCCCACATGCAGGTTCAAGGTGAGCTTGGGCACCACTTCATAGTTGGCTGAAAGGTCGTAATACATCGTGCCTTTCGAGTTGCCCCGATCGGCGAGCGCTACACCCGTATCGCGGTGCGCAAAGAAGCCTTGCGCAAGCGTGCCGTCCAGCCCGAAGTAGTTGGTGAGGGAGTTCGATGCCTTGAAGGACAACCACTTCCAGCTCGCGCCGACATAGAATTCCCAGTTGTCGAATTTGCGATCGACGCCGCCGCTTACGAAACGCGCATCGGGGTAGTAGTAGTAGAGCGTGCCCACATCGACCGTCAGATCACCGAAGGTCTTCTTGTAGCCGCCATAGAAATCCATTTCGATCCCGGCGCCGTTCGGATAACTCAAGCCACTTACGTTTGAGTTCCAGTTGCCAAGATAGAGCCCACTCGAATGCGTGTAATCGAGGCCGCCTTGAATGGCCGGCCCGCGATACGTCTGCGAGATACCGCGAAATCGATAGTCGCTTGCGATCGTCGCGTTGCCGGTGACCGGGGACGCAGGTTCTGCTGTTGCTTGGGCGCTGCACACGATGGGACCGAGCGATGCCGCCGCAACAGCGCAAGTCAGTATGGTTTTTTTCATTGATGACCTCAGGGAGAAGGGTTTTACATTCTTAGCATTTCCCATGCCATAGATATTGCACCTATGATTCAATGGGTTAGCCCGCATGCTGAGCGTCGCCGTCATGGCTTTCGCACCAGCGCGGAGCAATGCATGTAACACATTGCACTGTATTGGTGCAATCTCCACGCAGGACGGAGTGGAATACGCCCTGTGCTAGAGTTCACCGATCCGATGAGGTGCACGATGAGCGGGCCCAAGTTTTTCGAGGATTTACAGCAGCGCATTGCGGAGCTTGTCGCGCAAAGCCCGGCGAAGGACATCGAGCGCAATGTCAAAGCGATGATGGCGAGCGCTTTCACCAAGATCGATCTGGTGCCGCGCGAAGAGTTTGACGTTCAGGCCAACGTATTGGCGCGCACGCGGGAGCGCCTCGAGCGATTGGAGCAACAAGTCGCCGAACTGGAGGCAAAACTGGGCGATAGATCGTCCGCGCCCAAGTAGATGTCGCTCGCTGTCCTGTATAGCCGCTCGCTCGTCGGGGTCGATGCGCCGCTCGTGACCGTCGAGGTTCACCTTGCGAACGGACTGCCGAGCTTCACGATCGTTGGATTGCCGGAAGCCGAGGTCAAGGAATCCAAGGATCGTGTGCGCGCAGCGCTGGTCAATTGCCGATTCGACTTCCCGACCCGGCGTATCACCGTAAATCTTGCACCCGCCGAGTTGCCAAAGGAAAGTGGGCGGTTCGATCTTCCGATCGCGCTTGGCATTCTCGCGGCCTCCGGGCAGATCCCCGCAACCCGGTTGACCGAGCTTGAATTCGCCGGCGAACTCTCGCTATCGGGCGAGTTGCGAGGCGTTCGCGGTGCCCTCGCCATGACCTTCGGCGCGCAGCGCTCAGGGCGGGCATTCGTCGTGCCGGCCGCCAGTGCCGACGAGGCGGCTCTGGTGCGGGATGCGACCGTCCATGCGGCCGAATCACTCTTGGAACTCTGCAAGGCGCTCATCGATGGTCATCCCCTCCCGCGCCACGTCTCACGTTTGCAGGCGAACCCACTCGTCTATCCCGACTTGATCGATGTAAGAGGACAGCTTGGCGCCAAGCGCGCGCTTGAAGTCGTCGCGGCTGGACGTCATAGCTTGATCATGGTCGGTTCGCCCGGAACCGGAAAATCGATGCTTGCCCATCGGCTGGTAGGTATCCTTCCCGAAATGACCGACACCGAAGCCCTCGAGGCCGCGTCATTGCAGTCCCTCGTTCGCACAGGATTTCGTGCCGAGGAATGGCGACGCCGGCCGTTTCGCGCGCCGCATCACACCGCCTCATCCGTGTCGCTCGTCGGTGGTGGCGCGAATGCCCGGCCGGGCGAAATCTCCTTGGCCCACCATGGCGTGCTATTCCTCGATGAATTGCCGGAGTTCGATCGCAAAGTGCTCGAGGTCCTGCGCGAACCCCTCGAGGCGGGACGCGTGAATATCTCGCGCGCGGCGCGGCAGGCCTCCTACCCGGCCCAGTTTCAGTTGGTGGGTGCTTTGAACCCCTGCCCTTGCGGGTATCTCGGTCATCACTCGGGTCGTTGTCGCTGTACGCCGGACCAGGTGCAGCGGTACCGGGGCAAGATTTCGGGGCCGCTTCTGGACCGTATCGATGTGCAGATCGAAGTGCCGGCTTTACCCGAATCCGATTTGAGCCAATCCGCGCGCGGCGAAACGAGCGCCGTGGTGAGGGAGCGCGTTCAGGCCACCTACGACCGCCAATTGACACGCCAAGGCAAGGCCAACGCACTTCTCGGCGTAACAGAGCTGGATGACGTATGCCACCTCGAGCCCGCCGCGAAAGACATGCTGGGTCGCGCATTCGGCCGGTTGAACCTGTCCGCGCGCGCCTATCATCGCGTGATCAAGGTTGCGCGGACAATCGCCGACCTGGCCGCGGGCGACATGATTCGCGTTGCGCATATCGCGGAGTCGCTGCAATACCGCAGGCTCGATCGCGGACTCTGATGTCGACGTACGTCATCGGCGATGTGCAAGGGTGCTTTACCGAACTCGGACGCCTGTTCGATCGCATCCGGTTCGATCCGGCGAATGACGAGGCATGGTTCGTCGGCGATCTCGTCAATCGCGGTCCGCACTCGTTGGAGGTCGTGCGCTTTGTGCGCGCGCTGGGTTCCCGCGCAACCGCCGTGCTGGGCAATCACGATCTGCATTTGATCTCTATCGCATGCGGGTTCGGCCGAAAGCGGGCGGACGACACGCTTGACGACTTTCTGAAGGCGCCCGACCGTGAGGCGCTCATCGCATGGCTGCGTGGCTGCCCGATGTTGCATGCGACCGATCGCCATGTCGTGGTGCACGCCGGCTTGCTACCAGAGTGGGATGTTGCCATTGCGAGACGACTTGCCCGCGAGGTCGAGTCGGCGCTGCGTGGCGCGCACTACCTCTCGTATCTTGCGAACATGTACGGCAGCCTGCCCGATCGGTGGCACGATACGCTTGCAGGATTCGACCGGTTTCGCGTCGTTGTCAACGCCATGACGCGAATGCGACTCTGTACCCCCGATGGGCGAATGGACCTCCACTACAAAGGAGGCATGCGGGATGCCCCAACCGGGCTTCGACCCTGGTTCGCGCATCGCGACCAACAGGCCGGTGCCCCGACTATCGTCTCGGGACATTGGTCAGCGCTTGGGCTTTATCAATCCGATCGCGTGGTCTGCATCGACACCGGCTGCGTATGGGGCGGCGCCCTCACTGCGCTCAGACTCGAGGATCGGCGGGTGTTTCAGGAGCCTGCCGAGTCGAGGCGATCCCAAGCACGTCGCAGATAAGTTGTTCGGCTGTGCGGGCAAGCGTGCGCCGGTCGGAACCGCCGGCATCCACGGTCAGCGTGAAATGCAGCTCCACGACCATCGCGCGTTCCGAGACGATGCGCCACATCGAGCCGATCAAAGACATCTCGCCCACATAGCTTGCGGCACGGGTGGTGACGCCGCTTGCATCGAGGTACCGAATTCCAACCGGGTGGAGCGTCGCACTCGCTTGGATCGCGGGTTGGAAAAGCGCGGCGTGGAATCTCAACAGCTCATCACCCCAGGTGGTCGTGCCCTCAGGACAAATCGCCACGCGCCGGCCTGATTCCAGCGCGGCAACGATGTTTTGATTCATTCGAAGCACATCGCTCTTTCGCTCGCGTTCGATATAGAGCGTATCGACGGCGGTGACGAGTTTGCCGATCAATGGCCACCCGCGAATCTCGGATTTTGCGACGAATACGCCGGGTGCAACCGCAAGCACGGCGAACACATCGATCCAGGAAATGTGATTCGAGACGATCATCGCGCGACCCGGCCATTGTTCGGGTGCTGAAACCGCGCGCACTTGCATGCCGGCCGCGCCGAGCAATTGACGTGACCACCGTCCGATCTCGGCATTTCGCTGCTCGATCGTGAGCTTTGGAAATCGATACCTGCAGATCGAGAGGCCCTTCAGGAGGAGCCCCGCCATATGGGTGATGCGGAGTAATCGGATCGGCAGCGATGATTTTTGTGTTGCCATACTGCTTCCTGGAAATCCACTTCCTGAAAATCGATTCGAAGCACGGGCCGATCGTTCGAATCGCCCGCTATGAATACGGCAGCTCCGCGCTGCCGTTCCGTGCCACCAAACGCAAGCATTACTCCGATCCTCAATGCTCTGCGCATCGCGGCCTTGGCCGCCGCCCTCTACGGCAACGCGACGCCGAACGCGGCCCGATAGGCGGCGTTGATTTCGCTCCGGGACACTTGATGATTCTGTCCGCCCCGCGAGGCAACTTTGATCGAGCCCATCAACGACGCCAGGCGCCCAGTGGTTTTCCAATCGTAGCCATTGACGATCCCGTAGAGGAGACCGCCGCGATAGGCGTCGCCGCATCCGGTCGGATCAACCACCGCGCTCGCCTTGACGCTTTCGATGAGGTGCCGTTCGCCTTTGGCGAGAATCATCGAGCCGCTCGCCCCTTTGGTGACGATCAACGCATCGACCATCCCCGCGAGCGCATCGAGCGTCCGGCCGGTTTTCTCTTCGATCATCTTCCCTTCGTAGTCGTTGACCGCGAGGTAGGTCGCCTGATCGATCATCTGCAATAGGTCTGCGCCCGAGAACATCGGTAAACCCTGGCCGGGATCGAAGACGAAGGGAATGCGTGCGGCCGCCAACTGCTCGACGTGCTGGACCATGCCGTCGCGACCATCGGGTGCAACGATCGCCAATCGCGCGTCCACGGCTGCGTCGATCTTGTTCTCGTGCGAGTGGTTCATCGCGCCCGGATGAAACGCCGTGATCTGATTATCGTCCAGGTCGGTCGTAATGAAGGCTTGCGCGGTGAGCGAATCCTTGATATGTCGGACGCGTTCCCGGGTGATGCCAAGCCGATCGAGCCGGGCGCTGTATGTTTCCGCATCATCGCCGATCGTGGCCATGATCACCGGCGATCCGCCCAGCATCTTCAGGTTATAGGCGATGTTGCCCGCGCATCCACCAAACTCACGTCGTAGTTGCGGGACCAGAAAGGATACGGAGAGCATGTGAATCTGCTCGGGCAGGATGTGCTCGCGAAAGCGCCCCTGAAACACCATGATGTTGTCAAAGGCCATGGACCCGCATATCAACACACGCATCGCTTAACATCTCCGCAAGGGGTAAGGGCGTGCCGCGGGCGATCACCATCGATGCGCGCAGCGTATGGTCGGGAAGGATAGCCGAATCAGCCTGCACGAACGATCATCAATGTTCGGACTCGTTGAGCGGCCGCATGGAAGCCCCATGCAAGCTCCATGCAAGCCTCACGCAAGCCTCACGCAAGCCGCATGCAAAGATCCTCTACGGATAGAACACCATCACTTCGTAGCCCGCCGCGCCCAGGGCGGCGCCGTCGATCGAGACGCGCGCATTCAAGATCCCGCCGGCTGAAACCATTTCCGCGCCGGCCGGGTCGAGGCCGAGGTACTCCTTTGGGTGGATGACCCGGCGCGCGATCGGACGATTGCGCTGGTCGCTAAGGGTCAACAGGAGCGACGGATACGCCTGCCCGAAGCCGGCCCGGTTTCGAATGGTCGCGGTGAGCGTGAGCCGATCACCCGGCTCGAATTGGAGATCCGACGCCTCAAGAATCAACTGCTCGGCATGGCGGGGAATCGGCACGCTGCAAGCGAGTATTCTGCAAATGCCGGTGATCAGGGGCCGGGTCTCGGGAAACGTGGCGGCGATCATTCCGCGAAAAGAGTAGACGGCCTGGATCGCGAGCAAGAGCGCCAGCAGGGCGGCGCCGATTTTCCATTTGATGGGTGGACCGGGATCGACCGATTCCTGCCCGAAGTCGAACGGCTGTGACGCGTATTCCGCCGGACGTTGTAATGATCCTGGGGCGAGCGCAGCGGGCACGCCGACGCTATTGGACTGCATGCTCGAGCCGGGGTCGCGTGAAGCGGGTTTCGATTCAAAGGCGAGGGTTTGGCTATGCCGCGCCGACCCGGTCATGCCGGGCCACATCGTGGCTGCGCCGAGCGACAGACTCGGCCCGCCGCCTACGGTCCGGGAGGACATCTGCAGGGCCGGCTCGTTTGCGACCCGCGCGATCGCAGCGGGCTGTTGCGGGCGGCGCGGATCTTCTTGAATGACCTCGACCAACGATGCAAAGGCATCAAAGATGAAGCCGCACGCACCGCAGCGAACCTTGCCTTGTCGCGCGGCGAGCTGGTTCTCGTGGACCCGAAACGCCGTCCGGCATTCCGGGCATCGAGTGATGAGCTTCATCGCCTGGTTCCTTCAAGAGCCGCCCAATCCTCCTGGATCGCGAACGTCGCCATGTCAAAGTACGGCTCATAACATCGAGACACCGCATCGATCTGTTCCGTCAACAGCCCGGATAAGACGAGTCGTCCGCCGCTACAGGTGAGACGTGCGAGCATCGGCGCGAGAATCTTCAGCGGATTGGCAAGGATGTTGGCGACCACGAGATCCGCGTGATCGGAGATCGTAACGCTGCCATCGACGAATTCGCAGCTTACGTTGTTTGCCAGCGAATTCTCTCGGGCGGTCAACACCGCGACGGGGTCGATGTCGACGCCGAGCACGCGACCGGCGCCAAGTTTTGCCGCCGCGATCGCGAGGATCCCGGAGCCGCACCCGTAGTCGATGACGGAAGCCCCGGCGCGCATACGCTGCGCCAGCCAGGCCATGCAAAGCTGCGTGGTGGGGTGGCCGCCGGTGCCAAACGCAAGTCCAGGATCAAGCTTGATATTGATCGCCTGCGGATCGGGACTCTCATGCCATGACGGAACGATCCAGATCCGGTCAGAAATGTGGATCGGATCGAATTGCGACTGGGTGTGCCGCACCCAATCCTTGTCTTCGATCATTTCAACGCTGCGCGCAACGATGGTCGGCATTCGGCACGCAAGCGCCGCACGTGCGAGCGTGCGTTCGACATCGACATCGACATCGAACAACGCGCTGACCCGGCTGTTGGGCCAAGGGTTTCCTGTCTCATCGAACGCGGGCTCGCCGTACCGGGGCTGCTCGTCGATCGTCCCGGCGTTGGCGTCCTCCACCGTAACGGAAAGCGCGCCAGCCTCAAGCAATGCATCGGACATTCGATCAGCGATGTTGCCTGCGACTTCAATGACGAGAGATTGCCATGCCATGGCGGCTCGGTCCGGGGTCTCGCGCGCGGGCGCGCCTGAAGCGAGAATTGTCGCCGATTATTCGAGGGCTGCGGCGCGGATTTCTCAGCTCTTCGAGGTCTGGGCGAGCTTGTTCTCGAGATAGTGAATGCTGGTACCGCCATGCACGAACTCGGTATCGACCAGAAGATCCTGATGCAGCGGAATGTTCGTAAGAATGCCTTCGACCACCATCTCGGAGAGCGCGACGCGCATTCTGCGAATCGCCTGATCGCGTGTGGACCCATAGGCGATCACCTTGCCGATCATTGAATCGTAATAGGGGGGCACGACGTAACCCTGATAGGCATGGGAGTCCACGCGGATTCCCGGGCCGCCCGGTGCATGGAAGGTCGTGATGCGACCGGGCGACGGCGTGAACTTGTAAGGATCCTCGGCATTGATCCGGCATTCGATCGCATGCCCGGCGATCCGGATCTCGCGTTGTCGGACGGTGAGTTTCTCGCCCGAAGCGATTCGCACCTGCTCATGCACAATATCGATTCCGGTCACCATCTCGGTAACGGGATGCTCGACCTGGATTCTCGTGTTCATCTCGATGAAGTAGAACTCGCCGTTCTCATAGAGAAACTCGAATGTGCCGGCGCCACGATAGTTGATTCGTTTGCATGCCTCGACGCAGCGCTCCCCGATGCGGGCACGCTCCTTCAGGGTAATCCCCGGAGCGGGTGCCTCCTCGATCACTTTCTGATGGCGGCGCTGCATCGAGCAGTCGCGTTCGCCCAGGTAGACCGCGTTCTTGTGCTCGTCCGCGAGGATCTGGACTTCGACATGGCGCGGATTTTCGAGATACTTTTCGAGGTACACGGTCGGGTTGCCGAATGCGGCCTGGGCTTCGGCGCGCGTGAGGTTGACCGCATTGACCAGCGCCGCCTCGGTGTGCACGACGCGCATTCCGCGCCCGCCGCCGCCGCCTGAGGCCTTGATGATCACCGGGTACTTGACTGCCCGGGCAATCTTGATCATCTCGGCCGGTTCCTCCGGCATTTGACCTTCTGATCCCGGCACGCACGGTACGCCCGCCTTGATCATCGCGGCTTTCGCCGAGACCTTGTCGCCCATCATCCGGATGTTTTCCGGCCGGGGGCCGATGAAGACGAAACCGCTCGCTTCCACCTTTTCCGCGAAGTCCGCATTCTCGGAAAGAAACCCGTACCCGGGGTGGATCGCCTCGGCGTCGGTCACCTCGGCAGCTGCAATGATGGCGGGAATATTCAGATAGCTTTGGGCGGACGGTGGCGGTCCGATGCAGACCGATTCGTCAGCGAGCTTCACATATTTGGCATCGCGGTCGGCTTCGGAATGCACCACGACCGTCTTGATCCCCAGTTCGCGACAGGCGCGTTGCACCCGTAGAGCGATCTCACCGCGATTGGCGATTAGTATCTTGTCGAACATTTTGCGCCACGCCGACCAGGGCGCTCAGGTTCCGATGACAAACAAAGGTTCACCGTATTCGACCGGCTGCCCGGTCTCGACCAGCACGGCCTTGACGACACCGTCCTTGTCGGACTCGATTTCGTTCATCAACTTCATCGCTTCGATGATGCAAAGCGTCTGACCGGACTTGACGGTATCGCCCACTTCCGCGAAGGGTTTCGACCCGGGCGCGGATGATCGATAGAACGTCCCGACCATCGGGGACTTCACGATATGCCCCGGCGGCGCGTCCGGCGCGGCGGGGGGCTCCACAATCGATGGCGCAGCTCCCGGCGATCCCGCCATGGCGGCGGGCTGCGCGATCGCGTTGCGATGGTGCCCGCTATGCTGGGTGGAATCCGAATGATCGTGGCCGCTCGGGGGGTAGCCGCGCACGATCCGAACCCGCTCCTCGCCCTCGGTTACCTCGAGTTCGGCGATGCCCGACTGCTGCACCAGCTCGATCATTGTCTTGAGCTTTCTGAGATCCACTATCGAGGGCTCCTCTGACGATCCCCTGACCACCGGCCGCGAATGTCGCTCGCGATCGCCGAACTACCCGCGATCTGGTCGCGCCTGCCGGTGCGCTACATGACGACCGGGGGGGCTTGCGGGGGCGGCTGGTCACACGCGCGGATTATGCAGCAACTTGCGCCGATCTGTTCAAGAACGCCTTTTAATCGCCTCGATCTGCGCTTAATGCGACATCACCGGGTCCACCATCTCTCGCATCATTTTGGTGGTGAGCAGACCGAGATGGCGCTGTGACACGCGTCCTTGGCGGTCCAGGACAACCGAGTAAGGGAGTGCCCCGGATTTGTTCCCGAGGTGTCGCATCAACTCGATGACATCGGTGTCCCCGATCAAGACCGGATAGTCGATCTTGAAGTCGGCAGCGAACCCGCGGACCAGCTCGGCACGGTCGAGCGCGATCCCCACGACCTCGAATCCCCTGTCCAGATATTCAGCGCGGGTTTTCTGCAGCGCCGGAATCTCCTCCCGGCAAGGCGCGCACCACGTTGCCCAGAAATTCACCAACACGACTTTTCCATGCCACTCCGACATGGTCCGCGCCTTGCCCATCAGATCGGTGAATTGGGCGGTGTCGAGGCGTACACCGTCCACCGCGCTTTGCACCGGGGGGGCCGTCGATCGCTGGCTGACGAAGATGCCGGCGACGATCGCCAGCGCTGCAACCGCGATCACGATCAATCGATGCTTCATATCAAAACCGATACTGCTAAGCAGCGTCGGCTTGTTGGGCATCGACCATCGCGCGTACCGCCGCGATGCCCGCTCGTTCGATGGGCCGTCCCGCTGCCGAAGTCTTGAGCGCGCTGCGCTCGTCGCGCGCCGAATAGATGGCAAGGACGACGGGCGTTTCGTCCCACTCGATACGGACGACCGACACGTCCCGCGGCTCATCGCCACAGTAGTGCCGTTGATCCTCGGTCTTGTACTCGATGCCCTGATTAAGCAGATACAGTTCGACTTCCTTGGAATCGTTCGGGAACAATTGGAGGTCGATATCAGCAAAGCGCCCCGCCGTTCCTTTCAGAACGGATCCGGACAGGTACGGACGAAACGGCGCGAAGGCTTCCATCACTTCCAACGCGATCGAGCGCATGACATCGATCCGATTGCGCTGCTCATCAGCCTGATAGAGCGATTGGTACGCCCGGAGCTCGGCTTCAACCTCATCGTTACCCGGAAGTGCGTGCGTATCGACAGCACCCAATGTGCGAGCGGCCTTGCGCTTGGCGGTAGCATAGTCTTCGATGCCGTCCTCGGCCATGAGCCTGGCCGCCGCCGCCGCGATTCGTGCGCGCATCTGTTGTTGCTTGGAACTGAATTCGCGCCCCATGACGATCCAACGCTTCCCCGCGATCAAGGCAGGCATCATAGCCGGACTTGATCGCCTTGGAACGTTAAAGACACCATTGCGACGGACGCCGTCCTGATGATCAGATTCCCACTTATTGAATAGGAAACCCGGCGTGCACTTACATATTCTTGGCATCTGCGGCACGTTCATGGGCGGGCTGGCCTTGATCGCCCGTGCCGCGGGCCATCGAGTGACCGGATGCGATGCCCAGGTCTACCCGCCCATGAGCACGCAGCTTGCAGAGCAGGGTATCGAACTCGTCGAGAGCTATGGTGTCGGGCAGCTTAAGCTCGCGCCGGACATCTGGGTCGTCGGCAATGCCGTCACCCGCGGCAACCCGCTCATGGAAGCGATACTCGATGCGCGCGCACGATTCATCTCAGGTCCGCAGTGGTTGGCTGAGAACGTCCTGCAATCCAAATGGGTTCTGGCGGTGGCCGGCACGCACGGAAAGACGTCGACGTCGTCCATGCTTGCGTGGATTCTCGAGGCCGCAGGCCATGAACCGAGCTTCCTGATCGGCGGTATCCCCTCGAATTTCAACGTGTCGGCGCGCCTGACCGCCAGCCCGTACTTCGTCATCGAGGCCGACGAGTACGACACCGCGTTCTTCGACAAGCGATCGAAGTTCCTCCACTACGGTTGCCGCACCGCGGTGCTCAACAACCTCGAATTCGATCACGCCGATATTTTTCCGGACCTTGCGGCGATCGAGACGCAATTTCATCATTTCGTTCGCATCCTGCCGCGGTGCGCGCGTCTCGTAATAAATGGGGGAGACGCAGCGATCCGTCGCGTGCTTGACCGTGGATCATGGTCAGAAGTCGACCCATTCGCGGTTGCGGGCGGTTGGGAAATCGGTCGCGAAGACGGGGACGCGTTCGAGGTTCGCCATCGGGGCGTGAGCCAGGGCGATGTGCGCTGGACCCAACTTGGCCTCCACAATCGCCTCAATGCGCTCGCCGCCGTTGCGGCGGCGAATCATGTCGGCGTGCCGGCACCCCTTTCGGTCCAGGCGCTCAGCGCATTCACCGGTGTCGAGCGACGCATGCAGGTGCGTGGAACGATCAAGGGGGTGACGGTCTACGACGACTTCGCGCACCATCCGACTGCGATCGCGACAACGCTCGCCGGACTCCGAGCGAAAGTCGGGACGCGGCGTATTCTCGCCGTGCTGGAGCCTCGATCGAACACGATGAAGCGCGGGACGATCAAGGATGCCCTGGCGGGTAGCCTCGTCGACGCGGATCGTATCTTCTGCTTCAGCGCCGGTTTGGAGTGGGATGCCATGCAAGTGCTGTCGCCGCTCGGACGGCGGGTTGTCTGCGCGGCGGATTTTGCATTGTTCCTCGATGCGATCATGTGTGAGGTTCGCGCAGGCGATCACGTCCTGGTGATGAGCAACGGCGGATTCAATGGCATTCATCCAAAGCTCCTTGACCGGCTCGCTGCAACCTGACACCGCGCCACGCCTTCATCATCCGCTGACCGCGACCCATCCCGCATCATGCTGATCTACCTGCACGGTTTCAACAGCTCGCCGGCATCGCACAAGGCGACCGCCCTCCTTGAGTACCTTCATCAGCGTGGTCTCGCACGGCATTTCCTGTGCCCCGCACTGCCGCATCGCCCTGCCGCCGCGATAGCGCTCGTTGAAGCGGCGATCGCGCAGCACGATTTGCGATCGATCATGCTGATCGGCAGCTCGTTGGGCGGGTTCTACGCGACGTATCTCGCCGAGAAGCTCGGGTTAAAGGCCATCCTTCTCAACCCGGCGGTATATCCCCATCGTGATCTCACCCGCTACCTGGGGCCACAGCGCAATCTCTATACCGGCGACGCATACGAACTCACCGACCTGCATGTTCGCGAGCTTGCGGCGCTTTGGGTAGAGCGCATTGATCCGGAACGCTATTTCCTGCTGGTAGGGACCGGCGATGAAGTGTTGGACTATCGCGAGGCGGTTGCCCGTTACGCGGGCGCGAGGCAGATCGTCGTGGAAGGCGGCGATCACGCGTTGAAGTGCTTCGCCGATCAGATTCCCGCTGTTCTCGAATTTGGCGGCCTCGCAACCCATGCGCGTCCCTGAGCACGCGTCGCTGCGGCTATAATCGCCGCCCCGATCAGTGGCCGTCCGTTGCGGCCCTAGATGCCTCCTGTGCTTCCCTCACCTTGATCCGACTGGTTACGATCGGTCATTGCCGGTCCGGATAGATCCGCCTTCTGATGTTCGCACTCTACGAAGAGAACGGTGATTTCAAACTCGGGACGATTCTCACCGAGGCGGACAGCGCATTGCAGATCGAATCGCAGCATGGCAAGCGCCAGAAGGTAAAGCCCGCAAACGTCTTGCTCCGGTTTCGTGAGCCGGGGTTGTCTGAATTCGCGCGTGTCGCGGACTCGGTGGCGGACGAGCTTGATATCGATTTCCTTTGGGAAGCAAGCGGCGATAGCGAGTTCGGCTTCGAGGAGCTGGCTCGAGACTACTTTGGCCGTGTGCCCATCGCGCCGGAATCGGCCGGTATTCTTTTCAAGCTGCACGCGGCGCCAATCTATTTTCATCGCAAGGGCAAGGGGCGGTTCCGGGCGGCGCCCGAAGAGATCCTGAAAACGGCACTGGCTGGCGTCGAGAAGAAACGTCTGCAGGGCAAGCAGATCGAAGAATGGGCCGCAATGCTCGCCGGGTCGGTATTTCCCGAGGCATGGCGACCGCTCGCGCGGGAACTCCTCTACAAGCCCGATCGCAATCGGATCGAGACCAAGGCACTCGAGCAAGCCTGCATGGATACCGGCTTGTCGGTTGCCAAGTTGTTTGAACGATGCGGCGCCCTGCCCTCGACGCATGACTTCCACCTCGGCCGCTTTCTGTTCGAGCACTTCCCGCGCGGCACCGGATTTCCCGTGGATGTCGATCATACGGTGCCACTCGATCTGCCGGTTGCGACGGTCGAGGCGTTCAGCCTTGATGATGCGGTGACGACCGAGATCGACGACGCTTTCTCGGTGCGGCACATTGACGGCGATCTCATCGAGGTCGGCATCCACATCGCAGCACCCAGTCTCGGATTCTCTCCCGAGTCCGCGGTCGATCGGATTGCGCGCGATCGACTGTCAACGGTCTACATGCCGGGCAATAAGATCACCATGCTCCCCGATCAGGTGATCAGCGCGTTCACCTTGGCAAGCGGCATCGCGCGTCCGGCGATCTCGCTCTATCTGCAGATCGATCCACAATCGATGGCGGTGCGGCAGACCTATTCGCGCGTCGAGGCCGTGGTCGTCAAGGCCAACCTTCGGCATCACGAGGTCGAGCCACTCAACGTATTGTTCTCTGCCGGCAACTCGGATTCGACATTGCCTTATGCATCGGCGCTGCACACGCTTTATCAGTTGGCGGTGAAACTCGAAGAAGGCCGCGGTCAATCCGGCCAGAACATCGATCGTCCCGATTACGTCTTTCACGTCACGGATGATCGCGTATCGATCACCGAACGAAAGCGCGGCGTACCACTCGACAAGCTCGTGGCCGAATTGATGATCTTCGTGAATCGCACCTGGGGGAAATTGCTGGCCGATCACGGGGTCGCCGCGATTTATCGCGCGCAAAACCAGGGCAAGGTGCGAATGACGACCGCGCCCGCCGACCACCAGGGGCTGGGCGTGGGTTTCTACGCCTGGTCGAGCTCGCCGCTGCGACGCTATATCGATCTGATCAATCAGTGGCAGCTCGCCGCATTGCTTGGCAACGAGACTCCGCCATTCCAGCGCAATTCCGCGAGTTTGCTTGGCGCGATCCGGGAGTTCGAGGTCGCCTATGCCGCGTATGCGGAGTTTCAAGATCGCATGGAACAGTACTGGTGCCTACGCTGGTTGCAGCAGGAAAACGTCGTCCAATGCGAAGGGACCGTCGCGCGCGAGGGGGTTGTACGATTGCGGGCCATTCCGCTCTACGTCCGGGTGTCATCACTTCCGGACCTTCCATCCGGGACCGCGGTGATTGTCGAGGTCGAATCGATCGACCTCGTTGACAGCACTCTGCGTGCCGTCTATAAATCACGCGTCGGTTCGTAGGCCCTCCCGGTCTGCTGGCTTTTCGCAACCCCTGCAATCCGTTGCAATTCTCCCGAGGTTCCACCTAGTGGCGGCCGTCGCAACGGTCGGAAGCGCCCTGTACTCACGGCATGCGTCGCGCTTTCTGTCCGACCGAATTCTAAACATCGCGCTGGTGATCTCCATCGTATTGCATGCGGTGGTGCTATCGATCAAGTTCAATTTTCCCGACGCTTTCAATCTGAAGACCACGTCGACGATTGAAGTCGTTCTGGTCAATTCAAAGTCGGTTGCCCGTCCGGAGAAGCCCGATGTTCTGGCGCAGGCGAATCTCGATGGCGGCGGCAATACGGACGAGAACCGACGCGCCAAGACACCGTTGCCGGCCCTGCCGCGGACGCAGCCGGGCACCGATATCGTCGAGCAAGCGAAACGGCGCGTTCAGCAATACGAACAACAGCAAAACGAGCTGCTCGCACAGGCATCGAAGTTGAATCCGACCGTGCCCCTGACCGAAGTATCCCCCGAGCCCACGCCCGTAACGGAACCTTCCCGACCCGAGCTTACCGGGCAGGACTTGGCGGCCAGGGCGCTCGCGATGGCGAAGCTCGAAGCGCAAATTGCACGCCAGGTGGATGAGTACAACAAGCGGCCGCGCAAGCAGTTCGTGGGTGCCCGGGCGGCCGAAGTGCGATTCGCCCAGTACGTCGATGATTGGCGCCAAAAAGTCGAACGGGTGGGCAATGCGAACTACCCGACCGCTGCGCGCGGACGCATCTACGGAAGTCTGCGAATGACGGTGGCGATACGCGCCGATGGAACGCTCGACTCGATCGAGGTGGATCGCCCGTCTGGTTATCAGGTACTCGATCGCGCTGCCGAACGCATCGTCAAGCTCGCCGCCCCATACGGCATCTTTCCAGCGGATATCCGGCGCGACACCGACATTCTGGTCATTACTCGAACATGGATTTTCGCCCCCGGCGACCGTTTGCAAAGCGAATAGATCAGACGGCTGAGCCCGCAGGCGACAACCGATTCCTTGCAGTAGCATCTGCCTGCCTTCTTGAGGGAATTTCGCCTTGCAGCGACTCGTGATATCGGCCGGCTCGGCGTGCGTGAACCTCGAGCGCGGCGCGGGTCTTCCGGGCCAGGGCTTCCTCTGGATCGACGGCACCTATGACCAAGTCGACGCATTGATTGCCGAGATCGAGACTCTTACGGGACACCGACTCTTTGAGAATCACGCGCTCGATGCACGCAATCTCGGTCATCCGTCTTTCTTCGACAGCACTGAATCCTACGAAATGATCGTGTTTCGCGGTTTGATTCCGGGCTCGGATCAGGCGCAAATAGAGACGCGTCCATTGTTCTTTTTTCGGTTCGATCGTCTGCTTGCGACGCTCCATCCCGCCGAGTCGCGCATCACCGCGCAAATGCGCGAACGCCTGCAAGGCCCGGGCACCCGGCATCCACGCAATCCTGACGAGCTTGCGCATCGGATTCTTTCGGCAACCATCGACCAGTATCTCGACCTTCGCACCGGAATGAGCCGCCGGCTGGAGCGTTGGCAGCGCGAGCTGCTCGATCCCCGCCGTCCGTTCAGCAATTGGTACGGGCTTCTGGAACAACGCAACGAGGTACGCCAGCTTGAACACCTATCCGAGGGGCAACTCGACGCCGTACAGGAGTGGCGGGACGCGCGATTCGATCAGATGAGCGAGGAGCTGCGGGTGCGCTTTGCCGATCTTGTCGAGCACATCGAGCGGGTGCTGGGACACGCCCGGCGTATCGATGCGCAAATCGAGTCTGCCGTACAGCTCCATTTCTCCGCGGTGTCGCATCGGACGAGCGAGATCATCCGTACGCTCACCTTGATTACCGCGATCTTCATGCCCCTCACCCTGATCACAGGCATTTTCGGCATGAACTTCGAGGTGATCCCGGGTCTGCATTCATCGTACGGTTTCTGGCTCATTCTGGCGGGGATGGCGATCGTGGTCATCGCGATGTGGATCTACTTCCGAGTGCGTCGCTGGGTGTAATCCGCGCGACGGTCAACCCTGATCGTCGCATTCGGTGGCGGCGCGGCGGCCGCGATCGACGTCCACCGTAAAAAGCAACGCGAACCCCACGACAAAGAAGGCGCCGGTTGCAAGCATCGCGGTCCGGTGATTACCGGCGGCCGTCCACACGACGACCCCATAGGTCACAGGTCCAAGAATCGCCGCGAGCTTCATCGCCATGCCCCACAGTCCGAAGAATTCGCCGACGCGTTCGCGTGGGCTCAACAAGCCGACGAGCGCTCGTCCGGCGGATTGTGAAGATCCAAGGCAGATTCCGGCCAAGGTGGCCGCGATCCAGAATACGTTCACACTGGTCGCGAGCCAGGAAACGACCACCGTGATCATCCAACCGACGATGGTCGCAGCGACCGTCGGACGATGCCCGAATCGATCCTGCACATGCCCGAACGCGAACGCACCGGCCGCGGCCGCGATGTTGACGAGCAGAATGAGCGTGATCGTTTGGCTCGTTGAGAAGCCCATCGCCTGCTCGGCATAGACCGCTGCGAGCGCAACGACCGTCTGAACGCCCGCCTGATAGAACACCAAACAGATCAGGAATCGCCACAAGTCCTGATAGCGCTGGGCGCTGCGCCATGTTTCCAATAGACGCGCGAGCGCGCCCGATTGGGTGCCGATATTCAGATTGGGTGTTGCCCGCTCGCGCAGGAAAACAAAGGTCGGGATCGCCGCGACCGCAAAGATTGACGCGGTGATAAGCATCGTGACCGGCACGAAATCAGCCGCGCCGGCGCCGCGCGCCTGCGCGGCCGTAACGTACGCAAGACTCACGCCCAAGGCAAGCAGACCACCGAGATAGCCAAGCGACCAGCCCCATGCCGAAATGCGGCCGAGGCCGGATCGCTTTCCAAGCTCCGGCAGGAACGCTGCGATCAGATCCTCCCCGGTGCCAAAAAAGTAATTCGACGCAACGAGAATCAAGACGCCAAGCCAAAGGTCACCAGGGCCGACATTCGCCAAGAGCGCGGTGCAAACGACGCATCCGATGGTCGAGAGCGCGAGAAGCCGTTTCTTATTCCCGTGCAGATCCGCGTAGGCGCCAATAAGCGGCGCGGTCACCAACACCAGCGCGTAGGACAGCGCGAGGGCGAGTGTCCAGGCGAGTGTCGCCCAGGTTGCGTTGCCGGCAACCACATTGACGAAGTACGCGCTGAATACCGCCGTGATGACCACGGTCGTGTACCCGGAGTTGGCGAAGTCGTACATCGCCCAGGCCCAAATCTCCCGGCGCGCTACGCCATCTTCTCTAGTCGACTCGTTGATCGGCATCGCTCCGCGCTCGATTTCAAATCTGTCACGACGTGAGGGAAAACACTCCCTCATGTTCCTCCAATTCAGGATTCTCGCAGTTCGTTCTGGAAGAGCAGCGTGGTGACTGCTAAAATGAAACCGTTCCAACCCGCGCGCGCTCCACTCCACCGCGCCCCACAACATGACCCGCGATGTCCGAAGTCCTCGAACGCAAACAGCTCGAAGACTTGCAAGTTGCCCTGCACGATGTGCAGGAGCGGCTCGGTAGGCTTCGCCTCGACGATTCGTCAACCGGGCACAACGACCTCCCCGATTCCGAGGCCGGCGAAGATGTTCCGCGCGGCCTGCCGCTCGATCCGCAATTTGTCGAGTTGAGGGCAAAGCTCGACGAGCTTCACGACGCCGACATTGCCTACATTCTCGAGGCGTTGCCGCGTGATGACCGTCTGCTCGTCTGGGATTTGGTCAAGGCCGAGCGCGACGGGGAGATTCTTCTAGAGTTATCGGATGCGGTCCGCGAATCGCTGATTCGCAGCATGGATTCGGACGAGCTGGTCGCCGCGACCGAACAGCTCGATACCGATGAGATCGCCGATCTCGCACCCGATCTGCCCGAGGAGGTGATCGAGGACGTATTCCGCGCGCTCCCGGTCGAAGAGCGTGAACAACTGCGATCCGCAATGTCGTATGCCGAAGACTCGGTCGGTGCGCTGATGGATTTCCAGGTCGTGTCGATCCGGGAAGATGTGACCCTGGAAGTCGTTTCGCGATACCTGCGCCGGTTCGACGAGTTGCCCGATCACACCGATCAGTTGTTTGTGGTCGATCGGGAGGAACGCATGAAAGGCACCCTGCCCATTTCAAAGCTGATCGTGGCGGACCCGGACGCAATGGTCGGGCACGCCATGCTGACCGAAGCGGTCACGCTCTACGCGGACGACGAGGCCCATGAAGCCGCGCAGGCGTTTGAACGCTACGATCTGGTTTCCGCGGCGGTGGTCGATCAGGCCGGCAAGCTCTTGGGTCGGGTGACCGTCGCATCCGTGGTCGATTTCATCCGCGCACGCAGCGAATCCGAAGCCCTGGCAATCGGCGGTTTGCGTGAAGGTGAAGATATTTTCGCACCGGTGCGTGAATCGCTCAGGAATCGCTGGTCGTGGCTCGCCGTCAACCTGATCACAGCGTTCGTCGCCTCGCGCGTGATCGGCGCGTTCGAGGGGTCGATCGAGAAGCTCGTCGCTCTGGCCGCCCTCATGCCGATTGTTGCGGGCATCGGGGGCAATTCCGGCAATCAAACGATCACGATGATCGTGCGAGGCCTCGCGCTCGGTCAGGTGCAGATCGAGCAGGCGCGGCAGCTTTTCGCCAAGGAGCTCAAAGTGGCCCTGGTCAATGGTCTGGTCTGGGGGTCGATTCTCGGCCTGATCGCCTACGTTCTTTATCCAAAAGCGGGCGCCCTGCTCGGCGTGGTCATGATGCTTGCGATGACCTTGAATCTTCTTCTCGCGGCGTGCATGGGCGTAATGATTCCGATCACGATGACGAAGCTCGGGCGCGATCCGGCACTCGGATCAAGCGTCATGATCACTGCCGTGACCGATAGCGGCGGCTTCTTTATTTTTCTTGGTTTGGCAACCCTCGCTCAGCAAATGGGCTGGTTTGCATCGGGGGCCGCGCCATAGGCACCCCACGGCGTGCATGGGTGACCATGTTATAGTTTTCGTGTGCCGCATAAGAGGCACGCGCACCATGCGATGCGTGGTCTTTACACAACCAAACCAAGGGAGACTGGACTCATGCTGCAAGATTTCAAGAAGTTCATCATGCGGGGAAACGTAATGGATCTGGCCGTCGGCGTCATCATCGGCGCGGCGTTCGGCAAGATCGTGGACTCGCTGGTGAACGACATGATCATGCCTATTCTCGGCATCATTTTGAGAGGCGTGGATTTTGCGAATTTGTACTATGTGATCTCGGCCGGTTCCACCCCGGCACCGTATGCATCACTCGACGCCGCCAAAAAAGCCGGTGCATCCGTGCTCGCCTATGGGAATTTCATCAACACAGTGGTGTATTTCATGATCATCGGCTTCGTCATCTTCTGGATGGTGAAGATAATGAGCAACCTGATCAAGAAGGACCAGGCGCCGGCGGCTCCACCCGCTCCGGCGGAAGACGTCGTGCTGCTGCGTGAGATTCGCGATTCGTTGGCGAGGGCACGCTAGCGAGACGCGGCCACTTTCCACTTCACGCGCCCTGGCCGAAGTGGCGCGATTTCACTCTGGCGGAGAAGTCCGAGATTTAGTCGCCGCCTGCTTTCGCGTGCTGCGCGAGAATCGCTTCGCACACCGCTATCGTTTCATCGATTTCGGTCGCGGTGTGCATGCCCGATACGAAGCCTGCTTCATAGGCGGAAGGCGCGAAGTAGATACCTTGCGCCAGGGCTGCGTGGAAGAAGCGATTGAACGCTTCCTTATCGCATGTCATAACTTCCTCGAAGGTCCGCGGCGGCGCCTCGCGAAAGTACAAGCCGAACATGCTGCCGACGGCGTGCGCGCAGAACCCTACCCGATGCCGCTTCGCCGCGATGTTGAGGCCGGCAACCAGTTGGTTCGTCGCGGCAAAGAGCCGTCCGTAAAAGCCCGGCCGCTCGATGATATCGAGGGTTGCCAATCCTGCTGCGACCGCGACGGGATTGCCTGAGAGCGTGCCCGCCTGATAGACGCCGCCAAGCGGTGCGATATGCCGCATGATGTCGGCGCGCCCGCCGAATGCACCGACCGGCATGCCGCCGCCGATCACTTTTCCGAGCGTGACAAGATCAGGCTGAATGCCATAGAGCGCCTGGGCGCCGCCGGGATGGACGCGAAATCCGGTCATCACTTCGTCGAAAATGAGCACTGCGCCGTGGCGGGTGCAGAGTTCGCGCATGGTGCGCAAGAACTCGGGCGATGCCGGCACGAGATTCATGTTGCCCGCGACCGGCTCGACGATCACTGCTGCAATATCGCCGCCCGCGGTGTCGAACAGATCGGTAAGCGCCTGGGTGTCGTTGTACGGCAACACCAGGGTGTGGGCCGCTGTCTCGGGTGGGACACCGGATGAGCTGGGTTGTCCGAACGTGAGTGCCCCCGAGCCCGCCTTGACGAGCAGGCTATCGGCGTGACCGTGGTAGCAACCTTCGAACTTGATGAAACGACTGCGCCCCGTATATCCGCGCGCAAGTCGGATAGCGCTCATCGTCGCTTCTGTTCCGGAGCTGACCAGACGGGCCAACTCCATTCCGGGAAATGTGGCGCATAGGCGCTCGACCAGCAGGATCTCCGCTTCGGTCGGCGCGCCAAACGAAAGGCCATTGCGTGCCGCGTTCCCTACCGCTTCCAGGACCTCTGGATGCGCGTGACCGACAATCAACGGACCCCATGACAACACATAGTCTATGTAGCGCCTGCCCTCGACATCCCAGATGTGCGGACCGGCGCCGCGGGCAATGAACCGCGGTGTACCACCAACGGAACGAAATGCCCGGACGGGCGAGTTCACGCCGGCCGGGATTGAACGTTGCGCGCGCGCAAACAAATCTTCGCTGTTCATGTTGGTCTCGATATGAATAGTCGTCCGAATGCGCGGGCGCGCGCCGCAATGTCAGGTGCATCGAACAGATCGCTTACCACCGCAAGCGACGATGCGCCCGCGGCGATGAGCGTTCCCGCGTTCTCGACGGTGATTCCTCCGATCGCGACGATTGGCACATTCAATCGTTCGCGGGC
The DNA here is from genome assembly GCA_046160305.1 of Burkholderiales bacterium. GTDB lineage: Bacteria > Pseudomonadota > Gammaproteobacteria > Burkholderiales > SG8-39 > SHXR01. The sequence goes on from JBJXGX010000078.1 coordinate 86,476, forward strand.
CTTGGTCAATAAGGTCGGGCTTATACGTACCGCCCCGGGCTTCGTGGTCGATGCAAAGAAGCTTCCGAACGCAACATGGTCTGCGCCCTGCTCGCAGGCGGAGATTGCCAGGGCCAAGTCGCCATAGCATGAGGCGCCCAGCAACTTCTCCGGGCCCAATGCGGATCTTGCTTTGGATAATTCGCCGTCTTCGCGCCCCAAGTGAAGCCCATCGGCGTCAAGTCGGCGCGCCAGCGCAAGATCGTCATTGATGATGAGGGGAATGCCGTGCCGCCGGCAGATCCGCAGTAACGCTTCGCCTTGCTCCAGGCGCAACGCGGCGTCCGGCGATTTGTTGCGGTATTGGAGCATGCCGGCACCACCCATCAAGGCGTCCTCGACCTGCCTCAGCAGGACGTCGGTATCTTCGATGTCCGGGGTGAGGGCGTAGAGGCCGCGAACTTCGACACCGGAGCGATGTGGATGAAGGGTCGACATGCAAGGAGGGTCGGCGACGGATGATTACGCTAGCTCGGGCCCGGGCTCGGCATCCGCCTGCATCCTGCGAGATCCAGGCTCTGGTTGCGCCTCGGCCGGTTCCAGTCCACTCTCGAGCTCACCTTCTCGCGCCCAAAAGAAACGATCCGGGATCGACTGTCCCTTGCCCGGCCGGAATGCACATCGGAGGGCGTGCCATGTGTAGTCTTGCGCCGCGCGCACCGCATCCTCGAGATCCAGGCCATTGGCAAGCGCCGCGGCGATCGCGGATGCGAGCGTGCAGCCGGAGCCATGATACTCACCACCGAGGCGCTTCCAGCGATCCTGCCGAATGCGCCCGGCCGCACCATACAATGTGTTGACGACCGGAATCGTCGGTTCATGGGTGCCGGTGATCAAGATGTATCGTGCCCCCCGCTCCGTCAGGCTGCGCGCGCAATCGTCCAGTGCCAGATCGTGTCCGGTGATGTCGCCTGCAAGTTGTCGCGCTTCCATGCTGTTGGGAGTGACCAGCGTTGCCATCGGGACAAGATGCTCGAGCAAGGCTTCGAGAACGTCTTGTGCCCCGAGCGGATCACCCCGGCCCGACGCAAGAACAGGATCGAGAATCAGCGGGATATTCGGATACTCCCTTGCGACGGCGCTGATCGCCACCGCGTTGTCATAGCTGCCGATGACGCCCACTTTGATGGCAGACACCGACATGTCGTTCAAGATTGTTCGGGCCTGCGCAGAAACCACGTCAGCGGAGACAGGCATGATGTCGGAAATGCCGACGGTGTCCTGGACGGATATGGCAGTGACCACCCCTAATGCATGGCAACCCATTCCACACACGGTCAGAAGGTCCGCCTGAAGGCCGGCACCGCTGGTTGGGTCCGCGCCGGCAAACGTCAGCACGAGCGGTGGTCCGGATGCACGCTTCGAGGTCATAGGCAGGGAAGCACGCGCTAGGGCGGGCTGCGGTAAGTAGTGTATTGACGGGGTCACGATGGCGTTGGCTACCAGAAGCTTTCCGACTGGTACGCGACCGCCTTGACCGGTAACATCGAGCATTTTACGTCAAACCCCTAATCTCGCCCCTTGGCAATGACTGATCAACTACCGAACCGAACCTGGATGTGCCTGATCTGCGGATGGATCTACGATGAAGCGGAAGGCCGACCCGAAGAAGGTATTGCACCCGGCACTCGATGGGAGGATGTGCCGATCAACTGGACTTGCCCCGAATGCGGGGCGCGCAAAGATGATTTCGAGATGGTCGAGATCTAGGTTGCGGCATCAAATAGCGCGGCGACCCGTTCACCGATCAACGGCACGAGTCCACGCGCCCTGCAGGTTTCCAGCGGAAGGCGCCGCCCCTGGCGGGGCGCTCCGCTGGCTCGCCAATCGATCGCGTTCATCAGAATGGATCGCGATCGCCCGTTATGAGACTTATGATGGCCAGTGGCTACGGCGTTCGTTATGCGTGGCGAGCGGCACTTCGCGACAGCACCATGACTCGACCGGGTGCGTTTGGCGCCCGGTGCGAACGTTAATTATTGGCGAATCAGACCGAAAAACACGCAATCCCGCACGTCATGCGAGCCGGTTGAACTGCCGCGCCCTCTACAATCCCGAGGAGATTCCGACGAAGGCGTCCGCGGTGCAACCGATATAGCGCCCAGGGCCCGCGGGTCGGACGCTTCAACAAAGGCGCCAGGTCAGACCTGACGCGTTTTCAACCCCGTCAAGACTCTTCCGGCGAGCCGGTTGTGAGCCAAGTACTGTGAAGCTGGCATCAACTATTTCAGGTTTGAAGGTCATGGTGATCGACGACTCGAACACGATTCGTCGAAGTGCCGAGATCTTTCTCGTGCAGGCGGGCTGCAAGGTCATCCTCGCGGAGGACGGCTTCGACGCGCTTGCAAAAATTACGGACCATCAACCCGATATCGTTTTTTGCGACATCATGATGCCGCGTCTTGACGGGTACCAGACGTGCTCGCTGATCAAGCGCAATGCCCGGTTCGCAGCGACGCCGGTCGTGATGTTGTCGTCCAAGGATGGACTGTTCGATCGCGCCAGGGGCCGGATGGTCGGATCGGACGAGTACCTGACCAAGCCATTCACGAAGGACAGCCTGCTCCGCACGGTGGAGGTGCACGCCCTTCCCAGGGGCGGCACGGACGCGCATGATCGACCGGCGATCTCCAACTGATAGCGCCAAGGTGCACCATGCCAGTCAAGAAGATCCTCATCGTGGAAGACTCACCCACCGAACGTCAGCTCCTCACAGAGCTGCTGACGAACAAGGGTTATGACGTCATCGTTGCGGTCAACGGCGACGAAGGCGTCGCAAAGGCGAAGTCCGAGCTGCCCGACCTTATAATCATGGATGTGGTCATGCCTGGGGTCAACGGATACCAGGCCACCCGTTCGATCACGCGCGATGATTCAACGAAGCATATCCCGGTCATTATCTGTACGACGAAGGGACAGGAAACCGACAAGATCTGGGGGATGCGGCAAGGGGCACTCGCATACTTGGTCAAGCCGATCGATTCCAGGCAGCTTCTCGATCGGATCGCAACGATCTCCTGAACCATGGACTTGACGATTGACTTCTCGTTCGACCCACCGGATTTTTGCCGATGAGCCGACTCACCAACCTTCGACAATTCCAGCAGGATCTCACGCGACGGATTCAGGGCGCGGCGATCGGGCACGGAACACAGCCGACGCGCCTAGGCGTGCAGGCCGGCGATCAGCACTGGCTCATCAGGCTCGATGAAGCGGCCGAGGTGTTGGCCGTGGGAACGATTGCTCCGGTGCCCCTTACGCGGCCTTGGTTTCGAGGATTGACCAATGTTCGGGGCAACCTCCTTAGCGTCGTCGACTTTGGACAATTTCTCGGAGCGACGCCAACCCCTGTATCGATCGAGACGCGTTTGGTACTGGTGAATGAACGCTTCAATATGAACGTAGGGCTGCTCGTTACGCGGATGCTGGGCTTGCGTGCCCTGAATCAACTGGTCGAAATGAAGGCGGCGAACAGCTTGCCTTGGGTCGACCACGAGTATCAGGACGGGCAGGGTTGTCGCTGGCGTGAACTGTCGATGGGAGAGCTCGTATATCACCCCGATTTCATGCAGGTCGGGTCATAGAAACGATCAAATACTGCTGACCGCCGACAGGCAATTGACTATCAGTGAGCCGTGCCGCGGCGATTGAATGGTTGTTCGCAAAAAAACGAGTACTCGATTATGGCGTTCCTCGACAATCCGCTTTCCAGCAGACTTTTAAAATCGAGTCCCGAGTCGCAATCGGGCGGGCACAGTGTGGGACCGGACGATGTCGATCTGGTTCGCAATCTTGCCAGCGAACCCGGGAATTCACCATCCGAGGCGGACGACTTGCGTTCGCCCGGGCGCCCGATTCCATTTATCGGGCAATTGTCGATCGAACAGCAACTGCGTACGCTTGGCGCCGCATTGATTCTGGTACTCGCGCTGACGCTCGTGGCGGGCTGGTACGCATTGCGGGTGACGAATCACGGGGCTGCCTACGTTGCGGCCGCGACCCGCATGGAGATGTTGTCGCAGCGCATTGCAAAGGCCGCTCAACAAGTGCTCATGGGCTCTGCTGAATCCGCCTCAGAGTTGGCTGCTGGCCGCACCGAATTCACTGACATCGTCGAGAAACTCTCAAGTGGTGGCGATTTGGGCGGTACGTCCGTTCCTCCGACCGCCGGGGGACCGTTCGAAGCGCTCGAGAAAGTTCGCAAATTGTGGGAGACCGCGCGCGCGAACGCGGAAGCGGTGCTCAATAACCAAAAGAATCTCGCCGACATGGGCGGTGCGGTCAGGGCGATCAACGCGCGGAATCCCGATTTGCTGGATCTGTCGGAACAACTGGTTGCGCTGAAGCTGCAAACGAATTCGGGCCCACGGGAAATCTCACTCTCCGGCCAACTCGTGATGTTGACCCAGCGCACTGCCAAGAACGCGAATGCACTGCTTGCCGCCGATATTATCGATCCGGAGACCTCGTTTCTGCTTAGTCGGGACGCTCGAACATTTCGAGACGCGTTGCGCGCGCTTACACAGGGGTCCGACAATCCCCGCATCGCCCCGCCGCGCGACACCGAAACGCAACAAAAACTGCAGGAACTCAACGCAAGCTTTCAGGAATTTGACAAGGCGATTGGAACCATCATCTCGAATCTCCAAAGCCTGGCCGTTGGCAAGCAGGCGGCCCGCCTTCTTGTGAGGGATTCCGGCGCACTGCTGTTGAGCGCGGACAATTTGAGCAAGGAATATGAAACGCAGTCCGGAACGGGTCCGCTGTATGTCCTCTTGGGCGTGCTCGTTCTAGCCGCGGCGGGCATCGTCGCACTGATTGCCAAGACGTTTCGCGACGACGGTCGGACAAGAGCGGGAGAAAGCGCTCGCCAAGTGAGTGAGGAGCGTCACCGCAACAAGTCAAACCAGGATTCGATCCTTCGGCTCATGAACGAGATGCGGCACCTGGCCGATGGTGATCTGACCGTTCGCGCAACAGTGACCGAGGACATCACGGGCGCCATCGCCGATTCGGTAAACTTCACGATCGAGGAGCTGCGCGTCCTCGTGTCCCGGATCAATAGCGCGGCCGCGCAGGTCACGGAGGCATCGGCATCGGCACACGACACGTCAGAGCGTCTCTTGCAGGCCACCGAACAGCAATCGCAACAGATCCAGAACGCAAGTGCCTCCGTGCTCAAGATGGCCCGCGCGATTAACGAAGTATCGGGCAGTGCGTCGCGCTCGGTGAGCGTCGCGCGGCAGTCGCTCAGTGCCGCGGAGCAGGGCGCAGCCGCAGTGCAGGACTCGATTGTCGGCATGAACGATATTCGTTCGCAGATTCAAGACACATCAAAGCGCATCAAGCGCCTGGGCGAATCATCGCAACAGATCAGTGAGATCGTGGAATTGATTTCGGACATCACCGAACGCACGCAGGTGCTCGCCCTAAACGCAGCGATCCAGGCGGCGTCCGCCGGTGAGGCAGGGCGAGGGTTTACGGTCGTGGCCGAAGAGGTGCAACGCCTGGCCGAGCGCTCCGCCGAGGCGACGCGACAGATCTCTGCGATCGTAAAAACAATTCAGACGGACACGCAGGACGCGATATCCGCGATGGAACGCAGCACACAGGGCGTCGTCGAAGGCGCGCGCCTGTCCGATGCAGCGGGCCAGGCGCTTGCCGAGATCGGCGAAGTGTCAAAGCGCCTGGCGAGCCTGATCGAGGAAATCTCAATCACGGCGCAAAGTCAGGCGCAGACGGCGGGTAAAGTCGCCTCGAACATGCAGGACATTCTCACGATCAACAAGCAGGCGAGCGAGGGAACGAAGCACACCGCCGTGTCCATTGGTCAACTGTCGCACCTCGCGAACGAGCTTAAAGCCTCGGTTGCGAACTTCAAGCTCTAGAACTCCCTCGCTGTAGGCGATCGGACGCAAAATCATGGCCAGCACCGGCGAATTCGACATCGGCCCACTCACCTGGGTGAAGGGTGAAATTGATCAAGCGCTGACCCGCGCGGTGGCGGCGCTGCGGGCGTCGGTCGCCCATCCGGACGATTTGACGCAGATCCATCACTGCCAGACCCACTTTCATCAGGTGCACGGTGCGCTGCAGATCGTGGGTCTCGACGGCGTCGCGAAGTTCTCCGAGGAGATCGAAGGGCTGCTCGCCGATGTCGGCGATGGCACCGCGCAGCCAACGGCACCCGACGTCGCGGAACGATGCATCGGCGCCATATCGACGTACCTCGACCAACTGTTGGCGGGCCAGCCGAATCAGCCTCTCAAGCTGTTTTCGGTGTATCGGGAAGTCGTCGTCGAACGTGGCCGGCCGGCGCCGCACCCGACGGATCTCTATTTTCCCGGGCCCGCGCATCGACGCGAACGCTCTACGCGCGGCCCGATTCATGGTGTTGACCGATCGCAAACACTGCGTACCGAGAGATCCCGGTTCATGCGCGGATTCTTGCGGTGGCTCCGCAAGGATCGCGATGGGATGCGCGAAATGCAGTTGGCCGTGGCTGGGATCAACACGGCCGAATCCGATTCCGCGGCCCGCGAGTATTGGAGTGCCGCAAGCACCCTCTTGGATGGCATCTCTTCGGGCGCGATGCCCGACGAAGCCGGCGTACCCAGGCTCTGCAATCGAATCGAACGCCAGATCAAGCGGTTGATTGATGGTGCCCCGGGTGTCGCGGAGCGGCTGTTGCGCGAGGTCCTCTATCACACCGCTTGCGCGGAACCGATTACCGAGGGTCTGCGTACTGCCCAGGAGAATTACGGGCTGATCGGAACGGTTCCCATCTCGTTCGACCTGCAGGCAAACGATTCGTCGCTCCTTCCGCGCCTGCGCGGTATGCGAGAAGCGGTCCTTGCGGCCAAGTCCGCCTGGATGAAGTACACCGCCGGGCATATCCACAGCATTGAGCCCTTTACGGAGCAGGTCACGCATATGCGCGACCGCAGTGAACCGCTGGGACGCCTGGAACTCACGCGCCTCATCGATGAGCTGCTCGTCCTCGCCAATCGCCTCGCCCCGTCGCTAAGCGCGCCGTCGGAATCCATGTCGCTCGAGGTAGCGACCGCGCTCCTGTTCACGGAAGACGCGATCGAGCGTTTTAGCACCCTGCCCTCGGAATTCGCGCTCCAATGTAAAGCGATGACCGCGCGTTTGCGGAACGCTCGCGAGGACGGGCCGGCTCAATTCGTTCCCGCATCGCAGTTGCTCGATGAAATATCGCGCCAAGCACAGGAACGGATCGCGATCGCCCAACTGATGGGCGAGATCCAGACCAACCTTCGCGAGATCGAAGCAGGGCTGGACGCCTACTTCCGCGATCAAGGTCGAAGAACCGAACTGCCCAGACTTGAGAGGCCGATCTCGCAGATCATCGGCGCGTTTCGCATACTCAACGACGATCAGGCGGCGCGCGCCCTTACGGAGTGCGCGCGCCGGATCCGGGATTTCGCCGGCGCCACGTATGTGCCGACGGAAATCGAGTTCGACAATCTTGCCGCGACGCTTTCCGGACTTGGGTTTTATGTCAGTGGACTCCAGCACGGCAAGGCGGACTTTAATGCCGCAATGCGACCGATTCCCCCGGTGCGCCGGGCTGAGCCGGCTCCGTCCGAATCCACGACGGTCGAGGTGCAGCTCGAGCAGCAAATACGCGATACGCAGAATCTTGTCGAAGCCTGGCACGCAAGTCCCGACGACCCGTCGCGCAAAGAAGACTTGCGACAGCATGTGGAGTCCTTGCAGCATGACGCGTCGCTCACCGCCGATTCCAACCTGGAAATGCGGGCACAGGAAGCGCTTTCGCTGCTATCCAAGCATGATGTGATGCCCGTCCAGTCGGATATCGCGGAGGCCCTTGCCGGGCTCACACCGATCGACGTCGGGACGACCGAGCCCTCCGCCGAAGTGCAACGGCTCGCGGACGCGCCGCGGGAAGTCATTGATGCAGAGCTGTTGGATGTCTACATCGAGGAAGCCGGCGAGGTCATCGAGACCATCGATGAATATCTGGAGCTAGCCCGCATCCAGCCGGCCGTGATCGAACATCTGCGTACGATCCGGCGAGGCTTCCACACGCTCAAGGGTAGTGGCCGCATGGTTGGCCTCACGAGCATTTCCGAAGCCGCATGGGCCGTCGAAAAGGTCATGAACGCTTGTCTGGAGGACGAGCGTCCGGCGAATTCCGCGGTGTTCGAACTCGTCGCTGACGGCAGGGATCTTTTTGCCGCGGCCGTTGCCGCGCTCAAGGGAAACAAGCCTCTGCCCGATGAGGCGCCCATCATCGCCAAGGCGGCGGCGATTGATGCGGGTGATACGGCGGTCGTCATTGGCCGCCGCCGGCTGACCCCGGGACTCTTCCAGATTTTTCTCGGGGAAGCGCACGCACACATCGACGCGCTCCACGCGATGCAGGGCAGTATTGAAGCGGGACACCCGGTTACCGAGGAAGACCTGCGGCCGGCGCACACGTTGGCCGGAGTTTGCGGGAGCGTCGGGTTCGGCGCGATCCGCGATGTCGCGAGTGCCCTCGAAGTCGCACTGGAAGGTCTCAAAGGCAGCGCCGTCGATGCGACTATGCGCGCGACGATCGGCGAGGCGATCGCTTCATTGGATCAAATGGTTCAGGCGGTGGCTGCGCGCGACGAACCGGGCGCGACGCCGGAATTGGTCCTTCGGTTGCAACAATTCAGGGACGAATTGGGCGTTGCAGCGTCGGCGCCGCATTCAATTTATCGCGATGATCCAATCGATATCATCGAACAAGGCAGCGAAGAGGACCTCCCCGAGACGACCGACGAAGGGCTTGGCGATTTCAGCCAGCCCGTTCCTGCAACGTCGCTCGATTTCGCGGATTCGCCAGACGACGCGACCGCAGACCACGACGATTTCCCGCTTCAAGTGTGGGACGCGAATCAATTCGAAGCGCTCTCTGCACCACCTGATGAGGACATGCCGGTTGTCTCTGGTGAGCAACCCGTTGAAATACCTCGCCTGTTTGAACGTGTTGCCGAGTCCCCGGATGATTCGCCACGCGTCTTTGCCCCGATTCCACCCGCCAGCCCGATCCGGCTCGCGGATGTCCTGGTTCGCGACGACGTGGATGCCGAGGTTTTCGAATTGTTTGCCGCCGAGGCCCAGGAATTGCTGCCTGCGATCGCAGGATCGATTCGCGCCTGGCGCGCCGCGCCCGAACACGCCGATATCGGGCATCAGCTCCAGCGGCTGTTGCATACCCTCAAGGGCAGCGGACGCATGGCGGGTGCCATGCATATGGGCGAGCTGCTGCACGACATGGAGAATCGGGTCGAGAATGCCGTGTTGCTCTCGCCCCTGCCGCTCTCGTTCTTCGACGATCTGGAAGTCCAATACGACGCAGTCGGCGCGCTCTTCGAGCGACTCCAGGGCGGTGATCCGGTTATTTCGCCCGCCGTGCAGGCGCGTCTTCACGCCGTACCGACCGTGGTTCGCGACATGGTCGACGCGCCGTTTGGCGCCGAGTCGGGTGATTCCGATCAACAACGACTAGCGGATGCGGACGCTCCGCCCGATGACCCCTTCGTGCAATTCGAATCGACCGAGGGGCAGGCCATTGCCCCGGCGATTGCTGCGGAACCTGAACGCGTCGCTTTGCTGCGTGTGCGCGCGGACGCGATCGACCGGTTGGTGAATCAAGCGGGCGAAGTCGCAATTGCCCGCAGCCGCATCGAGGGTGAAGTCAAGGGGCTGAAGGCGACGCTGTCAGAGCTGACCGAGAACATCAGCCGGCTTCGAAGCCAGTTGCGCGAAATCGAGATCCAGGCGGAGACGCAGATTCAATCGAAGATGGTTCAGTCCTCGGAAAAGGACCGGCAGTTCGATCCTCTCGAATTCGACCGTTACACGCGCTTTCAGGAACTCACGCGCATGATGGCGGAGAGCGTAAGTGACGTCGCCGCGGTGCATCAGAGCATCACCCGCTCACTCGATGAAACGGATGCCGCACTGCTTGCCCAGTCGCGCCTGTCGCGAGAACTCCAGCAGGACTTGCTCCGCGTTCGGATGGTGCCTTTCAAGAACCTGTCGGAACGCTTATATCGCATCGTTCGCCAGGCGGCCAAGGATGCGGGCAAGCGCGCGACGCTCGATATTCGAGGCAGTCAGGTCGAGATCGATCGAAGTGTACTTGAGCGCATTACCGCGCCGTTCGAGCACATGCTCCGCAATGCGATCGCGCATGGCATCGAATCGCCAACAACGCGCATTGCGGCCGGAAAAATGGAGGTCGGAGAAATCCGCATCGAGATCCGACAAGAAGGCAACGAGGTCATGATGGCCGTCGCGGACGATGGCGGCGGAATCGACCTGGATCGCATCCGCACCAAGGCGATCGAGCGCGGCCTGGTTAAAGCGGACGGACAGGTTACCGAAGCGGAGCTTACCGATCTCATCTTCCTGCCGGGATTCACCACGGCCACGGAGATCACCCAGCTCGCCGGACGCGGAATCGGGATGGACGTCGTCAAAAGCGAAATCGTCGCCTTGGGTGGGCGCGTCGAAGTCACGACCGATCGCGGCAAGGGTGCGCGTTTCATCGTCTTTCTGCCGCTCACCCTCGCCGTGACCCAGGCGATTGTGATTCAGGCCGGCGCCGCGAAGTATGCGATCCCCGGGCTTCTCATCGAGCAGGTACGAAAAGTCCGGGCTGATGAGCTGGCCGAGGCCTATCGAACAGGCGTCGCGGTTTGGCAGAATCGACGAGCGCCCTTTCACTATCTGCCACGCCTTCTCGGCGACAACCAAAGCCCTCCCGAAGCCAAGCGGCTGGCATGGGTCATCTTCGTGCGAAGCGGTTCGGCCCTCGTCGCCGTCCAGGTTGACGAAATCATCGGGAATCAAGAGATTGTCGTCAAGAATACCGGGCCGTTGCTTGCGCGCGTGACGGGCATAACCGGGGCGACGGTGCTCGGGTCAGGCGAGATCGTACTCATTCTCAATCCAGTCGTTGTCGCCGTCAAAGAACTCGCGGTAGACGCCGATGCCCCGCTGGTGCCGGTTGCAGTGCATCAGCCGGCGGCGCTGGCGATGGACCCGATCGTGATGATCGTCGACGATTCGTTGACGGTTCGTAAGATCACCGGACGCCTGTTGTCGCGTGCGGGTTACCACGTCGTGACCGCACGTGATGGGGTCGATGCCATCGAGCAGCTGGACGAACTCGTGCCCGATGTGATGGTGATCGACATTGAAATGCCCCGCATGGACGGATTCGACCTGACGCGGCATATCCGAGCGCGCGCCACGCTCAAGCATCTGCCGATCGTGATGGTTACGTCTCGAACCGCCGACAAGCATCGCACCTTCGCGATGGAAATCGGCGTCAACGCCTTTCTCGGCAAGCCGTACCGCGACGAAGAGCTACTAAACACCGTCGCGGGCTATCTCAGCGACAAGGCGCGCAGTCTCCACGCTGCGTATTTAGTGGCGGCGAAACAGGCGCACTGAGCGGCTGTTGGCACCGGGATAACCGCATCCGACAAAGACATCGTCCGAACTGACTACGCGGCACCGCCCGCGCGGCTGGCGCGTTGCCAAGCCATTCACTGCCCGGGATCGCCCGGTGTAGAATCGCAACGTGTCCAGCGTCGATCTAACCGACCATTTCCTGATCGCCATGCCAAGCATGGTCGATCGGAATTTTGCGCGCTCACTCACCTTCATCTGCGAGCACAACGATCAGGGCGCGATCGGGATCGTCGTGAATCGCCCGATCGACATGACGCTCGCAACGCTGTTCGAGCGGGTCAAGATTCCCCTTTCGGAAAACTCGTTCAGTGGGTTGCCGGTCTACTTCGGCGGGCCCGTCCAGACCGATCGTGGCTTCGTCCTGCATCAGCCAAGCGGTGAGTGGAAGTCCACCCTCAAGGTGAAAGACCGGCTTGGTCTCACCACATCGCGGGACATTCTGGAAGCCGTGAGCGCCGGTCGCGGTCCGTCGCGATTGTTCGTGTCCTTGGGATACGCGGGTTGGACGGCCGGGCAACTCGAACATGAGCTCTCGCAAAACGCTTGGTTGACTGTTCCAGCGGATGATTCGATCGTATTTGATCTGCCTGCGGAAGAGCGGTTGGCGGCGGCGATGGAGCTCCTCGGTGTGGATTTCGCGAGACTCCATAACGTCGCGGGACACGCTTAGATCGCGCCTGGGTTTCGCATGCCATCCACGAAGCCAAGCCCCGCGCGTCCAGGCGAGGGGGCGATTCGGAGCGCGTCCACGGTCCTTGCTTTCGACTTTGGGGAGCGCTTCGTCGGCGTCGCGGTGGGTGACGACGAGACGCGTTCGGCGCATCCGCTGACGACGATAGAATCACGTTCCGGACCCGATCGGTTCGCGCAAATCCAACGGCTGATCGAGGAATGGCGACCCGGTCGGCTAGTGGTCGGTGAGCCGGTATCGATGGATGGCTCCCGCCACGCGATTACCGAGCGCGCGGATCGGTTCGCGCGTCAACTTGGCGGCCGGTTCGGCTTGCCGGTGCATCGCGCGGATGAGCGGCTTACTTCGATTGAAGCACAGGAGGAGCTGTCGAAGATGGGCCGTGGCGGTAAGTCCGACAAGATGCTTCTCCACCCGATGGCTGCGTGTTTGATTCTCGAGGCGTATTTCAATGAGCAACCTACCTGACGCCGACGTGCTGATCGCGGCGCTGGTCGCAAGGCTGAAGCCCATCGTCACGAAGGAAACCGGGATGATCGGCATCGTAACCGGCGGAGCCTGGCTGGCGGAGCGGCTACACAGCGAGCTTGGACTGCAGGTGCCGCTTGGCCGAATCGATATTTCTTTTTATCGCGACGATTTCTCGAGCTCGGGCCTGCACGCATCGGTCAAGCCGAGCCAGGTACCGTTTAACGTCGACGATCGAGAGCTTCTCTTGGTGGATGACGTTCTCTATACCGGACGCACCACGCGCGCCGCGCTGAACGAAATCTTCGACTACGGTCGACCGAAGTCCGTGCGGCTGGTCGTGCTGGCGGATCGCGACGAGCGGCAATTGCCAATCGCCGCGCAATTCGTGGGCGCGGTCATCAAAGTTCCGGCCGGAAAAAAGCTGCAACTGGAGCGCGATGCGGCCGGCAAGCTTTCCTTGCGACTGAATTCCCCGAAAGTCCTCGATGCGTAATCCGCAATTGAACGCCAACGGCGAACTCACCCACCTGCTTACGATCGAGGGGCTGCCGCGCGAAATCCTCACCAGCATCCTGGACACGGCGAGTTCGTTCATCGGCGTGGCGGAACGCGATGTCAAGAAAGTTCCGCTCTTGCGCGGCAAGTCGGTGTTCAATCTTTTCTTCGAGTCGTCCACGCGCACGCGTACCACCTTTGAGATCGCGGCCAAGCGATTGTCCGCCGATGTCGTCAATCTCAATATCGGCACCTCTTCCCAATCCAAAGGGGAAAGCCTGCTTGACACGATCGACAACCTCGCGGCGATGAACGCGGATCTGTTTGTCGTGCGCCATGCGCAGTCGGGCGCCGCGCACATGATCGCACGCCATCTGGCACCCCATTTTCATGTGATCAACGCCGGGGACGGACGCCACGCGCATCCAACCCAGGGTCTGCTCGACGCGTACACGATCCGCCATTTCAAGAAGGACTTTACGCATCTGAGTGTCGCCATCGTCGGCGACATTCTGCATTCGCGCGTCGCGCGTTCGCTGATCCATGCGTTGAATACGCTTGGGACGACGGACGTGCGCGCAATCGGGCCGGAAACCCTCATGCCGGTTGGCGTCGAACAGCTCGGCGTTCGCGTCTATCGCGACATGAAAGAAGGATTGCGGGATTGCGACGTCGTGGTCATGTTGCGTCTGCAGAACGAACGCATGCGAGGTCCGTTGCTCCCTTCGGCGCAAGAGTTTTTCAAGACCTTCGGACTGACGCCGGAGAAACTCGCGTTGGCCAAGCCCGATGCGATCGTCATGCATCCTGGCCCGATGAATCGCGGCGTGGAAATCGACTCCAGCGTCGCCGACGGGCCGCAATCGGTCATTCTCCAGCAGGTGACGTTCGGTATTGCCGTGCGCATGGCGGTAATGTCGATCGTTGCGAGTCACTAGGGCTATCCAGACCATGCGTGTCGCAATATGTGATGGACTGATCGTCGACCCGGTAAGCGGCGTCGAGCGACAGGGCGGCGTGTTCGTCGACAACGAACGCATCGTGGCCGTGGGTCAATCGCCTGCGGGATTCAAGGCCGATCGGACCATCGACGCGCGCGGCATGATCGTCGCGCCGGGTCTGGTCGATCTTGCGGCCAGACTGCGCGAGCCCGGATTCGAATACAAGGCGACCCTCGCATCGGAGCTGCAAGCGGCCGTCGCCGGGGGCGTCACGACACTCGTATGCCCGCCCGATACGGATCCGCCGCTCGATGAGCCGGGTCTGGTGGAAATGCTTACGCGTCGCGCGATGAACTTGAGTCTTGCGCATGTGCATCCGCTCGGCGCCCTCACCGCCAAGCTCGAAGGTGAGGGTCTGGCCGAGATGACGGTGCTGGCGGAAGCCGGTTGCGTGGCATTTTCCCAAGGCGACGTTCCGCTGGTCGATACGCTGCTGATGTGGCGCGCGCTCCAGTACGCGGCCACTTTCAATTACGCGGTATGGCTGCGCCCGCAGGACTCGTTCCTCGCCAAGAACGGCGTCGCGCATGACGGTGAGGTCGCGACCCGATTGGGCTTGCCGGGTATCCCGACGATCGCCGAGACGATCGCGTTGACGACGATTCTCCGCCTGGTGCGCGAGTCGAAGGCACGGGTACACATTTGCCGGATATCGTCCGCTGAAAGTGTCGATCTCATTCGCGCCGCAAAGCAAGGCGGATTGCAGATCACCTGCGACGTCGGCGCGCATCATCTGCACTTCACCGATGCCGACATCGGGTATTTCGACTCGCACTTTCACGTCGTGCCGCCGTTTCGCACCCAACGCGACCGCGATGCACTTTGTGCCGGCCTTGCCGATGGAACGATCGATGCACTTTGCTCCGATCACACACCGGTCGATGAAGACGCCAAGCAAATCCCGTTCGGTGAGTCCGAGGCCGGCGCAACCGGGCTTGAGTTGCTGCTCCCCCTCACGCTCAAGTGGGCGCGGGAAGCAAAGCTGCCCATGCACCGCGCACTGGCGGCGATCACTTGCGCACCGGCGCGCGTGTTGGGCATCGAGGCGGGCACATTGAATGTCGGTGCCCGTGCCGACATCTGTGTGTTCGATCCCGAAGCGAAGGTACGCATCTCGCCCCAGACCTTGCGCAGCCAAGGTAAGAACACACCGTTCCTTGGCACCGAGCTTGCGGGCATCGTGCGCTTCACCCTGGTGAACGGCGCAACGGTTTTCTCGGGGAGCTGACGCCGCCGGCGCGAGCGTCTGACTGCCGATGACGGTCGCGATGCAACGATTCTTGCTTGCTACAAGGCGGGGATCGACCGCCCAACGTGACTCAGTACGATCAAGCCGACTTGGCAGGCGAGAATCACCAGAAGCGGCGATAGATCGAATCCGCCGATCGGTGGGATGAACCGGCGAAAGAATCCGTAGAACGGCCGCGTCAGGGCCGACAAGACAGGCGCAATCGGCGTGTAGGGGTTGACCCAGGACAGCACGAAGTCGATCAGTACGACCAGAATCAGAAGATGAATGCTGGCGCCGACGATGCCGATCGTCGAGTGAATGAGCCACTCGCCCATGGAAACGCTGCGGCCAGGAATGAACGCCTTCGTGATCGCTACCATGATGAGCTCGAGCACGATCGCGAATACCAGGCTCGCGAAATCCATGCCGCGCAGGCCCGGTATCAATTTGCGCAGTGGCTGTACGCCCCAATCGGAAAACGCCAGCACGAACTGTCCCACCGGATTTCGAAACGGCGCGCGAAACGCCTGCATGTAGAAACGCAACAATGCAAGATAGACGATCAACCCGAGGACCGTCTCAACGAGCAAGGTTCCGATCTGGCCAAGCATGGTCTAGGCGTCCTTTCCGAACTGGTTGGCGAGCTCTCCCGCCCGCAGATTTGCTGCACGAATACCGCGTTGAATCGCTTCCTTGACGCGATCCCGCTCGAATGATGCGAGCGCCTGCTCGGTCGTGCCGCCTTTGGAGGTCACGCGCGCGCGCAATTCCGCGGGTGATTCGTCTGAACGGGCTGCAAGCTCGGTTGCGCCCCGGAACGTCTGCAAAGCCAAGGCACGCGCGGTGGCCGGCGTGAGCCCAAGCTCGATGGCAGCCTCTTGCATCGCTTCAATGAAATAGAACACATAGGCCGGGCCGCTGCCGGAAACCGCCGTTACCGGATCGAGCAGTGCCTCTGAATCGACCCAGACAAGTTTCCCGGCGGGGGCAAGAATAATCTCCGCATCGGCCCGCCGCGCGGCATCGACCGTCGGCGCGGCATAGGCGGCGGTAATCCCCTCGCCGATCAGCGCCGGCGTATTCGGCATGCACCGCACCAGCGCCGTGGCGCCGCCCAGCCAGCGCGATAGGTCGACCAACCGGATGCCCGCTGCGATCGTAAGAACAAGTGCATTGCCAAGATTGGCGCCGATCGCGATCGCAGCCTCACGCATCTGCTGCGGCTTCACCGCCATGACGACCACATCACCGAGCATCCCGAGTTCAGCCGCGGCGGCTGCGCATCGCACCCCAAACTGCTCTAACAAGCGGGTACGGGCTGCCGCCAGCACTTCGATGGCTTGGATATTCGCTGCCAAAAAACCGCGACCGATCATCCCTCCGATCAGCGCGGTTGCCATGTTGCCACCGCCAACAAACGTCACCTTCATCGATTCTTATCCTCGCTGTCCGATCCGACCGGCAAATTGGCGCGAGGCGCCCGGCCGCGCCTCGTACGGATAGCTAGCCGGCCCTCCGCTCGCCGAAGATGGCGGTGCCTATACGTACGATGGTAGCGCCTGCCGCGATCGCCTGCTCAAGGTCGAGCGACATTCCCATGGAGAGAGTGTCCATCGCGACGCCGGCCGCGACGCACTGAATACGAAGCGCGGCCAGGGATTCAAACCGTGATCGCTGGAGAGCCACGTCCGAGGTCGGCTCAGGAACGGTCATCAGGCCGCGCAATCGAAGGCCCGGCATTGCAGCAATGGATTTCGCAAGCGAGACCACCGCATCGGGCGCGCATCCACTTTTCGACGCCTCACCGCTGGTATTCACCTGGATGCACGCCTGCAGGGCCGGAAGCGATGCCGGACGCTGCGAAGAAAGACGCTCCGCGATCTTGCTCCGGTCTATCGCGTGGACCCATGTGAACCGCTCGGCGATCAGTCGGGTCTTGTTACTCTGAATCGGTCCGATGAAATGCCAGGTGATCGCGAGATCGGTAAGCATGGCCATCTTCTCGATTGCCTCTTGCACGTAGTTCTCGCCGAAGTGTGTTTGACCCGCGGCGAACGCAGTCCGAATTCGATCGGCAGCGAACGTCTTGGATACAGCGAGGAGAAGAATGTCACGAGGATCGCGGCCCGCAGATGCGGCGGCCGCGACGATGCGTGATTTGACGCCTTGCAGCGAATTTTGCAGTGTGTCCATAATCGCCCGAGCTCCCTGATCTGAGCGGGATTCCCGTTTCGGCCAAGTCGTCCAATCGCGTGTGTGTTATCGCCGGTCGACAACGCTTGAAAACCCGTCTCGACGGGATGCTCGAACGGTGGCGCTAGTATTCGTAACACCTCGGCGCAGACCCGATCCGCAACCCCGAAGGAAATTCTATATGGACATCACCGAGCTGCTCGCATTTGTTGTCAAGAACAAAGCCTCGGACTTGCACCTGTCGGCCGGACTGCCCCCGATGCTTCGCGTGCACGGCGATGTCAGGCGCATCAATCTGCCGGCGATGGATCATTCGCAGATCCACGCGATGATCTACGACATCATGAACGATGCGCAGCGCAAGAACTACGAAGAGAATCTCGAGTGCGACTTCTCGTTCGACGTTCCGGGTCTGTCGCGATTTCGCGTCAACGCCTTCATGCAGCAGCGTGGCTCGGCATCGGTGATGCGGGTGGTGCCAAGCAAAGTGTTGTCCCTCGAGCAGCTCAATGCCCCGAAAATGTTCGGCGAATTGGCGCTCAAACCGCGCGGGATGGTGCTGGTGACCGGTCCGACCGGGTCGGGCAAGTCGACAACGCTTGCCGCCATGGTCAATCATCTTAACGAGACCGAATTCGGCCACATCCTCACCGTCGAGGATCCGATCGAGTTCGTCCACGAATCGAAGAAATGCCTCATCAATCAGCGCGAAGTCGGACCGCATACGCTGTCATTTTCCAATGCGCTGCGATCGGCGTTGCGCGAGGACCCGGACTGTATCCTGGTCGGTGAGTTGCGGGATCTCGAAACGATTCGCCTCGCACTGACCGCCGCCGAAACGGGTCACTTGGTATTCGGTACCTTGCACACCAGCTCGGCGGCCAAGACCATCGATCGTGTCGTTGACGTTTTTCCCGCGGCGGAGAAAGAGATGGTGCGTGCGATGTTGTCCGAATCGCTGCAGGCGGTTATTTCCCAGACGTTGATGAAGACGAAGGACGGAAACGGCCGGGTCGCCGCCCACGAAATCATGGTGGCAACACCCGCCATTCGCAACCTGATCCGCGAGTCGAAGGTTGCCCAGATGTATTCGGCGATTCAGACCGGACAACAGTTCGGCATGCAGACGCTCGACCAGAATCTGCAGGACCTGGTGCGCCGGAACATTGTCAGCCCAAGTGAGGCACGCATCCGCGCCGTCAACCGCGATCTGTTTCCAGGCTGACAAGGCTCCGCACGACAATCATCGTCGCCTGTCATTGACCGCGGCGAATCGAATCGAACAACACCGCGGGGAACGCACAGATGGAACGCGATCAGGCAACGAAATTCATGTACGAGCTATGCCGGCTCGTCGTAACGAAAAAGGCATCCGACCTCTTCATCACCACCGGCTTTCCACCGGCGGTCAAGATGGACGGCCGCGTCACACCGGTTTCCCAAACGGTACTCACTGCGCAGCACACCGCCGAGCTCACCCGCTCCGTCATGAACGATCGGCAGGCGGCGGAGTTCGAAGCGACGAAAGAGTGCAATTTCGCGATCACGCCCGCCAACATCGGGCGATTTCGCGTGAACGCCTTCGTGCAACAGGGCTCGATCGGCATGGTCATGCGGCTTATCAACTCCACCATTCCGACATTTACCGATCTTGAGCTTCCGTCGGTATTGAAGGATGTCGCGCTCACAAAGCGCGGACTGGTCATCATCGTGGGTGGAACCGGATCCGGAAAGTCGACAACGCTTGCCGCGCTCCTTGGGTACCGGAACGAGCAGTCGTACGGACACATCGTCACGATTGAAGATCCGGTCGAATACGTGCATCCGCACAAGAACTGCATCATCACGCAACGCGAGGTCGGCGTTGACACCGACGACTGGGGATCCGCCCTCAAGAACACGCTGCGACAGGCACCCGATGTCATCATGATGGGCGAGATCCGCGACACCGCCACGATGGAATATGCGATCCAGTTTGCCGAGACCGGGCACCTGTGTCTTGCGACCTTGCACGCCAATAGCGCCAATCAGGCCATCGATCGCATCGTCAATTTCTTTCCCGAGGAACGCCACGAGCAACTGCTGATGGATCTATCGCTCAATCTGCGGGCGATGATCTCGCAGCGGCTCGTGCCACGCAAGGAATCGAAGGGTCGCGCCGCGGCAATCGAGATCCTGCTCAATTCTCCGTTGATCTCGGAAAAGATATTCGCGGGCGAAGTCGCCGAGATCAAAGAGATCATGAAGCGCTCGCGCGAGCTCGGCATGCAGACGTTCGATCAGCATCTGTTCGAACTCTACGACGCCGGCGCGATTACCTTCGAAGATGCTCTGCGCAACGCCGATTCGATGAACGATCTGCGATTGATGATCAAGCTGAAGAGCAAGGAATCCAAGGGCAAGGACCTTGGCGAGGGCCTCGGGCACCTGGAGATCATGAAGTCGTAGGGATCGAATGTCGAAACGCCGCGGCCTTACACTAAAGCTAAAGCGACCAACACTAGACCGGCGGCGCGGCGGGCTTTTTCCTCACATGGCCCGGCACCATCCGAAACTCGAACAAGCGGCATTCGATCGCGCCGTTGAATAACACCGTGCGGCGCGACTCGCGTAGCCGGACCAGACCGGGGAAATTCATTGCGTCGGTCAGGAAGTAGCAGCACCAACCGGCGAAATGCTGCTTCAGCGTGGTTCCCAATTGCGGAAAGTAGCTAAGCAATTGAGCCTCCTCGCCGATCCGCACGCCGTAGGGCGGGTTCGAGACGAGAACGCCCGCGCTCGTGGGCGGCTCGACATGCAAGGCGTTTTCCTTCTTCAGCGTTACCGAGGATTCAAGGCCAAGCGCACGCAACGAATCCTCGGCCGCCCGAACGGCCTGCTCCGCGCGATCGCTGCCATGAATGCCGGGTCGCGCATCGGGCCGTCGTGAATCGCGCGCCTCTTTTTGCAATCGTTTCCATTGATCCGCCTCGAAGCCGATGAGCCGCTCGAATCCGAATTCGCGATTCGCGCCAGGGGCGATGTGGTGCGCGATCAATGCGGCCTCGATCAAGAACGTGCCGCTGCCGCACATCGGATCGAGGAGTGTTTCCTCCGGCGTCCATCCGGCCAGTGACAGGATGCCGGCGGCCAGATTCTCACGCAGCGGTGCTTCCACCGACTCGCCGCGATAACCGCGCTTGAACAGCGGTTCGCCTGACGTGTCCAGATACAAGGTCGCGTCGGTTTGCGTCAGGAATACGCTGATGCGCACATCCGGTGAACGTGTATCGACACTTGGCCGGCGCCCCGCTTCATCCCGAAATCGATCGCATATCGCGTCCTTCACCCGCAGCGTCGCGAATTCGAGACTGCGCAGCGGCGAGCGAATGGCGGTGATATCGACGCGGATCGTCTGATCCGGACTGAACCATTTCCCCCAATCCACCGTTCGCGCAAGATCGTAGAGATCCTGATCGGACTTGTATTCGCCGCGCCGTATCTGCAGCAGGATCCGGGACGCGATGCGGCTCCAGAGGTTCACCCGATAACAGGTCTCGAGCGTGCCGCGGAAATGGACGCCACCGGGAACCACTGCAACATCGCTTGCATCGAGCGCGCGCAGTTCGGCGGCCAGCGGATCCTCGAGACCGCGCGGACACGGTGCGAAGAATGAAAAGGGTGCTGTCATTGAAGGTGTCGGCGGCGAATGCTCACCGTCCGTTCGAGCTCTCCGGTCGCCTCGAGGACCTTGCGACGCAGATCAATATCGAGCGTGGGGTGTGCATCCAGAAATCGATGAACCTCTGCCAGCGCCTCGGCACTGCGTTGCCCGCCGATAAATGCGTCCAGCCAACGATTGACGAAAAAAATCTTTCGCTCGCGCTTCAGACGCGGCAGCGCTTCGAGCGCCTTGGCGAGATATGGGCTCGTCCGTTCCGCATGTTCAGGCGCATTGAACGGGCCGAGCGCCTCTTCGATCCATGCCTCGGGCAGGGTCGGATCGCCTAGGAACGCATCGAATTGCATTCGCTTCTGGTCGCTTCGCGCACTCGCCAAGGCGTATCGATAACGTCGCCCCTCATCGTTGTCGCTCTGCGCATTGACCGCTTGAATCAACGTTTCGGACGCAGGCATGTCGACCGTCGCCAGCCGTTGAATGATGCGATGGTGATCGCGAATGGACAATGGCATGTCCTGGAAGTGCCGCTGGTTCTGCACGAGTTCCTTAAGGAAGATCAGTCCATCTTTACTGGCTGCAACCGCCGCCAATGCTCGAAAGTAGGTAATGCGCAGTCCGGGCGTCTTTGCCGTAGAGATACGGGCGATCAGCGCTTGGTCAACCGTTGGCGCAAGCAGCATCTGCCCGGCCTCGGACAGGTACCAGCGAACCGCGATCTGCATCCGCGCGAGTAGCGCGGTCAGGGTGATTTCGTCCGTTTCATGGGTGAGCCCTGCGATCGCAAGTGCCACGAAATCGCCCGGCGCGTACTCGCCTTCCCGCACACTATCCCACATCGCGTTCCATACGAGTGCTCTGCGGAGCGGATCGCGCATTCGGGGTAACGCCTCGGACAAGTACGCGCGGCTGCGCGCATCGAGCATGAACAAGCCATACCCCACGTCCTGGTCGTTCATGAGGACATACGATGGCATCCTGGTACCTCGTAGCGTCGGCACGCGCGTTCGGGGCCCCGAGAGCGCCACATCCACGACCCTATCGCCCGAGCCGTCGTCACCCAGCAGCACGCGGATCCGTTGCGGCCAAAGGCCCGTGTCACCAAGTGTATTGGTTTGGCGGATGACCACGTCACCAAGACCGGTAACGGGATCACCTGCCCAATCCACCGTGATCTTCGCCATGCCCCGGCGCTTGATCCAGGCACCTGCCCAGCGCGTGAAATCACGTCCCGACGAATTCTCGAGCACGCCTACCAGATCTCGCCAACTCGCTGCGCCATAGGCATGTCTTCGGACGAACGCCCGTACAGCGTGCCGAAAGACGTCCTCGCCGATCGCGAATTCGGCTTGCCGCAAAATCGCCGGTCCCTTGCTGTAGACGATGCTGCCATACGCTGACTTCGCGGCGGACAGGTTCGGGATCGCTTGCCATATCGGCGTGGTCCCCTGCGTGGCATCGGTACGATACGCGTTGGTCTTGAGGGCGAGAAACGCGATCCACGGATTGAGCTCCGGTACGATTGCCGCCGCCGCTTTGGCCGCCATCAGATTGGCGAAGCCTTCCTTCAGCCACAGGTCGTCGAACCAGCGCATCGTCACCAGGTTGCCGAACCATTGGTGGGATGTCTCGTGGAAGATCAGATTCGCCCGCCGCAGATGATCGGCCGCGCCTGGGACAGATGGGAACAGGACCGCGTCTTCCCGCAGAAATGTCGCGCCGGCGTGCTCCATGCCGTTGTAGGGAAACTCCGGGATCAGCACGAGATCATATTTGGCGAACGGAAATCGATGATCGAAGTACGACTCGAAGTACCGGATCGCCGCGCGATTGAGGCGCAGCACCTCTTGCGCTTCCGCCCGCGCTCGCGCAGAGCGTGAACGCCTGACGAACAGGCGAGTCGTGTCGCCATCCGTTCCGGTCAGGATGTCGAACGGTCCCGCCGCGAACGCGAAGAGATACGTGCTGATCGGCTCGCTTTCCAGAAATCGGACGACCTTGCGTTGATCGCCGCTGGTGAACTGTTCGGATGCGACCGGCGCGTTCGCCACGACCTGCCAGGCGGCGGGCACATCAAGAGCCAGCGTGAAGCGTCCCTTCAGATCGGGTTGATCGAAGCATGGGAAGACCGTGCTTGCATCGGCAGGCACCAGCAGCGAATAGACATAGTCGCTCGTGTCTTCCCGGTCTCGATAGCGTGTGAGACCGGACCCTGACACGGCAATCGGTGATGAGAAGTCGATACGCAATCGATTCACACCGGCCCGCAGATGTTCGGCGGGAATGATGATGTGATCGTTTTCCAAGCGGACGCCGCGAGCGGCGAGGCCATTGACCGCTTCCACCCGCGCATCCGATCGTGGTCCGGGCCGCCAATCGAGAATCAACGCGACGCGCCTGTCGAGCGTGAACTCGATCTCGATCGTGCCACGCAAGATATCGATATCGGAGGACACCAGCGCATCGATGCGATAGCGAATGTCCCGATAGTGCCGTGCTCGCCATCTTGCCAGCTCAAGGGAGATTCCCGGTTCGAGAAGTGACGACATCTGCGTGCGGGCGACGGTCATGGCGGGGGCGATGGACAATGCGGCGACGAGCGCGATCGCGACTGCCATCATCGGGCGTAGCGTTGCGCGAGGTGCCATGGCAACATCAATACGGCCATGACACCCGCGACGATCGCAACAATTGCGACGAGGCGTAGCGGCCACGCGCCGAGCAAGTCGACGATGGTCGGCTGATCCGGCTTGGATTGCCCGAGAAAACCATAGTTGGCCCCGATCGACAAGTTCACCGGAAGAACGGCGATTCCGTAGATTACCGTGGCCAGACACGCGATCTTGTAGTCGCGCCAAGACGGTCGATACCGGTCGGCGACCAACGCGTAGACGGCGGCCACGACGATCATTCCGTGACTCAACCAGAAATGCCAGTAGATCGGATCGCCCGGCCCCTCCTTCAATACCGGTGTAATGAGCGCCTGGGTGCATAGCCCGAATCCCCAGAAATAAAGGAGCGGCCGGAGCCATTTCCACTGGGTTGCGAGATAGGCGCCCGCTGCCAGGGACGTCCAATGGCACATTTGCAAGGGCAGGGTTTCGAACGCTCGCAGCTCGGGTGGCATGGCCTTCCATGTGTGAAACGCGAGCCACTCCGCGACCACCAGTACGCCGATCCATCGAATCATCGGTGATCCACGCGATCGACCATGTCCGTGCCGGGCAAGCGCCACCGCGATGAGCGCGATCGTTATCAGCGCAAGCGCATGCAAGGTACCGAACGCACGGAACTGCGACGCATCCATTGGGACGGCTCGATCGCTGCTAAACCGGACTACCGATCAACTCGGCGCGAAATCCCGCGCGTGCCATCTGATCCAGGATGTCTGCGATATGCGGGCGACCGCGCGCTTGAATGACGAATTCCACTTCGGCGGACAAGACCGGCGCATTGGTGAACGCGCGCTGGTGGTGGACCTCCTCGATATTGGCGCCTGCATCGGCGAGGCAGGTCGTCACCTTCGCGAGGGCACCGGGCAGATCGCGCAACTGAACGCGAAGTCGCGCGAGGCGGCCCGCGCGGACCATGCCCCGCTCGATGATGTCCGATAGCAGCAATGGATCGATGTTTCCGCCGGAAAGAACGAGACCGACCTTTCGACCACGAAACCGTTCCGGTGCCGCGAGCAAGGCAGCGAGGCTTGCCGCACCCGCGCCTTCGGCGACGGACTTCTCGATATCGAGCAAATGGAGGATCGCCTGTTCGATGTCGCCCTCCTCGACCAGCACGATCTCGCTTACCAGACGCCGGATGATGGGCAACGTGAGTGCGCCCGGCTGTTTGACGGCGATGCCCTCTGCGATGGTCGTGATCGAAAACGTCGGCACCGCATCATGCAAGGCGGCATGTACCGCAGGGAACCCCGCGGTCTCGACCCCGACGATATCGATTCCGGGCGAAAGCGCGGTCGCGGCGATCGCCATGCCGCTCACCAGCCCGCCGCCGCCGACCGGCACGACCAAGCATTGCAGATCCGGGAAAGCCTCCAGCATTTCCAGCGCAACGGTCCCTTGTCCGCTGATCACATCTTCGTCGTCGTAGGGATGCACGATCGTGAGACCGCGCTCGCTTGCAAGCGCCAGTCCATGCAGGCGGGCTTCGTCGAAGGTTTCCCCGGCGAGCACGATCTCGGCGCCATGGTCCCGCGTGCGTTCGACCTTCACATGCGGGGTGAAGCGGGGCATCACGATGACCGCCCGCGTGTCGAGCCGGCGCGCGTGGTACGCCACGCCTTGCGCGTGATTGCCGGCCGATACCGCAAGGACCCCTTGGCGGCGCGCATCCGGGGCAAGGCGAGCGAGGGCGTTGAGCGCACCGCGTTCCTTGAACGACGCGGTGAACTGATGATTCTCGAATTTGACGATGACGGTGGCGCCGGTGATCTCGGAGAGCGTGCGCGAGACGGTGCACGGCGTGTGAACGATGCCATCCGCGATCAGACGGGCGGCGGCACGGATCGATTCGAGCGTAACCGTCATGGGAATCCTAGAACGGCTTGACGACGACGAAGAGGGTCGTCGCGATGAGGAACAGCACCGGGACCTCGTTGAACAGGCGATACCAACGGTGTGTCCGTGTATTCCGATCATGCCTGAATGCGATGAGAATCTTCCAGCACCAGAGGTGGTAGGCGATCGTCAATGCCACCACGGCGAGTTTCGCGTGCAGCCAACCGCCGCTGATCCCGTATCCGAGCCAAAGCCAGATTCCGAACGCGATCGTCAACACGGCGCCGGGTGTCATGATGCCGTAGAAGAGCTTGCTTTCCATGATCTTGAAGCGATCCAGGCTTGGCGCGTCGCTCGCCATCGCGTGGTAGACGAACAGGCGCGGCAGGTAGAACAATCCGGCGAACCAGGTCACCATGAAAATGATATGAAACGCCTTCACCCAAAGCATGTCGGTGCCCTTCAGCTCGCCAAACGGCGTCGGAGCAGGATCAGCGCAGCATAGAACCCGACGATCGTGTACGCAAGCAATACGACCAGAGAGACCTGTGCGTGCGGCGGAAATTCTCCGAGCATCAGTGGTCGAATCACCTGCACCGCGTGCGCAAGCGGTAGCAATTGCGCGAACAATTGCATCGCGGGCGGCAACTGTTCGATCGGGAAAAACACGCCGCTCATCATCGCCATCGGCGTCACGACGAGCGTGAAGTAGTACGTGAAGAAGTCATACATGCGGGCAAGCGCCGTGATCATCAGTCCGAGGGCCGCGAAGCACAATCCGACCACCGGCAAGACCAGAAGAATCAATATGGCCACCGGGGACCGGACCACACCGAGCAAGGTCGCGATCAGCAAAATGGCCGCGCCCGCCGCGAATGCTTTCGTTGCCGCGAAGACCGCTTCCGCGAGCACGATATCGTCCAGATCGAGCGGCGCGTTCATGATCGCATCCCAGGTTTTTTGCACATGCATGCGGGAGAACGCCGAGTAGAACGACTCGAACGTTGCCGTGTTCATCGTCGAGAATGCGATCGACCCGGCGGCGAGAAACGTGATGTACGGAACCCCTTGCACCTGCGGGATCAACGCGCCCAGGCCGTAGCCGAGTGCAAGAAGGTAGATGAGCGGATCGCCAAGATTCGCGAGGAGCGATGTTCCGGCGCTCTTGCGCCAGACCAAGGCATTGCGCCGCCACACCGAGATGAAGCGGAGCGAAAGACGCGGCGGACTGAAGTCGAGGGTCACCGTCTTAATCGCGCAAATCGCGGCCGGTGAGCTTCAGAAAAACGTCTTCCAGATTGGCGGGGCGATGCAGGTACGCAAGCGCCGGATGTCCGGCAAGATTGGCGGCGATGCGATCCACCGCATCGACATAACAAAACGCCGTCTCGCCCACCAGCTCAACGCGTTTCGCAAGAGGCGGTGCCGCGGCGCGCGCCCACTCGACAACGCCTTCGCCATGGACTTCCACCACCTGCGGCTCAATATGCGCGCGGATGAGCCCGCGTGGCGTATCCGTGGCGATCAGGGTACCGTTGTCCATCACCGCGACGTGCGAGCAAAGGCGTTCCGCTTCTTCCATGAAATGGGTCGTGAGGATGATGGTCTTGCCTTCAGTGCGCAGTCGACGCAGGCGCTCCCAGATGAGATGGCGCGCCTGCGGATCGAGGCCTGTGGTCGGTTCGTCCAGCACCAACACGGCCGGATCGTTGACCAGGGCTCGCGCGAGCGTCAGGCGTCGCTTCATGCCACCCGAGAGCGATGCGATGGGCTCGTGCGCCCGCCCTTCAAGGCCGGCGAATTCCAGGAGCGCGGGGATGCGCGGCCGGACTTCACTTTCCGGCAAACCGAAATAACGCGCGAATACGAACAGATTCTCCTCGACGGTGAAGTCGGGATCGAGATTGTCGAATTGCGGTACGACGCCCACCCGATGCCGCGCCTGTCGGGCCTGCGCGGGAATTGGGTGACCGTCGAGCTCGATCGTTCCGCTATCGGGCTTGGTCAAGCCAAGGCAAAGCCTGAGCGTCGTGGTCTTGCCCGCGCCATTCGGACCGAGCAGACCGAAGCATTCGCCTTTTTCGATCGCGAACGAGACCCCGCGTACGACCGGGCCTGCGCCATACGATTTCTGAATCGCCTTGACCGTCAGGATGGCCATGCGCGCTTGACGATCGCGCGGATGACGTGGAGCTTGCGATGAAAGAAATGATCGCAGCCCGGGATTACCACGATCGGCAGCTCCTGCGGATTCGCCCACGCCAGCACGCTCGAAAGCGGCACGGTCTCGTCGGCGTCGCCATGAATCACCACGGTGTCCTCGGGAACACGTCCGGTCTCATAGTCGCGGCCGCCGGTAATGCGGCCGACCGCCGGCGCCACGAGGACAAGACGCGCGGGATTCGTCTGGGCGGCAACAAGCGTTTGAACGAAGCCGCCGAACGAGTATCCGGCGAGCACGAGCGACAGATCGCCGAATCGTTGTCGCATGGCATGCGCCACACCCGCCAGATCGGTTGCTTCACCGATACCGTGATCATGCACACCTTCGGAGGCGCCGACGCCGCGGAAGTTTGGCCGAACCGCGACGTATCCAAGCTCCACGAAGGCGCGCGCCAGGGTCTGCGCGACCTTGTTCTCGAGCGACCCTCCATAGAGCGGATGCGGATGCGCGACGAGTGCGATGCCGCGCGCAGCATCGGTGGGAAGCTCGATGACCGTTTCAATCGCCCCAGCGGCCCCCGCCAGCATGACCTGCTCGGGCGGCGGTCGCGTCATATGCGCAGGCGCTCGACGACACGACCGTTCTGCAGATGCTCTTCGATGATTTCGTCGACGTCGGTCTTGTCTACATACGTGTACCAGACCTCTTCCGGATAGACGACCAAACATGGGCCTTCGGAACAGCGATCCAGGCAACCCGCCTGATTGATGCGGACCTTTTCAGGCCCGGACAATTTGAGCGCTTTGACGCGGTCCTTCGCGTAACCACGGATATCACTCGCGCCGTGATCGTTGCAGCTCGCTTCGCCGTTGTTGCGCTGATTGCAGCAGAAAAAAACGTGATGCTTGTAATAACTCATGGTGGCGTTTGAATCGCTAAGGAGAAAACATCCAAGGGGCGGACTGAACTGACCGCGTCGAAGGAGCATTCGAGCCCGGAACGGACAGGGCGAACCGTATCGATCCGCAGGCTGGAAACGATGCAATTATACCGACCGCCCTCCGTGCTACGCTTTGCCATCATGGAAGCAGCAAATGTCGTACTTCTGTCCGGGGGCGTCGATAGCGTCACCCTCATTCACGCTTTGGCGGCCGACGGGGTGCCGATCCAGGCGCTTTTCCTCGACTATGGCCAGCGTGGCGCTCGTCTTGAGCGTGTTGCCGCGGAGTATCACTGCGAGCCGCAAGGCGTCGAGTTGGTCGCGCTTGACTTTTCCAGCGTCGGTGAGCAGTTTCGAAACGTCCAGGCGCGCAAGGCGAACATACCTTTGCCGCATCGCAATCTGGTCGCGCTGTCCCTCGGTCTTTCATTCGCGGCGAATCTGGGTGCGCGCAAGCTTTTTCTCGCCTTGACCAGGGAGGACACGCTCGCCTCGCCAAGTGCTTCCCATGCGTTTCTCGCGCAATTCCGCCTTCTTTGCGGGCTGCTTGGGGATGTTCAATTCGCCACGCCTTTCATCGACATGAGCAAGGCGGAGGTGATCCGTCGCGGCGAAAAGCTCGGGGTCGACTATGCAGCGACCTACAGTTGCGTTGTTGGTCAGCCGGTCCATTGCGGGCGCTGTCGCCAGTGCATCGGGCGGCGAGAAGCGTTTCGCGAGGCGAGCGTGGATGAGCCGCAGGATTTTTATCGCGTCTAGTCCTCGGCCATTTCGCGACGCCGCTGCCCCACCGGGATCACCGCGAACAGCAGATACGCGAGCGCCAAGAACGGCCAGATGGTCGAGACGAATCCGGTGAGTCCATTGAAGTTCAGAAAGTGGCCCTGCCGCCAGACCTGTAGCGCATTGGCCGTATAGGGATTGCCCGGCACGACGTTGACCAGCGCGGTCGCGAACATGAAGAAGAGGCACGCGATCACAACGCGGACCGAGCGTCGCAGCCGCGCGATCACCAGAAGCATCATCAGCCCCGCGACAAAGCCTTGAAGCGCGCCGGAAGTCGCCCATTTGAACATGTTCTCGGGGGCGAACAGGGCCGCGAAGGCGAATGCGCGCATCGCGATCGCACCGGCCACCACTAACGTGACGATCATCCAGATCGAGCGACGCGGATGCACGAGGGTTCCGACAAAGAGCCCCGCCGCGACCAGGTGGGCCGCGGCCACCACCGCCTCGACGCCGACGAACACCTCCGCCGGATGCAGCGTACCGGGCACGGACTCGAGCGCGCCCCGCAAACTACCGGTGCCGAACAAGAGCGTCTCCGGATTGAGTTGGGTGAACAGCCAAAGGGCGACGATGACGAGCCCCAGATCCGTCCGGGGTCCGGGTCGAAACCACGTCAGGCGTAATCGACGGGCTGTTTCGTTATCGATTAGGCGCGGCGCGAACCAGGCACCTACGATCGCACCGGTGAATCCACCAGCGATGTTCAATACGAAGTCGAGATTCGACGAAACACGATTCGGCAGGAGCGTCTGCAGGGCTTCCATCGCGCCGCTTAGCACCGCGCTCGCCGCAAGGGCGATGACGACGCCAACCGTCGCCCAGCGCATTGGATGCAAGGCGGCCACGACGAGAAAGCCGAAGGGAAGGTAAGCCGCGATGTTGACGGTGATATCGAACGCCGTGACATACCGGGGAATGGCGGGTTCCAGAAAAACGAACAGGCTCGCACCCCGATCGTGCCACCCGCGCAGAGGATGCAGACTCGCATAGACCACAAGAAACGTGTAAGCGGCAAGCAGGTAGCGCGCGAGATGCGAGGAGGCGTTCGAGTGTGCCACCGGTCGATCCTACCGTGAGCCTGGGTGTTTTTCGGTGGTCAGAGATCCGCGCTTTCCGGCGTTCCGCTTCCGAGCGCCCGCCGATAAAGTCCCAGGGCCGAATCGTCGTTTAGTGCAAAGGTGATGGTCTCGGGCATGGCCGACGCGTCTATGAACGCCCGACACTCGCGAACGGCAATCCGGCATGCCTGCTCCATCGGGTAACCATATACCCCGCAACTGATCGCAGGAAAGGCGATCGTGCGCAGATTGTGGAAGCGGGCCAATGCGAGGCTCGTTTGGTAGCACGAGGCGAGGAGTACGGGTTCACCCGCGGTTCCCCCGTACCAGACGGGCCCCACGGTATGGATCACATGCTTAGCCGCGAGGCGATATCCCATGGTGATTTTCGCCGCGCCCGTCGCGCACCCATTCAGGGTCAGGCACTCGGCGAGCAATGCGGGGCCGGCCGCGCGGTGGATGGCGCCGTCGACACCACCGCCACCCCGCAAGGTGCCGTTGGCCGCATTGACGATTACATCCACCGCGAGCTGGGTGATGTCGGCGCGGATCGCGATCAATCGGCCTATCACAGTGTCGCCGCCCGGTGATCAGCGCGTGTAGAAGTGGAACGTTGCGGTGTAGGGCACGCGGATGGTCGCATCCAACTGGTTCTTGCTGCAGTTCCCAGGTGGGGGACGGCCGCTGGCGGTATCGACGCGCTGCACCGATGATAGGTTTCCGAAGAGGCCGTTCCCCGCCTTCGAGGTCACCTCGAAAAGCAACCACCGCACGGACTCCGGGGCCGGCGAGGGTGTGGCTGCTTTGATCTCGCCGGAAGCTTTGCTGCCATCAATGCCTTCCCAGGTCGGGCCCGACGTGAGCCGGCCGATCAGGCGGGACATCCCGGTATTGGAAAAGAGCTCGGTTTCAGGTCCTTGAAATGCCCATTCGCCCTTGGCGGCATCGTCCTTGAGCGCCACACACCGGTAGACCTGCACCCCTTTCGCATAGGCCGTGTGCGCCAAAGTATCCCCGGTGGGGGCGCGGATGGCATCTGGAACCGACGGCGCGCGCCATGCCGCGCAGCCCGCAATCAGCACCGCACCGGCCAGCACGCCTCCCCAACGATTCATCATGCCTTTCCGATCAGCGAATGCTCATGATACGGCACCATGCGAAGAATCCGGATTCGCGGACGGTCACCGCGTCGTGCGCCATGGGCGATTATAGCGACGCGGCCTTGGCGATCAGCGGATTAAGGCCGCTGCGCGTGACATGGCCATGCAGCGACCGGTTCAGCGCCTGTTCGCAGAAAGCCGCGGCCGAGAGCAGCCCATCGAGATCGATGCCGGTCGCGACGCCCATCGATTCGAACAGATTGACGAGATCCTCGGTACAGACGTTTCCGGTATAGCCCCCGCCGTATTTGACTTTGGCAGGATGTCCGCCGACGCCGCCGAACGCACTGTCGAAATGGTGCACACCGGCTTCCAGCGCGGCGACGCAGTTCACGAGGCCGGTGCCCCGCGTGTCGTGAAAATGGGCGATCGGGACAAGTAACGGCAATTCGCGCATCAACCGCTGGAAGAGCGCGCGAATCGCGCGGGGAGAACCCATGCCGGTCGTGTCCCCGATCGCCACATGATGGACGCCCAAGTCGACGAATCGCGCGACATCATCGACGACGACGCCTGGATCGACCCGGCCTTCGAAGGGACACCCCAATGCGACCGACACAACACCGACCAGCCGGAACCGATCGATCGCGGCCGCTGCCATGTCGGTGATGGTCCGCCATTGATCTTCTCGCGTTGAGCGCAGATTCTTCGCCGTGTGCGCTTCGCTCGCCGATACCAGCAACGAAATCTCGTTGACGCCGATGCCCGCTTCGCGATCGGCGCACGCCCGCTCGACGGCTCTCAGATTGGCGCAGGTTGCCTTGTAGAACACCCCCTCACGCCGCGCGAGCCGCCGCAACAATTCGCTCGCATCAGCGAATTGCGGAACGATTTTCGGGTTTGAATAGGAGGTCGCCTCGACGCGCGTAAAGCCAAGTTCCGCGAAGCGTTCGATGAGGGCACGCTTCAGATCCGTTGGCACGAAATCGGGCTCATTCTGCAGCCCGTCGCGCGCAAAGCATTCGCAAATGACGACGGCGTTGGATGCGTTGCTGGCTGACATGTCGAATCGAAAGCGGATCGTTAGCGAATCGATAGCGGGTCGATAGCGCGGAAGTTTGTGGCGACCACGCGTGGCCGCGCGAGGGTGCTGGATCGTGTGTGCCGGATCGTGCCGGATCGTTGTCAGTGTCGATGAACTGGTGTACGGTGTCAACGAACCCTCCGCACGCCGTTGCTGTGACGCGATGGCGGTGAACCGGATATGACCCCCGGATATGACTCCGTGCAGTCGGCATGCTCCGCTGCCGCCGTCGTTGGAATCCCGATGCGTCCCCTAGACCATGTAACGATCCTCGATCTGTCGCGGGTGCTCGCCGGTCCGTTCGCAAGCATGATCCTTGCGGAGTTCGGCGCGACCGTGATCAAAGTCGAGCAGCCAGGCATGGGCGACGAGACGCGCGGCTTCGAGCCCTTTGTCGAGCGCGGCGATGCGCGTGAAAGCGCCTACTACTTCGCGTTCAATCGCACCAAGCAGTCCATCACCGTCAATCTGCGCTCGCCCGAGGGTCAAGCGGTGATTCGCGATCTCGCGCGGCAAGCCGATGTCTTCATCGAAAATTTCCCGGTCGGCACGCTGAAGCGATACGGGCTTCACTTCGATGCGATACGCGCGCTCAACGATCGCATCGTCTACCTCTCGTGCACAGGATTCGGTCAGACCGGCCCGTATGCGGATAAGAAAGGCTACGACACGGTTTTCCAGGCGATGGGCGGCATGCTGAGCCTCACCGGCGAACGCGATGGCGGCCCGGTCAAACCGGGTCTGCCGGTCGCGGACCTCACCTCGGGTCTGTGGGTGGCGATCGCGATCCTCTCCATGCTTGCCGGACGCGCCCAATCGGGGCGCGGCGCGTATGTGGATTTCTCAATGATCGACGGACAAGTGGCCCTGCTTACGCTGGCTGCGGCACGTTATTTCGCACTGGGAGAGGTGCCGGCACGATTGGGCACCGAGCATCCCGGTCGCGTGCCGTCGGCGACTTTTCGCTGCGTCGATGGCGCGTTCGTTCACATCACCGCGAGCGATCAGCACTGGTTGCCGTTGTGCAAGGTGTTGGGAATCGAAGAGTGGGGGAAAGCGAGCATGTTCGCGGACAATTCATTGCGCGTGCGAAATCGGGACATCGTCATGGCTGGCCTCTCCGCCGCCATTGCCATTCGCCCACGCGATGCGCTTTGCGCTGCATGCGATGCGGTGGGGGTGCCCGCCGGACCGATCAAGGCGGTCGACGAAGTGCTGGCCGATCCGCACACGCTGGCCCGCGCCATGGTCGCCTCCTTCGACCATCCGCGCATCGGCGCATTTCCATTTCTTGCGATGCCGTTCAAGCTCGACGGTTGGGACAATCCGGCGAGCAGCTATCCGCCCGCGCTCGGTGAGCATACCGACCGTGTTCTCGCCGAGCGACTGGGTTACTCGCGCGAACGCATTGCCGCTTTGCGGGAGGCGAAAGCAATATGACGGCATCGGCGGTCTTGTTTCACATCGAGGGTGGCATCGCGACGATCACGCTGAATCGCGCCGAATGTCGCAATGCGCTCAACACCGCGATGTGCGAAGGCATCCTTGCGAGCACGGTCGCGGCTTCTGCGGATGGCACAGTGCGACTGGTCGTCATTCGCGCGATCGGGCCGGTGTTCTGCGCCGGTGCCGATCTGAAGGAACGGCAGGGGATGGACGAGAATGAGATGCGTGCCCGTCGCCTGAAGGCGTTCGCGGCTTATGACGCCATCGAACGGCTGCCGATGCCCAGCATCGCCGTTGTCACCGGTGCGGCGGTCGGATCCGGTTGTGAAATCGCGGCGGCGTGTGATTTCATAGTCGCCACCCGCGCGGCGAGTTTTCGCACGCCCGAGGCACTATGGGGAACGGTCGGCGCAACGCAGCGATTGCCACGAATCATCGGCAAGCGGCTGGCCAAGGACATGATGTTTACCGGGCGCAAGCTCGATGCCGAGGAAGCGTGTGCCGCGGGGCTGGTCAGCCGGATCGTCGCACCGGAGGCGCTCGAGACCACGCTCGATGCGATCGCGAAGACCATCCGCGAGGCACCGCCCGAGGCCATGCGGCTCGCCAAACGCTCGATCGATCAAGGCGTGGAACTCGACCCGCGCGGCGCGCTCGCCACGGAACTACTTGCCATCGAGGAAAACCTGTCCCGAGCCGGCTGGCGCTCGGGCATCGATGCATTCGGATCCAAATCATGAGTTGGAGGCCAACGACGCTCGGTCAAGTCTTGCATGCCGCGGCGACGACGCGCGGCGCCGACGAGGCGTTGGTCACGGCGCTACGCCGGCTCGACTTCGCCACCCTGGAATCCGAGTCGTTGGGCGTTGCGCGTTCGCTCATGGCGATTGGGATCCGCCACGGCGATTTTGTCGGCGTTCTACTGGGCAACGACGACAAGTGGGTCACGACCTTCTTCGGCGCGGCGCTGATCGGCGCGGTGACCGTACCGGTCAATACGCGATTCAAATCCACCGAGCTTGCGTTTTGCCTCAAACAGGCCGACTGCAAAGCACTCGTTTTCGCGGATCGATTTCTTAACATCGACTTCGCCGCGTTTGTTCGCGAAGCGGAACCCGCGATCGATACGCAACTGCCCGGCAGCAGATTGCCGGTCTTGGCGAAGGCTGTGTCGGTCGGCACGGATGTTCCCAATGGCGCCCTCTCGTGGGACGCCTTTCTCGCTTTGGGTGCGTCCGTGTCAAAGGCCCGGCTTGCGGGCGCGATGTCACGGGTCAACCCCGATGATCTCCTATTGATTCAATTTACATCGGGCACGACCGCGCATCCGAAAGGCGTCATGCTCACGCACGACAACATGCTTCGCAATGCCTGGGCAGCGGGCTTGCGCATCGGTATCCGCGCGCACGACCGGTACTTTAACTGCCGGCCGTTTTTTCATGTCGGCGGATCGACCCTGTCGTTGCTGATGTCGCTCGTGTTCGGCGCCTGCCTCGTGACCTTGCCGACATTCGAGACAGCCGCTGCGCTCGAAATGATGGAGCGCGAGCGTTGCACCCTCACCTCCGGCAACGACACGATCTTCCAGATGCTGATGGGTCATGCCGATTTTCCACGCCGGCGGCTGGTCCTGCGCGGCGGATGGGTCGCGGCAACGCCCGAGACCGTGCGACGGATCATCGATGTGCTCGGCGCAAAAGATATCTGTGTCGCGTACGGTCTGTCGGAGGCCTCGCCGAATGTGGTGATGAGTGACTATCGGGATCCGCCTGCGTCGCGAATCAATGGGCTCGCGCAGACGCATCCGGGCATTGAAGTGCGTATCGCGGATCCCGCAACGAACGCGAGCTTGCCGCCCGATACGCAGGGCGAGATCCAGGTCCGTGGCTGGAGCGTCATGCGCGGCTACTACAACAATCCGGAGGCCAATGCCAAAGCATTCACCGAAGACGGCTGGCTGCGTACCGGCGACCTTGGTGTGCTCGATCGGGCGGAGCGCCTGCGGATGGTTGGGCGCTTGAAGGATGTGTTTCGCGTCGGCGGGGAAAACGTCGCGCCTGCAGAGGTCGAGGACATCCTGCTGAAGCATCCCGCGATTGCGACGGCCCAGGTCGTGGGCGTGCCCGACGCCCTCTTGGGCGAAGTCGCCGCGGCTTACGTGACCCTCAAGGCCGGAACCGGCGCGACCGAAGACGAAATCGTTGCGTGGGTACGCGACCGCGCGGCGAATTTCCGTGTGCCGCGCTTCATGCGCATCGTTGCGAGCTTCGACACGATCGGCATGACGGCGAGCGGCAAAGTGCAGAAGAACAAGCTGCGCGAGCACGCTATCCGGGAGTTCGGCCTCGCGTAGTCCTTCAGAAATCGAACTGCCGGTACACCTCCCACACGCCGAGCGCGATCAACAGACTCCATGCGATCCATAAGCAGCGTGTTCGCCGGCGCAATCGATCTTCCATCTTCCGAACGTCGCGCTCGTCCGTGCGCAATCGTTCGGTGACGAGCGCTTTGTGCAGCAGTCGCGGCAATTGCGGAAGAACAACGGCCCATTGCGATGATTCGTCCCGGATGCTTCGCACCAGCGCTTTCCAGCCGATCTGCTCGCTCATCCAGCGCTCCAGGTAGGGCTTGGCGGTCTTCCAGAGATCGAGTTCGGGATCCAGGTCGCGCCCCAGCCCTTCGATATTGAGCAATGTCTTTTGCAACAGCACGAGTTGTGGCTGCACCTCCAGGTTGAAGCGCCGTGCGGTCTGAAACAGTCGCAGCAACACCTTGCCGAATGAAATCTCCTTGATCGGGCGATCGAAGATCGGTTCGCATACTGCACGAATCGCGCCCTCGAATTCATCGACGCGCGTACCCGGCGGCACCCAACCGGCCGCCACATGCGCCTGGGCAACACGCTTGTAGTCGCGTTGAAAAAAGGCGAGGAAGTTCTGCGCGAGGTAGCTCTTGTCGGCGTCGTTCAGGGTGCCCATGATGCCGAAGTCGAGGGCGATATAACGACCGTCGGTGGACACGAAGATGTTACCCGGATGCATGTCGGCGTGGAAAAACCCGTCGCGGAACACCTGCGCGAAGAAAATTTCCACGCCCGCGCGGGCCAGTCGCGGAATGTCGATACCTTGCGCCCGCAGTGCCTCGGTGTGGCTGATGGGCGTGCCGCTCATCCGCTCCATCGTCATCACGTTGCTCGTGCAGTAGTCCCAGTAGATTTCGGGCACGATCAACAAGGGTGACCCGTTGAAATTGCGCCGTAGCTGACTCGCGCTGGCGGCTTCGCGCATCAGGTCGAGTTCATCGAACAGGTGTTTGGCGAATTCGGCGACGACTTCGCGCGGTTTGAATCGTCGCCCCTCGGCCCAGACATGTTCGACCAGCGCGGCAGCGGTACCCATCAACGCCAGATCGTTCATGATCACCGGTTGGATGCCGGGGCGCAGAATCTTGACGGCGGCTTCGGTGCCATTTTGCAGCGTGGCGAAATGCACCTGCGCGATCGAGGCGCTGGCGACCGGTTCATGAACAAACTCGCGAA
Source organism: Burkholderiales bacterium (assembly GCA_046160305.1). Lineage (GTDB taxonomy): Bacteria > Pseudomonadota > Gammaproteobacteria > Burkholderiales > SG8-39 > SHXR01. The sequence goes on from JBJXGX010000078.1 coordinate 124,387, forward strand.
ACACCTCGCCAATCGGTCGCCCGAACGCCTTTTCGATTTCGACCACCGCATCGTCTGACGGGAATGGCGGGACCTGGTCCTGCAGCTTGGCCAGTTCGTCGGCGATGTCCACCGGCAGCAGATCGCGACGGGTGGAGAGTACCTGGCCGAACTTCACGAAGATCGGCCCGAGTGTTTCCAGGGCGCGTCGCAGACGTTCGCCGCGCGGAGAATCGAAGCGCCGGAAGAAGAACAGCCGCTTGACCCAACGCTGCAGGCGGCCGCTCGAATCAGCCGCTAATGGAAACTCATCCAGTCCGAACCGGAAGGCGACCCAAAGGATTTTCGCAAGACGAAACAGCACGTGGAGTCGGTAGCCGGGAATGGAGGCGGGGCATTATTACATCGCCTGCGACTTCTTCTCGATGCGCGCGATGCGGGCGTCAAGCGCGTCGAGCCGTGATTGAAGCTGCGACAGGTCATCGGCGAACGTCGACAGATGCGCTGATGCGACGATCACCTTGCGCTCCTCGGCGAGGTACTCCGCGAAATTTCGCGCGACCCGTTCAACGCCGTCCACCGTTCCAGCGCGCACAGCACTCGCCGCGGCACTGAGCCGTCGCGCAGGAATGTCTCCGACTACCTTGGCAATTTCGTCTTCAACATCCCAATCCGCATGCAGGACCGTTTCCCGGAACAGCGCGGCAAGGGTGGGATCGCCGGTGACTTGAATACGATCGAGCAGGGATCTTCGGGACCACTCGCTGAAAATCAACGGTGCGACCGGGATATCGACCGCGAGGTCTGCGCCATCGGGCATGTCGGTCGCGGTCATGAAGCCCGAGGGCTCGATGACGACTGCTTGAGCAGGAAGCGGTGCCGCATGGAACCGGATGCGCTTACCGCCTTGCGCCTGCCACTGCAACTGCAACGCCGGATCGGCCTTCAATAGGTGATTCAGGGCCGCCAGAATAGGACCGGCAAGCAGTGACAGGGTGAGTGATGTAGCCAATCGATTGCTTTCATGCGCGCAATAAAAAAGGCCGCCTTGCGGCGGCCTTCGATCGCTTCGAATCGCTTGCCTTATGACACTTGCTGAATCCCGGCAAGAAGCCAGCCGGCTGACCCGTCGACCGGTTTCCGCAGATTCCAGATTTCGGTGAATGCTTCGGACGCGACTTCGCTCGTATCGCGCATCGCGCCTTCATACCGGACGCTGGCCCACTGCGTACCCGCTTCGCTAACGACTTCGAGGAGTTCCACGGTAAGCGTAACGATCTGCGTCGATTGCTTCGTCGTGCCGCGCGCCAGAATATCTTTCTTGAATCCCTCGAACATATCGTCGGTGCTCATCTCGCGCAGTGCCTCGAGGTCACCGCGGTCATTGGCACCTTGCAGTTCGAGAAATACGCTCTTGGCCTGATTCACGAAGCCCGCGACATCGAACCCTGGCGGAATCGCGGCCGCGAGGGCTGCCGTTGCGCCGGCTGCGCCTGCGCCCAGCGGTGTTGGCGCACGAACGGGCTCCTGACCGATCCCGCTGTATTGCGAGGCACCTGCGCCAGCACCCTGCATGGCGGGCTGCGGCTTGTTGCGATTGAGCAGCCGCATGACGAAAATACCAGCGACGACCAAGCCTGCGACCATCAGAAGCCCCATCATCATGCTTCCAAGCTGGTCACCCAGCAGGTAGGCCAACCCGAGTCCCGCAGCAAGCCCGGCCAACGGCCCGAGCCAGCGGCTCATGCCGGACTTCGGTTGCTGTGCCGGAGCCGCCTGTTGAGCGCCTTGAGGCGGAACGGCTTGCCGCTGCGAGACGCCGTCTCGCTGCGTGCCGGAAGATTGACCGCCGCCGAGACGTTTGGCAGCCTCTGCGCTATTCATTCCCAGTCCAAGGGCAAGGACCGCCCCGATCAGGGCAATTGCCAAGTGTTTCATGAATCCTCCAAAAGCGAAATGTGGCGCGATTCAGTACTTAAATCCGCGGTGCAGCGCCACAACGCCCGCGGCAAGGTTCCAGTATTTGACGCCTTCGAACCCACATTGTTCCATCATTTTCTGCAATGCGTGTTGGTCGGGGTGCATTCGGATCGATTCGGCGAGATATTGATACGCCGCTTCGTCGCCTGCGATCCGGCGCCCCAGCCAAGGCAGCACGCGAAATGAGTAGATATCATAACCGCGCTCCAGAGGCTTCCATACCTTGGAAAACTCTAGCACGATCCCGCGACCGCCGGCGCGCAACACCCGAACCATCTCAGCGAGCGCCCGCTCCTTATTCGTCATATTACGCAGCCCGAATCCGACTGTCACGCAGTCGAAGTAGCCGCTCGGAAAGGGCAATTGCTCGGCGTCACACTGCGCGAGCGGCAGGATCGAGCCCTGATCCAGCAGGCGATCCCGGCCTACACGAAGCATCGCGCCGTTGATGTCGGTGAGCCAGACCTCGCCGTCCCGGCCGGCCCGCTCGGCAAGGGCCTGCGCCAGATCGCCGCTGCCGCCCGCCAGGTCGAGAACCTTGTGGCCCGGACGAACCCCGCACATTTCGATCGCGAATCGCTTCCACAGCCGGTGCATGCCGAGCGACATCAGATCGTTCATCAAATCGTAGCGCGACGCGACCGAGTCGAAAACGTCCGCGACGCGTCGCGCCTTGTCGGGCGCGCTCACTTTCTGGAAACCGAAATCAGTCGAATCGCTCATCAAATCCAGGCCTGCAGTGGCCTTCGGCGCCGGTTCAACGCTGACCGGCAGCGCGTTCCGGTTCACGCGAGGCGTTGGCGGCCTTGAGGCGATCAAGATACTCGCGCCATCGCGTTTCGCGATGACTCGCCAACTCGTAGAGGTAATCCCACGAGAATATTCCGGTCGCATGTCCATCGGAAAAGTGCGGCTGGACGGCGTACGCACCGACCGGATCGAGGCTTACGATCGTGACCTCGCGTTTGCCGGTTTGCAGGATTTCCTGCCCGGGGCCGTGCCCCCGCACTTCGGCCGACGGCGAATACACCCGCAACATCTCGAACGGCAGCTCGAAACGCCGCCCATCCGGATAGGTCAGCTCCATATAGCGGGATTTTTGGTGCAGCTTGATCTCGACAGGGATCGGCGCATTGCGCCCAGGTCCAGCCATGGTCCAACACTCATCATCGGTGGGTCGAGCGCATCTTACCTTACAGGACGCTGTCGTTCAGCGGCCTGGGCATTCCGCGCAGCGCCAGGAGAGCTGTAGGAAAACTGATCGTAGTCATGGCCCTGGCCGAGCCGGTCCGTCAGCTGTACGCGTTTAGTCGTTCCACCAACAAGGATGTCGACGATTGCGCCGACGGCGAACGCGCCGCGGAGCGCCACAAGCGAAGCCTTGCAACCGGCGATCGGCGACAGTAAAAAGCCGACGCCAGGATTTTCCGGGTCACGCTGTTTTGCGTCGGAGCTCGCAGCCTGGATCGTTACCGGCTGCGGAAGCCCAGCCAGCACCTCCAGTCCAAGCGTAACCGTGCCATCCACCCCCATCATGAGCCATCGCGCGTCGGCGAGCACGAACGCCTTTGCGTTCGGCGGCTTGATCGCGACTAACTGTCGGTGATGAATCGCCGACCCCACTTCGCGCCGGCGGACGCGAAAGCCGAGGGGATTCTCGTCGAGAAGATCCCATCGCTCGGCAGCCCCCCCCTCACTACAACGTTCCCGCGGACGCGCGGGTAACTCGCCTTCCCTCTCATCCCCAACGCGCCCGAAGATCCGAAAACGCTCGTAGTCCAATCGGGAAAAGCTTCGCTCCGCGGGCGCCTTCGGCTTCGGCGTGTCGCCGCCCAGCGCCGGGAAAATCTCGCGTATTCCTGTCACCACGCCAACCCGATCCGTGACGATGCGTCGTTTGAAGCGCCGAGCCCGTGCGAACGCGAACCATGCTTTCTGAAGGTGATGGAGAAGCGGCAGGACGTCCTGCCCGTTCTGCCCGTCCGTGAAACCCGGCTCTAAGGGTGTCTCTCCTTTCTCGATCGCGCGAATATGGTTTTGCAGGGCCTGTTTTACAACGCGAAGATCGATGACGCGCGTCCAGGGCTGATTGAACCCGCGTCCCATTTTCCGATAGGTGGGCGGTTCATCGGATTCGAGATCGACACCGGTCCCGGCGCTCTCCGATTGGGCCGACCTGATTTTTGCCATCGCCGCCCATTTCCTTGCCCAGCTCAAAATCAAACGAAGGTCGATCGCATTCCGGCCGTAGGGTTGCGCAAGATGCGTGAGGGTCGTTTCAACGTAGAGCTGCTCGCATGATCGAGCGGGCGATGCAAGTGGGTCCGCTTTCGTCGCGAATCCTTCCTGCTCGGCCAGTCGATAGATTTCGTTCAGCTCTTCCCATACCTCGGCCGTCAGTTCCCGGCGGGCGCGATAATGTGCGATTGCCAACTCATGACAACAGAGCGTGGCTCGAACGGCGAGTCGCTCGGCAAGTTTGGCGATGGGCGCATTCGGACTATCGACCGCCGCGCAGAAGAGGCGCTTATAGCCGCGTCCATACACGGTAAGCAGATCATAAACGCAGTTGAAAGCCACGATTTCGGCGCCGGTCAGCGGAACAGGGCGTCCACTAAAGCGCTTGGTCTGCTCCTCGATCGCAAGGCTCGTCGCGTCGCTCAATCGATCCAGGATCTCGAGCCACACCCCATCCGGAGGCGGTGCATCCTCGAGGTCTTCAAGCAGAACCGTAAGCGCTGTACAGGCCTTCTCGGGATCCGCGAGTGGCGCCATACTGAGCCATCGTTCGCACGTCCTGAGATCGTCGACCTCGATGAATCGGGCGCCACGAGCGTGTTGGTCGATTTGCATGTCGAATCCCTAATCCTTAAGTGAGCGCCTGTCTGCCGGTCGGACTAAAAGCAATCCGCTCGAAGTCCGCGCCGTTTTCAAGAAGACCGGTGAACTGCACTTCCTGCCGGTGGCGCCCATGTACCTCAACGGTGCGCTGCGACGCGTAAGCTCCCGGCGCAAGCAGCAGTGATGTCGGTGAATTCAACGCGGTAACCGGCGCGATCAGCAGTGCCGGTAGGAATTTCTCTTCCTTCGAGACGCGGACCGCGACTGGGGCAGCGAGGCCGGGCAGCAGTCGCACACCAATGTGCAGATCACCGTCTTGCGCTTCCTGCAGCCATTGAATGGTCCCCACCAACATCGTAGGGCCGCCGCGCGGCCGAACCGACACGAGCTGGCCGTGAGCGAGTCGAGTCTTGTTCGGCTCGTCACGCGGGCGGACCAGCCCGATCCCGCCTAGACCTTCGTCGCGGACGATCCACTCCTCGGCGACGATTCCGTTGGTCAACATGTAATCGGCCGCGGCCTTGATGCGCGATTCCGGGAGCGCCGTGATCGCGGATGCCCCGCCATCCACGGGCTGTTCGAATGGGCGCTTGGACAGATAGAAGTGCGCGGCGCGGATGCCCGTGCTGATCTGCGCCCGCGCATCGATGCGATGCCGCTCGCTCACGCGTCGGTTGGTGCCGCCGCACCATTGCCGGTAGAGCGCGACCAGCAGCGCCTCACCATCGCGGCGCGAGATCTCGGTGCCCAATCCGACTTCTTCCGGATTGCGGCCGGTTTGCAGACCTTGAATGCGCCGTTCCAGACTTTGCGAGATTCCAGTCATATCGAGGAATCGCAACGACTCGGCAGGTTCGCGCTCGGACGTATGGCGGGCGCCCGCCGATGCGCAGAGGTTCACGACCAGCGGCGGCACGATCGGGTGTTCGGGCGGGGCTGCGCTGACGACGACTTTCGACGCCCATTTCCCGACCCAGTGCTCGATGATTCCAAGCCCAAGCGGGCGGTGCTCGCGCGGCATCGACGATTCGAACAGCAGCGCGCTCACATAGAGTTGGACGCAGGTTTGCGGCAAGCGAGGGGGCGTTACGTCGTCACGCACGCGCGTTCGGTGCAGGCCGGCGTGCTCCGCCCACTGGAACAACCTGTGCAGTTCCGTGTAGCCCGCGGCCCCGATCTGCACGTAGGTGTGATGGCAGTCGACCATCTTGTGGACGATCGCATCCATCGCCTGAAAGCACATCTGCGCGAGCAGTTTCAAACTCGCTTCATCCCGGCGCGTCATCGTGTCAAGGCAACGGCGGTAGCCGCGCGAAAGGGTGTCCCAGAGGCCGGACGCCGCCATGAGATTCTCACGCCGCTGCGGTGACAGCGGCAGCGCTTTGCTCCGAAAGCGCTTTCCATGCTCGCGCTGCAAGGTGACGATCGCCGGCCGCAGGACTTCGAGCGTGGCAAAGCGCGACTCGGCGGTGCATTCAACGGCTTCGAAGCGCTCCAGATGCATCTGGAGCATGCTGTTCGCGGCGCCGACGTTGATCAACGGCACTGCTTCGAGCCAAGTCCTGCAAGTCGGAGGGTCGACAAACGCCGGCATCGACCTTGCAGGCGCGGGTCGAGCGTCAGCCGGTGCGGATGCGCCCGGCAGCGTGGACACCGATTCCATCTGAACTATCGTCACTGCCTCCGCTCCATCGGCATCGCGATCGAACCCCTGATCACTTGGCGTAATCTGCGTGACGCATCCGGACCATGGACACGACGCGGTGGATCGGGACTATGCCAAGCGCGCGCAGCCATGTCCTCAAGCATGCCGCCAATCCACGCGTCAGTATTCGCCGACGCCGCAAGCGTGCCGTGTGGTAATGCACGATTGAATCAATCGATCGAAGGAAGACGCACCATCAACGATTGGATGCATGACGCGACGCGCCCGATCAAACGGCGCGTGTTCGGGATCGCGTCGATCAAGCGGGTCAAGTCATGGACGGCACGGCGCGATCAATGTCTTGATGTCTTCGCCACGATGGTCGATCACGGTCGCCGGCGGATGATCAGGCAGACTTGACCGGCACGGGTTCTTCATTCAAGAAGACGTCGCGATAGCTGGTGTAGTAGGTGATCAACTGCAACGCGAAGCCTGCCAGCGCGAGTGGCGTCGCGACGATTGTTGCCAGCATGAGGATGGGGCGTAATTTATCCATCGTGGGTGGGCCCGGACCGATTTCCGGACCGAACATCCGCAGCATGCCGGCCAGCAGCGCCGCGGCAATCCCCCAAAGGACGAGCAACACGATTCCATACACCAGCATCGCGCGCCAGTTGCGCAACGCCGCGAACAGGCTGAAGAACGCCGCCTTGGGCGCCGACATGTCGTGCCAGCCAACCAAGGGCGGCGCGAACCAGAAGGCGAGCAGCACCGGAAGATAGAACGCGCACGAGCCGATCAGCGCGGCAATCGGACTGTCGTCCGGCCCCAGGCGACCGCGCATGAGCGCGGACAGTGTGTCGCCGAACAGCGATGTGGACATCCAGGCGACGGCGATGAAGCCGGCGGCATACATGGCCCCAAGGATCAGCATTGCCATGGTGTTGCGCCTGAATCCCGCGAATATCAGCGCCGGCAGAATCGTCCGCCCGCCTTCGCTTTCGCGCGCCATGACGGTGAAGCTGAGCGTGAAGGCCGGAGTCGTGACAAGAAAAATGAACGGGCCTATATACGGCACGGCCGACAGGACGGATAGCGTTACCAGGTAGGTGAATGCGAACAACATCCAGAGCGCCACATTGCGCCCAAGAATCGCGAACGCGTCCCGCAACCAGAACCAGCCGTGGCGAGCGATCACAACGCGCATCTGCGGTGATGAATTCATAGCGATGGTGCCTGCCCCGATTCGGCGACGCGCAATTCGAGAATGCGCCGGAAGTGTTCCGGATCATGCGCGTGTACGAGCTCGCCCGGACGTGGAAGATAAAAATCGTAGAGGCGCGATAGCCAGAAGCGGAGCGCGGCCGCGCGCAGCATCGCGGGCCATGCCGCCCGCTCATGCTCGGTGAAAGTGCGAACGGACGCATAAGCGGCCAGCAGCGCCTTGGCGCGTCCGACATCCATGCGCCCGTCGGCCATCACGCACCAATCGTTGACGGTCACCGCGACATCGAACAGCCATGCATCGACGCCTGCGAAATAGAAGTCGATGACCCCGCCGATCCGTGGTCCGTCGAAGAGCACATTGTCCCGAAACAGATCCGCATGAATCGGACCTTGCGGCAATGTCTCGAAGGCAAATCGGGATTGATAGGCGAGCTCGTCGGCGAGGAGCGTCTGTCGATCACGATCGAGAAAAGGCAAGACTTTCGGCGCCGTTTCCGCTCGCCATGCCGCGCCGCGCGGATGGGCAAGACGGTCACGGTAGGAGCGGCCGGCGAGGTGCATGTTCGCAAGGGTAGTGCCGACCTGCTGGCAATGCGACGCCTCGGGCGCCATCACGGCAGATCCGGTGAGACGGCTCACCAGCGCGGCGGGCTTGCCCTTCAGGGCGCCCAGGAACTGATTGTCGTTATCAGCGACCGGTGCCGGACACGGGATGGCGTGTCGCGACAAATGGGACATCAGATTGAGATAGAACGGTAATTCGAGCGCGGTGAGTTTCTCGAATAGTGTGAGGACGAAGCGCCCTTGCGTCGTGGTGAGAAAGTAGTTCGTGTTCTCGATGCCGGCCGCGATGCCCGATAGATCGGTGAGCGAGCCGATGGAATAGCCTTTCAGCCATTCATTGGCTTCCGCGGGCGTAACCGAGGTAAAGACTGACATGGACGCGGGCGTTGAAGGCGTACCGGGTGCTTGGGATGCGGCGTGGTTCGCTACTGCGCAAAGCGATCTGCGCGCCTTGGGCGGGCTGCCGGTTGGCGCATCAAAATTCGTACAGGATCCAAAGGGGAATACGCACGCCGGAATCGCTCGGTATCTGCCTGGCGTAGGTGCCATCGCCGCGATCCTCGATCAGCATGTATTCGGTCCCGTTCGGATTGCGGATCCGAACGACATGCTTGCCGTTCGGCAGGGATTCTTCGATCGTTTCGTTGGAGCGTGGCGCGATGCGAACGCCGCGATCGACGGCACCGTCGTTGTCGATGCCGATGGCAAGCGGCGGCGGCTCGGCGATTGGCTCGAACTTGGGCGGGCGCGGGGCCTGCGCGAGGACCGTGCCTGCGCAAACGGCAAGAATGACGGAAGCGACGAAGCGCATGATGGAGTACCGGTTCGATAAGTCTGGATGTTAGCCGAATTGGTAGCGAAGTCCGCCATTGCTCAGAGATTCAGGTAGCCCTTCATTTCCTCAGGCTTGGGCGCGAAGCCGCGCTTCTCGTAGTAGCTGAAAATCGCCTCGACCACCCGCTCGGGTTCGTCGATCACGCGCATCAGGTCGAGGTCCTCGGCGTTGATCATATGCTCGCTCACCAGGCGCTCGCGCATCCAGTCGAGCAGACCCCGCCAGAACGGCGCGTGCACGAGGATGATCGGCATGCGCCGGATCTTGCCCGTCTGCATCAAGGTAAGCGCTTCGGTGATTTCATCCAAGGTTCCGAACCCGCCCGGCATGACCACGTAGGCGATGGAAAACCGTACGAACGTGTACTTGCGCGCGAAGAAATGGCGAAACGCGAGGCTGATGTCCTGATAGGTGTTGCCGAACTGCTCGCGCGGCAACTCGATGTTGAGGCCGATCGAGGGCGAGCGGCCGAAGTGCGCACCTTTGTTGGACGCTTCCATGATGCCCGGCCCGCCACCGGAGATAACGGCGAACCCCGCATCGGACAACAGGCGCGCGATGCGCTCGGCGAGCGTGTAGTACGCGTGGCCCGCGGGAACGCGTGCACTGCCGAAGATCGATACCGCCGGCCGCACGCGATTGAGGCGGTCGGTGGCCTCGACAAATTCTGACATAATGCCAAAGAGGTGCCACGCCTCTCGCGCGGCTGCATCGCGCGTTTCGAGGCCAGCCGCAGCCGGCGTCGGCAGTTTCTCGGTTCGTTCTTTCATCGTCGATCGATCAATCCTGGTGGGTGAGGCGCGTTGCAAATGAGCGATGGTCAAACGCTCGTGCTCGTTGACGGCTCGTCGTATCTGTACCGCGCATTCCATGCGCTGCCGGATCTGCGCAATGCGCAAGGTGAGCCGACCGGCGCGATCTACGGGGTGCTCGCGATGCTACGGCGCCTGGTTGCCGATCACAAGGCGGCGCTCCTTGGGTGCGTGTTCGATCCGAAGGGCAAAACCTTTCGCGATGACATCTATGCCGAGTACAAGGCCAATCGTCCGTCGGTGCCCGATGAGTTGGCCCGGCAGATTCCGCCATTGTACGAGGCGATCCGGGCGATGGGATGGCCGCTCATCGTGATCGATGGGGTGGAAGCCGATGATGTGATCGGCACCTTGGCGCTTGCGGCCACGCGTCAATCGTGCCGCACGATCATCTCAACCGGCGACAAGGATCTCGCGCAACTGGTCGACGCCAATGTCACGCTCATCAATACCATGTCGAATGAGCGGTTGGATGAAGCCGGTGTCCAGGCGAAGTTCGGCGTGCCGCCCACACGCATTGTCGACTACCTCACCCTCGTCGGTGATGCCGTCGACAACGTGCCCGGCGTCGAGAAGGTCGGACCCAAGACCGCGGTCAAGTGGCTCGCGCAGTACGACTCCCTTGATGGGGTGATCGCCAATGCAACCGGTATCGGCGGTGTGGTGGGCGAGAACCTGCGCAAGGCGATCGAGTGGCTACCGACCGGCCGCCGGCTCGTGACCATCAAGACCGATGTGCCGACCAACTTCGCGATCGCCGATCTCGCACCGCAGCCGCCCGATCGCGACAAGTTGCGTGAGTTGTACGCGCGCTTCGGCTTTCGAACCTGGCTCAAGGAACTCGATGGTGATCCGGACGCCGATCCGGTGCCGGCACCGACGGTCGCGCCGGCCAAGGTCGCGCAAGACATCGAGCGCCGGTACGCGACGTTGTTGACCGAAGAAGATGTCGCAGGGCTGTTGGCGCGATTGAACGGCGCATCACTGGTCGCCTTCGATACCGAGACGACGAGCCTTGATCCGTTCGCCGCGCGACTCGTCGGCATGTCGTTCTCGATGGTGCCGGGCGAGGCGTACTACCTCGCGGTTGCGCATGTCTATCCCGATGCCCCGGACCAGCTAGGCGCGGACCGCGCACTGGCGCTTCTCAAGCCATGGCTCGAAGATGAACACCGCAAGAAAGTCGGGCAGAACATCAAGTATGACCAGCATGTGCTCGCCAATCACGGCATTGCATTGCGCGGCATCGAACACGACACCTTGCTGCAGTCGTACGTCCTCGAAAGCCACGCGCGGCACGACATGGATACCTTGGCGCAGCGCCATCTTGGCCTGTCGACGATCAGCTATGACGATGTGACCGGCAAGGGCGCCAATCGCATCGGCTTCGAAGAGGTGGCCGTCGATCGGGCCACCGAGTATTCCGGGGAAGATGCCGACATCACGCTCAGGCTGCATGTCGCGTTGCATGCGCAGGTGGCAGCCGATGCAAAACTCGCCTTGGTCTATTCGACCATCGAGATGCCGGTGCGCGAAGTGCTGTTCCGGATCGAGCGGAACGGCGTGCTGGTGGATGTCGCGCAGCTCGAGGCGCAAAGCCATGCGCTTGGGCTAAAGATGCAGGAGCTCGAAGAGCGCGCGCATCGGGAAGCCGGGCAACCCTTCAACCTCAACTCGCCCAAGCAGATCGGCGAGATTTTCTTCGAGCGGCTCCAGTTGCCGGTGATCAAGAAAACCCCGAGCGGAGCGCCATCCACCGATGAAGAGGTGCTGGAGAAACTCGCGCTCGACTATCCGTTGCCCAAGACGCTCCTCGAATTCCGCGGCGTCTCGAAGTTGAAATCGACCTACACCGACAAATTACCGAAGATGGTCAATGCGCGGACCGGGCGCGTTCACACCAACTACGGACAGGCGACGGCGGTGACAGGCCGCCTCGCGAGCACCGATCCCAATCTGCAGAATATCCCGGTGCGCACTGCCGAGGGGCGTCGCGTGCGCGAGGCATTCATTGCCGCGCCGGGTGCCGTGATCGTGTCCGCGGACTATTCGCAGATTGAGCTGCGCATCATGGCGCACCTCTCTGGCGATGAAAGCCTCCTTGCCGCGTTTGCCGGTGGCAAGGACATTCACCGCGCGACCGCCGCCGAAGTGTTCAATCGTGCGCTGGAGGAGGTGTCGAGTGAAGAGCGTCGCTACGCCAAGGCGATCAATTTCGGCCTCATCTATGGCATGTCGGCATTCGGCCTCGCGCAGCAGCTCGGGGTGGAGCGGGGCACGGCGCAGACCTACATCGACAGCTATTTCGCACGGTATCCTGGTGTCAAGCGCTTCATGGATGAAATCCGGCGCGATGCAAAAGAGCGCGGTTTCGTCGAAACGGTGTTCGGCCGGCGATTGTGGCTCGCGGAGATTCGATCAGGCAATCAGGCGCGTCGCGCCGGCGCCGAGCGCGCGGCGATCAACGCGCCGATGCAAGGCACCGCTGCCGATCTGATCAAGCTCGCCATGATCGACGTGCAGAAGTGGATCGATGCCGAGCGGCTCGCGACCAAGATGGTGATGCAAGTGCATGATGAGCTCGTGCTGGAGGTCCCGGAGCAGGAGGTCGACCGCGTACGCGCCGAGTTGCCGCCGCTGATGACCGGCGTTGCGTCGCTGCGTGTTCCGCTGGTCGTCGACGTCGGCGTGGGGCCGAATTGGGAACAGGCGCATTGAATTCGCGAATTGGATTGCGGAGGGATTGATGAATCAACCGAGCGGCCGATCAGCCGGCTTGCAAACCGGGGCCGAACCTCGTTCGTTTGCCGAAGTGTCGTACGAGGAGGCGTTCACGCGCGCGAGCGCGATGGTGCCCGTGTTGCGCGAGCGTGCGGCACGGACCGAACAAGCCTGCGTCATGCTGCCGGAAACCTTCGACGAATTGCGCAAGAGCGGGCTGCTCCGCTACCAGATGCCCAAGCGTTGGGGAGGCATGGAACTCCCCTTCCCAGCCGTGATCGACATTCCCACCGAGCTTGCCCGCGGCTGTGCGTCGACTTCGTGGAACTTCCACAATTTCGCCAACCACTCGTGGTTGATCGCGATGTACGACCCGCGTGCACAGGAAGAGATCTGGGCGGACGACCCGGATACGCCGGTGGCGGCCGGCATCGCCTTTCCGCAGGGGAGTGGCCGCAAAGTCGACGGTGGGTTCGTGATCAGCGGCAACTGGAATTTCGGCAGCGGTGTCGATCTCAGTCCGTGGAGCATGTTTGCCGCCACGATTCGCGATCGTGCGGACGGTCCGCCTGCCGGATATCGACTATGCCTCGTGCCGCGCGCCGAATTCGAGATCATCGATGACTGGCAGGTGATGGGGATGCGTGGCACCGGCAGCAAGTCGATGCGAATGAAAGACGTGTTCGTGCCCGAGTATCGCGCGCTTGACATGACCACCCTCCGGGGCGGCGCCGACTTTCCTGGTGCGAAGCTCAACGACGGCCCGTTGTTTCGCATGCCGCTCATGGCGGTCGCCGGCTATTTCCCGGCCTCGACCGCCTTGGGCAACGCCCTGGCCACGCTCGAACTCACGATCGATCGCCTCAAGATGCGGCAAACGAGTTACACCGGCGCGAAGATGAGTGACTTCCAGGCGATCCAGATTCGCATCGCCACGGCCGCCGCCAAACTTCATACAGCGCGAACATTGCTGCGGTCCGACTGTGAACGGGCATGGCGAGATGCCTGCGCGAACAAGATTCCGGATGGCTTGACCAAACTCGCTTATAAGCGGAACGCCGCGTTCGCGGTCCAGCTTTGCACCGAGGCGGTCGATTCCTTGCATACGCTGGCGGGCGCGAACGGCATTTACGAACAGTATCCGATCGAGCGATTGTTTCGCGATGCGCATTCCGCGGCGGGTCACTTCAGCTTCAGCTTCGATGCGCACGGCTCGGCCTGGGGCGCGGCGGCGCTCGGCGGTGCGATCAACAACGCGATGCTTTAGCGGCACGCTTCGTGCCGGCGTCGATACGCCAATCGCCAACGTTGCGGCGTATCCTATGTGCGTGTTTCCTCTAATGTTGGTCCTCCCTCGCAGCCGATCACGCGCTGTGCTTGGCCGTCCGGGCGCGCTTCGTATCGTCTCGATCACGCTGCTTGCGGCGGTGATCGTGACGGCAGCGCCGATCGCCTATCCGGAAAGCAAGGACGAAGCCGCCAAGTCTGTCGCGGCCGCGGAAGCAGACACCGCGAAGGATGTAACGTGGTTGCCGACACCTGAAGAAATGGTCGATGCGCTTCTACGCACGGCCCGCGTTTCAAGACGCGACGTGGTGATCGATCTGGGCTCGGGCGATGGTCGGATCCCGATCGCCGCGGCGGTGAAATTTGGCGCGCAAGGCATCGGCATCGAGTTCGACCCTGAATTGATCGCGGCCAGCCGCAAGCGCGCGGACGAGTTGGGCGTCGCGGACCGCGTCGAATTTCGGCAAGCTGATTTGTTCGACGCCGATATCTCGAAGGCCACCGTCGTGACGCTGTTTCTCGCGGAGGCCCATAGCGCAAAGTTGCGTCCCAAGCTTCTGAAGCTGAAGCCGGGTACCCGGATTGCATCCTACAAGCACGGGATACCGGACTGGGAGCCCGATGAAGTGGTAACGATTGGCGACCACAAGGGCATGCTTTGGGTCGTCCCGACCAATGTCGCGGGGAGTTGGCGGCTTCGCCTGACGGAGGGACGCGGCGCGCGGGATCTCTCGGTAACCCTTGCGCAGCGCTATCAACGGGTCGAGGGGGATGTGAAGGGCGCGGGCGCATCCACGGAATTGGTGAAACAGGGGATTGTCCGCGGTGATCGCTTGAGCTTTCTTCTGGCGGGTGAATCCGGCGACCGCTCATTCTTCGCCCAGGTCGTGGGCGAAGTCATGTCCGGCACCGTTTCAGACGGCGTGCGCGGCGTGCGCTTTCGCGCCGACCGCGTCACCAAGTAGATTGTTGCGCGAGATGGCGCTTATCAGCGCTTCCCTCTAGCCATTCCCGCGGGCGTACGGATTGGCGAACTGCTTGACCGTGCGTGCCCGCATCTCGACCCTTTCCAGCAGACGCAACTTGCGCGCCTGCACCGGAGAGAAGAGCTTGTAGTGGCGGATCTCGTCGAGCATCTCAACGATGTCGTAGCAATCGCCCTTGTTGGTCACCCAGAGCGCCGGATCGACCCGGCTCAGATCGAACGCGCGCGAATACTCGCGCATGGTCTTTTCGCGATCGTCGTTCGAGTATTCATGGAAATACGACAGGGCGAGCTCGCGCAAGGTGCGATAGACCGGATCACGAAAGCGCAAGGTGCAATTGTTCGTCTTCGAGATGGCGCCCCAGCATCCGTCACGGCGATACAAGGTGATGACATGGTCGTCGTCGCGAATGGCGCGAATGTCCATCATGATTGGCGCCTCGCCGTTGATCCACAAGGCGGTGGCAGCGACCATCGAGGCTTCTATGCAGTGGGCGCGTCGTTGCCGCAGCACCTGCTGAACGGAGAGGTATGTGTCGCCGTCCGGCTCGAAGTTGGTGGGAATGCGCGAAATGAAGTCCTGGATTTTCCATGGCGAGGAAAGACTTTTGAGCAGGGCATATTCGGCGCGCGTCAGCCCTAGTTCTTCCCGTGTTGCGGCTTGCTTATTCATTTCGCTACTCTCCTTGAATCGAATTCTGCGTTGACCCTGTGCAATGCGATCTGTCCCATCAGCCCTAGCCGGACCGACCGCGACAGACTGGATCGCCAACCGACCCGTTGGCAAGCCGGGTTCCACTGGATTCTAGGGGAGCAATGGCGGCCCGGGTCGGCTTCCGGGTGTGAACGAGCGTGATAGCATCCCGCGCCTTTCGTCACAGGATTACCCATGCATGCCGTGTGGTATGAACAGCGCGGTCCCGCGGTCGATGTACTGCGTCTCGGAACCATGCCGGACCCGGAACCTGGACCCGGCGAAGTGCGTGTTCGCATTGGGTTTTCTGGCGTCAATCTGACCGATGCCACGTGCCGGCGCCGGGTGGCGGCCAGCGCGATCCCCGCAGCTAATCCATTTCGGCGGGTCGCGCCGAACCAGGGCGGTCGGATAATCAAGGATCGGATTGATCCGGAGGTTGATCCGGCGCACGGCGGACAGCGGGTTTCGCTTCACCGCACCTGCCGCGGGTTGTCCGGGCGGCGCTGGCTCGCGGCGCGCTTGACGCCGGCAGCGCAATTTCAATGCATGACTAGAATCCGGTGTCGCCGTGCGCCCGCCGTATCGTCTGTTCCGCACGAGCGATACGGCCAAGGCGAATATCGCCTTGGAACAGCGGTCGCAAGCTGATTGCGGCGGTGGGCGAAGAGACAGCCGGTCAATGACCGTTATCAACGCAGGACTCGCGAGGAGCCGGAGTGATTTTCTATAGTACCGAAGGCAATGGTCCGGGATTCAAGGATCTCGGATTCGTCCACAATCCATTTCTTGCGCTCGTGGTGCCGCGCCCGATCGGTTGGATCAGCTCGGTCGACAAGCAGGGCGTCGTCAATCTCGCGCCGTTTTCTTTTTTCAACGCGATTTCATCGCGACCGCCGATGGTGTTCTTCGGTGCCAACGGAACCCATCTCACCGCTGGTGGCGAGAAAGATTCGCTCAGCAATGTCCGCGAGACGGGCGAGTTCGTCGCGAATCTGGTCACTTGGGATCAACGCCAACAGATGAACGACAGCTCCACACCAGCGCCCCGCGATGTCGACGAGATGGATGCGGTCGGGCTGGAAAAACTCCCGTCCACGATCGTGAAGGCGCCGCGTGTCAAAGGATCGCCGGTCCACTTTGAATGCAGGCTCGTCAAGTTCGTCGAGCTCCCTTCCGATCCGAAGTCAGGAGAACAGAACACGCTCACGATCGGGCGCGTCGTCGGGATTCATATCGACGAGCGGTTGGTTGCCGATGGCATGGTCGACATCCGCAAGGCGCGCCCGATCGCGCGCCTGGGTTATCTCGACTACACGGTCGTCGACGAAGTGTTCGAGATCAAGCGGCCGAGTTGGCCGCTTTCGAAATTGAAATCCTGAGGCATTGATATTGAACCACCAAGACACCAAGGCACCAAGAAAGAAGGAGAGTATGCAAATGTTTCGTATTGACCGACTCGCGTTCTACGCCGCCGCCCTCTTCGTCACGACCGCGGCTCTCGCGCAGCAATCGACCCCATCGACCGACTACAAGCCGAGTGTCGGTCAACCCGGCAAGGACGTCGTCTGGGTGCCGACCCCCGAACAACTCGTCGAGCGCATGCTCACGATGGCGCAGGTCACCGCTCAAGACGTGGTGATCGATTTAGGCTCCGGCGATGGCCGTACCGTCATCGCCGCGGCCAAGCGTGGCGCAAACGCAATGGGCATCGAGTACAACCCGGAAATGGTGACGCTCTCGACCCGTGCCGCGCAGCGAGAAGGCGTGTCGGCGAAGGCGAAGTTCATGAAGGCCGACATCTTCGAATCGGATTTCTCGAAGGCGACGGTGATCACGATGTATCTCCTGCCCGGTTTGAATCTCAAGCTGCGCCCGAAGCTGCTCGAAATGAAACCGGGTACGCGCCTGGTGTCCCATCAATTCACGATGGACGACTGGCTTCCGGATGAGACCTCGTATTTCGACTTTCGGCCCGCTTACCTGTGGATCGTGCCGGCGAAGACCCAGGGCAAGTGGCGAATCGATGCGCCGGGATTCCAGGGGCTCGACGCGAATTTCGAGCAGACGTTTCAGCGTGTCAAGGGCGACATCGAGATGGACGGCAACATCAAGGCCGGGCTGCGCGAGCTCAAGATATGGGGCGATCAGATCACCTTTACTGCGGTGGACGCGAAGGGTGTGGCACGCGAGTTCGCGGGCAAGGTGGCCGGCGACAAGATGGCGGGAACGGTGAAGGCGGGGAGCGAGATGGGGCAGTGGAGCGCTATTAAAAAGTAACGCTTACCGCCTTAAGACCTCAGAAAGAGGACACGGAGGACGCGGAGGAGAAAGGCGAGGAACACGGAGGCACGGCAGCGGCAGGAATCGTCGACGGTATCGAATCAACGCTCGGCACGGGATCAAGTCGTTTCCTCCTTTACCTCCGCGTCCTCCGCGTCAAATTTCTGAGTGCATTAGCGGGCTGAGCGCGTTACCCCTTACCGCACCGTCGCATCCCCGCCTTCAACGATCACCAGCTCCACTTCGCCTGCGCCATTCTTCTTCCGGAACGCCGACGCTTCCTGATACGCCTTCGAGTCGTGGCACGCCACCGCCTGTTCGAGCGTGGGGAATTCGATCACCACGAACCGGCCGAACTTTTCCGGCCCTTCCAGGATCTTGAAGCGCCCGCCACGCGCGAGCACCTTGCCGCCAAACTTGCCGATGATTTCCGGCACCCGATCGGTGTACTTCTTGTACTCGACCGGATCGTTGATTTTCGAGCGTGCAACCCAGTAGCCGGGCATTCGAATCTCCTTCTGATGGCTATTTGGAAGAGGCTATTGAACCACCAAGGCGCGAACGTTCAAGGTGGAGTGGAGGCTGTCGATCAGGAACGGTGGTGATTGCTTATTGTCCTACGATCACCTTGGTCGAGAGTTCGGGTAGCCATGTCGCGATCCCGGGGAAGATCACGATGCAAATGATGACCCCGAGCAGTCCGATCCAGTATGGCGTTGACCCCCGGAAGATTTCACCCACCGTCGTGTCCTCCTCGGGCAAGGCGGCTTTCACCGTAAACACGACCAAGCCGAATGGCGGTGTCAGAAATCCGGTCTCGATGGCGAGGATGCCGATCATCGCAAACGCGAGCGGATCAAAGCCGAGCACGCCGGCGATCGGCGCGAACACCGGCACCGTGAGCAGGATGATCGAGATCGAATCGATCAGACAGCCAAGCACGAACCAGATCAGCACCATCAGCGCGAGCACGCCGTAGGGTCCGAATCCGGTCGCAAGAAAAAGGTCTTGCGTTGCCTTGGTGACGCCGGTCATCGACAGCACACGCGAATAGAGTTGCGCCGTGAAGAGCAGCAACAGCAACGGTGCCGAGGTGCGCCCGACCGACAGCACCACCTCGAACATGGCCCGCGGCTTCATGCCTTTCATGAGCGCGAACACGAGCGAGAGCACCGCGCCCACTCCGGCGCCCTCGGTCGGCGTAAAAAAGCCGAGCCAGATGCCGCCCAGCGTAAGGAAGACCACCATGATGACCGTCATGGTGCTCCACGCCGCCTGGCCGACTTCACGGGTCGACATCTCCGCCGTCAATTTCGCGTGTGTCGGTCCGGCGCCCACGAGCTCCGGCTTGGTCACGGCGACCCAAAGAATGTAGGCCACGAAGAATGCAACGAGCACGAACCCCGGCAACACGCCCGCCAGAAACAGCTTGCCGATCGATTGCTCGGTGAGCACTCCCCACACGATCATCAGCACCGAGGGCGGAATCAGCATGCCGAGGCAGGCGCTGCCCGCGATGCAGCCGAGCGCGAACTGGCGGTTGTAGCCGTGCCGTTTCATTTCCGGATAGGCGATACGGGAGAATGCCGCCGCCGCTGCGATCGAAACGCCGGTGACGAAGGCGAACACCGCATTCGCCAGCACCGTGGCAACGCCAAGGCGCCCGGGAATCCGGCGGGTGAGGCTGTTGATGAGCGCGAACATGTCGCGCGCCGCGCCGCACTTTGCGAGGAACTCGCCCATCAGCATGAAGAGCGGGATGACCGCGAACACATAGTCGCGCAGCGTCTCGAAAGCGGTATTGGCAACGAAGGTCCTGACGGTATCGATGTCGCCGTTGATGAGATAGATGCCGACGGCGGCGGTCGTTCCAAGCGCGACCGCGAGGTGGACGCCAAGAAACACGAGCGCGAGCAGCACCCCGATCAGGATCGTCATTTCCACATAGCCGAACATGGGGGCGCCTCAGTGCGAAGAAGAGACAGCGCCGGCAGGCCCATGGCCTGCCAGTGCGGATCTGCAATTCTTGATGGCCAACAGCACGTAGCTGATCGAGGCGAGCGCCGTGCCCACCACGATCACCAGCTTGGCCGGCCATGACGGCACCCGTAGCGCCCCCTCCCCTTCGTATTCGTTCGAGATCCAGGCGTGCCCAAGCGGCTCGATGCTGCCCCAGCACACCAGCCCGAAGAACAGCACACCGACGATCGCGCCCGCGGCGGCAAGGTAGCTTTGCAGCGTCAGCGGAAAGTGGGTCGTAATGAAATCGACATTGAGCATCGACCCGGAGCGGATCGCATAGGCCGCCTGCAGGAAGCAGATCATGACGATCGAGATCGACACCAATTCGGGTGTGCCCTTGACCGGACTGTTGAAGGCGCCGCGGCCGATCACATCGGCGACGACGAGAAACGAAAGCGCGAAGCCGAGCACGGCTGCCATGACCAGCAGCGTGCGGGCGATCGCGTCGAGTGCGCGTTCGAACATGGTGAATCGGGTCCTTTGGGGCGTGGAAGGATGGCGATGGGTCCAACCGGAAAAACAAACGGCGCGATGCGACGCGCCGTTTGCGGGTCCTGCGATAGCCCGGCTATTTGATCGCGTAGCGCACCGGCCATTTGTGACCGAGCTTCTCGGCCTCTTCGAGAGCGAGCTTCAGCACCTGGGTGGCCGGCAGCCCCTGTTTATTGAGCTCATCGGCGCGTTGCTGCGGCCATGCGGTGAGCGACTTCGCCCACTCGAGGCGAACGCTGTCGGGAATGTCCTTCACCTTTGCGCCGGCCTTGCGCAGTGCCTCGAGCTGCAGCGGATAGTTCTCTTCGTTGACCGTGCCGGTTTTCAGCTCATACTCGCGGGCGACCTCCAGGACAACGTCCTGCACATCCTTCGGCAGCTTCGCGAAGCGATTCTTGTTCATCGTGAGGCCATGCCAGGTGATCGCACCGAACCCGATCAATGTGTAGTGCGGGCCGACCTCCTGCAGCTTGAAGTTCACATAGGCGGAGGGGAAGAGAATCATCCCCGAGTAGACGCCTGTCTGCATCGACGTATAGACCTCGGGCAGGGACGTCTGGACCGGGACGGCGCCGGCAAACTCGAGCCATTTGAGGTTGAGCCCGGCGCCGCCAAGCTTCTTGCCCTTCAGATCGGCAACCGAATTCCACTCGAAGCTGGTACCAAGGTTGTAGCCGTTGTCGGCGATCAGCGCGAGCAGTCGCTGGTTGAATTTGTCTTCCAGCACCTTGCTCATGTACGGCACCTTGTCGTACACCGCGCGGGCCATCTTGCCGCTTTGAATCGGGCTCATCGTGCCAAATGGCAACACCACCTGGAACGAATGCAACGGCAGGTTGGACGGCTCGAAACAGAAGCAGTAACCGCCGATATCGATGATGCCCGCCTGCACACCTTCGAGCGTATCCGCCACTTTCACCATCGAGCCGCCATAGCCTTCGACGAACTCGACCTTGTGTTTGGTGCGCGCCGCGACCCGCTTGGCCACCTCGGGCACGAAGAAGGTCGTCATCAGATTGACGTAAGTGTTCGGTGCCGCATGTCCCGACGCGATCCGGAGTTTGATGTCTTCAGCGGATACCAGGGCACTCGAAGCAAGGGCCGCAGCGGCCACTGACGCAAGGGAGGCGATGCGTTTCATGTTTTCTCCATGGAGGCGATCGTGATACCACGACGCGAAGCCGTGATATTCCAAGTAAAGCCGTTTCCTGTCAATCGAATCGCGACTCGGACGGTCATGTTTGAGATCGGAGAATATTCGCTCATTACAACAACGGGATAGATGAAAGTGGGCGCTCGCCCACCGCGTTTGTGCGCCGCATTGAAATATCAGACCATGCCAATTTCGGGCAATGCCTTGATATACTGGCGCTGGTCCAATGGCCTGTCGCCCATTGCCTGCCGTCAGCCCGACCTTTGCTGCGCCCGTGACGCTTCCAGTTTCGGCCCCGTTGATCCGTACCAGCGTCTACGAGCGTATTCGTGGCGAGATCCTCTCTTGTGCGTTGCGCCCCGGTACGCAATTGCAGGAGCGCGACCTCGCCCTGCGCTATGCAGTGAGCAAGTCGCCGATTCGTGACGCGTTGTTACGCTTGCAGGAACAGAACCTGATCGAGGTGTTGCCGCGCAAAGGCTATCGGGTGCGGCCCGTATCGGTGGCGGATGCGCGCGAGATGTACGAGATGCGATCGATGCTCGAGCGCTCGTGCGTGGCGCGCATGATCGAGTCGGGCGCGGATGATGCGCTGCGCGGGTTGGATGCCTTTCGTCTGACCCCGATCGAAACCGATCTCGGTGCCTGGATCGGGTACAACCGGCGCTTTCATCTCGCCATTGCAGAGGGCTCGGGCAACACCCGTCTGGCCCGCGCCACCCGCGAGATCATCGAACAGTTCGACCGGCTCACCTACATGAGTGTGACGGCGAGCGAAGCGGGCAGCCTGGCCGACTTCGTCCGCGAGCATGTCGAGATCGTCGAGGCCATACAACAGCGCGACAAGCGGCAGGCCGGCACGCTGATCAAGGACCACGTCGAGAGCTCCCGCAAGCGTCTGCTCGATTCGCTGGCAAGCCTCGAAATCATTCCATAAACCAGGAGCGCCAAGATGAAAGCACGTGTCGTACGTTTCCATAAGGCAGGCGGCCCGGAAGTAATGCAGATCGAAACGCATGATCTGCCCGCGCCGGGCCCGGGCGAGGCCATCGTTCGCAATACCGCGATCGGCCTCAATTTCCAGGACGTCTATCAGCGTTCCGGGTTCTACCCGTTGCCGTTGCCAAGCGGGATCGGCACCGAGGCCGCGGGTGTGGTCGAACAGTGCGGCGCCGGTGTGACCACCTGCAAAGTGGGCGATCGCGTCTGCTACGCGGGCGGGCCGATCGGCGCCTATGCCGATCTGCGTGTAATTCCCGCCGATCGGCTCGTCAAGATTCCGGAAGGCATTTCGGATGAGCAGGCGGCGGCCGCGCTCTTGAAAGGCATGACGGTCGAGTACCTGCTCAATCGCACGTACGCGCTCAAGTCGGGACAGTTCGCGATGATGTACGCCGCCGCCGGTGGTGTCGGGCTCATCGCCGGTCAATGGGGCAAGGCGCTCGGCGCGAAGATGATCGGTGTGGCAAGCGGGCCCGAGAAAGTGAAGCTCGGTTTGGCGAATGGCTACTCTTTCATGATCGATCGCGCGAAAGAGAAAATCGTCGATCGCGTCAAGGAGATCACGGGCGGGGCGATGCTCCCGGTCGTGTACGACTCGGTGGGCAAGGCGACCTTCGATGACACGATGAATTCGCTGGCGCCACGCGGCTTTTTCGTTTCGTTTGGCGCAGCGAGCGGCGCGCCGCCTGCAGTCGAAGCGGGCCTCCTGCAGAAGCTAGGTTCGCTCTATTTCACGCGCCCCACGCTGGTGACATACTGCGCCAAGCGCCCGGATCTCGAAGCTTCATCGACTGCGCTCTTCGACATGATCAAGAAAGGCGCGATCAAGATCCACATCAGCGAGCGCTATCGGATAAACGACGTGATGAGCGCCCACAACGACCTGCAATCCGGGCGTACGGTCGGATCGTCGATCATCATTCCTTAAGGAGAACGCCATGCCGCTTTCACACATCGAGCACATGCTCGTCCTGGTCGACGATCTCGAGAAGACGCGCGACTGGTATCGCGACGTGCTTGGGATGGAAGAAGGGCCGCATCCCGATTTCGGTTTCCCCGTCTATTGGATGTACCTGGGCGGCGTGGATGTCGTGCATATCGGACAAAGCGCGCGTACCGCCTCCGATGGCCAGCGGCAGTATCTCGGCCGGCTCGCCCAGGCCTCCGATACGGGGACCGGGGCGCTCGATCACATCGCGTTTCGCGCCACCGGCCTGCCGCGGATGATCGAGCACCTGCAGGCGAAGAACATCAGGTTCACCCAGCGGCGGGCCAACGGCCAAGCCCTTTACCAACTTTTCTTCCTGGATCCGAACGGCATCAAGATCGAGCTAAACTTCGCTGCTGAAGAGGCGGTGAACATCGTGCCCGAGCTGATGGCCTCCGATCTGATGAAGACGACTTAAGACAACGCGACATAAGACCACGCTCGATTCACCATCACCATCTCTTGTTAGCAATGTAAGGAAGCGGAATGAAGACAGTTATCGAAGCCCTGCCGGCCCCGTTCATCGCAGTCGAAGGTACGGATGCCGTATTTCCGGTCCGCCGCATCTGGTGCGTCGGTCGCAACTACGCCGATCACGCGCGCGAAATGGGTCACGACCCGAATCGCGAGCCGCCGTTCTTTTTCCAGAAGCCAAGCGACGCGGTGATCGCGTCGGGCGCAACGATCGCCTATCCGGTCATGACCAAAGATCTGCATCACGAGATCGAGCTGGTCGTATGCATCGGCAAGGGCGGCAAGAACATCCCGGTCGGAAAAGCGTTCGAGCATGTCCACGGTTACGCCGTCGGGCTCGACATGACACGCCGCGACCTCCAGTCGGACGCGAAGAAACTGCAGCGTCCCTGGGAAATGGGTAAGAGCTTCGATCAAAGCTGCCCGGTCTCGAAAGTGGTACCCGCCGCGAAGATCGGTCATCCGAATACAGGCGCCATCTGGGTCAAAGTGAATGGCGAGGTCAAGCAAAAGGGCGACCTCAACCAGCAGATCTGGCGCGTCGAAGAAACGATTGCCTATCTGTCGACCTACGTGGAAATCTTCCCGGGCGATATCATCATGAACGGAACACCTGCCGGTGTCAGCGCAGTCAAGGCTGGTGACCGTCTGGATGGCCACGTCGATGGCGTCGGCGATCTGGTGATTACCTATGCCGCCGAGGGGCAGATGAGGAAGGCGGCGTAGGCGCCTTCAAGGGAAACGAGAAATGGGAAACGGGAAAAGTAGCTACAGCCCTCACCCGGTTGACGGCTCACGTTTGGCATTTCCCTTTTCTCGTTTCCCTTTTCCCGGATTTTGACGTGTCCCCTTTTCCCTTTCTCACCAACACGAGAGGACTCCATGAACGCTCCAGAACGCCAGTTTGTCCGTGCCGCGGAAGATGTCGGCAATATCGTTTTTCTCGAGCATGTCAACCTCACGCAGATGGATCAACGCCTCACGACCATCTTCTATGTGCAGGGTCTCGGCCTGACGCGCGATCCCTATCTGCACGTGTGGGACACCAACATGTGGATCAACATCGGCAAGCAGCAGATCCATTCGCCCTCGCGGCCGGTGACGGTGCTGCGCGGCACGATCGGCGTGGTCGTGCCCGATCTCGATGTCATACGAGAAGGGTTGAAGGAAGTCACGCCCAAGCTCGAAGGCACGAAGTTCACCTGGAAAGATTGCGGCACGACCGTTGAAACCACCTGTCCGTGGGGCAACAAGTTCCGCATGCACGGCCCCGAGCCGCGTTTCGGCGACATGCGTCTTGGCATTCCGTATCTGGACATTCCCGTCCCGCGCGGAACCGCCGAAGGGATCGCGCGTTTCTACGAGCAGATCATGCTGGTACCCTCGCGGCGCGAGCTCGGCAAGTTCCCGGCAGCGCATATCGGCATGGGTGCGGGGCAAGTCGTGATCTATCGTGAAACCGACGACCCGATCCCGGAATTCGATGGTCACCATATCGCCATCTATGTCGCGAATTTCTCCACGCCGCACAGCGAGCTGAAGCGGCTTGGGTTGGTGTTTGAAGAAAGCGATCAGTGGCAATACCGGTTCAAGGACATCATCGACCCGCAGACCAAAAAATTGATGTTCACCCTGGAACACGAAGTACGCAGCCTCACCCACCCGATGTACGCCCGCCCGCTCGTCAATCGCAATTCGGTGCAGCGGCAGATGTCGTACACGAGAGGACAAGACGCGTACTACTGATGATCCGGGAATGACGCCCTACACAGCCGCAAGCAAGCGCCTCACGTCCGCCGGGGCGCGCAAGATGATGTCCACCGCGATCGGTATCGCCGAGCAGGCGGGCGTGCCGATTACGGTGGCCATCGCCGATGCGGGTGGGCATCTTGTACTGCTCGAGCGCATGGAGGGCGGGCGCTTCCACACCGTTCATTCATCGACGACGAAAGCGGTGTGCGCCGCCTCGAACAAACGGCCCACCGCGGCAAAAGGCGCGCAGGCGCAACCGCTCGACACAACACACGCGATCGGCCTTGCGCTCGCGGCGGGCCCTGAGCGGTGGACCGCGATGGAAGGCGGATTCCCGATCATCTTTGATGGCGAGTGCGTGGGCGGCATCGGAGTGAGCGGCGGGGACTGGACGTTCGATGAGCGGGTAGCGCGGGAAGCGCTGGAGGCAATCGGGGCGAGCTTCAAGATCGACGACAAGTAGGACTTGGAAAGAGCAGGGCCCTCAAAAATATCACAACGGAGGACGCGGAGGTAATGGAGGTAAAACGAAGTCGGAAGCGATCGTGCGTGCTTACGCGATCATCATGTCTCCTGTACCGATCCCCATTCGGCCGCGATTTCTGAGAACTTATCGCAATGATCCAGTGTACGGAAATTGCTTTTCCTCCTTTACCTCCGCGTCCTCCGTGGTCAATTTCTGAGCGATCGAGTGATTGAGCGATTGAGGAGCGAATGAGCGCCAACCCAATCCGCGTCGCCTGCATCGGTATGGGCTGGTGGTCCGACGTTCTGGCTGATGCCATCAAGCGCTCGACCAAGATCGAGATCGCCGCCTGCTTCAGCCGCTCGGCAGACAAGCGGGCCAAGTTTGCCGCCAAG
Organism: Burkholderiales bacterium; assembly: GCA_046160305.1. Classification (GTDB taxonomy): domain Bacteria; phylum Pseudomonadota; class Gammaproteobacteria; order Burkholderiales; family SG8-39; genus SHXR01. Next base: position 150,984 of record JBJXGX010000078.1, read on the forward strand.
TATGGTTGCGCCGCCGCGCCAAGCTACGCATCGATTCTCGCCGATCGCTCGATCGACGCGATCATCAACACCACGCCCAACAACGTTCATCTCGAAACGACTCGCGAGGCCGCGAAGGCCGGCAAGCATGTCTTCCTCGACAAGCCGATCGCCAATTCGATCGCCGACGGATTCGCCATCGCCAAAGCGTGTCGTGATGCCGGCGTCGTACTCGCAATGGGTTATCAGCGCCGGCGCGAAGGCCAATTCCGTTGGATCCGCCAGCAAATCGATGCGGGCGTGTTCGGCAGGCTGGTGAACGCCGAAGCGAACATCAGTCGCGACCGGCTCGGCCAGTTCGATCTCTCATCATGGCGTTACACCGCGGCAGGCATGCCGGGCGGTGTGATGCTGCAGATCGGCATCCACTACATCGACGTGCTCGAATATCTGATCGGCCCGATCAGAGCGGTGAGCGGGTCGCTCGCGCAACTTGTGCTTCCGGGCGACAACCCCGATGTCGCGAGCCTGATTCTCGAACACGACAACGGTGCGCTGTCGACGGTCAACGCCAGCTATGCGTCGGCGGCCGAGTACTACCTGATGAACATCTACGGCAAGGAAGCAAGCGCCTTCTACGATTTGCACAACGGCTTGCGATTCCAGAAGCGTGGCACGACAAAGGCGGAGGCCGTTGCCGTGCCGAAGATCGACACATTCGTCGATGAACTCGATGAGTTTGCATCGGCCATCCGCGGCCAGGGCAAGCCCGAAGTGGATGGCGAGCGTGCGACGGTGTCCCTGGCGGCGATTCGCGCGGGTATCGTATCCGCACGCGAGGGGCGGCGCGTGACGGTGGCGGAAATTCTTGCGGCAGAGTCGAAATGAACGCAAATCTCCTTCTGAACCCAGGCATGTTTCGCGCCCTGGCAAGCGCGCTCATCGCCGCCTCCGTCGCGGGCCCATCATTCGCCCAAGACGTGGTATTCCCCCAGGAAGGCAAAAGCGTCGAGATCACTGTTCTCTTTCCCGCCGGCACCTCCGCCGATGTCACCGCACGCCTGTTGGCCGAAGGCATGGCGAGGCATCTTGGCGCGGCGATCGTCGTGGTGAATCGACCCGGTGCTGCGGGGGCGATCGGCTACAGGCATGTCGCCGCGCAGAAACCGGATGGCTATGCGCTGGTCTGGAATTCGAATTCCATCTCGACCGCGTTTCATTCCGGGCAGTTGGCATTCGACTACCACGCGTTCGATCCGGTTGCGCGGGTACTGGTCGAGTCGCCGATCGTCGTTGTAAGGGGCGACTCGAAATGGCAAACATTGTCCGACTTGATCGCTGAAGCGAAGTCCCGCCCCGGCGCGGTAACGGTCGGCAATTCCGGTGTCGGCAGCCACACGCATATATCGTCGGTCGCGTTGTTCAAGGCGGCGGCCGTCACGGTGATCGATGTGCCGTATGCGGCCACCCAGGTGGTGCCAAGTCTGCTTGGTGGGCATGTCGATGCGCTCGTCCAGTTGCCCGGCGCACTCGCGAGCCATACGAAGTCCGGTGCGGTCCGCGTGCTTGCGGCATTGATTCCCAATCGCGATCCGGCATTACCCGGTGTGCCCACCGCGAAAGAGCAAGGCATCGATGTCGTGCTTGAAGCGTGGCGCGGCATTGCCGTGCCGAAAGGCGTACCGAAAGCCGTCATCGCGATATTGGAAGGCGCTATCCGCAAGACGGTCGAGGCGCCAGAGTTCAGCAAGGCAAGCGACCGGTTGGGAATTCGCCCCGCATTTGCCACGGCCGCCGAATTCGGTGCCATCATCGCGAGAGAAGACGCCGAACTCGAACGGGTGATGCGAGCAATCGGCCTGACCAAACAGCAATAGCGACGCCGCATCATTCCGACGTTCCGCGACGGAGGCCGACCATGCCTTACGAAATGTCCCCCGAAGAATTTGCCCGTGTACTTCCGGCTGAAAGCAACATGTTCGCCTCGCCGATCCCGACCCAGTCGGTGTCGAGCGACGAATTCATGCCGGCACCGCAATCCGAAAAGCAACGCGAGTTCGAAGCCCGCGTGAAGGCCTATGGCGATGAGTTGTCGAAGCATCAAGGGCTCACCCGGCGGCGCTTCTTCCAGACCGCATCGGGCATGGCCGCCGCGTTTCTCGCGATGAACGACACGTTCGGCCCGGTCTTCGGCGTGTCGAAGGCCGAGGCGCAGACACCCGAGCAGGCCGCGGCGCGCGCGCGGGCATTGTCCGGCCAGTTCATCATGGACATGCATACGCACTATCTTCATGACAAGACGCGGCTGGTGAACTTCGTGCGTTCGCGCGAGGCGGTGGGCAAGGCAGGATGGAATCCGGCGCTCGTCAACAAGCCGCAAACGATCGAAGATCTCAAGTTCGCGAACTACTTCAAGGAAGTGTTCCTTGATAGTGACACCAAGGTCGCATTGGTCAGCGGCTCTCCCTCGCATGAGCCGGTCGACTGGTTTCTCACCAACGAACAGAAGCGCGACAGCCGGGCAAAGATCAACCAGATGGCCGGTGGCTCCAAGCGCGCCTTCTCGCATTTGATCTTCACACCGGGCGCGCCGGGGGCGCTTGAACGATTCGAAAAGGAAGTCGTGGAGTTGAACCCCGATTCGATCAAAGGCTACTCGATCGGTGACAACACGAACAAACCGATGGCGAAATACGCGTGGCGCATGGACGACGAAAAGGTCGCCTATCCTTATTACGAACGAATCCAGAAACTCGGCATCAAGAACGTCTGCGTACACAAGGGGCTCTTCCCGCCGCATACCGAACAGCAGTTTCCGAATCTGCTCGGCTATGCCAATGTCGCCGATGTCGGCAAAGCGGCGAAGGACTGGCCGCAGCTCAACTTCATCATCTATCACTCGGCCTACCGGTTCGCGGCGGGCGGCAACCCCGATGACGCGTGGGCGCAGATTCAGCGCACCGGCCGGGTCGAATGGGTCAATGATCTCGCGGAAATTCCATCGGTGTTCGGGGTGAGCAATGTCTATGGCGACCTTGGCCAGATCTTCGCGCAGAGCACCATGGCAAATCCGAATCTCGCCGCGTTCATGATGGGCACGCTCATCAAAGGGTTAGGCGCGGATCACGTCGTGTGGGGCACCGACGCGATCTGGACCGGCTCCCCGCAATGGCAGATCGAATCGTTGCGGCGCCTCGAGATCCCCGAGGACATGCAGAAGAAATACGGCTTTGCGCCGCTCGGTGCGGCCGACGGTCCGGTGAAGACCGCGATCTTCGGTGCCAACAATGCGCGCTTGTACAACTACACGCACGCGCAGAAATCGGCGTTGCTGCACGACAAGTTCGCTGAAGTGAAAGCGATCTACGAGCGGGAAGGCGCGCGCCGTTCCAATCTTGCGTACGGGTACATTGCGCCGCGCGCTTAGCGTTCGCGATTGCAACCGCGGATGCACGATGCAAGGCTTTGCGTCGTGCACCGGCGGGTCGGCAGCGCGCCTGTTCGATCCAATCGAGGATCCTCAATGCAATTGATGAAGCCGATGCGTTTCGCACTGGGTGTCGCGCTGGCCATCGCATCGCACGCCGCGCTTGCGCAGACCTATCCCACCAAGCCGGTCCGCCTGATGGTGCCGTTTCCGCCCGGCGGCTCGACCGATATCGTCGCGCGCATCGTGGCGCAGCAGGTGTCGGAGCGACTCGGTCAGCAGATGGTGATCGAGAATCGCGGCGGCGCCGGTGGAACGATCGGCACCGCACTCGTCGCGAAGGCGCCGGCCGACGGCTACACGCTGGTCATGGGCACGACCAGTACGCACGTCGTGGCACCGGCCGTCTATCCGAAGCTCGACTACGATCCCATCAAGGATTTCGCGCCGGTCTCGCTGCTCGCGGTCACACCGTATCTGCTGGTTGTCCATCCGGACGTTAAGGCGCGCACGCTGAAGGAATTCATCGAAGTCGCGCGCGCTCAACCGGGCAAGCTCAATTACGCGTCGGCCGGCACCGGCTCGACCACGCATATCGCGATGGAAATGCTCAAGCTTGCGTCGACCACTTTCATGTTGCACATCCCGTACAACGGCAACGGTCCGGCCGGTACCGCGGTGATCGCAGGCCAGGTCGAAGCATTGTTCGGGAGCCTGCCCGCGGTCTTGCCGCATGCGAAATCGGGCAAGGTACGGGCGTTGGCGGTTGGCACACCGACGCGTTCGCCCGCACTCCCCGACGTGCCGACGGTTGCGGAATCCGGTTATCCGGGATTCGATGCGTCGTTATGGCTCGCGATCATGGCGCCTGCGAATACGCCCGCGGCGATCATCGAGCGGCTGAACAAGGAAATTGTGGCGGTCATCAAGGCGCCGGAAAGCGCCGCGGCATTGGCGAAGGCCGGTGCGGAGCCGCTCTCGAGCACACCCGCCGAGCTTGCCGCAATGATTCGCGAGGGCATTCCAAAATACGTGAAGGTCGTGCAGACGGCCGGCATCAAGCCCGAATAAGCCGATGAGGTGTCGCATGAACAGATTGAAACGGGTCCGATGCGCCGAAGTCGCGCTCGTGTTGAGCATGGTGTCGTCCGCGACCTTCGCTCAGTCGTATCCGGAACGCGTGGTGAAGTTCATCGTGCCGTTCTCGGCGGGCGGCGTATCCGACGTGGTATCGCGGCCGATTGCGCATCGACTTGGCGTGATGTGGGGTCATCAGACCATCGTCGAAAACAGGCCGGGTGCGGGCGGCATGATCGGGTCTGACGTCGTCGCGAAGGCAAAGCCCGATGGTTACACGCTTCTCCTCTCGGGCAGCACGCATTTCGTCAGTGCAACGCTTCACCAGAAAACGATCACGTTTCACCCGATCGACGACTTCACGCCGATTGCGCATATTGCCGAACAACCGGGCGTGCTGGTCGTTCATCCTTCGGTCGCAGCCAATTCGCTTGCTGAACTAATTGCACTCGCCAAGGCGCAACCCGGCAAGTTGAACTACGCATCGTCGGGCAACGGCAGCTCGCAGCATCTGTTCGCCGCCATGCTGTTCAGCATGGTCGGTGTCGAGCTCACCCATGTTCCGTACAAGGGGAGCGGCCCCGCTCTTGCCGATCTGTTGAGCGGGCTCGTGCCGGTGAGTGTGCCGTCCATCTCGAACGCCATCCCGCATATTCAAGGCCACAAGTTGCGCGCGCTCGGCGTCACCAGCTCGAAGCGTACGGCCACGCTTCCGGATGTGCCAACGCTTGATGAGGCCGGGGCGAAAGGCTACGACGCGCAACTCTGGTTCGCGGTGCTTGGCCCGAAAGGCTTGCCCGCGGACATCGTCAACAAGGTCTACGAGTCGGTCGCCCTCGCCGTACGGCATCCGGACGTGCAGAAGACCTATGCGCAGCAAGGCATCGATGTGCGCATCCTGCCGCCCGCCGATTTCGCGCAGTACTTCAAGTCAGAATCGGTGAAATGGAATCGCGTCGTCAAGGAAGCAGGCGTGTCGGTCGACTGATGCGGCGCATGACCATTAGGCGAACCCCCAAATCCCCCAAGTGCGAACCCCATGAGAACCCGATGAGAACCCAATGAGAATCATCTCGATTCGTCTGCCGATGTTGATCGTATCGACGCTCCTGGTCTGCGCGCATGCGTTCGCCCAGCCCTACCCGTCAAAGCCGATCAATATGCTCATCCCGCTGCAGGCGGGGAGCTCGGTCGATGCGATATTGCGTACCGTCGCGAACAAGATGTCGGAGAACATGGGTCAGCCGATCGTGGTCGAGAATCAGGCGGGCGCCTCCGGCTTGATCGGCACCGAACGCCTGGCCAAGGCCGCGCCGGATGGCTACACCATCGCGGGGCTGAATGATGGCGTGCTCACGATGCTGCCGCATATGCGCGCGAGTCTGCCATTCGATCCGCTCACCAGTTTCGAGCCGGTGAGTCTCGTCGCTGAAATTTCGTGGGTGCTCATCGCCGGCCCCAACTACGAGGCGAAGAGCGTCGCGGATCTCGTGCGCCTTGCCAAGGCGCGGCCCGGTCAGATCGACTACTCGTCCGGCGGCAATGGCAGCCCGCAACATGTCGCGATGGAGGTGTTCAAAGCGGCGACCGGCACCTACATGACCCATATTCCATATCGCGGCGCGACGCAGTCAGCGATGGATGTGATGAGCGGGCAGATTCCGGTGTCGATGAGCGGCCTCTCGATCGTCATCTCGCATATCAAGGCCGGCAAGCTGCGCGCCCTTGCCGTGGCGAATCCGACCCGCTCACCATTGCTGCCTGATGTGCCAACGATTGCTGAGTCGGGCGTGCCCGGGTATGAATTCTCGACGTGGGGTGCGCTCTTCGTGCCGAAGGGCACACCCAAGCCGATCATCGATCGATTGCATGCGGAAGCCGTCAAGGCGGTGAACGATGCGACGGTACGCGAGCGCTTATCGAGCCTTGGGCTCGTGCCGCGTGGGTCGACTCCCGCAGAACTCGCGGAGGCGACGCGAACGGGGCTCGCGAAAATGGGCGCGGTCATCAAGGCGGCCGGTATCAAATCCGAGTAGCACGAAAGGCGACACGATGGCCATCACCTATCCGACGCAACCGCATGCGCATCCCCGCCGCTACCAGGGCACCACGATCGACATTCACGCCCACTGGTATCCGGCGGAGTGGATCAAGGTATTCGAGCGGGACGGCGCGAAGTACGGCACCGGCGTCCAGCGCGGCGCGGACGGTTATGCGCTCACGACCGGCAAGATCTCGAACAGGTACACCGAAGAGTTCGTCGATATCGATATGCGCCTGGCCGGCATGGATCGCCAGGGCGTCGATGTCCATGCACTCTCGCTCACGACGCCAATGGTGTATTTCGCGCCGGCGTCGTTCGGCCTCGCGCTCGCGCAGTGCTACAACGATGCATGCGCCGCAGCGCATCAAAAGCATCCGAAGCGTCTTTATGGGCTGGCGCAACTGCCGATGCAGGATCCCGCGCTTGCGCTGAAGGAACTGGAGCGCGCCGCCAGACTGCCGGGCATCAAAGGCCTTTACCTCGCCACCAACATCAACGGCAACGATCTCGACGACAAGAGCTATTGGGACATCTACGCGAAAGTCGAAGAGCTCGGCTGGACGATCTTCCTGCATCCGGTCGACACCGTCGGCAAGGAGCGCATGACGAAGTTCTATCTGCGCAATCTATGCGGCAATCCGTATGACACCGGCATCGCGGCCGCGCACATCATTTTCGGCGGCGTGCTCGATGCGTTTCCGAAGCTCGGATTCAACTTGCCGCATGCCGGCGGCACGTTTCCCGCGTTGATCGGACGTTGGGACCATGGCACGAAGATGCGCCCGGAGCTCAAACACATGAAGCGTTTGCCAAGCGAATATCTTCGTCGCTTCACCTACGATACGATTGGCCACAGTGACACCATCAACATGAATCTCGTGCGGATGGTGGGCGCCGATCGCGTGACGCTTGGCAGTGACTACTGCTTCGACATGGGGCTCGAACACCCGCATGACACGGTGGAAAGCCTCACCGCGCTGTCGGACGCTGATCGGGATTTTATCCTCGGCAAGAACGCCGCGCGGTTGCTGGGGATCGCGTAGTACAGAGCGGCTTGGTATTGGTACAGAGTGCGCCACGGCGGTTACTGCACATCGGGGAGAAAAGGTGATGCCGGAATCCAATGTCGAATTGCCGGATTTCGATCTGGTCGAATTGATACACGACGCGGTCGGCACCATTCTCGGCAACGAAGACTACCCGTCGTTCATCGAATGGCTCACCGCCCGATGTCGCGACGAGATGGCGAGCCGCGCACTCGACGATGGCCGACAGGGGCGCGGGTTGGCAAGCGTCCTGGGTCGCCAGATCTGGAACGCCACACCGTTGCCCTCCAACGACTGGCGTCCCAGGCCGATACCCGCGCCGGGCCGCAATGACCCATGCCCTTGCGCCTCCGGGAAGAAATTCAAACAATGCTGCGCGAAGCTCGATGCCCTCCCGGCGCTCGAGCCCGACGAGATCTGGTCTGTCATCGTCGGCGAGCTCACACCGGCCGAGCTCGACCGCCTGATCGCCGCCAAACGTATCCCGCTCGGATGCATGGGCGCGGCCGCTGAGGCGATGCTCGATGACCATCGGCCGGATGACGCCGTGCGCCTGCTCGCGCCTTTGTTCGCCCCGCCGTTCGATCGGCTCGATGAACGGCTGCTCGATGCGCTCGATTCGCTGACCGATGCCTACCAGATGCAAGGCGATGATGACGCTCGCATTGCGCTGCTGGAATCGCTGCATAAGACCGCGCCGCGATTGTTTCGCGCCGAAGCCGCGCAGCGTCTGGCGTCGATATACGCCGACCTTGGGGACCGTGAGAGGGCCTGGGAATGCTTTCGCTCCGCGGTGCGCAACGATCCCGACTCACCGGGCGCGGCAATACTGGAGCTGACCCTGCTCGTCTCCGAGAATCGCAACGACGAGGCGAAGGAGCGCGCCCGATTCTGGCTTCATCGCCTCGGAAAATTGGACGGCATGCCGCCCGAGACAATCGATCTGCTGCGGCGCGCATCCAACGATCCCGAGCGTGCGCTGGCCACCGTGGATCTGAGCGCACGCGGATTGGATGCCGAGCACATGACGGCCGTATTGGCTGCGTTGGGTGATCGCCCGATTGCCAACGAATACTCGGTCGTGACCGCTGCGTCGCTACCGGCAATGACCGACGCCGACGAGCTGGAGGCGCGCATGCGTGATCATCTGACAAAGATGGGCGTGCCCGCAGACGGGATCGAAGAATCGGTACAGCAAATCGCAGCGGAATTGCGAAAGGTCGAGCAAAAGGAAGAATCGGCTGTGCCCGACGCCGCCGACGACATGGATGTCGAGGCGTCCGAAGACACCGCCAACTACAGGCAGCTCTCTGCACCCGCGCTCGCAGACATCGAAAGGCGCTGGCATGCCGTGTTCCCGTCGGCAAAGCCATTCGCCACGGTGCTCGAATTGAACGATGACCCGTGGGAGGCATCACCTGCCTGGCTCGACTTCCTCCAGAGCGAGCCACGCGCCGCGGACAGCCTGGATGTGCTCGATGACATCGCCACTGCCCTCGAAAACCGTGTGGTCGGTGAGCCGCAGTGGGCCGATCGCATGCTGATCGAACCGATCGAGGCGCGCGCATGGAGAATCCTCACAGCGGCGATGAACGCTGCGCCCGCCGAGTCGGTGATCCCATGGGGCATCGTCGATAACCGTCCGGCGCTGCGATTGGCGGTCCGGTACTGCTACGTGCTGTACCGCCTGGGCCGCTACGAGGACGCGATGGCGATGTGCGAGCCGCTGCTCCGCTGGAATCCGGATGACAATCATGGCTTGCGCGCGGTGCTCGCCAATGCCTATCTGGAGAACAGCCGGTGGGACGCCGCGCTTGCGCTATGCAGCCGCTACCCGGACGACGCCACCCTCGAAATCGCATACGGGCGATGCCTCGCCCACTTCGCGAAAGGCGAGATCGATGCCGCGCAAGCCGCGCTCCGCGTCGCGGTGCGAATGAACAAGCATGTACCGCGCGCGTTGGTAATGGTGACTGACCCGGAAGACGATCTCATTCCGGTGAATATCACGATGGGCAGCGAAGACGAAGCCTTGCAATACCGCGACGAAGCGATCGCGATCTGGGAAAACGTGCCGGGCGCCATCGATTGGCTGAAAGGCGCGGCCCCGGCGCGCCCGCATCGGCGCCGGCGGTAACGGCAGGCGCATCGCCAAGAAGCATCCTCCCGGCTATACTGGATACATATATAGTACAGTGGCGAGGGAGGAGAGAGATGGAGGCACGCGTAACCTTGCGGCCCGGCGCCAAGGGAACCAAGGCGCTCACCGCGGAATTCGGCGATCGGCTCATCTGTGTGCGCTACCGCTACGACATCGCGAACAAGCGCCGTCTGAAGACGGTGGAGATCATCGTCGACGAAGGGCCGTGGGAGCCGGCACCGCGGCAAAGCAACATCGAGCCGGAACGCGAGCGCCCGCAGGAGATCGTTGGCGTGCGTGTCGCATTCGCGGAGGAAGCGCTGCGTCGAACGGTGCGTGAAGCAGGGGGACATTGGGACCGGCAGATGTCGCTTTGGTTGATGCCGATCTCGACCGTGCGCCTCCTCGGGCTGGAGGAGCGGATCATCCGCGTCCTGCCGCACGACCAAGGTGGCACCCAGTTGCGACGGTTTATCGATAAACCAACTGACCGCAAACCATGATAAGCCGCTATAAACCGGTTACTACATCTAGAAACCGGCGTATGGATCTAGAAACTTTAGAAACCGGTTACTAGTATTGGAAACGTTTATCATGCGGGCTATACCTAGTTGGACTAGCCTGCTAGCGCAGGAGACGTTCGCAGACCGAGGTCGCTGATGGTGAGAGCGCCGATGAATCGGATACTGGATATAATAACAGGTATCGAGGGGCAGGTGCCACACT
>JBJXGX010000079.1:0-22334 GCA_046160305.1 Burkholderiales bacterium
CCTTGACCTTGGATGGCCGAGAAATGCGCGAAAAGATCTTCGCCGCCACCATCGGGGGTGATGAAGCCAAAGCCCTTCGCGTCGTTGAACCATTTGACTGTGCCAGTTGCCATATCGTGTCGTTCCATTGAAGTTTAGAAAGTAAATCCGGGCGTTACCCGTTGTGCGCGACGATCAAGGCAGAGCAGCTGGTCGTACCGGAATACCGAACTTCGAGAAGAACTGAGGTACACGGAAGGTTGTTGCTTGACAAGCGGAATACCAATCTATCTTGAGGGACGTGCGACGGCGAGGCTAGGCCAATCGGCGCCTGGATGCAAGCTTTTTTTAAGGTCGCACAAGACCGTCGAGGCGCTCTTGCCTCGCCGGAGATTACCGTCCTTTAACGAGATATCCTGGTCCGCTCGCCACCTGTTCCGCGCCGGCCGACCGCTCCTAGGAACTGCCGCGAGCCGACGCGCTGGGCGTTACGATACGCTTTGTCGATTGCGAGGCCCGGTTCAGCGCGCCGATCAGTTCAATGACTTCCTATCACTGCCAGCTTGGTGCACGCCGTCACGATTTCGCCGACCTGCGGACGCTATTGGCCAAGGCGAGCCCCGTCCGATCGGGTGATCAACTTGCTGGAATTGCCGCCCAATCCGCCGAGGAGCGCGTCGCGGCACAAATGTGTCTGGCCGACGTGCCGCTCCAGGCGTTCCTGGATGGGCCCGTCATTCCGTATGAAGACGATGAGGTGACGCGCCTCATTCTCGACAGCCACGACCGCCGCGCCTTCGCGCCCGTCCGTGATTTGACGGTCGGCGCATTGCGGGAATGGCTCCTTTCGTACGAAACGGACGCGCTGCGCTTGACCGCGGTCGCGCACGGAATCACGCCGGAGATGGCAGCGGCGGTCGCCAAGCTGATGCGGAATCAGGATCTCATTCTGGTCGCACGCAAGTGTCGGGTGATTGCGCGCTTTCGGAATACGCTTGGGCTGCCGGGCCGATTGGCGATTCGATTGCAGCCGAATCATCCGTCGGACGATCCGCAAGGCATCGCCGCGTCGATCGTCGATGGGCTCTTGATGGGGGCGGGGGATGCCGTCATTGGAATCAATCCCGCGAGCGACAGCACCGACAGGGTGGTCGATCTCCTGCACATGCTCGATGAAGTCCGTGCTCGCTTTGACATACCGACCCAATCCTGCATTCTCGCGCATGTGACGAGCACCTTACGGGCGATCGAGCGGGGTGCGCCGGTCGATCTGGTCTTTCAATCGATCGGCGGGACGGAAGCCGTCAACCGGAGCTTCGGCGTGTCGATCCAGCTCCTGGAAGAAGCACGTGACGCCGCCCGATCCCTCAAACGGGGGACCGTGGGGGATCAAGTCATGTACTTCGAGACGGGACAGGGCAGCGCGCTTTCAGCGAACGCGCATCACGGCGTCGATCAGCAGACGTGCGAGGCGCGAGCCTATGCGGTGGCGAGGCATTTCGATCCATTGCTCGTCAACACGGTGGTCGGGTTCATCGGCCCGGAATACCTGTACGACGGCAAGCAGATCATCCGGGCAGGATTGGAAGATCACTTCTGCGGCAAGCTGCTTGGCGTGCCGATGGGGTGCGACGTGTGCTACACGAACCACGCCGAAGCCGATCAGGACGACATGGACACCTTGATGACGCTTCTTGGGGTCGCCGGTTGTAACTATTTCATGGGCGTGCCGGGCGCCGATGACATCATGCTCAACTACCAGAGCACGTCGTTCCACGACGCGCTGTATCTGCGCCAGGTGCTCCGATTGCGGCCCGCGCCGGAATTCGAGGCGTGGCTGGAAAAAATGGGAATCACCGCGGACAATCGACTGCGTACGCCTGACCGTCTCAACCCGTTGGTACGTGCTTACCTATCGAAGATCTGAGGATCAATGGACGGTCCTCAGGTTCCCGCCTCCGCATGGGCCGTCCTTCGGGCAAGCACCGCCGCACGGATCGCTCTCGGCCGTGCCGGCGGGAGCCTGCCGACCAAGCCGCTCCTCGACTTCCAGCTTTCACACGCGCGCGCTCGGGACGCCGTACACGCACCGTTCGGTGTCGCAACGCTTCAAGCCGCGGTGGCGGCGCGAGGCTGGTCGGGTGTCAACGTCCAGAGCGAGGCGCGCGACCGCGCGACGTACTTGCGACGGCCCGATCTCGGACGGCGGTTGGACACCCCATCGCGCGATCGGCTGGCTGCGCTGGTCGATGGCGTCTTCGATGGCGTCTTCGATGTCGCGTTCGTGATCGCGGACGGCTTGTCGACACGCGCCGCTGAAAAACACGCGCTCGCGGTGCTGGACTTGGCCGTCGGTGCCCTGGTTACGTGGGGTTGGACGATCGCTCCGGTCACCATCGCCTTGCAATCCCGGGTCGCGCTTGGCGACGAGATCGGTGCGCTCCTGCAGGCCCGGGTTGTCGCCGTGCTGATCGGCGAGCGGCCGGGCCTCTCCGCGGATGACAGCCTCGGCATCTACCTTACGCATGCGCCACGTATCGGCCGAACCGACGCCGAGCGCAACTGCATCTCGAACATCCGGGCGGGAGGGCTCACTTACGAACAGGCCGCGCACAAGCTCGTCTACCTTATGCGCGAGTCGCGGCAACGTGGGCTGACCGGTGTCGCGTTGAAGGACGATAGTGATCGATTACCGATGCTGATCCAAGCGGATCTTGGAAACGAAATCTCTCCGAAATGAGCACGAAGGAAACGGACGGAAGCGACTCGACACGTCACACGGATTCATTCAGATCGTCCAGAGGCCACGGGGATCAACGGAGATCAATGGACAAACAACAAAACGTCACCTTCGCTTTTCCTCTGCGTCCTCCGCGTCCTCCGTGGTGAATTTCTTCGTTTCTTGATCTTAGCGTCTTTACTACTGCTGACTGCCTGATCGGCTGATCGGAGCCGGCTTCCTCGGCAGCGCGCCCTCGCCCTTTGCCATCAGCCGATCGAACTCTTCGGCGATATTCGCATCGTCGGCGAGGAGCTTGTCCGCATCGCTGTCGGCGTATTGGATCGCCCCGAGGTCGGTGTACGCCTTCTGCACTTCGTTGCTCCAAAGTCCGATGTCCTTCACCGTGGGTACGATCCGACTGAACAGGCGCATGCGATAGCGGATCATGCTGTCGGACCCTTTGGCCGCGGCCTCCGCGTCGTTCGGATCGATGCCGATGTGCGCCCACATTTCCGGCGAATTCATTCGATCGCGCATCATGTAGGACGCCTCGATGACGAACTCTTCGCGCTCGCGCCGCTCCGCGGCGGTGAGCTGCGGGTAGTAATCGCGCAGCGCGTAGCGCCCGAAGGCGACATGTCTTGCCTCGTCTTGCATGACATAGGCATTGATCGTCGCGCAGAGACGATTCTTCGCGTAGTCGCGAATGCGTTGAAAGGCCGCGAGGGCCAACCCCTCGATCAGCACCTGCATCGCGAGATAGGTGAAGTCCCATCGTCGATCGGCAATCGCTTTTTCCAGCAGCGATTTGAGCGGCGCGGTGATCGGATAGCAGAACCGGAATTTCTCGTTCAGCAGACGCCGGTAGACCTCGACATGGCGCGCTTCGTCCATGACCTGGGTGGCCGCATAGAACTTCGACTCGATGCGCGGAACATCCTGGACGATCTTGGCCGAACAGATGAGGGCGCCTTGTTCGCCATGCAGGAACTGCGATAGCTGGAAGACCTGATTGTGATAGCGCAGATCGGATTTTTGCCGATCGCCGAGCTTGTTCCACAACGGCGTTCCATACACCGGCAGCAACGCATCGTCGATCTGCATAGGATCGTCCGGATCGACGGAAAGACTCCAGTCGATGCGCGTATCGGCGTCCCATTGCTGCTGCTTGCCCTTGGCGTATAGGCGCAGCAAGTCGTCGCTCGTCGCGTCGTAGTCCCAGGTGAAACTGACCGCATTGCCCCCTTCGACATTCCAATGCGTTTCCTCGACCGGCAGCGTGTATCGATGCAGTGTGGACATGCGGACTCCCGGTGGCCTTGACCGAATACGGCGCGATCGAAGCATTGTGGTGGCGGGGCATTGGTGCGTCAATCGACTTCGCGGATTGCGTTCGCGGATTGTGCGCCTGCGGCATCGAATCGCCCTTCGATTTGACGCTCATCCTTGCGGACTTGTATTCTCGATCGGTTCCGCACGCCGGAATGTCCCTTTCCGGCCCGATTCACTGTTCGCAGGATCGCTTGCTCCAATGACATCAACCTCGTACCGCTGGCCGGATCAGGCGCGCCTCGCGCTGTCCGTCGTCGTCAATGTCGAAGAGGGCGCCGAATCATCGATCGCGGAAGGCGACCGCGGCCCCGAACCGGTGGATGAACTGGGCATCACACTCAAGAATCCGATCCGCAATTTCGGCAACGAGTCGAACTATCAGTACGGCATCAAGGCAGGCGCTCCACGCGTGATGCGGCTCCTTGCAACGTATGGGGTCAAGGCGACCATCACCGCAGCGGCCGTCGCCCTCGAACGGGCACCGGAGCTTGCGGCCGAAATCGTCCGGCAGGGCCACGAAGTGTGTTCGCACGGCTGGCGATGGATCCATCAGTTCCATCTGGACGAAGCAAAGGAACGCGAGTTCATCCGGAAGGCGATTGCCTCGATCGAAAAGACCACCGGCTCACGACCCTACGGATGGCTGTCCCGCTATCTGCTTACCCCGAATACACGCCGGTTGCTGGCCGAAGAGGGATTCGTCTATCACATGGACGACTACTCCGACGATCAGCCATTCTGGGACGTGGCGGGCGGGAAACCGATCGTGATCGTGCCCTACTCGCTCGACACGAACGACATGAAATTCTGGACCGATCCGGCGCTACCGACCGATCAATGGTTGAAATACGCGATCGATACGTTTGACTGGCTGTATGCGGAGGGCGCCGATGCGCCGCGCATGATGTCGATCGGCCTGCATCTGCGGATCATCGGGCGGCCGGGACGAATCGGGGCGTTCGAAAAATTCCTGGTGCACGCAACGAAGAAGCCGGGCGTGTGGATCACGACGCGGCTGGCGATCGCGAAGCATTTCGCGGGGGCGGTGCCATTTGCAATCTCTCCTGCCTAAGAAATTCACCACGGAGGACGCGGAGGAAAGGGAGGAAGAGCAAGAAGTAGAGTTTCCTTGTCGCGCTTGGAAAGCTTCCGCTGCATCGAGATTGGCAGCCTGCAGCCGATCGTCGACCCGCATAGCCTTCCTCCATTGCCTCCGCGTCCTCCGTGGTCAATTTTTGAGTTAGCTTTAAGCATTAGGAGTTAGTCAATGCCATTCCAATCCCCCCCGCGCCCGGTCCGCCACACCGATCCCGCCGAAGAGGCCGCGATGCTCGAGGCAATCGATCGCTGGCTCGACAAAGACGTGCGGCCGCATGTCATGAAGCTCGAGCATGAGGACATCTGGCCTGCCGAGATGGTCGAGCGCATGAAGGAATTCGGGCTCTTCGGCGCCGTCATCGATCCGCAGTGGGGCGGGCTCGGGCTATCCGCTTCCACGTATGCAAAGATCGTTACCCGCATCTCGACGGTCTGGATGTCGCTCACCGGTATCTTCAATTCGCATCTGATGATGGCGACCCTGGTCGAAAAATTCGGTACCGATACGCAGAAAAAGCGCTGGCTCCCGCGCATGTGCGCCGGTGAGTTGCGGGGCGGCCTCGGCCTGACCGAGCCGGATGCGGGGACCGATCTGCAAGGAATCCGCACCCGCGCGACCCGGAATGGTGATCACTACGTCGTCAACGGCACCAAGACGTGGATCTCGAATGGCATCCAGGGTTCCGCGTTCGCGGTCCTGGTGAAGACCGATCCGTCGGCGCAACCGCCCCGCAAAGGCACCTCGATGTTCATCTTCGAAAAAGGCGAGGGCTTCAGCGTTTCGCGCAAGCTGGAAAAGCTCGGCTACAAAGGCATCGATTCCGCGGAGCTCGTCTTCGACAAATACAAGGTGCCGGTCGACAACCTGATCGGCGAAGAGGGGCAGGGGTTCTATCTTGCGGTGAGCGGCCTGGAGCTTGGTCGCATCAATGTTGCCGCGCGTGGGGTGGGCATCGCCAAAGCCGCGCTCGATGAATCTGTTCGCTATTCGCAAATGCGTAAGACCTTCGGCAAGCCGATCTGTGAGCACCAGGCGATTCAACTAAAGCTGGGCGAGATGGCCACGCGCTACGAGGCGAGCCGGCTGCTGGTCGAGCAGGCCGCGAAAGCCTATGACGCGGGGCACCGCTGCGACATGGAAGCCGGCATGGCGAAGTATTTCTCGTCCGAATCGGCCCTTGAGAATTCCATGGAAGCGATGCGGATCTTCGGTGGCTACGGGTACTCGAAGGAATTCCCGATCGAGCGGCTTTATCGGGATGCGCCGCTGATGTGCATCGGCGAAGGCACCAACGAAATGCAGCGCATCATCATCGCGCGGCAGTTGATCGAGCGGAACAGGATTTGAATGGCATGACGTTACAGGACGATGAGATGATCCTTGGATGCTCCGCGCACCGGGGACAGCGGGATCGCCGCATCGAGTGTCACGAAGCGCCCGCCCTTCGCCACGGCCAGGGCAAGCAGGTAGGCATCGGTAATCTGGCGTGGGCCGTGCAGCCGGGCGACGTCGAACTGTCGTTTGTTGCGAAGGGTCAGGTCGTCCGGCCAAAATGCGTGATCGTTGTTGCTGCAAGCTTTGCCTAGAAGATCCGCCACGTCGGCCGCCGAAGCTTTGAATCGAGAGCTATATCCCGCGCTGCTCATGATTCGGATCACGCCATTCTCGATGATCGGGCACGTCGCGATTGCCGGGCGCTCACTCGCAATCCACTTGTTGCAACGGACGGCGAAAACGTGATCATGGTCGAGCAGGGCGATCCATACGTTGACATCGAGAAGCGCCCGCACTCAGACGCCCAATTCGTCGCGCAGGCGGTTCACATGCTCGTTGGTAATGACCTCGCCGCGGCTCGGAAATGGCGTGATCCCTAAGGCCGATGGCTTGCGGCGTCGCGCCGAGCGGTCAGGACGATTGAGGCCCGCACGGGCCAGTTGCGTCAGGGCCTGCCCGATGGAAACCTTGGACCGGCGCGCATACTCCCGCGCCGCCTGAAGGACATCGTCGTCGATATCGAGCGTGGTGCGCATAGGGTTTTTCCTCGATGCTATGATGCGTTCGCATCATAGCATCGCCTTAGGCCCGCGCGGCCCCCTCGGCCCTCTCCCGTGACGCGTTGAACAATGACGACCATCGAAACGATCGCCTGGTCCCACGATCTTCGCACCATCGCCGCGCGGTTTGGCGAGGCGCCGGTCGTTACCGACGGCCAGGCGAGCCTTAGTTATCGCGGCCTTTCCCGCCGCGCGCACGCGCTGGCGCGCACGTTGCAGTCACTTGGCGTGAAGGTCGGCGAATCCGTTGCCACGTCGCTGCCGAATTGCAACGATGCCGTTTGGGTAAGTTATGGCGTGACGGTTTCCGGTGCCGCGGAAACGCCACTCAATCATGTGATGACCGATGCGGAGATCGCGTGGTTCGCATCGCTCGCGAAGTTTCGATTCATCGTCACGCATGCGGCGCGCGCGCAGGCATTCAGCGCGTCGGGGTTCGAGCCGATCGCGATCGAAAGCATCCGCGATGACGATGATGGCGCGACCCTGCCGCCGGTCGATGCGAATGCACGAGGTCGCATCCTTTCATCGTCGGGCACCACCGGTCGACCGAAGGCGCTTGTTTATTCGCACGGCCGCCGCTGGCTTGCCCATACGATGTTGAAGCAGGCGTTGCCGTACACGCCCGGGCCGGGTTCACGCGTGTTGCTGATGACGCCGTTCCCCCATGGCGCGACGCTCATGACATACGCATGGGCGGATTTCGGTGGCACGGCGATCTTGTTGAGTGGTGTCGAGGCCGCGCGGGTCGGACCGATTCTCGAGCGTGGCGAGGCCGACGCGGTGTTTGCCCCACCGACGGTCATCAACAAGCTTTCGGAGACCTTCGCGGGGCGGCGGTTCAACGGCGTTCGCTGCGTATTCACCGGCACGCAAACACTTACACCCGCAACCTACGCGCGCGCGAAGGCGATGTTCGGCCCGGTGGTGCGCGTGACCTACGGCAAGGGCGAGTGCACGAATCCGATCACGGTGCTTGCCCCGTCCGATACCGATCGCGTCTACACCGAAGAATCCGATCGGGTGGGCGCGTGTCTCGGGTGGCCGGGCTTTGGTGTCGAGATCGCAGTGCACGATGAATCCGGCGCTGTCCTTCCCTTCGGTGAACAAGGCGAAATATTCCTGCGCGCGCGACACATGTACATCGGGCACATCGATGCGAGCGGCTTTCAACCCATTCCGCCGGGCGGCTGGCATCAGACCGGCGACCTGGGTTATCTCGACGAACGCGGACGGGTATGGCTCGCCGGTCGCGCGGCGGATGTCATCAAGTCAGGCGGCTACAAAGTGAATCCCGAAGAAATCGAGATCGCGCTTGGCGCGATCGCCGAGTGCGGCCAGATTTGCATCACCTCGATTCCTTCCGGTTACTGGGGCGAAATCATTGTCGCGGCGGCGGAGCATGTGCGGGGCGACTGGCAGGCCGTTGCAATCGGACGTCTGAGCGCTCTATCCAAGTACAAGCATCCGCGCTCGTTCGTGGCACTCGATGCGTTGCCGCGCAACCCGCAGGGTAAGGTGAGCCGGCGTGCGGTGCGCGAGAAGATTCTCGAGCGGTACGTGCTTCAGGATGGGTCGAGGCCGGTGCTGGAACGGAAGGCTTAACCCGGCTCGGTTGGCAAACGCGGTGAGCGCGGTAAGCGATTGGGGAGCGCCAAGCAGCCGTTATCGCTTGCCCGCCATAAAATTCGCGAGAAGCCTGGGCGTGAGATCATTAAAGAGCTTGATCGCGGGTCAATGAACGGGCCATCGTGGCGTGCAGTATCTAGGAGGGAACCATGGAAGGACTCACCACACAAGTCGCGCAGTTCGTGTCGAAACCCGGGTTCGACAACATGCCGGCCGAAGCGGCGCACATCATCCGCTCGGGGTTCATCGATACGATCGCGACGATGCTTGCCGGCAAGGACGAGCCCGTAACGCGCCTGATGACCGAGCATGTCCGCGCCGGCCGCTCGCCCGTCGCCGAGTCGAGTCTTCTCCTTGGCAACGAACGTGCGAGCGCCCGGGACGCCGCGCTCGTCAATGGCGCCGCGGGCCATGCGCTCGATTACGACGATGTCGCGCTATCGGGGCATCCGAGCACGGTGCTTGTGCCGGCGGTGCTCGCCGAGGGTGAGGCGATCGGCGCATCGGGTGCCGATGTGATGCGTGCTTATCTCGTCGGATACGAGGTGTGGGCGGAGCTGATTGGCCGGGACGCCGATTCGTTCCACACCAAGGGCTGGCATCCGACCGGCGTATTCGGCACGGTTGCCGCGGCGGCGGCCGTGGCGCATCTTCGCAGGCTGAATCTTGAGACGACCCGCCACGGGCTCGCGATCGCCGCGAGTATGTCGGCCGGGCTGACCGCGAATTTCGGCACGATGACCAAGCCCTACCACGCCGGGCGCGCCGCGGCGAACGGCATCGAAGCGGTGCGTCTCGCGATGGCGGGCATGACCGCATCCGTGGATGCGTTCGAGCACAACGGCGGATTCCTGGTCGCGCTTTCGCCCAAGGGCACCACCGATCGCACGACACCGGCGGTCAATCTTGGCAAGGAACTGGCGATCCTTGAGTACGGCCTCTCCATCAAGAAGTACCCGATGTGCTATGCAACGCACCGGGTCATCGATGGTGTGCTCGATCTGGTGCAAGCGCACGACATCAACGCCGCCGATGTCGAGCGCGTCGAGGCGACCATCGGCGTGCCGCAAGCCGGCATGCTCCGGAATCACGCGCCAGTCACCGGCCTTGAGGCTAAATTCAGCCTCGAGTTCGGCGTGGCCTCGTCGCTGGTCGCGCGCAAGGTGGGGCTCACGGAACTCACCGACGAATTCGTGAATCGCCCGCAGGTCCGCGAGGCAATGACCCGGCTGTCCATCTCCACGGTCGACACACGCTGTCCATTCGAGGCGGGATTCTCAATGAACGACCGTGTGGTGGTGCGCATGAAGGATGGCCGGAAGCTCGATTCGGGCGACATCCGATTTGCCCGTGGCAACGCCAAGGTGCCGATGCGCGATGAAGACCTTCGCGCGAAGTTCATGGACTGCTCGCGCGGTGTCCAGCATCTTGATCCGGCGGCGCTGTTCGAACGCCTTACACGGCTCGAGAGCGTGACCAACGTGACCAGCCTGGTGGCAGTGAGGGCCGGCAGGCAGGCGGCGTAGCAATATACGGACGCCGCTTCATGCAGTCCCCGGGACCTTCGGCTGACGCGTGGTGTGTTTAGCAGGGTGGACGGGTCCCCACCCGTCGTCAACGCTTCTACGATTGGCACCACGCGGAAGAAATCCGGTATTCGTTCACACGGAGTCGTCGTCGATGGTTGAATTCAACGTCTATGCAAAGTCTGCCAAGGGCCGCGAAGAAGTCGCGACGCGTCGCTATCGGCTTCCCCAGACACGTCGTGTCGCGCTGATTCTGGTCGACGGGTTGCGCCCGATGACCGAATTGTTCCGGCAGGTCGAGCGTATCGGCCTCCCGGAAGATGTCTACGCGGAGTTGGCCTCCGAGGGCTTTATCGTCCCGATCGACCCGCACGTCGACCTCGACCTCACGTCTCCGCCCCAGACCGGGAACGACACCCCGTGGGGTGGTCGACTGGACGATTTGTTTGATGCCCCGCCTTCGGTCGATCTCGATCGGCGCTACATCGACGCGCGATGGTTCATGGTCGATTCGATTGGTCGATCCGTGCATGACGGCGCCGCCGGGTTCATGAGCCGAATCGAGCGGTCGAGCGCCCTGGCCGATCTGGAAAAGCTCACGCCCGAATTCGACCGATTGATCAGCAAGAGCATCGATCCCGGTTCCGCTGCGTGGACCATCGCAAGGCTTCGCACCTTGATGATGAAGTAGCAGTCGGGCGAGGGCGAACTGGCTTCGTTTCAGCGCGTACTGGATCCGTTCGCGCACGCCTCACGCCTTTGCAGGCGCTGCGAGGGTTGCCGCCCCGGGCCTATCCACGGGTGATCGAAGCGCCGCCGCCGATTGGCGCGAGCAGTCTTCTCAACATGCCGGCCGCCGCGCGGAATCCTTGCTGACATACAATTGCCGGCTATTCGAATCGGGAGGAGGCTTCGTGTCGCTCAATCGTTCATGGCTCGTTCTTGCCGCAGGGATGCTCATTGCAGGCACCGCTGCGGGTCAGACCAAGATTACGCTCGGCTACACCGGGGCCAATGCCTTCGTCGCGGCGTTCGTGGCCAAGGATCAAGGATATTTCGCCAAGCGCGGGCTCGATGTGACGATGCAACTCGTGCCCGTCGGTTCGACGATTGCAGGCGCCATGGCGGGTGGTTCGCTGCAAGTGGGCACGCTGACGCCGCCGGTTTTTCTTCTCGCGAATGAAGGCGGTGTTGAAATCCAGATCGTTGCCGGCGCGACGATTCAGTCCAAGTCCAACATTACCGCAGGGGTGGTGGCCAAGGAGGGCGCAACGATCAAGGGCCCCGCGGATTTCAAAGGCAAGAAGGTCGGTGTGCCGGGTCTGAACGGCGTGAATCATGTGACGTTCATGAAGTGGCTCAAGGATCGTGGCGTCGATCCGAAGCAGGTGACCTTCGTCGAATCGTTTTTCGCGCAGATGGGTGACATGCTGAAGGGTGGGCAGATCGATGCCGCTGTGCCGGTCGAGCCGTTCCTCGGTCGCATGATTCAATCGAAGATCGGCTACCTGGTCGCGCCATACACTGCCGAGATCGCCGATTCGTATCTCGAATCGTTCTATGTCATGACCAAGCAGTTCACCCAGCAAAACCCCAAGGCGGCGCGCGATTTCAAGGAGGCGATCGGCGAGGCCGCGGCCTGGGTCGCGAAGAACGACGAAGGCGCGCGCAAGACGCAGATCACGTATCTCAAGCTGCCCGAAGCGATCGCCATGTCGATTCGCATGCCGACCTTGACGGTCGACGTGACACCCGCCGAGATGCAATTCTGGGTGGACCTCTGCAGGGACTTCGGGATCACGAAGGGAACGGCAACCGTGCAGCAAGTGTTGTTCCAGTAGAGGATTCCCCACGGCGCACCGCACGCAATCCTAAGGGCTGATCCGCGCTCGGCCCGTGGAATCAAGTCACGGCGATTGCAACCCCGACATGGCCGCTCCTATGCTGCAAGCCATCGACGTTTCCATCGCCTTCGAATCGGATGGCGCGAAACGAACCGTGCTCGAAGCCATGAGCTTCTCGGTCGACGAGCGCGAATTCGTCTGCATTGTCGGGCCCTCCGGATGCGGCAAGACAACGTTGCTGCGCGTGATGGCTGGCCTCCTGCCGGCTTCTTCCGGCGAGGCGCGGTTTCAAGACCGCCGCGTCGAGGCTCCGCAGACCGCACTTGCCATCGTGTTTCAAGACTACGGCCGCGCGCTGCTGCCGTGGCGCACCGTCACCGGGAATGTTGCGCTCGCCTTGGAAGCGCGCGGCACGCCAAAGTCCGAGTATGGCGCGCGTATAGCGCCGCTTCTCGCCAAGCTGAAGCTCACCGAGCATGCGGAGAAATTCCCCTCGCAGCTCTCGGGTGGCATGCAGCAGCGCGCGCAGATCGCGCGGTGCCTCGCGCAGGAACCGACCGTGCTGCTGATGGATGAGCCGTTCGGCGCGCTCGATGCGATCACGCGTCAGACCTTGCAGGACGAGTTCGCGCGCATCGTGGGGTCCGAGGGGCGTACGGTTCTTTTCGTGACGCACGACTTGGACGAGGCGATCTATCTTGGTGATCGCGTGATCGCACTTTCCACGAACCCAGGACGGATCGCCGAGATCGTCGACATCGATCTGCCGCGGCCGCGCAACCAGCTTGCGACCCGCGAAGATCAACGTTTCCTCGAGTACCGGCATCGACTCTTCCGGCATCTGGGGCAGCATTAGTCGCATGATTCGCCTCGTATTCGGCCTTCTCATCCCTGTCACGCTGATTGTTCTCTGGGAAACGCTCGGCCGGCTTGGCGTTCTCTCCGAAGATGGATTTTCACGACCGCTCAGCATTGCCCTCGCGCTGGCTCGCGCGCTGGCGGATGGAACGCTTGCCGTGCAGACGTTCGATACATTCAGCGCGGCGCTCCAGGGCCTTGTCATCGCGGCCTTGCTTGGCATCCCGACGGGTACCGCGCTCGGACTCTTCCGTTCGTTGGAGCGCACAACGCGGCTCACGGTCGATGCGCTCCGGCCGATCCCATCGGTGGCGCTTGTCCCGCTGGCTCTGCTTGTGTTCGGATTCAGTCGCAACATGAGTGCGGCGGTCGCTGCGTTTGCCTGCTTCTGGCCGATCCTGATCGTGACAACCGCGGCGGTACGGGCCATCGACCCGCGACTCATCGAGGTCGGTCGCATGATGGGATTTTCATTGCGGAGTCGCGCCACCAAGCTGGCATTGCCGGCGGCTACACCGGGCATCATGGTCGGCATGCGCGTTGCCGCCGGTATCGCCATCGTCGTCACGGTAACAACCGAAATTGTCGGCAATCCACGCGGCCTGGGTTACGGCATGATCGTCGCGCAACAGTCGCTGCAGGCTGATCTGGTCTGGGCCACGCTGTTCTGGATCGGCGTGGTCGGATGGATTGCAAATTGGGGTCTGCTTGCCTTGGAGCGACGCTGGCTTCGCTGGTATTGGGCAGGACGGACGGGCGGCGCATGAGATCGCGCATTACGCACATGGCGGCGAGCATCGGATTCCTCGTCGCGGCGCTCATCGCGTGGCAATTGGCGGCCGATATGAAGCTCGTCAACCCGCTCTGGTTTCCGGGGCCGGCGCGCGCAATCAGTGTCCTTGCGGATTGGATCGCCACGTCGGAATTATGGAGTCCGCTTGGCAAGACCGTCTGGCGCGTGTTCGCCGGATGGGGGACGGCGTCGATCGTGGGCGTTGCGATCGGCGCGGCAATCGCCTCGTCCGCCACGGCCCGCAATCTGTTCGAACCAACGGCCGAATTCCTGCGACCGCTTCCGGCTTCGGCCGTGTTGCCGCCGGCCATTCTGATCCTCGGGCTGTCCGATGCAATGATCGTATTCGTCGTGGCGTTCGGATCGATCTGGCCGATTCTGCTTGGGGCGATTCACGGCTTCAAGTCGATCGACCCGCGCTTGATGGAAGTCGCATCGATGCTGCGGCTATCGACATGGCAGCGGATCGTCAAGCTTCAATTGCCGCACGCCTTGCCTGATATCTTCGCGGGGATGCGCGTATCGATCGCCATCGCGTTGATCATCACCGTCGCCTCCGAAATGCTGTCGTCGCAACCAGGCATCGGCAACCTCATGCTGCTCGCGGCGCGAGCGTTTCGCAGTGCCGAGATATTCGCGGGCATTCTGGTACTGGGCGTGCTCGGCTTTCTTATCAACTTCACGATGCAGCGCATCGAAGACCGGTTGCTCGCGTGGCGGCCGGTGTCGATCGGAGGATAGTCAATGAAGCCGTATCGTCACATCGCAATGACCCGTGTAGGAATGAACCTTCGCGCCGGCGTGGCATTCGCCATCGCGCTCGGATTGATCACCGGCCCGGCATGCGCACAGTCCTACCCCACGAAGCCGGTGCGAATTCTGGTGGGCTTTCCGCCCGGTGGTCCGGTGGATTCCGTGGCGCGCGTGGTTGCCCAAAGCTTGCCTAGCTATTTGGGTCAACCGGTGGTCGTGGAAAATCGACCCGGTGCGGACGCAAGCATCGCGATGGAGGCGCTGGCCAAGTCCCCGCCGGACGGACACACGCTCTATCTCTTGCAGCCGGGTGTGGCGATCAATCCCGCGCTTTACAAGAACGTTCCGTTCGATCCGGTCAAGGATTTCGCGCCGATCACGTTGATCGGCGAGTCCGCGAATCTCGTCGTCGTGCATCCGGGTCTGCCGAGCAAGACGTTGCAGGAATTCATCGCACTCGCCAAGGATCGGCCGGGCCAGTTGAACTATGGCGCCACATCGAGCCCGACCCATCTCGCGCATGAGCTCCTCAACACGATGGCAGGCGTTGCGATCACCCGCGTGCCCTTCAAAGGCGCGGCGCCTGCTTTTGCCGCGGTGATGTCCGGTGATGTGCAGATCGTCATCAGCAGCATCGGCACGCTGCTCCCCCTGGCACGAGCGGGCAAGGTGCGCGGGCTCGCGGTCACCAGCGCGAAGCGATCGACCCTCGCCCCCGACATCCCGACCGTTAGCGAAGCGGGCGTGCCGGGTTACGTCGCCACCACCTGGTATGGATTGGCCGCACCCGGACAGACGCCGCGCGGTATCATCGATCGCGTGAACACCGATGTTCGCAAGGTCCTCGCCCTGCAGGAAGTCAAAGCGCAGTTGTTGAATCTGGGCATTGACGAGCCTTCGCCTTCGACACCAGAGCAGTTGAGCGAGCTGGTGCGTACCGAGCTCGCCAAATGGGCGAAGGTCGTCAAGGATTCTGGTGCAAAAGTCGATTGAACAAATGTCCACTGAAACCGCATCGACCGCGATTCCGCTCAAGGCCCTCGATCTTCTGGGGCGATGGAACCGCTTTGTCAAAGGCTACAAGCCGTACGAGTCGTCGTGCTCGTGTTGCATGGGCATGGGGATCCAGTCGGTCGACGATCTCGATCTGAGCCTGCTTTGCTACCTGAGCGAGAAGTACACCGGCGATCTTGCAATGGGCGACATCTTGCGCGTGGGCGCCGGTTACGAGATGGGTCAAGCCGGTAGCGTTGTTCGACTGCTGCAGGCGTTCGCGAAGCGCACGATCGAGGCGCCGGAGACGGCGCAGCGCACGATGCTCGATGATATTCAGATCGCGCTCGATACGGCTGAAGGGGTCGGCGCAGCGGAGACTGCCGCGCCTTAGTTTCGGCGTAGCACGTGCGTTCATGCCTGCGCTACGCGATCTTCGGCTAATACAGGTACACCGCGCCAGCGGCGCCGGCGGAATTGTTCGTCGGCCCCCCCGCGCCATTGCCGTCTTCGCCGATCGCCCCGACCGCCAACGTGTTGCCGTCGCTGGAGAGGGCAACCGCAAGGCCAAATCCATCATCACTGCCGGTGTTCGAGGCTTTCACCGTGGATTTCTCGGTCCAGGTTGTGCCGGTACGAGTGAAAACGTACACCGCGCCGGCGTTGCTCGCGGTCCCGGTTAGCGCACCGCCGATGCCGAAGGTGCTGCTGTCTTCGCCGATCGCACCGACCGCGAGCGTATTGCCATTGCCGGAAAGGGCGACGGATGTGCCGAAGGCGTCATCGACTCTCGCGTTTGACGCCTTCATATATGCCTGTTGCGTCCAAGTAGCGGGGGTGCCGCTCCGGGTGAAGACATACACCGCGCCGGCGTTTGCAGTATCGTTATTGGGTGTGACGCTGGTGCTTGTGGTGCTGCCGTCCTCGCTAATCGCTCCGACGGCCAGCGTGGCGCCATCGCTTGAAAGCGCGACTGAGGTGCCGAACGCGTCATCGATCCCAGCGTTCGTGGGCTTTACTAAAGCCTGCTGCGTCCAAGTTGCGGGAGCGCCGCTACGGGTGAAGACGTACACCGCGCCGGCGTTGGCGGCGCTGGTGTCCTCACCAATCGCACCGACGGCCAATGTATTGCCGTCGCTCGACAAGGCAACCGAAACCCCGAAAGCGTCATCGCTCCCGGCGTTCAAGGCCTTCACGTACGCTTGCTGCGTCCATGCGGTGCCGCTACGGGTGAATACGTACGCCGCGCCGGCGTTTGGAGCCAAGTCATTCGGCAATGCAGTGGTGCTAGCGGCGCTGCCATCTTCGCTAGGCGCCCCAACCGCTAGGGTGTCGCCGCTAGTGGATAGCGCGACCGAGGTGCCGAAAGCATCATCGACACCGGCGTTCGACGCCTTCACATAGGCCTGTTGCGTCCAGGCGCCAGCGCCGTTACGGGTGAACACATACGCCGCCCCGGCGTTTGCGGTCAAGTTATCCGGCGCTGCGGCGGTGCTGGCAGTGCTGCCGTCTTCCGAGGGTGCTCCAACCGCCAGCGTGCTGCCGTCGTTTGAAAGTGCGACCGACTTGCCGAACAGGTCATCGGCCCCGGCATTCGAGGCCCTCACAATTTGCTGCTCCGACCATACGGAGGTCGTCGCGTTGCGGGTGAACACGTACACCGCCCCGACCTTGACGCCGCCGCCTTCTCCGATCGCGCCGACCGCCAGGGTGTTGCCGTCGCCGGAAACAGCGACCGACGTGCCGAACAGAGCACCGGCCGCGGGGATCGAAGCCTTCACATAGCCGATCGCTAGCGTGAGGTCGGCGGTCGTGAGCGTTCGGATCGCAGACCGCGTGCAGCCGATAGCGTTGCAGGCCTCGACGTAATAGCGAGCGCCAAGTCGCCGATGCACCGGGATCGCGTGGTTGAAATTCATAGTCGCGACCAAAAGCGTGAGATCCGGTCCCAACTGGGTGTAGCCCGAGCCGATTTCAGGGCTCTCGAAAACGCGATAATGGGTGGCGCCGCCAACGGCCGGCCAACTGAAACGCAGCTCCTTCACGCCGAAACCGAGGGTCACCGTCGGTGCACCGGGCGCTACGGTTCCGCACGTTACCGTGACATTCGCGATGTTGGCGCCCACCACCGTGCCGCTGGCGTTGCCAACCGAGCAGGTCTGCGCGACCGGCTGGGTGGCGACGGTCACGCTATAGGTCGCGCCGCTCAGGAGCGCAGTGCTAAAGGTGAAGCCAACATTAGCGGTGGCGGTAAGATCGTTTGCACCGTTGTTGCGCAGCACCACGGTCCTTCCGGCAACGAGACCGGAAACGGTACCGCCGATCGTATAGGCGTTACTGGTGCAGCTCACCGCCACGGTGGTGACATTGGCGCCCCTCACCGTGCCGCTGGCCGTGCCAACCGTGCAGATCTGGCCGACCGGCTGGGTCGCGATGGTGACGCTGTAGGCCTCGTTGTTGTTCAATGTCCCGCTAAAGGTGAAGGCGCCGTTGGCACCGACCGTGAGGTCGTTGCCGCCGTTATTGCGCAATACAATATTCTTGCCGGCGCCCAGGCCCGAGACCGTGCCGCCGATACTGTAGACAGGGGCGGCAGCCTGACTGAGGTCGACGACGCCCCCACCGCCCCCGCCGCAGGCTGCCAGCAGCAAGCCCGCCATTACAACGGCGCCGCATGTATTACTTTTCATCGATTTCATTTCGCTTGTCCTCACAAGTCTTATCCCAGTTGCCCTGCTTCATTCGTTCATGGCCGCAACTGCCGCGGCCAACGCGCGGGCGCAGGTAACACCGGACAACGCGACGGGCGATATGCGCCGTCGCTCGATCTCCTGTCGCGCGGACGAAATGACTCGTTGAAAGTAGCACGCCATTTTGCGGCGCAGCCGTAATGGATTGTGTCAGCCCAGACCGTAGTAACGCCGCGGCCGCGATACTCGGACGTGCTTGCCAGTGACCAAGAGCCACCGTTGCTATCGCCTCCGCGGTTACCCAGAAAAACGCTGAAGGAATCCATTGCACCCGCAAAGGATCACGCCGGCCAATGAAGAGACGGAACTACAGGGTCACGTCGAGTCCGCCAGATCGCCCGCTTGAATTCCGACCGGGGAGTAAGATCGCAGAAATCGATGCAACGTGAAATTGAACCCACACTCGGCGCAGCCGAAGGCATCGAGGCGGTGGGTTGAGGATTACCGAGTCGTTGGGTCGGGTGTTATTACGATTCGCACGTTAATGGAAGCGAACCAGCGACCAACGATTGGTTAGTCCCCGCAAACTCTTGATGACGTTTGCAAAGAGCGACGATCTGCTCTCATCTTCCTGCACTTCCTCCACTTCTTGGCTGACGAGAAGCTCCGGGTTCTCGGCGTACTTCATATGCTGCCGAAGGGCCGCATTCACACTCAATCGAAGTGCACCGTGACTCACCGGTTTGCTTGTGAACCGATAGATCTGTGCCTGATTGATCAGTTTGATGATGTCGTCGGAATCAACGAACTTGGTCGCCAGTACCGACTGGATCAGTGGATATCGCCGCTTGAGCACCCGCAGGAACGGTCGCGTGTCTTCACCGCTCACCTGAAGCTCGGAGACGATCACCGAAATGTCACTCTCGTTGAGCACCTCGAGCGCTTGCCGCACGTTCGCCGCGCCATGCACTTCGTGAGACCCGGTGAAGAGCTTTTTCAGGATCTGCGCGGTTGCCATATCGTCGTCGATCACCAAGAGATGGTGGTTTTGATTCCCGCGGTCGACCGCTTCGGCGGTCGATTGTTGTCCGCCCTTCGCTGACACGCTGGCGGTACGCAAGCCGATCGACGCCGCCTGGGCAATGATGGCTTTGATCTCTTGATGGTTCCAAGGCTTGCTGATGAAGCGAAACACTTGACCGTCATTGACCGAACCGACGATCGCGGCCAGGTCGGAGAATCCGGTCAAGAGTATTCGAATCGTGTTCGGCGATATCTCGCGGACTTTCGACAGCAGCTCGATTCCTCGCATATGTGGCATGCGCTGGTCAGCCACGAGCACGTGAATCGGGCGCTGGCTGACGATGCTGAGGGCTTCGTTCGGATCGGTTGTCGTCAAGACTTCGTATTCCCGCCGGAATGACGCTCGTAATGTTTCGACGATCGCCTCCTCATCATCGACGAAAAGAATGGTTGCTTTGTCGTTCTTCATTTTTCCCCCTAACCTCCCATTGATTTCAAAACAAGGCGTCAATGCTAAGTATCAAGCGGCCTCGAGCCACTCGTCGGATTCGTCGGTTTCGGGCTGCTTGGTTGGCGTGAGCGGAAGAAGCACGGAGAAGGTTGTGCCCAGGCCTGGTTCCGAGTCGACGAGAATCCGCCCGCCGTGCTCTTGAATAATTTTGTAGGAGATCGAAAGACCCATGCCCGTACCTTTCCCGATTTCCTTCGTCGTGAAGAACGGATCGAAGATCTTCGGCAGAACCTCAGGCGGGATCCCATTGCCGTCGTCTTCGACCTCGATCCTTATCGTGTCCTTGTCATACATCATCGTTCGGAGCGTGATGCGCCCTTCCGTTTCGATCGCTTGCGCTGCGTTGGTGATCAGGTTGAGAAAAACCTGGTTGATTTGGGAGGGTGCGCAAACGACAGCCGGTATCTCCTCGAATTCACGGTCAATGACGATCTTGTTCTTCAAGACGTTCCGCGCGATGACGATCGTGCTCTCCAGGCCTTCCCTTACGTCGAACTCCACGCTCCGGACGCGGTCGAGTCGGCTGAAGTTCTTGAGGTTAATCACGATCTCTGAGATTTGATCGATCCCGCGGGCGCCGTTCTGAAGCAAGCGACTGGTCTCCTCGATCACCTTCTCTTCCACAGCTTCCTTGGCCATCTTCTCGACGCGATTGAAGTTTCGGATCATGGAACTTCGGTCGGTGTTCACGCCGCGCAGCCACAGGGCCATCTGATGACTGCTCTGGGCGAGACCATCGAACAGCGTCAGATTCTCGTGGATGACATCCAACGTACCCTTCACGAAGGCGAGCGGGGTATTGATCTCGTGCGCAATGCCGGCAACCATCTGGCCCAGCGCCGACATCTTTTCCGACTGAACGAGTTGCGACTGGGATTCCTTGAGCAGTCGATTCGCCTGCTGGAGGTCGCTGTTGGTCCGATTCAAGAGCCGATAACTCTTCACTAGGCGCCAGCCATAGTAGGCGAGCAAGAGCAACACGAGGGCTGAATATCCGATCAGTAAGCCGCGATAGGTCTGTTGCTCAGTCAGGAGGCGATCATGTTCGGCCCCGTAGGTGTCGGTCAGGGAATCCAGACTTTTCGCGGTGGGCATTGCGGCAAGTTCGGCCAGGACTTGCTTGCCAATGTCGTCCTGCCGCAGCACCGTCGCCACGTGAGCCAGGTAGATGCCGATTTGTTCGCGCGTATTTGCCGGGTATTGGGTACTCCCTTCGCTCAGTGCCCGGGCAAGCGTGATAATCCCTTCCTTCCGATTGGCGTCTTCGATATGTAAGTACGTCATCGTGGCCGAGAGCAGTATGGTGGACCCCGGTTTTGAGACAGCGGTTTAAGCTGTGCGCTGTCATAAGGGACGAGCAGCGATGAGCGAATCGAAGAGGCGGAAAGTCCACACCCCTGAGTTCAAGGCGAAGGTCGGTCTGGAGGCATTGCGAGGTGCGAAGACGGTCAACGAGATTGGTCAGCAATACGGAGTTCATCCGGTGCAGATTGGGCAGTGGAAGAAGGAGATTCAGGAGCAAGCCAGAACGCTGTTTGAGGGCAAACGAGGTTCGAAGCCGGTGGCTGCGCACCAGGAGCCGGATCTGCTGTACAGCGAAATCGGCAAGCTGAAGGTAGAACTGGATTGGCTCAAAAAAAAGTCCGGGATCAACCCATGATGACGCGCCAGTCGTGGATCGCAAGAGAAGATGGGGTAAGCGTGGCGCAACAATGCGTTCTGGCAGGCGTATCGCGCGCCACGGTCTATGCGCGGCAAAGGCCCATGCCGGTCGACGAAATTGATCTGCTGCTCAGTGGCCTGATCGACGGGGAGTACACGCGGCGCCCGTTCTATGGCAGTCGCAAGATGGTGATATTCCTGCGCAAGGCCGGCCACAGCGTCAATCGCAAGCGGGTACAACGGCTGATGCGCCAGATGGGGCTGGCCGGGATGGCGCCGGGGCCCAACACCAGCCGTGCACACCCTGAGCACAAGATCTACCCCTACGTGCTGCGCGGGGTGCCGGTCGTCAGGCCCAACCAGGTTTGGAGCACGGACATCACCTACATCCGGCTGGCGCACGGATTCGCGTACCTGGTCGCGATCATCGACTGGTACTCGCGCTGCGTGCTCGGCTGGCGGATCAGTAACAGCATGGATGCGGTGTTCTGCGTGGATTGCCTGGAAGATGTTTTGCGCACCCACGGCAAGCCGGAAATCTTCAACAGTGATCAGGGCGCACAGTTCACCAGCGCAGCCTTCACCGATGTGCTCAAACGTGAAGGCGTTGTCATCAGCATGGATGGACGGGGGCGAGCGTTCGACAACATCTTCGTCGAGCGGCTCTGGCGCAGCGTCAAGTATGAAGACGTGTATTTGAAGGGCTATGGTGCGATCGGCGAATTGATGGTCGGTCTGATCGACTACTTTGCTTTCTATAACGGCGAGCGTCCGCACCAGTCACTCGGTCAGAAGACGCCGGCAGTCGTGTATCGAAGCGCTATGGGTGGTGGGGCATTGATCGTGGATAAATTCGGCGGCGCGGT
>JBJXGX010000080.1:0-11336 GCA_046160305.1 Burkholderiales bacterium
ATGGATCTAGGACTCAAAGGCAAATCCGTTCTCATCACCGGTGCATCGAAAGGCATTGGCCTCGCCTGCGCGAATTCGTTTGCCGCGGAAGGCTGCACCGTTCATCTGGCCGCGCGTTCCGCTGATCTGCTCACCAAGAACAAAGACGATATCGTCAAGAAATACGGTGTCGCCGTGCATACCCATATCGCCGATTTGCGCGCTGCCGGCGCCGTCAAAAAATTAGCCGACGCGTGCGCGAATGTCGACATCCTGGTGAACAACGCGGGCGATATTCCCGGTGGCTCGCTCGACAAGATCGACGACGAAAAATGGCGGCATGCCTGGGAGCTCAAGGTCTTCGGTTATGTGAACATGACGCGCGAGATCCTTGCCCGCATGCAGGCGCGCGGCAACGGCGTGATCTTCAATGTCATCGGGATGGCGGGTGTCACGCATCCTGCTGAATACATCTGCGGCGCCGCGGGCAATGCAGCGCTGGATGCCTTCACGAAAGGCGTCGGCAAGGGGTCGATCAGTCACGGTGTGCGCGTGCTTGGATTGCATCCGGGCGCCACGATGACCGATCGCATCATCCAGCTCAACAAGACCATCGCCAAGCAGAAGTTCGGCGACGAATCACGCTGGGAAGAACTGTTGAAAGGCCAGCGCATCCAGGATCCGGCGCAGGTCGGGGACGCGGTAGCGTTCCTCTGCTCGCCCCGGGCATCGCATCTGACAGGCGTGATGCTGAATCTGACGGGAAGCTGAGCTTGCGAGGCGTCTGCGCGGTCGATCCCGCCGACGCCTCACGTCCTATTGCCCGCCGATGACCGTATCGGCAATCATCAGGTCGTCGGATTCGTTGAATGCTTCGCGCTCGAACACATTGTCGCGATACGGATCGCGGCCCATCGCATACGCCCACAACGAACTCGCGCAATAGGCTGGAAGGAACAACGGGCCCCACACCTCATATTGGGCGACATGCACGCGTTCATGTACCCGCAGCATCGCCGAAAACGCATCGGCCTGCGCGAGTACGACATGACCGAGCGTCACGGCCGCCGCCCCCGAGGGAAGAAACGGAATGCCTGCGAGCATGCGGGCGGTGATGCCGCCTTCCACTTCCAGCACACCGGCTACCCATCGCATGTGCCCGCCGGTGAAATAGGCGGCGAGCGCCCCCACCAGCCCAAAAAGCGTATTGGGCGATGCCCACACATATCCAATCAATCGCACGAACATCGTTTGGCGTGCCCGTTCAACAAGCGTTGGACGGAGTTTTCGACTTTGCGGCGATTCGGTCAAGGCGCTTTGCCACGCGCCGCGCGCCATGCGTCAAATCGCGTACGGGTTTCAGCGTTCGCCGGGTACGTTCCCGGCAACGCTCGCCCGCCCGCAATCTCACCGATGATGAATTCTTCGAGAAGCTCCTGCTCGATCGCGTCGTTGGCGACCGCTTCGGCGAAGTGTGAAGGTACGACCACCACCCCTTCCGCATCGCCAACGATGATGTCGCCCGGATAGATCGGAACCCCGCCGCACGCAATCGGAATATTCATATCGACAGCATGATGAATGGCGAGATTGAGCGGCGCCGATCCGCCCGCGCAGTACACCGGAAAAGCGCCGGTCGCGATCCCTTCGCTATCGCGCACGCAGCCATCCGACACGAAGCCCGCCACGCCACGCATTTCGAGCCGCTTGATGAGGATATCCCCAGCCGATGCGGCGCGCGTGTCGCGCCGACAGTCGATGACGAGCACCGCGCCGGCTGGCGTTACCTCGATGGCCTTGCGCTGCGGATGCTCCGGGTTCTCGAACACCGACATCACATCGAGGTCTTCGCGCGCTGGAATATTCCGCAAGGTGAAAGCCGGTCCAACCAGATTCGGACCCGCTTTCGACATGCGCCGTATCCCTTGCAGATACGCATTGCGCAGTCCGCGCTTGAAAAGTTGCGTGGTGAGCGTAGCGGTACTCACATGGCGCAACTTCTCGAACGCTTGATGGGTGAGGGTTGCTGTCATGGCCGGTCACGTCCCATCATTCGAGCTTGATGCCCACCTCGCTGATGACCTTGGTCCACTTCGCGAGATCGGCACGAACCCGCTCGACCATCGCCTCCGGGGTGGAGGGCATCGGCTCGTAGCCTTGCTTCTTGATTGCCTCCTGCACGTCACGGTCCTTGAGGACGGTAAGAAGCGCCGAACTGGTCTTATCCACGATTTCTTTTGGCAATCCCGCCGGCCCCACCAGCCCGAAATACGTGACTGCTTCGAATCCGGGAAATCCCATTTCGGCAACCGTCGGCACATCCGGCATCGCGGACGATCGCGCGAGCGACGTGACCGCATACGCTTTCAGCTTGCCCGACTTGATTTGGGGCACGGCCGGTGTCAACGACGAGAATAACAGTGGGATCTGCCCGCCGAGCAGTTCGGCCATCGCCGGTCCACCGCCCTTGTACGGCACATGCACGATGTCGAGCTTAGCCACGCTCTTGAACAACTCGCCTGACATGTGGCCGGTACCGCCGATGCCCGAGGTGCCATACGACAAGAACCCCGGCTTCGCGCGCGCAAGCTTCACAATCTCATCGAACGTGTTCGCCTGCACGGAAGGGTGCCCTATCAGCACCGTACCGCCGACGTTGATGAGTCCGATGTGGGTGAAACTCTTGAGCGGATCGTAGGGCAGCTTCTTGCCTGCCGGCACGATCGTGAGCGGACCATTGTCGATGAGATGCAACGTATAGCCATCCGGTACGGCCTTCGATGTGTAGTCAGCGCCGATGGTCGCCCCCGCGCCCGGCTTGTATTCGACAACGAGCTGCTGGCCGAGCAGCGCCTCCAGCTTCTGCGAAAACGTACGCAGTGTGCCCTCGGCAGCGCCGCCCGGCGTATAGCCGATGACAAGCCGGATCGGCTTCACCGGCCATGCCTGGGCATGGACGATGCCGGCCGATACGGCGAGGATCGACGCAAGGCCCGCCGAGCCCAGTAGAGAAATGAACCGCTGCGGTCCGTCATTGCTCATCGATCGCTCTCCGCTCTGAATTGCATTTTTCATAGGCTGGCGCACCGCGCCAACCTATAGGCCCTTGAACTGTGGCTGTCGTTTCTCCATGAACGCTTTCCGGCCTTCTTTGTAGTCTTCGCTGTCGAAGCATTTCGCGATGCGGGCCTTCAAGCCGGCCATGTCGCGATCCGCGGCGTCGGCGCCGACCTGGCGGATCGTGAACTTGGCGGCGGCGAGCGTGAGCGGCGCATTCTCCGCGACCATCGCCAGATATTCCTTCACACGCGCATCGAACTCGGCCACCGGATACACATGCGTGGCAAAACCCATCGACAAGGCATCGGCGGCGCCAAACTTGCGCGCGGTGAAGAAGATGTCGGACGTGTTCGCCGGCCCGATAATGCCCATGAACCGTTTCATGCCGGCGTAGTTGTAACCCA
This sequence comes from Burkholderiales bacterium, assembly GCA_046160305.1. Taxonomy (GTDB): domain Bacteria; phylum Pseudomonadota; class Gammaproteobacteria; order Burkholderiales; family SG8-39; genus SHXR01. The sequence goes on from JBJXGX010000080.1 coordinate 3,444, forward strand.
ACCCCAACCGCGCAGCGGGCATGCGAAAGACGGAGTCTTCGGCGCACAGACGCACATCACACGCGGCGGCGAGCCCAAGCCCGCCCCCCATGCAGAATCCGCGGATCTTGGCGATCACCGGCTTCGCGCAGATGACCGGCGATTCATAGCCCTTGTCGACCGCCGTGTTGTAGACCGCCTGCGCATCGGCCGAGCCGCGCACCTTGTCGAACTGCGAGATATCGGCGCCCGAGATGAATGCCTTGTCGCCATCGCCCGTGATGACGATCGCGCGGACGTCCGGATCGGCTTCATAAGACTGCATGAGCGCCGGCACCGATTGCCACATGTCGAGGCTCACGGCGTTGTGTTTGGCGAGGTTGGAAAAAATGATCCAACCGATGCCGTCTTCTTTCTTGGAAAGGATCCTGCCTGGTTGCAGCGGTGCGTTCATCAAATGACCTTCTGGTTGCGGAAACGATCGAAATCGGTCGGGTTGAAGCCCAGCTCGGCAAGCACCTCTTCGGTGTGTTCCCCGAGCGCGGGCGAGGCGGTGGCGAGACTCGATTGGGTGCGGGAGAGCTTCACCGCCTGGTTGACCAGCCGGATGTCGCCAAGCTTCGGATGCTTGACGGTGGCGGCGGCCTCGAGGTGCTGCACCTGCGGATCGGCAAAGACCTGATCCATGGTATTGATCGGACCGCTTGGTACGCCCGCCTTGTTCAGGATTTCCACCCACTCGGCGGTCGTTCGCGTAATGGTGACCTTGTTGATCTCATCGTTCAGGAGAACGCGATTCTTCGCGCGGTTCTTGTCGCCTTTGAATTCCGCGCGCTCCAGCATGTCCGGACGATTGAATGCAGCGCCTAGGCGCTTGAACATGCCTTCGCCCGATGCGCCGATATTGAGATAGCCGTCCTTCGTCTTGTAAGCCGACGTTGGCATGCTGGTCGGATGATCATTCCCCACCTGCGGCGGCACTTCGCCCGTCATCAGATAGCGCGCGGCCTGAAAATCCATCAGCGCGATCTGTGACTGCAAGAGATTCGATTGCACCCATTGGCCCTTGCCCGACACTTCACGCTCGAGGAGCGCGGTCATGATGCCAAGGGCACACCACAGGCCCGCGCTCAAATCGGCGATCGCAGTGCCAGCACGCACCGGACCTTGACCCGGGAATCCGGTGACCGACATGAATCCGCCCATGCCCTGCGCGATCTGGTCGAAGCCGGGACGATCCGCATAGGGGCCAGTCTGGCCAAAACCCGAAATGCTGCCAAGAATTATGCGCGGATTTACTTTCGCGAGCGACTCGTAATCGATACCCAGACGGAACTTCACATCGGCGCGGTAGTTCTCCACCACGATGTCAGCGCGCTCGACGAGCTTCATGAAGATCCCCAGCCCTTCGGTGGTCTTGAGATTGAGCGTGATCGAGCGCTTATTGCGATGCAAGTTCTGGAAATCCGGGCCGTTGCGATCCCCACCCATCCCTTCGTTAGGATCGACACCGGGCGGTGATTCGATCTTGATGACATTCGCGCCGAAGTCGGCGAACTGGCGCACGCAGGTCGGCCCTGCGCGCACGCGCGTGAGGTCGAGGATGAGGAAGCGGGAGAGGGCGGGGGAGGCTGGGATGTGGGGCATGGTCTGTCCAAAGAACTCAAAAAATCACCACGGAGGAAGCGGGGGTGAACGGAGGATTTGCTGGTCCTGTGTACGGGATAATTTGATGCGCAATTACCGTCGGACGCAGCTGCGGGATTAGAGAGAAATAAACCTCGAAATCCTCTGTTTCCTCCGTGTCCTCCGTGTTCAATTTTTGAGGCATCTAAATCGAAGGCACTCGCCGATGCCAATCCGTCGCACTCTGATAGGCGTGCCCGATTCGAAACAGCGTCGATTCCGCCCACGGACGCCCTAGCAGTTGCATGCCGATCGGCAACCCCGCGCTATCGAAACCTGCCGGCACCGACAGGGACGGAATGCCAAGATAGTTGACCCAGCGCATGAACCGCATGATCTCCATGATGATGCGCGCCATGTTCGGTCCACCGCCGACGTCAGCCGCCTCGATCGTGGGCGTGGTGATCGGCAGGGTCGGGATCATGATCGCATCGACCTCGGCCAATGTCGTCTCGACGAATTTCGCCAGTGCCGGCCCGCGCGCCCGCATTGCATCGAGATACGCAACCGCGGACACGGAGAAACCGGATTCCAAACGTGTGCGCGTTTGCGGAAGGTAGTCGTCAGGCCGTTCGCGCAGCCACGCGCCGTGCAGACTCGTAGCCTCCGATTGCAGCACCATCATCGAGTGCGCGGAGAGGGTCGCAAGGTCGGGGGGCGGCACCTCGACGATCACCATGCCGGCCGATTCCATTGCCTTCGCGGCGGCGCGCAACGCCTGGCCAATTTGCGGATCGATGTTCTCGTCGAGCCAACCGCGGGGAATGCCGAGGCGCATTCCTTTCACCGGTTCGCGCAGCGCATCGACGTAATGGGGCACCGCATCGGTTGCGCAGTCCGGATCGCTCGCATCGGCTCCCGCGATGGTCTGCAGCACCAGCGCACAATCCTCCACAGTGCGCGCCAGCGGGCCCACCGTGTCGAGCGAAAACGAAAGCGGCATCGCGCCAAACCGACTCACACGCGTCCAGGTCGGCTTGATGCCCACCACGCCACACATGCCGGCCGGTCCGCGGATCGAGCCACCGGTATCCGACCCGAGCGCGCCGAAGACCAGGCGCGCCGCGACCGACGACCCCGAACCACTCGAGGATCCGCCGGTGATATGCGCGGTGTTCCAGGGGTTGCGACAATGACCGTAGTGCGCATTGTGCCCGGTCGGGCCGTAGGCGAATTCGGCCATGTTGAGCGTGCCAAGCTGCAACGCGCCGCTATCGGCCAGCCGCGTGAGCGCGGTCGACGTGCTGTCGGGCTTCCACCCGCGTCGGATCTTCGAGCCGCAGGTCGACACCTTGCCCGCGCGGTAGTACATGTCTTTGTGCGCGAGCGGCACGCCGTGCAGCGGACCGCGCACGCGACCGGCCGCCAAATCACGATCGGCCGCATCGGCCGCCGCCAGCGCCTCGTCGGCTTCCAGCGCGATAAAGCAGTTGAGCTTCGGTTGCCATTGCGCAATGCGGGCGAGACACGCCGCAGTCACTTCGCGTGATGAAACGCGCTTGGCCCGGATGGCGGCGGCGATCTCCGTGAGCGACGATTCGACGATCGCGCTCATCGCCCTCCCCCGTAGCGCTTCGCGAAAAGCGCCCAGGCGGGGGGCTCGAGTTCGAGGGGCAGTTGTCGCACGTCGGCCTGGCTGATCGCCAAATTCGCACCGAAGGCATCGGCGATGCGCGTAGCGGCGGCGTGATCAAGACTCACACCATGCGCCGCGGCCATGGAACGGATCACTTCGGGGTCGAGCTTTGCGGGTTGGGTCATGGGTTCAGGGCGGGACGAAAGATCGCCTCTATAATACGGCCCTTTTTCGACCTGCGGTTCAGTTCACGCTCGTCAACGCGAAACGGTCGATTCGCACGCGAGGCCACACACCTCGCATCCCTGGAGCAAGGTCCCAATGTCGGTCAGTCAGCAGGAACTCAACGATATCCGCGAAGGCGTCATCAGACTCTGCGCCACCTTCCCCATGGAATACTGGCGCGAACTCGATCGCGAACGGCGCTATCCGACCGATTTCGTCCGCGCGTTGACGGTCGCGGGCTACCTCTCATGCCTTATCCCCGAGGAGTTCGGTGGCAGCGGTCTGGGAATTTCCGCGGCCTGCGCGATCCTCGAAGAAATCCAGGCGAGCGGTGCGAACGGCAGCCAATGCCATGCGCAGATGTACACGATGGGCACCGTGCTCCGTCACGGCAACCCCGCGCAAAAGGCCATGTACCTGCCAGCCATCGCCCGGGGCGATCTGCGGCTGCAAGCGTTCGGTGTCACCGAACCCACCGCCGGCACCGACACGACGTCGATCCGCACCGCCGCGGTGAAGCAGGGCGACCAATACATCGTCAACGGACAAAAGGTCTGGACCTCGCGCGCCGAACATTCAGACCTCATGCTGCTGCTCGCGCGTACAACGCCGCGCGATCAGGTTACAAAGAAGACCGAGGGCATCTCGGTCTTCATCGTCGACATGCGAAAGGCGCTCGGCAAGGGGCTCACCATCCGCCCGATTCGCACCATGATCAACCACGGCACCACCGAAGTGTTCTTCGACAACATGGAAGTGCCGGCGGAAAACCTGCTTGGCGAGGAAGGCAAGGGCTTCCGCTACATCCTCGATGGCATGAACGCCGAGCGCATCCTGATCGCCGCCGAATGCATCGGCGATGCGAAGTGGTTCATCAAGAAAGCCAGCGGCTATGCGAACGAACGCAAGGTGTTCGGACGGCCGATCGGACAAAACCAGGGCGTGCAGTTCCCGATCGCACGCGCCTACATGTCGATGCGCGCCGCTGAATTGATGGTCCACAAGGCCGCGGAAATGTACGAAAACAAAGAACCATGCGGCGCGGAGGCGAATATGGCCAAGCAGATCGCCTCGGAAGCGTCATGGCAAGCCGCCGACATGTGCCTGCAAACGCACGGAGGCTACGGATTCGCGGAGGAATACGACATCGAGCGCAAGTTCCGCGAGACCAGGCTGTATCAGATCGCACCGATCTCGACCAACCTGGTGCTGTCGTATGTGGCGGAACATGTGCTGGGGTTGCCGCGGTCGTATTGAAGGATTTGTCGGTTACGTACCGGCATTGACGACGGCGACAGCGCGCGAGCGGGCGCGAGTGGATTTCAGGTGAGCAGTTCGACGCTCAGAACCGTATCAAGCCGCGCGTGACGTTGGGCGCCGCGGCCTTGACTCGACGCCGACTACCGCGCAGGCGCGCCCGCCATGCGTAGAAGGTTGACTCGGCAATGCCTTCGCGTGGGCAGAACGCCGCGACGTTACCGGTTACAGCAGAGCGACGGAAAGTTGCGCTCGAAGTCCGACAGTTTGGGAAACATGGCCTTCACCGCCTCGACCATGGCCGCGAGCTCTTCCGGCGAACGCGCCTGGTGGTTGCGAAGTCCCGGCACCGCCACCAACGCGGCGGCCAACTTGCGCAAGCTCTCGGCTTACGGCTCGCGGAGGCTCAGACGGCCCGCGACGGAGCGGACAACTTGTCCAGGCTCATCGAACACCCGCCTTGCGCAATTCTTCGGCCGTTACGCGCACGAGCTTGTGGTTCCTGATCACGATGATGGCGGTATCCGTCCGTACGGCCTGCTCGCGCGCCATGCGAGCGGCGCGCTGCATCGCAATCAACGAGGCGGCCAGATCCTTGTCCTTTGCCTGAGAGAGTTCCTGCTGAGTCACGATATTTCTCCCCATTCAATCAAGACAGGTTCGTCGGCGGAGTTGTCGTAGAGCGCCCAGGCATCCACGGCGTCGCGTTAGTGGCTATCGAAAAGCCTGCGACCGGTGACGAATCGACGCCGAATGACGACTTCTGGAATGTCATGCCCGCCCTGACGCACGCGCTCGGCCACGCGCGCCACCGCAATCTCGGCCGTCGGCAAGCTCAAGAAGAACAGACTCACGTGGTATCCCGATCGGCGCCAGTCTCCGATGTGCCGCAGATAGCCACGGCCTGACAAGGTGGTCTCGAACGCGAAGTTCTCGCCGCGCGCCGCGCAGGCCGCAATCTCTTGCAGCATCAGCCTCCCGGCCTTGATCGACTCGGCCTCCGGTGCAAAAGGCGACAGGCCGGCGGCGATGAGGTCTGCGTTGATGAAGCGCGGGCATTTGGCCTCCTGCGGTAGAAAAGCCCGCGCGAAGGTCGTTTTGCCGGCACCATTCGGCCCGGCGATGATGACGATCTTGGGGCTGTTCACGCGTTGCGTCTCGCCGGTTCGGTGACCCTTTGAACTTGTAAGGCCGACTTACAGGTTGCACCGGGCAAATCGACACGCACCGCGTGTCGAATCCGCATCGGAAGGGATATCGCCGATGGCTTCCGACGCGCCGCGTCGGAAATGCTCCCATCGAGGGAGCCGAGACCGCGCGCCATCTACCCCTCCCCGCGATGGAATAGATCGCCCTGCGAAGCGCTCAGCTTTGCCGGCTTCGGTGCCTGCGGCAAATTCTCAACGTTGAGGCTATCGTCGTCGTGTCCCCATTCGCGTTTCTGCAAGACTATCTTGGGAATCTTTTTGACGGTCAGGTTCGGGTAGCAGTTTGCGTCGCCACGGAACGCGCCGCAGCACACCGGCAAGGTCGGCTCTGGCCCCACTTCGTCACCCCGCCAAAGCTCCTTCGCGCATTCGAGTACGAGCGTGTGATAGGCGATCAACTCTTGTGTGCACTCAACGTCCAGCGCATGGTTCTCGAAGCGCTTGCCGTCGAAGCGCAGTGAGGCCAACTCAACAGTGTTTTCGCCAGCCATGGTCTTCATCTCCTTCGATTATTGTCTCGCGTCCGCCGCGGTAATGAAAGCGCGGATCAAATCTGCTCCGAATACTCGCTCGCTTGCTGAGCTTCATAGGCCAATATGCTTCAGCAATTGCCCAGGCGGACGGGGTCGAGAACTTGCACGAGCCCGCCTCAATCGAGAAGCAGTTTAAGAATTTCCTCGACGAACTCGTGCTCGCCCTCGGGATACCAGAGCGGCGCAATTTGGGCGTCTGCAAGGCGTCCGTCGATGGCCTCGCGATCGGTGACATCTGCCGGACAAGGCAGCGGGCATATTGATGCGGCAGGTTGTCTTGCCCTTCGAGTTGTGCGTCGAGGTTTGCGTCAATTCAAAGCCCCAGCACTCGTCGCCGCGTTTGCAGATGACATGGAAGTCTTCGAAGTCCTCATCGTCCATGACTTCATCGAAGCGGCAGCTCATGCCAATGCCGGCGAGCTCTTCGAGAGTGGTTTCGTGGTCAAGGGTGGCTGTGAGGAGTTCGGCATAGGTCGCGCTTGAGTGGTGAGTTCGGCGACGACGGCTTCGAGGCGGTTCGCGGCGGTGGCGCGGGAGTCTGCGAGTTGCGTTTCCAACTCGTCCACCAAGGCCATCAGTTACTCCACTTTGACCACGATCCGGCGTTGTTCGGCGAGGGGTGGGACGGGGATTTCGATTTGCCGAATCTAACCGACGCTGAGGCTGTAAAACCCACTGCTGGTGATCGCGAGTCGCTGCATGATCTCCATGCCGTTTGGGGAATTCAGGAACAGCGGAACGAAATCACAAATCCTGACATCGCTTGGCCGACAGCGAATGACGTGGTTCTGGTGAACGCAGTTCTCGATCTCACCTCGCCATTTCGCGCACCGGCCAATTTCGTTGAAGCTCCCATTTCCTTCGATGATCAAAAGATCGCCTGACCGAAGACGGCGGCGTTCTAGTTCGCCCGGCTCAAGCTCGAACTCCTTGACGCTCGTGAAGTCGAGACGCCCACGGTAAACATTGCCAACCCCCAGATAGGGAAATGAGTTGTTTCGCGGCGTGCGAAGGGGCGTCTTCTGGATTCCACCGGCGACTTCAAACACCGATGCGACCCGAAGCCCAATCCAGCCGTGAGGGAGCGAGAACGGTCGCTCACTGTATTCCCTCTCATCGCTTGGACTCGACTTGTCGAGCGTCTGGAGCCACTCCTCCGCCGGTTCGTCGTTGGGGTCTTGGGGAACGAGTTTTCCTTGGACGGCGAGGGTGAGGATGGATTTGCGAAGGTCGGCGGGGGGAATGGCATAGGACGGGTGGAAAATGAAATTGAGGTTGGCCGGGGTGGGCACGTCGGCAAATCGGGCCAGCGACGCGCGGGCGAGCGCGGCGTGCCGCGTCTCCCGTTCCTGCTGCTGCGCCTCCAGCCGATCACACAACGCCATCAACTCATCCACCTTCGCCACGATCCGCTTCTGCTCGGCGAGGG
>JBJXGX010000081.1:0-45473 GCA_046160305.1 Burkholderiales bacterium
TCCGGCCGGAGAGTTTCTCTACCCCAACGGCAGCAACGTGCTGATCCAGGGAAAACCAGGGGTGAAGTTCAAGGGTGCCAAGCGCGTCTGCGGACCCTGCCCGTTGCGAGAGCAATGCCTGCGCAATCCGGAGCGAACAGCGGTGCGCCAGGTGGTGTTCTTCAAGAAACTGTTGCAGAAGCCCGATTCGCATTCGGCACGGATGAAAAGCCGGATCGATTCACCGGAAGGCCGCCGCCACTTTGGCCGACGCTTCGCCACGGTGGAGCCGGTGTTCGGCAACTTGCGTTACAACAAGGGCCTGGATCGATTCACGCTGCGTGGCAAGAAGAAAGTCGATGGGCAGTGGAAGCTGTTCTGCTTGATCCACAACATCGAGAAGCTCGCCGATCAAGGGTATGCGCAGTAACAGGGACTAGGTAGTGTTCACAATCAATTTACGCTCGGGGACTGTTAACTTGGAGCAAATTCTGTTTACATCCTGGTCTTTGCGGGTAGACCAGCATGAATCGCGACGTACTGAGCGACGCCCAATGGAAGCGCATCGAGTCGTTGCTGCCGGGCAAACCCGGAGATCCCGGACGGCACGCCCAGAACAATCGTCTATTCATCGAAGCAGTCCTGTGGGTGCTGCGCACTGGGGCACCGTGGCGGGATTTGCCGCGCGAACTGGGAAACTGGCACACCACGTTCGTGCGCTTTCAGCGTTGGGCGCGCACCAACCGATGGGATGCTTTGCTACAGCACTTCATCAGTGCCGACGGGCTACTGCATCAGGTATTCATCGACAGCACCGTGTTGCGTGCCCACCCGCATGCGGGTGGGGCGCTAAAAAAAACGGCGCGCAAAGCTTCGGCCACTCGCGCGGCGGATGGACCACCAAACTGCACATGCTTGCCGACCAACAAGGCAAGCCGCAAGCCTTCACCCTCACCGGCGGGGAACACGCCGACATCACGCAAGCGCCCACGCTGATAGAGCGTGCTGAACAAGCCAGCGCGTTCGTCGCCGACAAGGCCTATGACGCCGACTCGTTGGTCGAATTGTTGTACGAGAAAAATATAGAGCCGGTCATTCCGCCCAGGAAGAATCGCACCGAGGGCCGCGACTTCGACAGGACGTTGTACAAAGAGCGCAATTTGATCGAGCGACTGTTTCGACGACTCAAGGACTTCCGCCGCGTTGCCACGCGTTACGAGAAACTCGATCGTCATTTCGCCGCCATGATCATGATCGCGTGCGTCTGCGTTTGGCTCACGTGAATGTGAACACTACCTAGAGGGGCGAAATACGCCTCGTTGAAGCGATCGCGACGAGCACCGCGATCATCGTCAACACAACTCGTCGCAACACAAATCGCTGAACACCCTCACAGCGCAAGTATCGCGGGGGTGGGTGTCTTCGCGAAAGCTGAAAATTCTACAACCTCAACGCCCCAAATGAGCTGCAGCCGAGGAGCCGCGCGACGAGGGAATCGCAAGCGCGCGCAGCCCGCTTGCGACTGTCAGCTCGATTTGGATGTTAGACCCCGCTCTTTTACGAAGCGTACTTCCACCCGACAACCAAGCGCACGGGCGTACCTTTGAAGCGTAGCGATCGACGGCGAATGCTTGGCCGTACCTGACTCGAGCCGCGCAATTGCTGACTGCGTTGTGCCCACTCGCTCCGCAACCTGCGCCTGCGTGAGCCCCGAGGCTGCCCGCGCCTTGAGCACCTCGTCGAGGAACGCAAACTCTTCGGCGAGTGCATCGTACGCTTTTCTCACTGCCGGGCGCGCTAGCGCCCGTGACCTAAGCTTCTTGAACGAGCTAGCCATCTTTGATTTCCTTCATTCGCTTCCGCGCGATGTTCAGCTCCTTTCGGGGAGTCTTCTCCGTTTTCTTCACGAATTGGTGGAGCATCACGATCTGTTGTCCGACTTTGGTGCAGTACAGCATGCGGGCGATGCCCTCTTCAGCCTTGAGACGCAGTTCAAATAACCCCTTGCCCATGGGTCGGGTGTGGGGCATACCCAGATCGGGGCCGTAGACTTCCATTCGTTCCGCGTAGCGCAAGAACCGAGCAAGAAGCCCAGCCGGCAATGTTTGGATCTCAGCCTCGATCCGCTCGTTGTAGAAAGCGATCTTCCAGTTCACGCACGGAGTATAGCAAATGCGCTATGCTTTCGGCTAGCGCACGTTTCTTGCGGGGTCTAACTACCAGTTAACGGCCGAGTCGACCATTCCCGCATCCCGCCGCTTGGTCGTCCATTATTCGGTATGGATGAGCAGTCGGGTTCCATCGTATGGGACCGCGGGGTCGGGTATTCCCGTATTAGGCGGAATACTGTATAAATATATACTTGATGGAATTTTCGCATTGAACTGCCTTGCATGACCGGCGAATGATTTCAAAACTGTATCAGTCCGTTGGCCGATTTGCATTTGCTAGTGCCTGGTGTGACGATGCCTGGTGTGACGACGTTGCGCGCGCGGGCGCCTCGGAGCTGTCCGCATCTTTGCGGGGTATCCGGCGGTGCCAAAGAGCGCCGTGACGGTTTGAGACGCTGCAATAAGGGAGGGGAGGAATTCGATACTTACGAGGAGTTGCCTCCGGCGCCGCGGCTGCTTGACCAAGTGTGGGCGCGCATTCGCGTGCTGCACTACGGCATCCGTACCGAAGAGCAGTATGTTCAATGGATCAGGCGCTATATCTTGTTCCACAACAAGCGGCATCCAAACGAGCTCGGGGAATCCCATCTCGAGGCGTTTCTCTCCAAGCTTTCGGTCGACGGGAAAGTCGCGGCGTCCACTCAAAATCAAGCCAAGAGCGCGATTCTGTTTTTGTACCGGGAGGTCCTGCGCACGCCGCTCGGATGGCTGGCAAACGTGTCCGTTGCCAAATCTCCAGAGCGCCTGCCTGTCGTTCTCACCCGCAGCGAAACGCAGCAATTGCTCCACGAGATCGGCATACTATCGCCCACGTATTGGTTGGTCGCGAATCTTCTCTACGGCGCGGGATTGCGCCTGCTCGAAACCTTGCAGCTACGCGTCAAGGACATCGAATTCGAACGGCGCGAGTTGATCGTCCGCGAGGGTAAAGGCGCAAAGGATCGCGTGACGATGCTGCCGGCGCTCGTCGAGCAGGCGCTTCGCCTGCACCTCGACAAGGTGAAGGCCATCCATGCCCAAGACCTTTCGCTCGGACTGGGTGCGGTGCATTTGCCGTATGCGCTCGCGCGGAAGTATCCGAACGCCGAGCGTGAATGGGGATGGCAGTACGTTTTCCCGGCGAGTTGACCCTCGAAAGATCCGCGGACAGGTGTCTTGCGCCGCCATCACCTTGATGAAGCCGGCGTCCAGAAAGTGGTGAAGTCGGCGTTGCGCGCGACTAGCATCACGAAGCAGGCGTCGCCGCACAGCTTTCGCCACGCGTTCGCGACACATCTGCTCGATTCGGGGCGACAGAGGGTTCAGACCCTTCATCCTTCCACGAGAGCATGTGGCTCGCGCTCTGAGCTAGTACCCGCCGCACAATCGATCTCACCAAATCAACCGAAGGGGTGAGGCGATGAGCGTGTTGGCTGAGGCATTCAGTGTCGTGGTACCCGTGAGCGTATTGGCGCGCTCGTATCCGGGCGGGATTTCGCGTTACGAGCGGGAATCCCCCAATCGCAGTTTTTGTTCCGATGGCGTGCTGACCCGCATTGCTTTTCTCGCGCGGAAAGACGCGGAGTATTTCGTGGGGCTGCTTCAATCCGAGGGGCTCACATCGTATGAGCGCGGTGTGTTCGTCGATGTCGCGCTGCTCGATCAGAACATCGGATCGCTCGCGCCGTGTCTGTGGCTCGAATTCGCGCGTGAGCGGCGCGGCACGCCCGTGTGCTGGCATGCCGCTTCGCGCCGCGGCGCGTTGCATGTTCCCCAAGGCTGGGAACACGCGGCATCGCTCGTGCATACACGCTTCATCGGCCGATCATTCGCCGAGCAACTGCGCTATCTGCGTGGCGAGGCGCAGTTGGACTGGTACCACGATCGTTCCAGCGGCCGACTCTTCACCACTCCGCAGGCGTTCACCTTGCATTGAAGGCGCATCGGGACCCGCGCGTGCGTGATATCGTCGCAACGCCGCACGCGCCCATGCTGACCGTTCATCACTCCAACGATCTCGAAACGCTTGCCGATCTGCTGGCTGCGCATATGCATGCCGAGCCGCTGTCTGCACTGGCCACCGAGACGATCGTCGTACCGGCAATTCCCACCGGGCGATGGCTCTCGATCGCGATGGCCGATCGCCTCGGCATCAGCGCCAATACGCGCTTTGTCCTACCTGTCGCCTACGCATGGGAACTGATCGGGCGCGTGTTGCCTGAAGTGCCGGAACGCTCGCCCCTTTCGGCGGAGCCGCTTTTTTGGCGGATCGCGGGGCATCTGAAGCGCACACCGGATGGTTCGGCTTTCGATGCCGTTCGCTACTACCTGCAGGGCCCTGATGCCGCGCGCCGGTTCGAACTGGCGCGCGAGCTCGCGCATGTCTATGAGCGCTACGCGACCTATCGGCCCAATTGGCTCGAGGCCTGGCTCAACGGTGTCGATCAAAAGCTCGGTGCGAACGAAACCTGGCAGGCGATGCTGTTTCGTGCCCTGGCTGCCGAGATGCCCGAGCTTCCGCATGGGCATCCGAAGGAGCGTTTTTTCTCGATGCTGGAGCGCGATGCGGCACTGCGCGAACGGCTGCCCGGCCGATTGTCGATCTTCGGTGTCACCACATTGCCGCCGCTCTATCTCGAATTCTTCGATCGCCTCGGGGCGTTCATGCCGGTGACGCTTTATCTCCCCAATCCATGTCGCGAGTACTGGGGGCAGATCGTGCGTGGACGTACGATCGGACGCATCGCGCTCGAGCGGCCCGAGCATCTGACCTATTTCGATTTTGGCAATCGATTGTTCGGCTCGTTGGCCGAGCACGGTCGCGCCTTCTTCAATGCGGTCGTGGAACGGGAACAGGCGGGCGGCCAGGCATTCGTTGAGCCGGATCCGACCCGGATCCTCGGGCGCATTCAGCGGGACATTCTCGATCTGGTCGAGCCCTCGGAAGAAGACGATGGTTTCGAATTGACCAGAACCGACGATTCGATTCGGATCGATGTCTGCCATGGTGCCATGCGCGAGGCGGATGTCCTGCACGATCGCCTGCTTGGCTTGTTTGCCAAGGATCCCACCTTGCGCAGCGAAGACGTGCTCGTCCTCACGCCCGATCTTGAACGCTATGGTTCGGCCATCGAGGCAGTGTTCAGTGCCGCGCCGTCAAGGCGATTCATTCCCTATTCGATCGCCGATCGCAGCGCCCTTGGCGCAAAGCAGGTGGTGCGGACGTTCCTTCGATTGATCGATGTAGCGAGCGACCGATTGGAGGCCGAAGCCATCGCAGGGCTTCTCGATACCGCACTGATCAGGATCTCGTTTGCGATCGAGGCGAGCGAGGTGGTGCTTCTTCGCGATTGGATCCGGCGTCTTGGCATTCGATGGGGACAAGACGGCGAGGGCAAAGCGGCGTTGGGGCTCCCCACGGAACGATCGACGACATGGCAGGCAGGACTTGACCGGCTGATCCTTGGCGCGGCGCTTGGCGGCGGGGACGAGCCTGCGGAGCTGTTCGGCGATGTCGTGCCATTCGATGACATCGAAGGCGTCGGTACCGAGCTCGCAGGACGCTTTGCGGTATTCGCCCGCCGCCTGTTTGCATTCTCCGATGCACTCGAGAAGCCCCGCCCGGTTGCCGCTTGGCGCGACGTGATGATCGCTGCAATCGATGATTTCCTCGCAACGATGGCGGATGCCGAGCAGGACGCCATCGCGCTTCGCCGATTGGTGATTGCACTCGCACGGTCCGCGGAGGAGGCGCGATTCGATGAACCGATGTCGTTCGGATCACTGCGCACCGTTCTCGAACAGGCGATCGATCGGGAATCGCATGGCGCCCGCTCGCACTCTGGTGGCGTGACCGTTGCAGACCTTGCAACCGGACGCGCCGTGCCCGCCCGCGTCGTCTGCCTGGTCGGGATGAATGACGAGCTCTTTCCAAGACGCAACAGCGCACGCGATTTCGATTTGATGGCGTTGCATCCGGCAGCGGGTGATCCGCGCCACCGGGATGAGGACCGCTACGCATTCCTGATGGCACTGATGACCGCGCGCGAACATCTGTTGATCAGCTATACCGGCCGCGACGCACGGAACGATACCGAGCGCCCGCCCTCAGTCGTGGTGACGGAGCTCTTGGATGCGGTGCGCCGATGTACCCGGTCGGCGCAAGGCGGTGACAGCGCCGCCCTGCTGGTTGCGCTGCACCCTTTGCAGCCCTTCAGTGGTCGCTATGGCACGCCGTCCGGACCGGTCACCTATAGCGATGCGTGGCACCCGCTCGAGTTTCGCTCACCGGAACCGTTCAGGGATGGCACGCTGTCGCGAGCCCTCGTCGATGGGCGATCGTTCACACTCGATGAGCTCACGCGCTTCTGGGTGAACCCGGCTGCTTCTTTCTTGCGCGAACGCTTGGGGTTGTTCCTCGCGAGCGGTGACGAACAATTGTCCGAGCACGAGCCGTTCGGCTTGAAGCAGTTGGATGCCTTTCAAGCCCGTCATGCACTGGTCGAGGCAGCGTTGCACCCTGGTCAGAGCGGGGCGAGCGTTCGCGCGCGGATGCAAGCCGATGGCGTCATACCCGCCGGCGAATTTGGCGGATTGCTGCTCGAACAAGCGCGCCGGCAGCTCGACCCGTTGGTGTCGACCGTAACGGCCTGGTCAAGCGCGGAGCAGAAAAAGATTCCTTTCAGCATCGATGTGTCCGGATGGCGATTGACCGGGACGATGAATTTCGCGGTCGGCGCCGGCCGCCTCGAGTGGCGGGCCGGGCGGATTCGCGCGAGCGATCGCATGCGCGCGTGGATTCGTCATCTCGTCTGGTGTGTCCTTTGCGACGACGCAACCACCACCTCGATCGTCGGTTGGGAGGCGAAAAAACTCGACCACGAGACGCTCGCGCGCCTCGATCAACGATCCGCGCGGGATGCACTCTCGCATCTGTTCGAATGGGTCGCGACCGGTCTTTGCCGGCCGCTTTCGTTCTTTCCAGAATCGTCGTTCGCCTACGCGCGGTCGATGCATGCGGATCATGATCCGCTGCGCGCATTGGAAAAAGCGCGAACCGCCTGGTACGGCGCTGAGCATGATCGCGGCATGCCCGAGTCGGCGGATCCCTACTTTGCGCTGGCGATGCGCGATTGGGCCGTGCCGCTCGATACGGAATTCGTCGAGCTCGCCCTGCGTGTGATGAATCCGGTGCTTGAAAGTCTCGAAGCATGAACCGCACCGTGCTTGACGATCATCCGGTGTTGGCGACCCGCCTCGATGGAACGAGTCTCATCGAGGCGAGCGCGGGAACCGGCAAGACGTGGACCATCGTCGGACTCTACCTGCGCCTGCTGCTCGAGCGTGCGGTCGCGCCGCGATCGATCCTGGTCGTAACCTTTACCAACGCCGCGACGGCGGAGCTCCGGGACCGCATCCGGCGCGAACTGGTTGCGCTCCGCGATGCGCTGGAGCCCGCGTCTGCGTCGAACAAGCCGGCCAGTCCACTGATTGAAGCGCTGGTCGCTCGTGTCGATCCGGCAGATCACGCCGTTGCGTTGGCACGGATCCGGCTTGCGGTCGAATCCCTCGACGAAGCGGCGATCCACACCATCCATGGATTCTGCCAGCGGCTCCTCGCGGAGAATGCATTCGCAAGCGCGGTGCCATTCGAGACCGACGTCCGCGCGACCCAGACGCGCCTCGTGAACGATGTCGCGCGCGACTTCTGGCGCCAGACGATCGGCACGGCGCACCCGTTCGAATCGAGACTGTTGGCGGCAGCGGGGCGAACGCCTGATGCCCTGGTCGCCGCGGCGCGCTCTGCCATGGGCGCTCGCATCGGCAAGATTCTCGAGCCCGATGCGGTGGACGTAGCTGGGCTCGGTGAACGCCTCGCCGGCGCGTATCGCGATGCGTCCGAGGCGTGGGCCGGTGAGCGCGAGCGGATTGAGACGATGCTCTTGGCCGGCGCATTGAACGGCAGACGGTATCCGGCGAAATCAGTAAAAAAATGGTGCGATGACGCCGCGCGATTTCTCGGTTACGACAGCGCGCCGCTCGACAGTCCCGATGCGTTCGAGCGCTTTGGTGAATCATTCATGGCGAATGCGGTGAATAAGAACAAGACGCCGCCCCATCACCCGTTCTTCGCGGCGGCCGACCGGCTCAACAGTGTCCTGGTCGAGGCGAAAGCGGCCGCCGAGGCGCACTGGTGGCGCCTGGTGGCGCGGTTCGCGATCGAGGGCGGCGCGGCGGTCGCGCGCAGAAAGTTGGACGAAGGCTGGCAGTCCTACGATGACATGTTGATGCGCGTGCACGAGGCGCTGTCATCGTCCCGGGGCGATGCGCTGGCGCACGCGGTCGCGGCCCGCTACACCGTCGCGCTGATCGACGAATTCCAGGACACCGATGAAGTCCAGTACGCGATCCTGCGTCGCTTGTTTCAGGAGACCGGCTGCACCACTGTTCTGGTCGGAGATCCGAAGCAGGCGATCTACGGATTTCGCGGTGCCGACGTGTTCGCCTATCTGCGCGCACGGCGTAGCGCATCCGAGCAACTGGCGCTGCTCGTCAATCGTCGCTCCAGCAAACCGTTGCTGGCGGCGGTCAACGCGCTTTGCGGTCGCGGCACCGGACGGTTTCTCCTGCCTGACATTTCCTTCAACCCGGCCGAGAGCCCGGCCGAAGAATCGGCAACGCTCGCCGCGGACGATAATTTGCCGCCGTTAGTACTTTGGTTCGCGCCCGGCGCGCCGGGTGAAGGCGCGCACAAGGGATCGTCGCGGATACGCATCGCGTCGGCGGTCGCGGAAGAAATCGGGCGAATCATGGATTCCGCTGGCAGCAAGAAGGCGTGGATCGAGGAAGGCGGCGTGCGGCGCATGCTGACCGGGCGCGATATTGCGGTTCTCGTCAGCCGTCATAGTGAAGCCGACCTGATGCGCGATGCGCTCGCGGCGCGCAATATCGCGAGCGTCACGTTCGGGGATCGGAGCATCTTTCAGACACAAGAGGCGCAGGATTTCGCCCAGCTTCTCGCGGCGATCGTCAATCCGGAGGACGAACGTTTGATCCGCGGTGCGCTCGCGACGCCCATGTTCGGCCTGACGATAACCGGTCTGGCCGCGCTTGTCGACCATCCGAACCGTTGGGAGGCGACGCTCGCGCGGTTTCATCACTATCGGGCGCTGGTCGAAGCATCGGGTCTAGTCCGCGTGTTTCGGGAGATTGTCGCCACGACCGATCTCGCCGGGCGGATGCTCGGGGCTCTTGGCGGTGATCGCGCCATCACGAACTATCAGCAGTTGGCCGAGCTGCTTCACGATGCGCAGCGATCCGAGGGGCTCGATACGGTCGGCGTCTCGCGCTATCTGCGCCGCTTGATGAGCGAGGACGAGCCTGCCGATGACGAGGCGCAGCTTCGCCTTGAAACTGATGAGGCGCTGGTGCGGATCATGACGATTCATCGCGCCAAGGGGCTCGAGTTTCCAGTGGTGTTTTGCCCGTTCCTTTGGGACGGCCAGGCGCGCGCGGCGAACACGATGCCGGTCCGCTTCCATGACGCGATGAACGCGGACACACCGGTGATTGATTTCGGCTCGCCCGCGATCGATACGCATCGTGCGTATGCCGAAACCGAGATGTTGGCGGAACGCATTCGCGTGGCCTATGTTGCGCTGACGCGTGCGAAGTTCCGCTGCTATCTCGTGTGGGGTGGAATGAAAGAGTGTGCGTCGAGCGCGCTCGCCTGGCTGATTCATGGGCCCGATGCGCCGGGGCCGGATCTGGCCGAAGCGCGGCGCGCGCTGGTCGATCGCCTGATCGGACTTTCATCAGCGGAATTCCGCGGCGAGGTCGATGCCCTGGCATCCGCGACGGGCGATGGAATGGCGGTGGTCGAGCTTCCCGAGCCGCTTGAGACGAGCAAGATCGAGCGGCGTATCGTGCGTCGCGCCGGGCGTGCGAGCACGTTTGATGGTGGCGTGCCCGCGCTACGGCGCATTTCCAGTTTCTCGGCGTTGATGGCGAATGCCGAGCCCGATATTCCCGACCACGATGGATTCGTCGCACCTCCAGCGGTTGACGAGCGGGATCCGGAAGACGACATCATTGCGTTTCCGCGTGGCGCGCGTGCGGGAAGCTGTCTGCATGCGGTATTCGAGCGCGTACTGATCGAAAGACGCATCGAAAGTAAAGCATGGTTGTCGGTTGCGACCCGCACGCTCGATGAATTTGGTTTGCCCGTGCGATTTGCCGAGACCGTTGCGCGCATCGTCGATCATGTTTTGAACACGACCATCGATGCGCCATCCGGGCTGTCATTGGGCGCCGTGCGTGCCGATGCGCTGCAGGTCGAGATGGAATTCTGGGTTCCGATTCGCGCGGAGCGGTTGGCCGCGTTGGATCGTATCGTCGCCTTGCATCGGGAGGCCCGCGCACTACCACCATTGGCGCCGGGTTCCATCCCCCGGGCGCTTGCGAAGGGTTACCTGAAAGGATTCATCGATCTCGTGTTCGAGCATCATGGCCGCTACTATGTCGCCGACTACAAATCGAACTGGCTCGGTCCGACCATCGATGATTACGGTGAGCCGGCGCTTGCCGCCAGCATCGCTGCCGAATGCTACGACCTGCAGTACCTGCTCTATACGCTTGCCGTGGATCGCTATCTATCCACGCGCATCGCCGATTACGACTACGAGCGCCATTTCGGCGGCGTTTTCTATCTGTATCTGCGAGGCTTGCGCAGCGATCATGGTGCGCGCCGCGGGGTGTACTTCAGTCGCCCGGCGATCCGGGTCGTCGATGCGTTGCGCGCGCTTTGCAACGCGGGGTCATCGTGATCGCAAGCATCGAACGTCTCGTGTCGAGGGGCGTAATCGGGGCCTTCGCCGCGGAATTCGGTGATCGCCTGGCGCGTCTGGTGAGCGTCCATGCGGACTGGGTCGCATATGGCGCGATCGCGGTGAGCGAGTCGACCAGCGCCGGGCATGTGTGCATCGATCTCGCCCGCGCGCACGGCGAGATCACACATGATTGGCGGCTTGATCTCCCGGACCTCGATACATGGCGAATCGCGTTGCGAGCAAGCGGCGTCGTTGCCCGCGAGGGCGGGTACGCGCCCTTGGTACTCGACGATGCCGATCGTTTGTATCTTCTGCGCTACTGGCGGTATGAGCACACCCTTGCGCATGAATGGCTGGCGCGCGGCGCGGAAGACCTTGATCCCCTGCCGCCCGTTGAGCGGGTGCGTGCGGCGTTGGATCGATGGTTTCCACCGAACGTTACGGCGCCGCATGAGAACGAGCAGCGGCGCGCGGCGGCGATCGCGTTGTGCAAGCGCTTCTGCGTGATCGCGGGCGGCCCCGGTACAGGCAAAACGACGACCGCGGCGCGCATTCTCGCGATTCTTGCGGAGCTGTCCGATACGCCTTTGCGCATCGCAATGGTGGCCCCGACCGGCAAGGCCGCCGCGCGCCTCGCGCAGGCGATGCATGAGGCCCGCGCGGCGATGGGCATGCCGGAGACGGTCGCATCCGAGGTTGCCGGATCGACCATTCACCGGTTGCTTGGTCCGCGTCGCGGTTCGATTCGGTTCCGACACGACCATGGCGCGCCATTGCCGGTCGACTGCGTGCTGGTCGACGAGGCATCGATGATCGATCTTGCGCTGATGACGAAGCTTGTGCGCGCGATGCCCCACGGTGCCCGGCTGATCCTGTTAGGCGACCAGGATCAGATCTCTTCGGTCGAGGCCGGCGCGGTTTTGGCGAGCCTCATGGAGGGTCCGCGCGGCTATCGACCGGAATTCGCCGAGCGGATCGGGCAGCTCGCCGGCGTTGCGCTCCCGGTGTCCGCGGACGCGAGTGCACTGGGCGACGTGAGGGCGCGGCTCGAACGCTCAAGGCGCTTCGAGTCGTCGAGCGCGGTCGGAAAATTGGCGCGCGCGATTCTGGAAGGCGATGCTGTTGCTATTCGAACGGATCTCGATCTGCTCGGCCCCGCGATTATCCACGCGCATGATCGCGGAGCGAAGGCGTTGGACGATGTGTTGCGGCAGGCGTTCGCCGCGTACGTCGAGGCTGTGCGCGAAGGCGGTTCGGTTCGCGAAGTGTTCGATGCATTCAACCGTTTTCGCGTCCTGTGTGTCCATCGACAAGGCGCCTCCGGGGTCGTCGGGTTGAATCGGCGGATCGAAGCATTGTTGCGTCCGCTGTTGCCGGCGATTCCAACGACCCGTCGCGATTGGTACGCAGGCCGCGCCGTCATGATGAGCCGCAACGATTACGCGCTTGAGCTCTACAACGGCGATATCGGTATTGCGCTTGCAGATCCTTTGCAACAGGGGGCGCTCCGGGTGTTTTTTGACGCGACCGCGGCCGATGCAAAGAGCTTCGCCCCCGATCGCGTGCCCGATTGCGAAAGCGCATTCGCGATCACGGTTCACAAGAGCCAGGGCTCCGAATTTGCCGATGTGCTCCTGGTGTTGCCGCCCGATCCGTCACCGCTCATCACGCGGGAATTGCTCTACACCGCTGTCACGCGCGCGAAGCGATCGGTGCGCGTCGTGGGGGACGCCGAGTTGCTCATACGCGGCGCGCAATCGCCGCAGAGCCGGGCGTCCGGCCTTGCGGACAAACTTTGGGGAAAATCCCTGGCCGTCAGGGCTGTTGAGGCGAAGGCGTAGGACCGCGCAGGCGTGCAACCAAGTTTCGCAAGCCGCGCATGATGTAGCGGATGAGGATGATCGCGGCGATCAGGAATACCACCAGCAGCGCGAGAAACAGTAGCGGAAATTTGAAGGCGATCGCGAGTCCGGCCGGTGCGATCACGTCCTCTGCCAGCGATGCAGTCCAGTTGGAGAACGGCTCCGGGGAGGCGTTGATCAGGGCGCGCGTGCTGGTCTTGGTCGCGTGACTCGTCGAGGCAATCATCCCGCCAACGATCGCCGCGGCGGCGACATACGCAGGATCCATCGAACCGAGTGAACCGGCGGCAAGAATCGCGCCAGCCGGAATTCGGATGAACGTATGGACCGCGTCCCAGACCGTGTCGAAGCCAGGAATCTTGTCGGCCAGGAATTCGGCGACGAACATCACGCCGGAGGCGGTGAGGACGATCGGGTGCGTGACGAGATGGAGTGAATATGGGAGGTCAACGATTCCAAAGGTCGCCAGGATTCCGGTCAGAAACAGGGCCGCATAGAGTCGGATGCCGCTGGCCCATGCGAGCCCGGCCCCAAGTGCAATGTTTTGAATCAGTTCCATGAATTTCGCGGCGGGGAATGGTTAGCGAGTTGAGCAGAAGGGCCCGAAATTTATCGCGCTCAGGCTCTGCTGGGGTGGTGTTGAGCCATCGGGGCGTTGTGCATCCACTTTATGAATGGTTCGATGGAGCGGTGTTCGTGTCCGGACATCGGTTAAGGGTGTGTTGAGAGTTTGTCATGTCCCGCCTGCGGTCATCAATGTGATTGCCGGCTTTCAGTCTGCAATAAGATATTGATACTAAGAGATAAAAAAACACGCTATCGATTCAATTGAAAGGCGCGACGTCTCGGGGGTTGCTGTTTGTCGATAACTCGGCAGTGATTGTGGCCAAATTGACAGTTTATTGACTATTTTTTTGGCGGTAGGCAGTTTTCAGGCCCGCAGAACGGTTTGTTGATCCACATTCATGATGATCATCACGCAGAACATACTTTCCCAACAAAACGCAAACATTTGTCACATTTTCATTGTGACGAAATCCACATTATTTACGGCCCCTGTGGTTAATGTCACAAATCGTAAATCATCAATCAAGCCGCACGCGTTCCATGGCACAACCGTTGCTCATAGCCTTGGGACTTTCGCCTTTTTTCCTCCTCCTTTGGGGTGAAAGTTTTTCAAAAGCGGCCCCTCGGGCCGCTTTTTCTTTTGTGGATCGCCAGCATCGTCGGCCGCCCGACGCCGGCACGCAGGCGAAACCCAATCGTGACCTGGGTTGCAATTCGCGTCAATTGGCCGCATAAAGGCGGCATTCCATTGCCGACCCTTCCCTGCCGTGACGCCGTCCACCTTCGATACCAGCACCGCAACATTCGCCGCCGACGTTCTCGAGGCGTCGTCCAGTGTTCCCGTGATCGTCGATTTCTGGGCGCCTTGGTGCGGACCCTGTCGCGTCCTGAAGCCTATCCTGGAAAAACTCGCGGTCGAATACAACGGCCGATTTCGACTGGCAAAGTTGAACACGGACGAGAACCAGGAGATCGCCGGCCAATATGGCATTCGGGGGATTCCCAATGTGAAGGCGTTCGTCGATGGCAAGGTGGCGGACGAGTTTACCGGCGCGCTTCCCGAATCGGGCGTTCGTGCCTTCATCGCAAAGCTGCTGCCCTCTGCCGGCGAGCAACTACGCCGTGATGCCCGCACGTGCGTGGCCAATGGGGAATTCGAGGCGGCGGAAATCAAACTGAAAGAGGCCATGCTCGCCGAGCCCTCGCTTCATGGTGCCCGTCTCGAGCTCGCCGAGCTCCTGATCGCCCGCCAGGCCCATGCCGACGCCGAAGAGGTCATGGCAGCAATTCCCGATGCGGAAAAGAATGATCGCTTCGAGAAGCTCGCCACCCAGATCAGCTATTGGAAGAAAGGCAAAGAGCTTCCAGACCTGGGCGAGCTCGCCGCCCGCCTTGAACGCGAGCCCAACAATCCACAACTGCGTTTCGCGCTTGCCGAGCGATTGATCGCAGAAGGGCGGTTCGAAAGTGCATTGGAAGAATTGATTGCCGTGGTGCGCTCGACCCGTGGGGAGGCGCGCGATCAGGCCAGAAAATCAATGCTTCGCGTATTCAGCCTCACATCGGATCAGGCCGATCTGGTCAGCCGCTTTCGCCGTTTGCTCGCGACCGAGCTCAACTAAGCGGCTTCGCCTGTGCCCGATCAGCTCGATCGACCCGATCTGCGCGGTCGGGTCCGTTGCGTTCGCTGCATCGTCGTGTCGGCAGCGCCGCACCGCGCATAGCGAATCCCGCGCGCTTGGCACTGGGGTATTGATGGTCGGTCGCACCCCACCGTCAGCGCGATCGAACCCTTTACGGCAGAATGGTTGGCGCTCATCGCGCCCGGTGCGACGAGCCAAGATGCGAGATCGATGATGGCCGAGGGGCTGCTGATCCTTACGCTCGACGCACACGGCATCCCCAATCGGTGGATTACGTGGCAGCAGGCGTGTTACTACTACGCCAGGAATCTGGTCGCCTGGACGCTTGGTGGCGAGACGTTCACCTTCTATGGCGGGACATCACGAGCGACCGGCCGCCGATCGAGCATCACCGCGCATTCCATCATCGCTATCAAAGGTAAGGCGATGGCCGCCAAGGGCTTCTCGCAGATTCCGCCCCTCAACAATCGTGAGCTTTTCAGGCGCGACCGGCACATCTGTGCCTACTGCGGTGGCGATTTCAATTTTCTTCGGCTCACGCGCGACCATATCCGGCCGTTGTCGCGCGGCGGGCGCGATACCTGGATGAATGTGGTGACCGCATGCCGGCATTGCAATGGCGTGAAGCGGAATCGAACGCCCGAGGAGTCAGGGGTCCAGCTCCTGTATGCGCCCTACGTGCCCAACAAGGCGGAATACCTGATCCTCACCAATCGAAAGATCCTCATGGACCAGATGGAATTCCTGGTCCAGCATGTGCATGCGACTAGTCGCGTGGCGCATGGCCTGTTGTTATCGTCGGGATAAGACCGCCCGATTTCGCCGATGCCTGATTTCTGGAGAAATTCGGGCTTCCATCTATTGCACCGTCGCGATGACGGAATGCTGGAGGCGACCGACGACTTCCTGCGTGCCTATTACCTGCGCCCGGAAGTCCGTCCGATCGATGAGTCCGGGCCCAACGAACGCGCCTTGCATGAGGCGCTGCTCGACGAACCGCGCCGTGATGTTCCGGCCGATGCTCTCGCCGCGATCGAAGATCCCGACGCCCGCTACAACTACGAAGTGATCCTCGACTTTCGCCGCCGCGTCATCGCGGCAGGATCACTGGAAGGGTGCTACGCGCAGATCTTCCGCGAGGAGCGGGTGGCCGTTCCCCCGCTGTTCCTCGACCAGCTCGCCCAGATCATTCTTCGCAACATCCTCGATGGCACGGACGATGGGCTGCTGCCCCGCGCGAGCGAGCTTTTCTTTCGCGAACAGAAGATCATGCTCGACGCCGGGGCGATCATGGCGGCCGACCAGGAGACAGTGTCGATGCATGCATCGGGCAGCGCATACGGCAGCCTGGGGCGGCTCATCGTCGACACGCAGATGCCCACGCGCTCGGTGAATCTCGATGTGCTCGACCGCGAGAACGCGTCGATGTATTGGTTGCACGATCAGCGCCATGACTTCGTGATCAGTCTCAACCATGGGCGCGCGGCCTTGGATGCGCTCGCGCGCGTGATGGAACGATGGATCATGCATTTTCTTCGGATTGACGTGGCGATTCGACCACTGCGCGCGATCGAGGATGAGCGATGGGTGTGGCATATCGGTCTCGATGCGCAAGCGACGACGATTCTCAACGCGATGTGGCGAGGCGAGTCGATCGAGCAGGGTGATCTCCGCCGCCTGCTCTGCCTGTTCCAACTAGAATTCAAGGATAGTGGTCTCACCCGCGCGGAGGTCGGCCGGCGTCCGGTGTATCTTGCGTTGGCCATGGACGATCAGAATATTCTGCGGATGAAGCCGCAGAACCTGCTGTTGAATCTGCCGCTGAAAGAGGGCGCATCAGCGTCGCATTAGTTGACCATGGAACCACCGGCATATTGGGAGCGCGCCAAGCGCGAGCTCGCTCGTGCGGATCCGACCCTGGCCGCTATCATCCGGCGCGCGCGTCGGGGCATCGCGCTCATGAGCCGCGGCGATCCGTTCCAGACGCTCGCCCGTTCGATCGTCGGGCAACAGATTTCAGTCAAGGCGGCCGAGAGCGTATGGCAGCGCCTCGTCCTGTCGGTGGGCGGTGAACCCACGCCCGTGCATGTCGCGGCGACCGCGCGCGATGTGCTCAGGGCCGCCGGCCTGTCGCAGCGCAAGGCGGAATATGTCGGCGATCTGGCGCATCATTTCGCGAGCGGTCGTCTCGATCCGGATGGGTGGGGCGCGATGGATGATGAGGCGATCATCGATCTGCTCACCGAGGTGCGGGGCGTCGGACGTTGGACGGCGGAGATGTTCCTCATCTTCAATCTCATGCGCCCCGACGTGCTGCCGGTCGCCGACCTTGGTCTGCAACGTGCGGTGAGCCTGCATTACCGGAACGGACGGGTGATGTCGGAGCGCACACTGCGGCGCATCGCCGTGCCGTGGACGCCTTGGCGTTCGGTCGCGACGTGGTACCTCTGGCGCAGCCTGGAACCGGTACCGGTTGAATACTGAGCCGGGCGCCGATGCCGATCCGATGCGCGCCGCGCTTCATCATGGGTCGGCATGTTGGTCGGCGTGCCCGCCGATCGCATGGCGGATGAGGCGGTGCGCCCGTCGCCCGCGTCGCCCTCGTCGCCCTCGTCGCATGCGTGCCTGATATGCGTAGAATGCCGAGGCCTCTATGCGAGCGGGGCGGTTCGAGCGCAATGTGCCCTGGCCGCCCTCTACCGGTCCGATGATGAAAACCACCTTTCTCGATTTCGAGCAACCGATCGCCGAGCTGGAGGCGCGCATCGAAGAGCTGCGCTTCGTGCAGGACGATTCGGCCGTCGATATCTCGGAAGAAATCCAGCGGCTCCAGAAGAAGAGCCAGGCGCTCACCAAGGATGTCTACGCGAAACTGTCGCCCTGGCAAGTCGCTCTCGTGGCGCGCCATCCGCAGCGCCCGTACACGCTCGATTATGTGGGCATGCTCTTCTCTGACTTCGAAGAGCTGCATGGCGATCGCGCGTACGCGGACGATCAGTCCATCGTTGGTGGTCTCGCCCGTTTCAACGGGCAAAGCATCATGGTGATCGGCCATCAAAAGGGCCGCGACACCCGGGAGAAAATTCTCCGCAATTTCGGCATGCCAAGGCCCGAGGGCTACCGCAAGGCCCTGCGGCTGATGAAGCTCGCCGAAAAATTCTCGATTCCGATCCTTACCTTCATCGATACCCCGGGTGCCTATCCCGGGATCGGCGCCGAAGAGCGTGGTCAGTCCGAAGCGATCGGACGAAATCTCTCCAGCATGGCCGGTCTCAAGGTACCGATCGTGAGTACGGTGATCGGGGAGGGGGGATCGGGCGGTGCGCTGGCGATCGCGATCGGTGATGCGCTCCTGATGTTGCAGTACGCGACATACTCGGTCATTTCGCCGGAAGGATGCGCCTCGATCCTCTGGAAAAGCGCCGAGCAGGCGCCCGAGGCGGCCGAGACGCTCGGGATCACCGCGGGTCGACTCAAGACGCTCGGCCTGATCGATCGAATCGTGAACGAACCGCTTGGTGGCGCGCACCGCGATCCGCAAGCGACGGCGCAGACGCTCAAGAAAGCGTTGCACGACACGCTGCGTCAGCTTTCATCCATGAGCCCGAAGGAACTGGTCGCTGCGCGCTTCGAGCGGTTGATGGCCTATGGGCGATACAAGGAAACCGCCGCCGGCTGACGCGAGCCGCTCGTTCGACGCTGCGATCATCGATCGCATGCCCGCGACGAAAGCTGTGTGCGTCGCATTATCCGGTGGTGTCGATTCGACCGTTCTCCTGCATGTGCTCGCGCCCTGGGCGCGTGCACGCGGCATCGCATTGTCGGCAATGCATGTGCATCACGGCATCAGCGCCAACGCCGATGAATGGGCGCGGTTTTGCGCGAGCCTCTGCGACGCCCTGCGGGTTCCACACCAGATTGTGCGCGTTGATATTTCACCCTGGCGCCATCAAGGAGTCGAAGCCGCGGCGCGCGCCGCCCGCCGGGAGGCGTTGGCAACGTGCGGCGCTGAGCATCTGGCGCTCGCGCACCACCAGGACGACCAGGCTGAAACGGTTCTCTTGCAACTGTTGCGCGGCGCCGGCGTTCCGGGACTGGCGGGAATGGCAACCGAGCGCGCTTTGATGCTTGGACGGCGCACGCGGGACGGGAAGCCTGCGCCCCAAGCGGCCAAAAGTACAACCAGTACGACCAAGCCACCGATCGTCGTGCGTCCGATGCTCGCGGTGACGCGTGCGCAGATCGAGCAATTCGCCCGACAACACGGGATCAAGTCGATTCGCGACGAGTCGAATGACGACGTGGCCTTCACCCGCAACTACCTTCGACACACCGTGATGCCCTTGCTCATAGCCAAGCAGCCGGCAGCACCGGCCAACCTCGCGCGAAGCGCGCTCCATTTGGCGGAAGCGAATGCGCTTCTGACCGAACTTGGCCGCTCGGACATTCGCCGTGTGATGAAGGGGCAATCGATCATTCTGCGCCCATTGCTCGCTCTCGGGCCGGCGCGTACCGCGAACGCGCTGCGGACCTGGATTCGCGACGAGAACTGGCGGGTACCCACGACCGCGCAGCTTGAAGAGTTGATCCGGCAGCTCTTCGATGCGCGACAGGCTGCCCGTACGGCGTTCGAGAGCGATGAATTCGCGCTCAGACGCTACCGGGACCGGCTGCATCTCGTCAGCCGCCGGATGGCGATCCCAAGCGACATTGCGATCGAATGGAACGGTCGCAAGCGCTGGCCGGTCGCATCGCTTGGCGGTGTCTTCACGTTCCGCCGCTGCACGGGCGAGGGGATCGCCGATCGGTGGATGAAGCCGGAGAACATCATCACGCGAATGCGTGCCGATGGCGGGCGGATCCGCCTCAACGCCGGTGGCGGTCACCGCTCGCTCAAGAATGTGTTCCAGGAAGCCGGACTGCCACCCTGGGAGCGGGAACGCCTGCCGCTGATCTACGTCGGTGGCACCCTTGCATGCGTTCCGGGAATAGGGGTGGATCTGGCATTCCGGGCGAACGCGGGCGAACTCGGATGGCGGGTCCGATGGCGCCCTGAATCGTCGCCTTGAACGCGGCGACGGTGGTTTGGACAGAGCCGACCGTTCGTTGCCCGTGCGAATGATTTTTTGCGTGCTAAAATAACTGGTTACACGCGCACCAAGCGTGCGCCCGCTGATTCCGGCCCCGACCGCAACGGTCCTGCAGGGCGATGGTGAGGGCTCGGGGCGACAAACACGGATCGCGATGCCGGCGCGCATCGCGACGCAAAGTATTCATAAATAGCGAGTAGGAGAAGTACCATGGCGGTTGAACGCACGCTCTCGATCATCAAACCCGATGCGGTGGCGAAGAATGTTATCGGCAAGATCTACGCGCGATTCGAAGGCGCCGGCCTGAAAGTCATTGCCGCGAAGATGAAGCATCTCTCCCAACAGGAAGCGGAGGCCTTCTATGCGGTGCATAGCGCGCGGCCGTTCTTTCGCGATCTGGTGAAGTTCATGACCTCGGGCCCGGTGATGATCCAGGCGCTCGAGGGGGAAAACGCGATTGCCAAGAACCGTGAACTGATGGGCGCGACCGACCCGAAGAAAGCGGAGAAGGGCACGATCCGCGCGGACTTCGCCGATTCCATCGACGCGAATGCGGTGCACGGCTCCGATGCGGTGGAGACGGCCCGCGTCGAGATCGCGTTCTTTTTCCCGGCGATGGAAACCTATCCTCGCTAGGGCGCGGGCCACACTCGGCCATGACGGTCAATCTGCTGGGCCTTGATGGTGCCGCGCTCACCGCGTTCTTCGCGGGCATCGGCGAGAAGCCGTTTCGCGCGCGGCAGGTGCAACGCTGGATTCACCAGTCGTGCGCGGCCGAGTTCCCCGCGATGACCGACCTGGCCAAGTCGCTGCGCGAGAAGTTGCAGGGCGTTGCATGCATCGGTGGCCCGAACGTGATGCGCGATTCGACCGCGCTCGATGGCACCCGCAAGTGGCTCCTCGACGTGGGCGCCGGGAATGGCATCGAAACCGTTTTCATTCCCGAGAAGCATCGCGGCACCCTGTGTGTCTCTTCGCAGGCCGGCTGCGCTCTCGACTGCAAATTCTGCTCGACCGGCAAGCAAGGCTTCAGTCGCAATCTGACGACCGCCGAGATCGTCGGGCAGCTTTGGCATGCGATCCGTGCCTTGAACGCTACCTCGGGCGCACCGGCCGGTGAACGTCCGGTTACCAATGTCGTCATGATGGGCATGGGCGAGCCGCTCCTCAACTTCGATGCGGTCGTGCCGGCGCTCAAGCTGATGCTGGATGACAACGCCTATGGCCTCTCACGACGCCGGGTGACGGTATCGACATCAGGCATCGTGCCCCTCATCGATCGCCTCGGGCAGGAATGTCCGGTCGCGCTTGCGGTCTCGCTCCATGCGCCAAGCGATGCCTTGCGCGACGAATTGATGCCGATCAACCGCAAGTATCCGCTTCGCGAACTGATCGCTGCCTGTCAGCGCTATCTCGAATTCGCGCCGCGGGACTTCATTACGTTCGAATATGTCATGCTGGCCGGCGTCAACGATTCCGACCGGCATGCGAATGAATTGATCGAACTGCTTGCCGATGTGTCGGCGAAAGTGAATCTCATTCCGTTCAATCCGTTCCCGCATGCCGGGTTCGAGCGATCGTCGCGCGACGTGATCAGGCGGTTCAATGAGCGCCTCAACGCCGCCGATCTGTTGACCACTACCCGCAAGACGCGCGGCGAAGACATCGACGCGGCATGCGGTCAGTTGGCCGGGCAGGTGCAGGATCGCACCCGGCGAGCCGATCGATGGTCGAGGGCCAACGCATGAGCATGTCAGCTCGTTCAATGATTCGCCGAGTGGCGGTTGCCTGCTCGATGGCCGCCGCGGTCATCGCTCTTGGCGCAGGCTGCGCCAATAATTCATCGAACGACGGGTCGCAGTCGAGGCCGCCTTCCAGGTCACCGGCGGATCGGCCGTTCGATGCACGGGTGAGCGCCAAGGCGCACACCGAGCTTGCGGCCGGCTATCTCGAGTTGGGCAATCTCGCGGTGGCGTTCGAAGAGGCCACCCTGGCCGTGTCCACCGATGGATCGTACGCGTTGGCGCACAGCATGCTTGGCCTCGTGCAGACTGAAATGCGCGAGGTCGGACCGGCGCAGGCGAGCTTTGATCGTGCGCTGCGCCTGGATGCCAAGGATCCCGATATCAATCACAACTACGGCTGGTTCCTGTGCCAGACCGGTCGTGAGCGCGAGTCGGTCAAGTTCTTCATGACCGCGACCAGCAATCCCCTGTACCCCTCGCCGGCAAGGTCCCACGCCAGCGCCGGGATCTGCCTGCAAAAAATCGGCGACGTGAATGGTGCCCTCGCGCAGATCGACCGTGCCCTGCAGATCGACGCCAATCACGCGTCGGCGCTATTTGCCGGTGCTCGTCTCGATCTGACGCGCCGCGATATCGAGCGCTCGCGGATACGCATCAGCCGCTTCAATCAAATTACATCGCCGACCGCGGAATCGCTCTGGTTGGCGCTGCGTATCGAGCGCCTGCGTGGCGACAAGGGCGCCGAGGCGAGTTTCGCTTCGCAGTTGCGCCGCCGCTTTCCCGGCTCGAAGGAGTTCCAGGCGTATGAGCGGGGACAATTCGAATGATCGAAGCGCCGGTGGGCGAAGAGACCGGGTCGCAACCAGCGGCGGCTGCGTCCCCAGGGCAGTTGCTTGCCGCGGCGAGGACCCGACGCGGCCTCTCGCTTGATCAGATCGCCGATTCGCTGCGGTATTCACCCCGCCAGTTGGCGGCCCTCGAAAGCGATGACTATGCGGCCTTGCCGAGCGCGCCGGTAGCGCGCGGCATGGTTCGAGCCTATGCGAAGCACGTCGGCATCGATGCGGAGCCTTTGATCGAGAATCTCCGGAGGCGCCACACGTCGGCCCCCCCACGGGTCAAGGTTCAAGTCATGGCGGTGCCGTTTCAGGCGAGTCCGCTCAGCGAACATCGGCGGTACGTGTGGGGATCGATCATCCTGGTGGGGCTCGCGGCGCTCCTCCTCATCAACTGGAATGCCTCGCTACCCTCGTTTTTCCAAGGATCCACCGACCGGCCTGCCTCCACGCCGAAGCAGGATACCCGCGACGTGTCGGGCGCACCGATCGTCAATCCTGCAAGTGAATCCGTGGTCGTGGATGCCGAGCGTAACCCGGGCCCCGTGCCCGCTGGCGCCGAGAAACCACCACTTGAGGCGAAGGCGCCGCCGGCGGTGCGTGCTGATGCAAAGCCCGCGGCGCAGGGCAGCAAGCGCATCGAGCTCAAGTTCGAAGGTGAATCATGGGTGCAGATTCGTTCCGGCACCGGAGAGATGCTGATGAACCAGATCAATGCCCCCGGTAACGAGCAGGCGGTTGCCGGTCAGCCGCCTTTCCAGATCGTGATCGGCGCGGCAACCGGGGTACGCATGCGCTACAACAATGCACCGTTCGATCTGGCGCCACACATCCGGGATGACGTGGCACGTCTCACGCTCGAATGATCGCACCGACGAAACCGGCCGCCATGAACAATCCGATCGAACGCCGACGAACGCGACTTGCGCGCATCGGCCATGTTGAGCTGGGCGGCGGGGTGCCGATCGTCGTGCAATCGATGACCAATACCGACACGGCCGACGCCGCCGCAACGACCGCGCAGGTGCTGGCGTTGGCGCAGGCGGGATCGGAGCTCGTGCGCATCACCGTCAACACCCTCGAAGCGGCGCGCGCGGTACCCGCGATCCGCGAGGCGCTCGATGCGAAGCAGTGCAACGTGCCGCTCGTGGGGGACTTCCATTTCAACGGCCACAAGCTGCTCGCCGAGGTACCCGAGTGCGCCCAGGCGCTGGCAAAGTACCGGATCAATCCTGGCAATGTCGGTAAAGGCGCCAAGCGCGACGAGCAGTTCACGCAAATGATCGAGACGGCATGCCGGTTCGACAAGCCGGTTCGCATCGGCGTGAATTGGGGCAGCCTCGATCAGGATCTGCTCGCCCGCCTGATGGATGAAAACGCCCAGCGCTCGATCCCGCATCCCGCGCAGCAAGTGATGCGCGAGGCACTCATCACCTCCGCCATCGACAGTGCGCGCCGCGCCGAGGCGATCGGACTTGCGGGTGACCGCATCGTGCTCTCGTGCAAGGTAAGCGGTGTCCAGGATCTGATCGGCGTCTATCGCGAGCTCGCGGAGCGCGCCGACTATCCCTTGCATCTTGGCTTGACCGAGGCGGGGATGGGCTCAAAGGGGATCGTCGCATCCACCGCCGCGATGGCGGTCCTGTTGCAACAGGGCATCGGCGACACGATTCGCGTGTCGTTAACCCCGGATCCTGGCGGTGACCGCACCAAGGAGGTCATCGTTGCGCAAGAGATTCTCCAGACCATGGGGTTGCGATCGTTCACGCCGCTGGTGATCGCCTGTCCCGGTTGCGGGCGTACCACCAGCACCGTTTTCCAGGAGCTCGCGGCGAGTATCCAGAGCTACCTTCGCAAACAGATGCCGGTGTGGCGGGCAAGTTATCCCGGCGCGGAAGCCATGCACGTCGCGGTCATGGGTTGCGTGGTGAACGGCCCGGGTGAAAGCAAGTTCGCGAATGTCGGGATCAGTCTGCCTGGAACCGGTGAGCGCCCGGTGGCACCGGTCTATGTGGATGGCGTGAAGACCGTCACCTTGAAGGGCGATCGCATCGCCGACGAGTTTCAGGCCATCGTCGCGGACTATGTGCATCGCAAATACGGTAGCACCGGTCAGGGCGGCACAGCGGGTAGCACCGGTCAGGGCGGCACAGCGGGTAGCGCCGGTCAGGGCGGCACGGCGGTCCCTGCGACGATGCGCGACGCCGGCGCGCCCGTTCGCCTCGATTGACGGACGCAATCTCTTCACCTCCACAACGTCGCGAACCCGACGCCCACCGAATGACGCAAAAGCTGCAAGCCGTGCGCGGCATGAATGACATCCTCCCGGACGAGGCGGAGCAATGGCTCGCGTTCGAAGATATCGTCCGTACGTGGCTGCATCGCTACGGCTACCGCAATGTTCGTATGCCGCTCCTTGAGCATACGGCGCTCTTTCGGCGTGCCATCGGCGAGGTCACCGATATCGTCGAGAAAGAAATGTACAGTTTCGTCGACGATCTCAACGGCGAACACCTCACCCTGCGACCCGAAGGCACCGCGTCCTCCGTGCGCGCGGCGATGGAGCACAATCTTCTTTACGATTCGCCGCGCCGGCTCTGGTACATGGGTCCGATGTTCCGGCATGAACGACCGCAAAAAGGCCGGTATCGACAATTCCATCAGGTCGGCGTGGAGGCCCTCGGGTACGCCGGGCCTGACGTCGATGCGGAACTGCTGGTGATGTGCGCGCGGTTGTGGGGCGAGCTGGGTCTTGCCGACGTCAAGCTTCGCATCAATTCGCTTGGCGGTCTGCCTGAACGTCTGCGCCATCGCGAGGCGCTCGTCGCGTATCTGCGTGAACGGCACGACGAGCTCGATGGGGACGGGAAACGCCGCCTCGAAACGAATCCGCTGCGGGTGCTGGACAGCAAGAATCCGGCGATGCAGGCCCTCGTTCAGGCCGCACCGCGTCTGCTCGATTATCTTGGTGACGCCTCCCTTGCGCACTTCGATGCGGTCAAGCGCGCGCTCGACGAGGCCGGTGTCGCTCATGAGACCGATCCGCGCCTCGTGCGCGGACTCGACTACTACAACCTCACTGTCTTCGAGTGGGTGACCGATCGGCTAGGCGCGCAAGGGACGGTATGCGGCGGTGGGCGTTATGACGGCCTCTTCGAGCAGTTGGGCGGCAAGCCCGCGCCCGCGGCCGGATTCGCGATGGGGATCGAGCGGCTGCTCGATCTCATGCAAGGCGCGGGGCGTGTCGTGACCGCCCCCGGGCCCGACGTGTACATCGTGCATCAGGGCGAGGCCGCCGCGAAGATGGCGTTCGCCGTCGCCGAATATTTGCGCGACGCGGCGCTCGCAACCACCCTGCACTGCGGCGGGGGCAGCTTCAAGTCGCAAATGAAAAAGGCCGACGCAAGTCGTGCAGCCGTTGCTGTCATCATCGGGGACGACGAAGTGGCCGCGGACGAGGTGACCGTGAAGCCGTTGCGACAAGACGTGCCGCAGCAGCGCGTGCCGCGAGCGGTCCTTTCTTCTTCGGTGCGCGCCGCGATCGGTACAACAGACAGAGTGACAAAGGGCATGACATGAAAGAGCGCGATGTATTGAGGACACTCGACCTGGAAGAGCAAGAACAGGTCGCGGAGTTCAAGGCGTGGTGGCAGAAATACGGCAATCTGGTTGTCACCGCCATTCTGGCCGTGGCGCTGGTGTATGCAGGGGTGTTCGGGTGGGGGTGGTATCAGCGCTCGCAAGCCGGGGAGGCGTCGGGTCTTTACGATGCCCTGCAAAAAGCCGCCACCGAGAAGGACACGAAGAAAGTCCGCGACGCCGCCGGTGCGATCCTCGATCAATTTCCCGGAACGACCTTCGCGCCCCTTGCCGCCATGATTTCCGCGAAGGTGCATTTTGAAGCAGGTGATCTCAAGACCGCGCGGGCGCAACTGCAGTGGGTCATCGATCGCGCGGCCCAGCCGGAATTGAAATCGATCGCGAGGCTCAGGCTGGCCCATGTGCTGGTCGATGACGATGCGATCGATGAAGCGATCAAGCTTCTCGATAATCCGCCAGGGGGCGAATTCGCCGCGCAATTCGCGGCATTGCGGGGCGATATCCTGCTCGTCAAAGGGCAAAAAGCGGAGGCTCGCGCCGCATACAAGGCGGCCATCGACAAGACCGACGCGAAGAACAGCGCGCAAAAAGAGCGTCTCCAATCGAAGTTGGATGCGCTCGGGGACGCATGATGCCTCGTCGCGTGATGTCGCCCTTGCTTGCGGCCGTGCTGCGACGGCTGTCGATCGGGAATCTCGCGATCGCCGCCGCATTGGCGGGCTGCAGTAGCGGTCCGGCGCCGTTGCCCGATCTGCCCGAGATCGCATCACCGGCGGGCGGCAAAGTGCTTTGGCAGTTGGACGTGGGGCGCAGCGTGGAATTCGCCCTGGTCCCGGCGGTGGTGGGCGATGCGTTGTTCGCCGCGGCACACGATGGCACGGTCGTTCGCGTTGATCCGAAGACTGGCCAGGAAGCGTGGCGCGTTGCGGCCGGCGGCAAGATCTCGGCAGGCGTCGGAGCGAGCGCGGATCTCGTGGTCGTCGGTACATTGGATGGTCGCGTGATCGCGCTCACCGCGGGCGGCAAGGTTCTTTGGACAGTGCGTGTTTCGAGCGAAGTGAGTGGTGCGCCACTGATTGCCCGGAACCTCGTCGTGGTGCGCACCGTCGATAACCGCGTATTCGGGCTGAACCCGGCTGACGGCAAAAGAAGATGGGTCTACCAGCGCGCCGCGCCTGCCCTGATGGTCCGCACGCCGGCCGGTGCCGTCGCCGATCAGAACCACATCTATGCGGGTTTCCCCGGTGGCAAGCTGGTGGCACTGTTGGCCAGCAACGGTGGTCTTCGCTGGGAGGGAACGGTCTCGCTGCCGAAAGGCACGACTGAGCTGGAACGCGTGAGCGATGTGGTGGGCGAACCTTGGTTGGCCGAGCGCGAGGTGTGCGCGGTGTCCTTCCAAGGGCGCGCCGCCTGCTTTGACAGCAACACCGGCGCGGGCCTCTGGACCAAGGATGTGTCGAGCACCTCGAGCTTGACGGGCGACGGGCGCGTCGTGTTCGTGTCCGAGTCAAAAGGCGCGGTGGCAGCGCTGAATCGATCGACGGGCGCGAATGTGTGGCGGCAAGACAAGCTCACCCGGCGCGCCCTCAGCGCGCCGCTGCCATTTGGACGTTTCGTCGCGCTGGGCGATGGGCAAGGATTCGTACACCTGTTGGACCGCGAGACCGGTGCGTTCGTCGGACGTGTCACGACCGACGGCTCGCCGATCACCGCCTCGCCGCGCCGGATCGAAGCGGGCTTCGTCGTGCAAACCCGTCGTGGAACGCTTTACGCGATCGGTGTCTAATAAGGACACCATGTCGGACATGCAATGAAACCCACCGTCGTCATCGTCGGACGCCCGAATGTCGGCAAGTCGACCTTCTTCAATCGGCTTACCCGGTCCCGTGACGCCATCGTCGCCGACATGCCCGGTCTGACCCGCGACCGTCACTACGGCGAGGGCCGGGTCGGGGGGCGTGCCTATCTTGTCGTTGACACGGGCGGGCTCGAGCCGGTTGCAAAAGACGGGATGCTCGCCGAGATGGCCAAGCAGACGCGGCTCGCGATCGCCGAGGCCGACCGAGTCCTGTTTCTGCTCGATGCCCGCGACGGCGTGACCCCGCAAGACCTTCGCATCGCCAACATGCTTCGTACGTTGTCAAAGCCGATACGGGTAGTCGTCAACAAGGCGGAGGGGATGGACCGCGGGGTCGTCACGGCCGAGTTCTACGAGCTCGGGTTAGGCGATCCGGTCGCCGTATCCGCCGCGCATGGCGATGGCATCGCCACGTTGATGGAAGATGTCCTCTCCGACCTTCCGTTCGACGATCCTGCCGTGGTCGATCGTGGCGTGCCGCGCATTGCGGTGGTCGGGCGCCCTAACGTGGGCAAATCCACGTTGGTGAATGCCCTGATCGGTGAAGAGCGCATGATCGCGTTCGACCAGCCCGGCACCACGCGCGATGCGATCGAAGTCGAATTCATGATGGGCAGCAAGCGCTACCTGCTCATCGATACCGCCGGCCTCCGACGCCGGGGCAAGGTATTCGAGTCCATCGAGAAATTTTCGGTGATCAAGACGTTGCAAGCCATCGAACACTCGAATGTCGCGATCCTGGTGGTCGATGCGCAGGGTGAAATCGCCGATCAGGATGCCCATCTCGCCGGGTTTATCGTCGAGCGTGGCCGGGCGCTCACGGTGGCGGTGAACAAGTGGGATGGCCTCGACGACTATGCGCGTGACAACGTAAAGCGCATGCTCGATCGAAAGCTCGGTTTTCTCAATTTCGGGCGGACGCATTTTGTTTCGGCCCGTGACAATGAGGGGTTGGGACCGCTGATGCGCTCGGTCGACGAGGCCTTCGCCGCGGCGATGGCGAAGCTGCCGACCCCGCGCCTGACCCGGCTCTTGCAGGATGCGCTGGTTAAACAGGCGCCCCCCCGCAGCGGTATGACCCGTCCCAAGATGCGCTACGCCCATCAGGGAGGGAGCAATCCACCCATCATCATCATTCACGGCACGGCGTTGCATTCGATCTCGGACACCTACAAGCGGTATCTCGAAGGTGTTTTCCGGCGGGCATTCGATCTGCACGGCACGCCTTTGCGCATCGAGTTTCGCGTTGGCCGGAATCCCTTCGTTCATGCAGATTGACATCGACCGTCGCGCCGATCCCGATCGCCGCCAGAGCGCTTCGAGGTATCGGAAAACAACGGCTTCAGGTAGAAGCGGAATTGGGATGGCAGCGCCCGCGCGACCGGCTGATTTGCTGATGGCATTGACGCGGGAAATCTATTACATTACTGACACAAAAAACCCGGCTTGGAGTCATCATGAGCAACAAGGGACAGCTACTACAAGATCCATTTTTGAATACGCTTCGCAAGGAGCACATTCCCGTGTCGATCTATCTGGTCAACGGGATCAAGCTGCAGGGGCAGGTCGAATCGTTCGACCAATATGTCGTTCTCCTGAAGAACACCGTCACCCAGATGGTGTACAAGCACGCCATCTCGACCGTCGTGCCCTCGCGCGCGGTCAATATCACGATCGACGCCCCGGAAGGCGAGTGACCCTTGATGGTGCGCGGCTGGTAGGCAATATGGGGAAAGGCCGCGCCCCGGATGTTTGAACGTCCGGAGAGTGGTGATTCGGCGATTCTGGTCGGCGTCGACTTCGGCGCTCGCGATGCGGAATCGGTCGACTTCAAGGAACGCTTCGAAGAATTCGAATTGCTCGCGAAGAGCGCGGGCCTGAGGGTTCTCGCGACCGTCAAGGCCAAGCGATCGAGACCCGATCCGGCGCTCTACATCGGCAGCGGCAAGGCCGACGAAATTCGCGAGATGCTGATCCAGTATCCTGCCAGCGTCGTGTTGTTCAACCACGCGTTGTCCCCCGCGCAGGAGCGCAATCTCGAGCGTGTCCTTGGGCGCCGCGTGATCGATCGCGCCAGCCTGATCCTCGATATCTTCGCCCAGCGCGCGAAAAGCCATGAGGGCAAGGTGCAGGTTGAGCTCGCGCAGCTCGAACATCTCTCGACCCGGCTGGTGCGAGGCTGGACCCACTTGGAGCGTCAACGCGGCGGCATCGGCTTGCGAGGCCCGGGCGAGACGCAGCTTGAGACGGATCGCCGCCTGCTCGGCAAACGCGTCAAGATCCTGCGCGAAAAATTGAAGATGCTCCAGCGCCAGCGCGACGTGCAACGCCGTGCCCGCTCGCGGCGCGAGGTCATGTCGATTTCGATCGTGGGCTACACCAATGCCGGCAAGTCGACCCTCTTCAACGCGCTGACGCATGCGGGCAGCTACGCCGCGGACAAGTTGTTCGCGACCTTGGATACGACCACGCGGCGTATTTATATACCTGCCGCCGGCAACATCACCGTATCGGATACCGTCGGATTCATTCGCGACCTGCCACACTCGCTGGTGGCGGCATTTCGTGCCACCCTCGAGGAGACGGTGCAGGCGGACGTTCTTCTTCATGTCGTCGACGCTTCATCGAGCTCGCGCGAAGAGCAGGTCACAGAGGTCAACAGCGTGCTGGCCGAGATCGGCGCCGCTGCAACACCCCAGTTGCTCCTCCTCAACAAGATCGATCAAACTGATATCGGAGCGGGAATTGACCGAGATGAATGTGGTAACATCGCGCGCGTTCGCATGAGCGCCAAGACCGGCGCCGGCATCGATTATCTTCGCGAAGCCATCACTGAGTTGGCCGCGTCCAGAAGTTCCTCCAAACCTCTCATCACTACGATCGACCCAACCGTGTCGCCATTCGGAAATTCATATGTCTGATCCTCAATGGGGCCGTCGGGGCGGCTCAGGTGGTGGTGGTGGAAATAGCGGCGGTGGCGGCGGTGGCCCGCCCGACCTCGATGAGTTGTGGCGCAACTTCAATCAGCGGCTGTCCGGCATGTTCAGTCGGCGCAATGGCGGAAGCCCGAACAACCCCGGGGGGAGCCCCGCGCCAAGCGCACGCCAGCTTGGCGGCGGTATCGGCATGCTGCTCGGCCTTGTGATCATCGCATGGCTGGCGAGCGGATTCTTCATCGTCGACCCGCAGTTTCGCGGCGTGGTCCTGCAGTTCGGGAAGTACCGGAGCACTGCGACCGAAGGGTTGAACTGGCGCATCCCGTATCCGTTCCAGTCGCACGAGCTCGTGAACATCTCGCAGGTGCGCAATGTCGAGGTGGGTTTTCAGGAAACCACCAGCATCAAGCGGCGCAATCAGAAGGAATCGCTTGTCCTCACCGACGATGAGAACATCATCGACGTTCAATTCGTCGTGAACTACGAGATCCGCGATCCTCTGGAATTCCTCTTCAATAATCGCAACGCCGAGGATGCCGTAAAGCAGGTCGCCGAAACGGCTATCCGCGAAATCATCGGCAAGAGCAAGATGGACATGGTGCTGTCCGAAGGTCGCGGCAAGGTCGCCTCGGACACGCAAAAGCTGATGCAAGACATTCTTGATCGCTACAAGTCCGGCATCCTGATCCGCCGCGTCAACCTGCAGGCGGCGCAGGCGCCCGAAGAGGTGAAAGCGGCGTTCGATGACGCGGTACGGGCCGGTCAAGACCGCGAGCGGCTGAAGAACGAAGGGGAAGCCTATGCCAACGACGTTCTGCCAAAGGCGCGCGGCGCAGCGGCCCGCCTGCTTGAAGAGGCGAACGGCTACCGGCAGACGGTGGTCGCGAATGCGGAAGGTGAGGCGTCCCGTTTCCGGCAGGTGCTTATCGAATATGAACGCGCACCGGCCGTGACACGCGAGCGGATCTACATCGAGACGGTGCAGCAGATCATGTCGAGTTCCACCAAGGTGATGGTCGACTCGCGGCAGAACAACAACCTTCTCATGTTGCCCCTGGATCGATTACTGCAGATGTCCGGCGCGGCCACCATGACGACCGATGGCACCTTCGCATTTCCGAAGTCACCGGCCGAGATCCCGACCCCGCCCGTCGTCGAGGCGCCGGCGCGCGGACGCGAGATTCCGCGCAATCGTGAGCGGGAGGCCCGGTAATGAGACAAAGCATTGGTGGAATTGTCGCAGTTCTGATCGTGCTGATTCTCATCGCATCGACCTCGCTCTATACGGTTGACCAGCGGCAGAGTGCCATCGTCTTCCAGTTGGGTGAGCTGAAGGAAGTGGTGAAAGAGCCGGGCCTGCATGTGAAGATCCCGCTCATCCAGAACATCCGCTATTTCGATACGCGCATCCTCACACTCGATACGCCCGATGCGGAGCGCTACATCACGGACGGCAATATCCCGATCCTGGTGGATTCGTTCGTCAAGTGGCGCATCAGCGACGTTCGCCAGTACTACCTTCGCACCGGCGGCGATGAGCGTGTGGCGCAGAACCGGCTCGGCTCGGCCGTGAACGCCGGCTTGCGCGACGAGTTCGGTGTTCGCAAGCTGAATGAAGTCGTGTCCCAAGAACGCGATCAGATCATGGATATGGTGCGCGAAAAGGCGAATGTCGTGGCCGGTGAAATCGGCATGTTGATCGTGGACGTTCGACTGAAGCGGGTTGAGCTGCCGCAAGAAGTGAGCGAACGCGTGTTCCAGCGGATGGAGTCCGAACGCAAGCGCGTGGCGAATGAACGCCGGTCGACCGGTGCCGGCGAGGCCGACCGCATTCGGGCGGAGGCCGATCGCCAGCGGTCGGTGCTTCTTGCCGAGGCCTACCGCGAGGCCCAACAGATCAAAGGCGAGGGCGATGCGAAAGC
This sequence comes from Burkholderiales bacterium, assembly GCA_046160305.1. GTDB lineage: Bacteria > Pseudomonadota > Gammaproteobacteria > Burkholderiales > SG8-39 > SHXR01. The sequence continues at coordinate 33,017 of JBJXGX010000081.1, forward strand.
GTCGGCAATCTACGCGAAGGCCTATGGCGCCAACGCCGAGTTCTATTCGTTCTACCGGAGCATGGAGGCGTATCGTGCCACGTTCCGCGCGCGCAGTGATCTCATGGTGATCGATCCAAGCTCCGAGTACTTCCGCTACTTCAAGACACCAAACCTGGGGCGGGGCGCAAAGTAGGTGGGTTCGACGATTCTCATGGCCGTTGGGCTCGCTCTGGTCATCGAAGGTCTCTTGCCGTTCGTGAATCCCCCGATCTGGCGGGATATGTTCACACGCATCGCGGCAATGAACGATGGCCAGATCCGCACCGTCGGGTTTGCATCAATCCTTGCCGGATTGGTGTTGTTCCTGGCGGCATCCTGACGGGCGACCGAACAAGGTCGGGGCATCGCCGAAATGCGCAAGTGGTTGTTGCCTGAGCACGTCGAGGACATCCTTGCCCCGGAGGCGGAGCGGATCGAGGCACTGCGATCGCGCCTTCTCGAGCTGTTCCGCGTGCATGGCTATCTGCTCGTCATGCCACCCATGCTCGAATATATCGATTCGCTCCTCACCGGCACCGGGCGTGATCTGGATCTGCGCACATTCAAGCTGATCGATCAGATTTCGGGCCGTACCATGGGTCTTCGCGCCGACATCACGCCGCAGGTCGCGCGCATCGATGCCCATCTGCTGAATCGGCATGGCGTGACGAGGCTTTGTTACTGCGGCACGGTTCTTCATTCGCGCCCACGCGATCTCACCGCAACCCGCGAACCCCTGCAGATCGGCGCGGAGTTGTATGGTCACGCCGGCATCGAAGGCGATATCGAGATGCTGCGGCTCGTGCGACGCTCGCTGGAGTCCGCCGGACTTTCGCGCGTGCGCATCGATCTTGGCCATGTCGGCGTCTTTCGCGCGCTCGCACGCCGGGCGGGCGTTGCAGGCGAGCACGAGGAAGACCTCCTGGAAGTCCTCCAGCAAAAGGACCGGGCGGGCATTCTCGAGTTGGCGAAGGATCTCGATACCGGCACGCGCAATGCGCTGCTCGAATTGCCGGCGCTCTATGGCGGATCCGAAGTCCTTGCGACAGCGCGAAAAGTGCTGCCGCAGGATCCGGAGATCGCGCGCTCTCTCGATGAACTGGCCGCTTTGGTGAGCGACCACGAGGACGCGGTCAGCATCGATCTGGCTGACTTGCGCGGCTATCACTATCACAGCGGCGTCGTGTTCGCCGCGTACTGCACCGAAGAGCCGGGTACCGTCGCGCTGGGTGGGCGGTACGATGAGGTCGGTGAAGCGTTCGGGCGCGCGCGTCCCGCCACGGGATTCAGCATCGATCTTCGCAAGCTCTGCCGCGTATCGGCGCAGCCCGCGCAACGACGCGCGATACTCGCTCCGCTCGGCGGCGACCCCGCGCTCGAATCGCGCATCGCCGATCTGCGCGCCGCGGGTGAGGTCGTGATCTATGAGCTGCCGGGGCATGCGGCTACACTTACGGAACTCGGATGCGACCGGCGCATCGTTCGGCAGGGAAGCACCTGGATCGTCGAGCAGATCGCGGGCCAATGAAAGTGCCCGAAAATTTGGTGGGAGCGCGGTCCTATAGCGGATCGCAGGCAGCAATGGCGGATCAGTTAGGGTGACATGGCGCGCAACGTCGTAGTGATCGGGACCCAGTGGGGTGACGAAGGCAAGGGCAAGGTCGTCGACTGGCTGACCGAACATGCTCATATCGTGGCCCGCTTTCAAGGCGGTCACAACGCCGGGCATACGCTGGTAATCGGCGGTCGCAAAACGATTCTCCGATTGATCCCATCGGGCATCCTGCGCGATGGCGTGGCGTGCTACATCGGCAACGGCGTGGTGCTTTCGCCATCCGCATTGCTGCAGGAAATCGACGAGCTGTCCCTGGCCGGTGTCGACGTCCCCGCGCGACTACGCGTGAGCGGCGCCTGCCCGCTGATCCTCCCGCATCATGTAGCGCTCGACAACGCGCGTGAGACCGCCAAGGGGGCGAGCAAGATCGGCACCACCGGGCGGGGGATCGGTCCCGCTTACGAAGACAAGGTGGCCCGACGCGCGCTACGCGTGCAAGACCTCTACGCACCGGCCGCGTTTCGCACGAAGCTCGCCGAGCTTCTCGATTTCCATAATTTCGTCCTGACCAAGTACTACCAGACCAAGCCGGTTGATCTCGATTCGACCTGCGACAGCGTGCTCGCATTGGCGCCGCGCCTCCTGCCGCTCGTCGCCGACGTGTCGCGTGCATTGCATGAAGCGATGCGCGATGGGCGGAGCATTCTTTTCGAGGGTGCACAGGGCAGCCTCCTCGATGTCGATCATGGGACCTATCCCTTCGTGACTTCGAGCAATACGCTGGCCGCCGCCGCGGGCGCTGGAACCGGCGTCGGCCCGCAGGCGCTCCATTACGTTCTCGGCATCGCCAAAGCCTATGCAACACGGGTGGGGTCGGGTCCGTTTCCCACCGAGCTCACCGACGATCTCGGCGAGCAGTTGCGCCAACGTGGGCAAGAGTTCGGATCCGTGACGGGCCGGCCTCGGCGCTGCGGATGGCTGGACGGCGTAGCGCTCAAACGCGCGGCGCAGATCAACGGCGTGTCTGGGCTTTGCGCAACCAAGCTCGACGTGTTGGACGGTCTCGAGTCCCTCAAGATCTGCGTTGCCTACGAGATCGATGGCGAACGCACCGACGTCCTGCCGCTTGGGGCGGACGATCTCGGTCGCTGCAAACCCGTCTACGAAACCCTTCCAGGCTGGTCGCAAAATACGGTCGGTGTGTGCAGGTTGGCGGAACTTCCGCAAGCGGCTCGCACCTACCTGTCCAGGATCGAGTCGGTCAGCGGTGTACCGATCGACATGATCTCGACCGGTCCGGATCGCGACCAGACCATCGTGAACAGGCATCCGTTTCAGTGAGCTCAACACAAAAGTCATGGGAGACCTCTACGTAAGCTGGACCGACTATAACCGGACGATCGAACGGCTTGCCGCGAATGTGCACGCATCGAACTGGACGTTCAATCAGATCGTCTGCATCGCGCGAGGCGGCCTGCGGGTGGGCGATGCGCTATCGCGCATCTTCGATTCGCCGCTCGCGATCATCTCGACGGCGTCGTATACGGGCGAAGCAGGCAATGTGCGCGGCGAGATGATCGTCGCGAAGCACATGACGATGACGACCGACACGCTGGGTGATTCGGTGCTCCTCGTCGATGACCTCGTCGATTCCGGTGTGACGCTCGATGTCGTGAAGAAACATCTGCACACCGTGTACCCGCACATCCGGGCGATCCGCACCGCGGTGCTTTGGTACAAAGGCTGTTCGCATGTGAAGCCCGACTACTACGTGGATTTCCTCCCGGAGAATCCCTGGATTCATCAACCGTTCGAACCGTACGAGCAGATGAAGCCGGGGGATCTTGCGGCGCGGATGAAGTAGGGGGAGGGCGATCTTTCTACAGAATCAGGCCTCAGAAATTCACCACGGAGGAAACGGAGGACGCAGAGGTGCTTAGGGGTATTTGTGGTGCCGTAACCTCATGCGTTTGTGGCCGCAGCATCAGGCCAATAAGGCGAACTCCTCCTTTCCCTCCGGTTCCTCCGTGGTGAATTTCTGAGGCTTGAGCGCGCCCGACATCTCTTCTCCCGTATCGGCATAATGCGCCGATGGCTCGTCCTTCCAGCTTGATCTGTATCCGTTGCGGCGCGGCGAGTCCGCTCACCGCCTATGCGCGGGGTTGTCATGTTTGCGCGGCCGGCGGCGTCGCCGCGAATCTGACGGTCGCCTACGAATCAACTTTTCCTTCGACGCGGCCTGTGTCTGCGCGAAGATCGATGTGGCGCTTCGATGCATGGCTTCCGGTTGAAGCATCGGAGGCCGTGACCCTCGGCGAAGGCGACACGCCGCTCGTGCCCGTGCCGAAGCTTGGCCTTGGGGATCTCTGGATCAAGGACGAGAGTCGCAACCCGACCTGGTCGTTCAAGGATCGCCTGGCATCCGCTTCCGTTTCCATGGCGATGAAACTTGGCGCGCGGGTCATTGCATCGAGTTCGTCAGGGAATGCCGGTGCCGCAACCGCCGCGTACGCCGCCAAGGCGGGCCTGCCGTGTGTCGTCGTTACGTACCAAGGCGCGGCGGGCCCGATGGTCACCCAGATGCGTGCATACGGCGCGATGGTGCTCACCGTGCCAACCAGCGCGGACCGGTGGCGCGTGTTGTCGGCCGCGGTCGATCGCTTCCACTGGTACCCGACCTCGGTCTATTACGGTCCGGCGGTGGGCAGCAATCCCTATGGCATCGAGGGCTACAAGACGATCGCCTATGAGATCGCCGCGGCACTCGATTGGAAATCCCCCGACTGGTGCGTCCTTCCGGTTTGTTATGGCGATGCGCTGTACGGCATATGGAAAGGCTTCGAGGAAATGCGCCGGTTCGGGTGGGTCGATCGTGTTCCGCGTTTCGCCGCCGCCGAGATCTCCGGATCGCTCGAAGCGTCCATGGCAAGCGGGGCGGAACAGCCTCCGCTACGCGAGCGGACCACGCCCACCATCGCGGCATCGATCGGCGCATCGCAGGGAACCTATCAAGGCATCCATGCATTGCGCGCTTCCAACGGCGTGGCCATGTATGTCGACGATGATGCGATGCTCGGGTGGCAGGAAAAGCTCGCGCGAAGCGAGGGCATCTGGGCCGAGCCATCGGCGGCCGCTACATTCCCTATGATCGAGCGGCTGCGCGCACGCGGGATCATCGAACGCAATGCGACAGTCGTAGCGCTCATGACGGCGGGTGGGCTGAAGGATCCCGATACGGCGAACCGGCGATTGGCGTCCCTCCCCAGCGCGAAGGGCGATGTCGATGATGCGATGCGCTTGCTGAAGGAGGTCTATGGGTTCGACGCAGGAGCATAGCGCACGCGCGATCGGCGTCGCGTTCGATGGGCGCGCAAGCATCGCGGAAGCGGTGGCCCAGGCTCGGGCTGCTGAAACCGCCGGCGCCGAAACGCTTTGGATGGCGAGTCACCTGTTCCTGCGCGATCCGGTGACCACCGCGCATGCGGTACTCGCGGCGACGAACAGGGTCAAGGTTGCGCTGATGGCGATGAGTCCGTATGCGATCCATCCGGTGTCGATCGCGATGTCGGCGGCCGCGCTCGATGAATTGTTTCCCGGGCGCGTCGTGCTCTGCCTTGGCGTAGGCGCACCCGGAGATCTTGCGGCGGCGGGGATCGAATCGCCGCATCCGGTGCCGACCCTCCGGGAATCCATCCAGCTCTGCCGATCGCTGCTCTCCGGCGCGACCATGAATCATGCGGGCGAACATTTTCAGGTGCAGGGTCGTCGCTTGCCGAATCCGACCGCGCGCGTGCCGATCGTGCTTGCGGCGTCCGGCCCGAAGATGTTGGCGCTTGCCGGTGAAGAGGCCGACGGTGTGCTGATCTCGGCGGCGACGTCGATGCAATTCATCCGTTGGTGCGCGGGCCAAGTCGACGAGGGTGCAAAACGTCGCATTCAACCAGGGCGCTGCAAGACCATGGCAATCGTCTACACACGCATCGCCGACGATGCAATGGCCGCGCGCAATGGGATTCGTCGCACCATGGGGTTCATCCTACGGGGCGCGCATCACGCGAAGAACGTCGCGTTGGCCGGCAGTTCCCTCGACCAGAAGGCGCTTTGGGATGCCTATCGCGACGAGAGCTGGACTGAAGTCGAGCGCCTGATCACCGATGATGTGATTGGTCGTCATGCGGCGGCCGGTACGTCGAGCGAGGTGCGAAAACGCTACGATGAATACCGAACCCTTGGTCTCGATGAATTGATTATTGGCGGCATTGATGATCTGCGCGGAATCGAGCGGGCGCTTGGGGCGGTGGGCTAGAGCCTAGTGCGTACCGCCTCAGAAATTCACCACGGAGGACGCGGAGGGAAGGGAGGAAAAACGAAAAGGGCGAGGCCAACCGCCATTGTCCAGATCGCCGTCGTTCAGGGATTGGGCGTCCTATTGGTACGAATGATTGGTACGAATGATTCAGGTCGCCACGTTACAGATCACTCCGGAGTTCCTCGGGCCGATTTCGAGTATCGAAGAATTCAAGGGAGCTTGGCGCACTCTTGGCACCCTTGCGCCCGACCGTCTGTCGGCACTGCGCCGCGTCGCCACCATCGAGAGCATCGGCTCGTCCACCCATATCGAAGGCAGCAAGTTATCTGACTGAGACGTCGAGCGCCTGCTGTCCAACCTGCAGATCAAGTCGTTCGCCACTCGTGATGAGCAGGAGGTGGCCGGCTATGCCAAAGTGATGGAGCTGGTGTTCGCGTCGTGGCAGGACATCTCGTTGACCGAAACCACATCAAGCAACTCCACCGCGACCTGCTCATCTACAGCGAGAAGGACACAAGATATCGCGGCAGCTACAAGACGTCGACGAACAGCGTTGCCGCATTCGACGAGAACGGCAAACAACTCGGCGTCGTGTTCGAAACGGCGACACCGTTCGATACGCCCCGGTTGATGACCGAGCTGGTGACTTGGTTCAACGACGAACGCAGAGGCCGAATTGGCAGCCTTGGCTCCTGTTCTTCCTGAAAGCGCTCGCCGAGCAGGTGAGGCACCCGAATCGCAAAATCGAACGCGAGAAGCTCGTACCGGCCACGCTGTCCGAGTTGTCGCTGCAGATCGTCGAGTTCGCCCGCGAGCATGGCCGGGTGACAATGGCAGATGCGATCCGGCTCACGGGCAGCAGCCGCAACACGCTGAAACAGCACTTCCGGTCATTGGTGGAGCGTGGTCACCTGGAACAACAGGGTGGTGGACGCGGCGTCACGTACCGATTGAGGTAATGCACCGTGAACAGCCACGCTTCCCTCAGGCCCGGCACCGGGCGATGGGCTGCGCCAGCGTGAGGTGTGGATATTCGTCAGACCAATTCGGGGAAGGTTGAGTGCACGGTCTATGGAGAATTCTGATGATCGGGCCTGATAATAATACAGTCATGGATGCGCTTCTTGCCGTCAACACCGGCCTCTCGACGCCGCCTATTCCATTAGAGCCGGCCCCGTCCGCTTTACAAGATGGCGCCTGCGCGCTCCGCCCAATAGGAAAATTCCCGTCCGCGCCGTCCTATGCGACACTTCCGGCTCGGGCTGTTAGTTTCTAGTTAGCCCGCTCGGGATCCATCTGGCGCAGCATACTTAGCGGAACCAATGGAGTCAGGTTATGACACAGCTTTTGGATATGGTGATCGCAGAGGTCGCGAAACTACCCGAACCCGCACAGGACGCGTTGGCCGCGATTCTCTTGCAGGAAATCGCCTCAGAACGGCGGTGGTCGGAGTCTTTCGCTAAGTCCCAGGATGCTCTAGCCAAACTTGCTGAGGCAGCGTTGGCTGAGCATGCGGCCGGGCGTACTGAGCCGCTATAGTGGCAGTGAAATCTGAAACCACCGATAGCTTCCGCAAGCAGTTTGCGGCTGCCACTCCTTCCGTTCAGCTCAAGGTCAAGGGGGCATACCAGCTTTGGGCGGAGAACCCACAGCATTAAAAAGGGGTCAGAGTCAGTTATTTCATGCTAACATTCGTCCATGCCTCGCCGCCCCCGTATACAGCTTGATGGTGTTCCGCTGCATATCGTCCAGCGGGGCCACAATCGTGCGCCTTGCTTTTTCGGTGAAGAAGACTATTCGATCTACCTGCACTGGCTGGGCGAAGCGTTAGGTGAGGCCCAATGCGCGCTGCATGCTTATGTGCTGATGACGAACCATGCGCATCTGCTGCTGACACCGCGGAAGGCGGAGGCGGTACCAAGGCTCATGATGTCCCTGGGGCGGCGATTCGTGCAGTACATGAATCGCACGCATGGACGGTCCGGTGCCTTGTGGGACAGCCGCTACAAATCCTCGGTCATTCAGCCTGACACCTATCTGCTGACTTGCCAGCGCTACATTGAGCTCAATCCCGTCCGCGCAGCGACGGTGAGCGGCCCGGCGCACCATCGCTGGACCAGCTACCGGCGCAATGCGTTGGGCGCGGCGGACAGCCGTATTACGCCTCATGCCCTGTATCTCGAGCTAGGTTCGAGCGACAAGGCGCGGCAGGCCGCTTATCGCGCGCTGTTCCGGACGCAACTGGAGCAGACGACGATCGACGACATCCGCCTTGCGCTGAATCAGAATCAGCCGCTCGGCAATGCGCGGTTTTACGCAATGATCGAAAGGGCGACCGGAACGCGGCGAGAAGCGCGAGTACAAGGACGCCCACGACTCGAAGGCTAATTGCCTCTGCGTCCTCCACGGTGGATTTTCGAGGCCGTGGCGAATTCTTGCGTGCCGTTGGCGATTCGGTTGGCGATTCGGTTGGCGATTCCGTTAGCGATTCTTAAGCGAGCACAGTCGGGCGATGAAATTCAGCGCCTCCCTCCCCACTGGATTCGAAGGCGTCATGCACCCGGTTCCTTTCGTTCAGCCCGACGATTTCGTGCGACTTGGGCGCAAGTGCGAAGCGCTCGGCTATCACTCGGTATGGGGCAACGACCACATCACGACCCAGCAGTCTGTGCGCGCGCTGTTCCCGGATTCGCCTCCCGCGTTCTATGAAAGGAAGAGATCGAATGGTTCGCGCAAACTGTTGGTTTGACCGGATAGCTATCGCCGCCACTTGGCGTAGAGGTTGCGCCAGCGTGCCGCGATACCGTCGGGCTCGACGATGAGGAACAGCAGGATTGCCAATCCGATCGCCATTTCCTTGATGTAAGCCGATCCGATAGTGAAGTCCATGCCACGGGCGATCACTTGCGTGAGCTCCGGCAATCCAAGCATGAACACCGCGCCGATCAGGCTGCCCGGCACCGATGCCAGGCCACCGATGATCACCATCGCCAGAAGATTGATGGAGGCCAGCAGATCGAACGGCGCGATCGATACGACGCTGGTGTGATGCGCGAGGAGCGCACCGCCGATTCCGGCGTAGAACGACGCGATCGCGAAAGCGAGCGTCCGATAGTGAGCGAGGTGGATGCCCATCATTTCGGCTGCTTGGGAGTGATCGCGCATGGCGACCAATGCGCGTCCGTCCCGCGTTCGCATCAGGTTTGCCGCGAAGACAGACATCACCACTAAAAAAAACAGTACGACATATAGAAAGTGGCGATCACCCGATAGCTCGACGCCGAACAACGAGAAGGGCAGCGCTTTGGCGCCGGCGACACCGCCAGTGAACCATTCCGCTCGGCTGAAGAAATCCTGAATGATGAACTGGACAGCGAGCGTAGCGATCGCAACGTAGAGGGCCTTCAGGCGCCTGGCAGGCATGCAGATTATTGCGCCAAGACATGCCGTTGCGACACCAGCCAGTGGAATGCTTATCACGACCGGCACACCGAGTTTGCCCGATAGATAGGCGGACGCGAAGGCGCCGAACCCGAAGAATGCGGCTTGGCTAAAAGAGATCTGGCCGGTGAAACCGAACAGGATATTGAGGCCAAGGGCGGCGATTCCGTAACACCCCATTTGAATGATCAACGCGAGCCAGTATGACGATACGCTCGGCAATCCATCGATTTGCAGTGGCAGGATGCAGAGCACGATCACACCGATCAGGCCGGCGATGCGCGATCCGCGCGTTGCGAATAGCCAGCGATCCGATTGATAGCGGGTGCGTAAGTCGCCTGCCTGATGCACCGTGCCTTCCATCTCAACCACGCTCGGAGTCCTTGGAAACAAACAGGCGGAAGGGCTTTACCAGAAGGATCAACAACAGCGCGTAGAACGGCGCGACGTTCATGAGATTACCGACGCGCAGGTACTCTGCGTTGAAGAATCGCGCGAGGCCTTCCAGAAGGCCGATCGCTACGCCGCCTAGTACGACGGCGGTCATCGACTCGAGTCCACCTGCAATGACCGCTGGGAACAGCATGATGCCGGTGGGTTCGACCGCAACGGGTACCCGGGCGATCGACCCGGCAACGACGGCGGAGAGGGCCGACACGATCGCCGCGATGCCCCACGATAGCGCGAAGACCCGCCGGACTGATGAGCTGGGGTGTGGTGCCGCCGGTGGATCCGATGCGGGCGCGCGGATCGCAAGGCCCGACTTCGTGAACTGGAAAAAATACGCGAGACCTGCCGCAACGACGATCGAGCACACGAGACTCAGTAGAGATGGCGTCTCGATATCGAGTCCGAAGAGATTCACAGATTGATTGGCGAAGAGCGGTGGGACGGGTTTCGTGGATGCACCGAATGTCCATTTGAGCAGTGCCTGGAAGAATTGGGTGAGGCCTATCGTGGCCACGACGACGGACACGACCGGCGGGCCCATTAGCGGGCGCAGTGCCACCTTCTGCATCGTCATGCACAGCAGGGCCATGAAGACGAGACAGACGATGAAGCCGATCCAGAATGGCAAGTTGTGCGCTGTCACCAGCCACCAGCACGCCCAAGTGCCAACCAGGACAAGCTCATCATCGACGAGGTTGGTGGCACGGTTTCCTTTGTAGACCAAGACAAAGCACGCTGCGATCACGCCATAGAGCGCGCCGACGATGGGTCCGCCCGCGAGCAGCTCAATGAGTTGCGCGGTGTTCATGGTCGATGATCGGCACGGTTATTTCGCGCGTGTACGTGCACGTGCGCGACGCGACGCGACGCTGCATCACTGCACGGCCTCGCTCGCAGGATCCGCAACGGCATCCGTATGGGGATCGCCGCGGTAGGCGCGTCTGACGGCGTCGCTCCGCTTGATTTCATTCGGTGTGCCTTCGGCGATATTGCGGCCCAGGTCGAGCACCATGACCCGATGCGACAAATCCGTGAGCGTGCCCATGGCATGCTCGATCATCACGATGGTCGTGCCCCACTCTTTGTTGAGATCGACAATGACGCGCGCGGTGTCCTCTTTCTCTTCGAGATTCATGCCGGCAACCGGTTCGTCGAGCAGCAGGATTTCGGGTTTCATGGCGATGGCGCGTGCGAGCTCGACGCATTTACGTTGACCAATCGAGAGCGTGCCCGCCGCTTCGTCGCGGATACCGCGGATATCGAGAAAATCGATAATCCCCTCGACGGCCGCGCGATGCTCGGTCTCCTCGCGCTCGGCACCGCCTATCCAGTAGAGCATGCCGCGGAGGAAGCCCGCTTTCATGAGGTGGTGGCGCCCGACCAGAATATTGTCCAGCACACTCATATGGTCGAAGAGCGCGAGATTCTGGAAGGTCCTGCCGATGCCAAGGGCGGCGCGCTTGTCCGGGCTCAAATGATTGATGATTTCGCCCTTGTGCCGCATGACACCGGAAGCTGGACGATAGCGACCGGAGATGCAGTCGAGCGTCGAGGTCTTGCCTGCGCCGTTCGGACCGACGATGGAGAGCAACTCACCTTTGCGGACGAAGCAATTCAGGTCGGACATTGCCCGCACATCGCCAAACTGCAGCGTCACATTCTCCAGCTCGAGAATCGGCGTGCTCGCACCCTGCGCGCTCATTGTTTCGCAGTGCTCCCAGTCACATGCGGAATGACTTCAGTCGCGAACATCGTCATCTGGTCGATCAGATCGGGAACCGAGCTTGCAGCGAAGTAGAGACCCAGCAGATGGGTGACGCCTGCGTCGCGGTAGGCGAGCGCTTTCGCGATGATCTCAGATGGCGTGCCGATCAGGTTTGAGTCCTCCATCTTGATGTTGCCTTGCGTTTTCAGGGTTGATTTCTTCAGCGACACGAGGTGCTTGTACATCTGGCTCTTCTCGAATGTATCGACCGCTTTGGCGCGACTGCGGTCGATCCGCACGATGAACTGCGGCGCGACTTCCATCTTGCGCCAATCGCGACCGGCTGCATCGCAAAGCTGCTTCATCAGCGTGACGCCGGTCTTGATCTGATCGAGATGGACGCCGGCGGGTAGCCAGCCATCCGCATGCTGTACGGCACGGCGGATGTTGTTCGGATTGTTCCCGCCAATCAGAATCGGGATGTTTGCCTGCTTCGGTTTTGGAAAGAACTCGACATCGCGGTAGCGGTAAAAACTGCCTTCGAACGAAGCGACCCGTTCGGTAAAAAGCTTCTTCATCGCCTGCACGCCTTCGGTCACGATGTCGCCACGCTGCAACGGCGAGTCGGGTTGCACCGCATCGAATTCCTCGCGATAGGCGCCGATGCCGACACCAATTTCGAGACGCCCGCCGGAGAAGTGATCGAGCGTGGCGATCTGCTTGGCGACGGCGACGATATCGCGGCGCATCGGCAACACGAGAATGCCGGTGCCGAAGCGCAAGGTCTTGGTGATGCCCGCAAGATATGCGTAAGTGATGAGCGGCTCCCAGAACCGCGGCGGCACCGGGAATTCCTCGCGCACATAGTGCTGGGTGGTCATATGGTCGTTGCCCCAGACCGAGTCATAGCCGAGGCGTTCGGCGGCAAGGGCGATTTCCGCGATGCGGTCCGGATCGGAGAAGGGGATGGGATAGG
>JBJXGX010000082.1:0-2727 GCA_046160305.1 Burkholderiales bacterium
AACCGGTATGGGTCTGGTCGTGCATGCGAATTCCATTACATTGACGCCGGGAACATTGACGGTGGACATTGCCGAGGGAGAATTTCTCGTGCATGCGCTCACGCGAGAGGGCGCATCCGGGTTGGCCGACAGCGAGATGGATCGGCGCGTAACACGACTGGAAGGGCAGGCCTGATGTTCGCTGCCGCCGCATTAGCTTTGCTGGTAACCCTCAGCCTCGCCATTGTCCGCGCGATCCTGGGGCCGACCGTCTTCGACCGACTCCTGGCGGCGAATACGACCGGGACCTTGGCGATGCTTTTGCTTGCCGTGCTCGGATTTCTGACTGGGCGTCCGGAGTTCCTCGATCTTGCCATCACCTATGGGCTGCTCAATATCGTCGGTACGATGGCCGTGTTGAAGTTCTTTCGACAAGGTGACTTGGGCGATCCGGGTGCTGCGAGGACCGTCCGATGAACGTGGTGATCGATGTCGCGAGCTGGCTGTGCCTCGCCACGGGAGGCTTCTTTTGCATCGTAGGCGGCGTGGGTCTGTTGCGCATGCCTGATTTCTTTACACGCATGCACGCGGTGAGTGTCACCGAAACCCTGGGCGCCGGGTTGATACTGATCGGGCTCATGCTCCAATCCGGTTGGTCGCTCGTTGCAGCAAAGCTCTTGATCGTCGGCTTGCTCATCTTTTTCACCAGCCCGACGGCCACTCATGCACTCGCCAAAGCCGCGTTGGCACGCGGTCTGGAGCCGTTGCTCGCGCCGGGAGACGAGCCATCGAATCCCTGATCATCAACGTCCTCCTCACGCTCATGGCGGTCCTGGTGCTCGCGATGGTCGGGCAGCGCAACCTCTTCGCCGTCGTCGTACTGGCCGGCCTCTACAGCTTTCTGATGGCAACGGTGCTGGTGGCCCTCGATGCCCCGGACGTCGCCATGACGGAGGCGTCGGTCGGCGCGGGAATTTCGACGGTGCTCCTGCTGGGGGCGCTCTATCTCACCAAGGGAGAGGAGGCCAAACCCCTGCACCGGCCGGTGCTGCCGCTGATCGTGTCGATAGCGGTCGGCGTCGCGCTCGTCTATGGGACGCTGGGACTGCCCGCCTTCTCGGACCCGCAGGCGCCGATTCACACCCATGTCGTGCCGCGCTATCTCGCCGAATCGATCAATGAGACCGGGGTCCCGAATGTCGTGACGGCGGTCCTGGCGAGCTACCGTGGTTACGACACGCTGGGTGAGACCACCGTGGTGTTCACGGCCGGCGTTGGCGTGATCGCTCTGTTGCGCCGACGGCGACGCCATCGCGTGGAGCCTAGCCGATGAGAGGCGATCTTATTCTGCGCGTCGTCGCGAAGCTGATCATGCCCTTCATGCTTCTCTTCGCCCTCTATGTACAGTTCCACGGTGAGCTTGGCCCGGGCGGTGGATTTCAAGCCGGCGTCATCATCGCCGCGGCGATCGTGTTCTACGGCGTGGTCTTCGGACTGCCCGCGGCGCGCCGGTTGCTGCCCGATGCGGTCGTCGAATCGATGGTCGCCCTTGGTGTGTTGGTCTTCGCCGGCGTTGGCGTCGCGGGGCTCCTGCTCGGCGGCAATTACCTCGACTATTTCGTTCTCGATGCCGACCCCGTGCACGGCCAGGAACGCGGCATTTTCTGGGTCGAGGTTGGGGTTGCGATCACTGTGTGCGGCGTGATGGTCAAAGTGTTCTATATGTTCGCCGGCCGAGCACGTGATCCAGACGAGTCATGAGCATCGCGAGCCACTATAGCTACTGGGTCACGGTGTTCCTCATGATCGCAGGCCTCTACATCGTCATTGCCCGTGGCAATCTGATAAAGAAGCTGATCGGCCTTAGCATCTTCCAGACCTCCGTCTATCTGCTCTACATCGCGCCCGGCAAGCTAATCGGCGGCACCGCGCCGATTCTCGATTCGAACTTCGCGACCTACTCCAATCCGCTTCCGCATGTATTGATCCTCACCGCGATCGTCGTCGGTGTCGCCACACTCGCGCTCGGGCTGGCGATCGTCGTGCGGATTCGAGAAGCGTACGGGACGATCGAGGAAGACGAGATCCTTGAGCTGGATCGTGCTGCGGACGAAAAGGGATCGTGACGGTGCTCGATCATCTCCCGGCCCTCCAGGTTGTGCTGCCGCTCTTGTGCGCGCCGGTGATCGTGCTGGTGCGCCGTCAGCATTTCGCTTGGTTGCTTGCCACCGCGGTGAGTTGGGCGGCGCTCGCGATCGCGATTGCGCTTGCCTTGCGTGTCGCCGAGAGCGGTGCGATTACCTATGCGCTTGGCAGTTGGCCGCCGCCATGGGGCATCGAGTATCGGGTCGATGCCCTGTCCGCGTTCGTGCTGGTGCTGGTCGCGCTGACCGGCGCGGTGGTCATGCCCTACGCGCGGGTGAGCATCGCGGCCGAGCTTCCGCGCGAGCAGGAGTACCTTTTTTATGCAATGTATTGCCTGTGTCTCACCGGGCTGCTCGGCATCGTCATCACCGGTGATGTTTTCAACCTCTTCGTATTTCTCGAGATTTCGTCACTGTCGATGTATGTGCTGATTGCACTCGGACGACATCGCAAGGCGCTCTTCGCAGCGTACCAATATCTTGTCATGGGGACGATCGGGGCGACCTTCTACGTGATCGGCATCGGCTTGCTCTACCTGATGACCGGAACACTGAATCTCGCCGATCTTGCTGAGCGATTGCCGGCGCTGACCGATATACGTCC
>JBJXGX010000083.1:0-2575 GCA_046160305.1 Burkholderiales bacterium
TTCAGCGAGATCGTCGAGACCATGTATCTGCTGAACGGCATGGGCATGTACGGCTCGATCACCGGCATCTCGGCCACGATGGTGGCGGTGTTCATCATCTTCGGCGCATTCATCGAAGGCAGCGGCGTCGGGCGCCTGTTTCATAACCTCGGTACCCGGGTCGCGGGGCGTTATGCGGGCGGGCCGGCAAAGGTCGAAGTCGTGAGCTCGGCGCTCTTTGGCACGATCAGCGGCTCATCGACGGCGAATGTGTTCGCGACCGGTTCGTTCACGATTCCAGCGATGATGAAGCTCGGTTATCGCCCGCACTTCGCGGCGGGCGTCGAAGCGGCTTCCAGCGTTGGGGGCCAGATGATGCCGCCCATCATGGGGGCAGGCGCGTTCGTGATGGCCGAGATCACCCAGATTCCCTATTCCAAGATCGTGGTGGCCGCGATCATCGGTTCGGCCCTCTACTTCTTCATGATCCTCATTTCGGTGCACTTCGAGGCGAAGCGGTTGCGCCTCGCCGGCTGCGACCCGAGTGAAATCCCCGATTGGAAGACGGTGCTTGCCGATGCGCATCTGTTATTGCCTGTCGTGGTGCTGCTCGTGTTGATGATGCATAGCTACTCGCCCGAGTTCGCCGCCTTCTGGTCCACCGTGGCGATCATTCCGTGCTCATGGCTGCGCAGGCACACGCGCATCGGGTTGCCGCAGCTCATGAAGATGCTCGCCGCGGGTGGACGCAACATGATCATCGTCGCGCTCGCTTGCGCGGGTGCCGGCATGTTGGTCGCATGCCTCACTGTGACCGGTGTCGTCATTTCGCTGTCGTCGGTCATCACCCAGCTCGCCGGCGGCAGCATCCTCGTCACCGGCATGGTGCTGATGGTGGTCACGATCATCCTCGGCATGGGAGTTCCCACCACCGCGGCCTACATCATCGGTGCGTCGATCGGTGCCCCGATCCTCATCAAGCTGGGTGTCCCGGTGCTGGCCGCGCACATGTTCGTTTTCTACTATTCGATTCTCGCGGACGCCACACCGCCTGTGTCGGTGGCGTCCTATGCGGCGGCCTCGATCGCGAAAGCCGATCCGATGCATACCGGTGTTGTGGCGTTTCGTCTGGCCATCGCCGGATTCCTCGTGGGCTTCAGCTACCTCGACAATCCGGCGCTCTTGATGCAAGGCCCGATCGAGCTCATCGTTGCCTACACACTGCTCAACATGCTCGGCTTGACGATTCTTGCCGCGGGACTATTCGGCTACTTTCGCGGCGACCTACCTGGATGGCTGCGGGCGTTGCTGGTCGTCGTGGGCGTGACGGCCGTGCTTTGGGACGGCGTCGCGGTGCAGTGGCGGATCGCATTCGAATGCGTCGTTCTCGGGATACTCTACGCATTACCGTCCGTTTCGCCGGGCCTTGCAACCGCCAAGAAAACATGAGCACATCTGATCAAGCCCCCATCGTCATCGTCGGCGCCGGTATCGTCGGCCTCTGCAGCGCGGCATACCTGCAACGCGAGGGGCGCAAGGTCACCCTCATCGACGCTGGCGGGCCTGGTGAAGGGTCCACCTTCGGCAATGCCGGATGCCTGAACGCATCGTCGGTGGTTCCGGTTTCCATGCCGGGCACCATCAAGCAGGTGCCCGGCTGGTTGATGGACCCGCTTGGCCCGCTTGCGATCCGCTGGTCGTATCTGCCCAGCTTCCTGCCATGGCTGCTCCGCTTCTGGCGCGCCGGGACCGAAGCCAATGTACAAAAGCAAGCGCAGGCGCTCCGACCGTTGCTGGTTGATTCGCTCGCGAACTACTTGCCGCTTGCCAAGGAGGCGGGTGTCGATCGCCTGATTCATCACATCGGCCATCTGGTCGCGTACTCGACCGAAGAAGGCTATCGCAAGGATGAGGCGGCGATGAAGCTGCGAGCCGACAACGGCTCGGCGATCACGATCCTCTCGGGCGATGCGTTACATGAGCTGGAACCGGATCTTGGCGATCAGTTCACAAAGGGCCGCATCATTCGCGAGAACGGTCATTGCTCGAATCCGCTTGCGCTTGCGCAAGGTCTGGCGCGGTTGATCGCGCAGCGCGGTGGCACCATCCTTCGCGAGAAGGTGGCGAGTTTCGAGACGAGCGCCGGCGAGGTGACCGCGGTCGTCACCGATCGCGGGCGCCATACCGCCTCACATGTCGTTCTCGCCGCGGGCGCCTGGTCCAAGCCGCTGGCCAAGCAGCTTGGTGACGATGTTCCACTCGATACCGAGCGCGGTTATCACATCATGATTCGCGATGCCGAATCCGGGCCGCGCGTTCCGACGACATGGGCCGAGGGCAAGACCGTGTCCACGCCGATGGAGACCGGATTGCGCTTCGCGGGAACGGTCGAGTTTGCCGGCATCGATGCGCCACCGAACTGGGAACGCGCGAACATGCAGCTTCGTCTGGGTCAGAAAATGTATCCGCAGCTTGCCGCCAACTATTCGGAAGAGCGGTTGACGCGCTGGATGGGCTTTCGACCGAGCATGCCCGATTCGTTGCCGGTGATCGGGCCGGCGTCCCGCTTTCGCAACGCGTTTCACGCGTTCGGCCA
>JBJXGX010000084.1:0-31219 GCA_046160305.1 Burkholderiales bacterium
CCCGTTGATTGAGCGGGCGCGCGGTTGCCGCAGCCTCGCGAATTTTGGCGCGGATCGCCTTGCCGCGCTCACTGGAGGCGGTCTTCTCCAACGTTGCGACCGCGTCGTCGTAATGCTTGCGCGCCACTGCGATTTTCTCCTGCTCCGCCTTGACCGCGGCGTCGTCGTCCACCAGCACGATGGTGCGCGTGACCCGCGCGACAACGTGAACCGCCTCCGACATGTCATTGACAAGCTTCATCTTGTGCATGTTGTCGTTGACGACTTCTTCCAGGCGCTGTTCGATCTTGCCCATGTTGAGGATACCTACCCCCGCCACCGTGACCAGCAACAGCATCAGGAGGCCGAAGCCCAGACCCAGGCGCACGCCGATTTTCATGTTTCCCGAACTCATGTTGATTCTCTTTCCGAGATCTACTGGCTATTTAAACAGGACCGTCATACCGATTGTCAACGCACGGTCCGGCGTCACGCCGCCAGGCGCGTTTCGTCCATGAGGCCCATGTCGCGGGAGGTCATGAGTTTCTCGATATCGAGCACGATCAGCATGCGTTCGTCTTTCGAGGTGAGGCCGCGGATGTAGGTGGTGTCGACGGCGGTGCCAAGATCCGGTGTTGCACGGATCTGCTCCGGATCGAGCTCCATGACCTCCGAGACGCTGTCCACAACGATTCCGACTACCCGGTTACCGATGTTGAGAATGATCACCACGGTGAACTGATCGTAGGTCGCCTCGCCCACCGCGAACTTGATCCGCAGGTCCACGATCGGCACGATGGTGCCGCGCAGATTGACGACACCCTTGATGAAGGCCGGCGTGTTGATGATCGGCGTGACAGCGTCGTAGCCGCGGATCTCCTGCACCCGCAGGATGTCGATGCCGTACTCCTCGCCGCCGAGCCTGAACGTCAGATACTCGTTGGTGCCGTTGCCGCCCGCCTGCTGTGATTCGCCGTTTGCCATCTGCTGTCCTTTCTAGAGCATCACTGCATGACTTCAATGACGTGCGCGCCGGACGAGCGACGCCACGTCGAGGATCAACCCGACGCGGCCATCGCCCATGATCGTGGCGCCGGAGATTCCCGGCACCTTGCGATAGTTGGATTCGAGGTTCTTCACGACGATCTGGTGCTGCCCGACGAGATCGTCGACCAGCAATGCGGTCTTGCCGCCTTCGAACATGACGATGACGAGCATGAGCGCGGCCGGCTCGGTGGCGAGCTCACTGCAGCCGAATACATCGCGTAGCGCGACGACTGGCAGGTACTCCGATCGCACTTTGACCACGCGACCGGAGACGTTCACCGTCTTCACCAGCGCAGCGTCGATCTGCAGCGATTCGACGATGCTGCCAAGGGGCAGGATGTAGGTCTCTCCGCCGACGGCGACTGACATGCCGTCCATGATCGCCAGCGTGAGCGGCAAACGGACGGTCATCCGCGTACCCTTGCCCAGCTCGGAGGTGATTTCGACCGTGCCGCTGAGCGCGCTGATATTGCGCTTCACCACATCCATGCCTACACCGCGCCCCGAGATGTCGGTGACTTCGGTTGCAGTGGAAAAGCCGGGCTCGAAGATGAGACTCCAGACTTCCTGATCAGTCATCGCATCGGTGACCGGCATGCCGCGCTCTTTTGCCTTCGCGAGAATCTTGTCGCGCGGCAGCCCAGCACCATCGTCGGCCACGACGATGACGATGCTGCCCCCTTCATGGGCCGCCGATAGTGTCACCGTACCGTGCGGTGATTTCCCGGCAGTCATTCGCTTCGCGGGTTGTTCGATGCCATGATCGACCGAGTTGCGCACCAGGTGGGTGAGCGGATCGATGATCTTCTCGATCATGCCTTTATCGAGCTCGGTGGCCTCGCCGACGAGCTTCAGCTCGATCTTCTTGCCAAGCTTGGCGGCGGTGTCACGCACCATCCGCGGGAAGCGGTTGAACACCATCGACATCGGCAGCATGCGGATGGACATCACCGTTTCCTGCAGGGCGCGGGTATTGCGCTCCAGATCACCGAGGGTTCCCACGAAACCACGATGCGTCGCCGGGTCGAGCTTGCTCGCGCGTTCGGTGAGCATGGATTGGGTGATCACCAGCTCGCCCACCATGTTGATGAGCTGATCGACTCTTTCGATCGCCACGCGGATCGAATTGGACTCTCCCGCGCTGGCCGGTTTTGTTGTCGCTGCGGCAGCAGGTGTCGGCCGCGGTTTGCCGGGTTCGGTTTGGGCGGCGGTGTTCTTCGGAATCGCGATGTCGGCGCTTACCGCAGCGGCGTCGACGACCGGACCGCCATTTTTGGCTTTTGTGGGATCGACGAAGAATCCGAAGCCTTCGCCTTCGAGCGGTGTCCCCGATTGACCCGAGACAACAGGTCCCGGTGTCCCGCCGACGTATGTGGCGAGCGATCGCACATCGGCGTCGGTGGCCGCAGGGCCGGTCGCCCGCCCGCTCACGTGATCGACGATCCGCGCAAAGCTCGCGTCGGCCGACGTACCGGTGACCGGGGCGGTTGGGTGCTGTACCGCGCTCTGAACGATGACCTGCGCCGGCGGCATCGCCATCGCAGCCGGGATACTCGGTGTGGCCGGGGAGGGGGCACCATTTTTCAGTGCCTGCAACCGGGCGCGCAGCGCCTCGACCTCTTCATTGGCACCGCCCGTCGCCTCGCCCGCGCGGTGGCGTCCGAGCATCTGGGTCGTGAGATCGCCCGCTTGCAGAAAGGCTTCGATCATGTCGCTGGTGAGCCCCAGCTGATGCTTTCTCACCAGATCGAGCACAGACTCCATGTCATGCGTGAGCCCGGCTACATCACTGAAGCCGAACATCGCCGCGCCACCCTTGATCGAGTGGGCCGCGCGGAAGATCGCGTTCAGGTCGTCATCACTCGGTGCTTCCTCGCCGATGGCAAGGAGCAGCGACTCCATGATCGCAAGATGCTCGCCCGCTTCTTCGAAAAAGATCTCGTGAAACTGTCCGAGATCGATCCCCATGTCTTCGGACTGACTCGTTTGGCTCGATTGCGTCGTCATGCTTTGGCTATCGGGAGGGAGAGGGGTTTGAATTCGGGCTTACTTGACGACCTTCTTGATCACCTCGATCAAGCGCGCCGGATCGAACGGCTTCACCAGCCATCCGGTGGCGCCGGCCGCGCGCCCTTGCTGCTTCATCTCGTCGCTCGATTCGGTCGTGAGCATCAGGATCGGCACGCTCTTGTACTCCGGCATCAACCGCAGCTCGCGAATCAAGCCGAGCCCATCCATGACGGGCATGTTCTGATCGGTGAGTACGAGCTCGAACCGCCGTTGCCGTGCTTTGTCGAGGGCTTCGCCGCCGTCGGCCGCTTCCACCACGTCGTAACCGGCGCGCCGCAAGGTCAGGGCTACGGTCGATCGCATGGATTTGGAGTCGTCGACGGCCAGAACGGTTGTCATGTTCTATAGCTCTTTGCGGTGACGCCTTGAGAGGGAAGAGCGTTAGGCTTCGCGGAGGACGAAACCCTGATTGCAGTGCTCCTGGAAGTGAGCAACGGCAGAATTAGTATCGGCAATCGATCGGGCCCGCGTAGCTGAAATTAGACCCACAAAGTGCGTGTAATTCAGAATTCCGGGCGTATTGCTTGGCTTTGCCTGTCAATCGCGAATTCGTATCCGGATCGATTCAGACACGCGCACGCGTATCACCTGATCGATGAAAGTGCGCGTAGGTCGGTGCACGTTGCATCGTCCGTGCGCGGCGCGAGGCGCCGTTCAAACCATCTGATCGCTCTTGCCGCCCATCGAGATCTGGCCTTCCTCGGCGAGGCGTCGCACGATCTTGAGGAACTCGCGTTGTTGCTTTTCCACGTCCGCGAGTTTGACCGGACCCTTCGACTCGAGGTCTTCGCGTAGCTGCTCGGCCGCGCGCTGCGACATGTTGCCGAGGATTTTTTCGCGCAGATCTTTGTCCGCGCCCTTCAGCGCGAGGATGAGATCGTCGCCGTTGATTTCGCGGAGCACCGACTGGATGGCCCGGTTGTCGAGATCCATCACATCCTCGAACTTGAACATTTCCTCGACGATCGCATCCGCGAGCTCCGCATCGTTCTCGCGGATTTTCTCCATGGTCTCGGATTCAATGCTACCGGGCAGGAAGTTGAGGATCTCCGCGGCCGCGCGTATCCCGCCCAATGGTTTGCTGCTGAATTTATCGCCGCCTGAGAGCAATTGTCCAAGTGAATCGTTCAGCTCGCGCAATGCGAGCGGCTGGACGCCGTCGATCGATGCTATGCGCTTCAGGATATCGCCCCGCGCCCGCGCGTCGAACGTGGCCAGCACGAGCGAGGCCTGTTCGTTTTCCAGATGGACGAGGATGGTCGCGATGATTTGCGGATGTTCGAACTTGATGAGCTCAGCAACAACGGATGCGTCCAGCCATTTGAGGTGATCGAGGCCGGAGGTGTCGTTGTCCTGCAGGATGCGATCGAGCAGCATGCCCGCCTTTTCGTCACCCAGGGCTTTGGTCATCACGCTGCGGAGATAGGCATCTGCGCCCAAGCCGATCGAGGATTGTTTGCCGATTGCCGAATTGAACAAGGTGAGTACCGCTTTGACCTGCTCGTTGGTGATGTTGGCGAGTGCCGCCATGGACTTGCCGAGCTTTTGCACTTCGCTTGGCGCCAGGTGTTTGAGGACGTTCGCGGCCTCCTCCTCGCCCAGTGCCAGGAGGAGCAGCGCCGCGTCCTGAAGTCCGGAGTCGCTCACTCCAATTCGGCGATGATGCGATGCACGACCTGCAAGAATTCGGCAGTCGGTTGCAGATATTGCAGGCCGCAATAGAGGTGATTTCCGTCTTCGCTTCTCGTGGCCCAGGCGCTCGTCGCCGCGAAGGACACCTGCCGCTTGAAGCCGTTCTCCATCGCCAAGTCCATGCGGAGCGTATAGGTCCCGCCAATCGGAAGGTGCGCTTTGCTCATCAGCTTCATGCCGCCAAGACTGATATCGACGACGTCCCCGAGGTGGGCGCCGTCCCGCTCGTCGACGACGCGAATGAAGAAGTCGACGAGATACCGATCGTAGGCGCGACGCTCGTCTGGACCCAGATCGCTGGAAATCACTTGACTTGATGCGAGTAGTTCAGTGTCTTTCATTGTGGCCTCGACATTGCGGAAGAGTTAAGGATGCTTCGATCCCAATGACGCCATTGGACGTCAATGGGCCCGGCCGAGACCTGCAATGTATCGGCCTCACCAGCACCGGATCGCATCAGGCAACCGCCGTCTCGGCCGACCGCGAGAGTTGTTGCGTCGATGCATCTCGAATCTCTGGTGCGGAGCCAAACATCTTGGCGAAGTCGAGCACCGGCAATACTTGATCGCCGTGTCGAAAGCATGCGCTGGCAATGCGTTTCCAGGCTCGCGCAGGATCGGGCAGCGCGCAGGAAGTCGGATCGACGACGTTGATGCGAACCGGCGGCCCGGTGAGGGTGATCCCAGCGATCTGAATCGACGTGTCCCGACGCAATTGAAAGGCAATCACGGCGAGAACATTCGCCTCGGCGAACTCCCCCGTTACGCCAAGTGAGCGCGGCACATCCCACACCGGAATAATCGAATCATTCCAGACGAACACTCGCGCGCACGCCGCAGGTGTTTGCGGGATTTCGAAGAGCTCGGGCTTGGACACCAGATGTCTTAGATGACCCACGCCGATCGCCGCGATGCGCCGGTCGCCGACGTCAAGACACCATGCGTTGATTTCCTTCATTCTCGTTCCTTGCGTGGTTGGAGCGATATTCCAGCGTGGGGTGATGCGCTGGTTCCGGACGCCACGCGGCTCAAGTGTCCGTAGAGTCGCTCCGCCGAACAGACGCATGCGATCGAATCGGCGTACTTGGCCAGGCCGCCAACCGGGGCATCCGGCAGGGTCATCGCAATGGGCAACTCGTGCACCTGGATCTTGCCTGCCGCGGTCAATGCAACCTCGTCGCACAGCATGCCGAACGACCCTGCGTCGCCCCGCAACACCACGCAGATCCGCCTCGCGGCGGGAATTGTCGCGATCGGATGCAAGTCCGATGCGGTGCAATAGACCGGGAGGCGCTGATGATTCAGTTCGATCCAACCGACACCGTTTTGCGGCGGGGCACTTGCGTCGACGTCGCTCACCGATTCGATCGTGCGCAAATCTCCGCGCGGGATCAGTACGTATAGGCGCCCGAGCGTGAGTGCCGCATACCCTCCGTTATGGGGCGCGATCACTGCGGGAGAAGGGCTCTCACGCATGGGCACGGGTGTTGATGAGCTCGAGGGCACGCTTCACGAGCTCGTCCTCGTTGAATGGCTTCGTCAGGTAGAGGTCGATGCCGGCCGCCTGGGCTTGGCGCCGATGCTTTTCAGTCGAGCGCGAAGTGATCATGATCATCGGCGTGTTCTTGGTACTCGGGCGGGCACGGAGAGCGACCGCGAGCTCGAGGCCGTTCATCCTTGGCATCTCCATGTCGACCAGCACGATGTCGGGTGTCCACTTTTCAAGTACGGCGAGAGCATCCTGGCCGTCAATGGCGGTCCGTGGTACGAAGCCCGCATCCTTCATGCACTGCGCGGTCGCGCGTCGCGCGCTGATCGAGTCGTCGACGACGAGCACGGAATGGGCACCTGGGGCGCGATCGTCGATCCCCTCATCGCGTCGGCGCGCAATACGATGATCGGGGCGACGGCCATCGTCTAGCATCGGGACACGGAGCAGGTCGAGGAGGTCGATTACCGGCTGCACATTGCCGTCGCCAAGGACTGTGAGACCAATGATGCCTTGAATTTTCGGCAAATAGACGCTCAGTGGTTTCACGACGATATCCCTGCTGCTGATGACCTCGCGGACGCGGATCGCCTTCCTGACCCCGGAGTCCTGCCGGACCAGGAGTACCGGAAAGGCGCCTCTCAGATCGCCCTCGGGCGCAACCGGCAGCTCGAGCAAGGACTCCAGGTCTACGACCGACAGCACTTCATCCGCCAGGCGCATCGAGGGTATGCCACCCACGGATTGCATCTGATCGGCCGATGCGTAGACGATGTTGTCGATGCCGCGCGTGGACACCGTCAGGGTTCGTCCCTCGATGCCAATTTGCAGCGCGTGCGTCGAAATCAGGGCGGCCGGCAGTCGCAATTCGATCAGTAGTCCCTTGCCTTGCGTCGAGCGCAGGTTGATCGACCCCTTGAGTTGCAGAACGCTACTGTGAACAATGTCCATGCCCACGCCGCGCCCGGAAAGCTGCGTCGCTTCGCTCCGCGTCGAGAACCCCGGGGCCAGAATGAGGCGCCGCAATTCGTCTTCGCTCAGCGTCTGGTCGGCTCGGATCAATCCCTTGGATTCCGCGGTGCGCCGAATGGCGGCGAGATCGAGCCCCGCGCCGTCGTCCTGCATGCGAACGAGCATGTGGTTGCCTTCGCGCGCAAAGGCAAGATCAATCCGACCCTCGGACGGTTTGCCCGCTCGCCTGCGCGCCGTTTCGTCCTCGATGCCATGATCGATCGCGTTGCGCAGCATATGCATCAGCGGATCGACGAGCGCGGCAAGGATTTGACTGTCGATCGGCGTCTCGGCGCCGGATACATTCAGGATGACCCGCTTGTCGAGCTGGCGGCTCGACTGGCGAGCGCTCCTTTGCAAGCGCGACAGGATCGTCGAGGCCGGAACCATGCGGGTCCGCATCACCGTCTCCTGACTCTGCAGATGCAAGCGGCTCTGACCGTCGACCAGCTCATTGAGCGCGGTGAGGTCGGTTTGCACCTGTGAGGAGAACGCCTTGGAGTCGGTCGCTGCCTCGGTCAGGCGCCGGCTAACCGTATGAATTTCGCTGTAGTGCTCGAATTCCAGCGCGTCGAATTCAACCAGACCCGCGCGTTGTTGATGCGGCGACGCGACACCACGCACGTCGACCAAATATTCCATCTCGGCAGCAAGGCTCATGAACGTCTGATTCTGGGCTTGGATCGTTCGCACTTGATCGATCACCCTGAGCAGTCGGTCGGAAACCTGTCCCGTCGAAATGATGGTTTCCCCGGTGAGGCGGAGCAGCTCATCGATCAGCGTGACCGAAACGCGCGCAACGGCCGTTGTGGTCTGCGCGTTGGGCTCGTTCGCGCTTTCAGCTTGCGACGTCCGCACATCGGACTGCCCAGGCTCCTCTTCAGCAGATTCGCTTTCCGATGTGGATCCCGTGGCCTCGATTCCGTCGTGATCGATCCGGTTCGCCCAATCGAGGACGGCTTGCATCACCGCCATGGATTGGTCCGGTTCTGGTCCGCTGCCGGTGACGAGCTCGCACATCGCTTCGAGGCAGTCGGCCGCGTCGACCAGCACGGCGGCAAGCGCCGGACCGGGTTTGGCGCGGTGTTTGAACAGGGCCGTTAGAATGTCTTCGACGTGATGCGTAAGATTGGCGATGCCGCGAATGCCGACGGTGTTGGCGGCGCCCTTCAGCGTATGCGCGGCACGACGCGCGCTGTCGACGTCGGCATCCTTTCCTTCGCGTCCGGCGAGTCGTTGTACCGATGCGGAGAATTCCGCCGTCTGGATCGGCAGTTCCTGCAACAAGCTCTCGAACAGTTCCCGATTGATATCATCGGGCACTGCAAGCGACACATCATTAGCTGTCGCTTCTTTCTGACGCGCCGGCGTGTCAGCCGAGTTGGATACGAGAGTGACCTCGCTCAGACCGCGCGCAAGGTTAAAGCCTTTGTCGGCAGCGATCGGTGAAGACCAGATGTCGCGGCGCAGTATGTCGATGAGCCCTTCGCCAAGGCTCGGATCATTCGGCGTCGCGAGATACGCGCCAAGCAGCCCGAAAAGCGCGGATAGTGCGTCGCGCTGTGCCGCGCTGAATCCTTCCGCACAGTCGCGCTCGACGGACCGCTGCACGTCATCCAGCAGCGCTCCGAGCGGTCCTACGCCGATAGAAGTGCAAGCTTCCGCCAGGCGTCTGATCTCTTCGGCGTATGACTGCGCGGCGGCGCGACGCGATGCGGCGTCTTGCTCAGTCGAGCTCCCCTGGTGAAGGAGCTCGTCCAGGCCGGGCTTCAGCTTCGCGGATTCCTCCCGAAGCATCTCGAAGAGCTCGGCACTTACACCGGCCGGCGCGGCACCAACCGTGTCACCGGGGGCGCTCTCGATCGATGAATCATCGTGTTCGTCGCGCGACCCCAGATGAGCACGCGTCTGGTCCAATTCATCAGTCGACGCATCAACCGCTGGCGCGTCGTCCGCGGAAAATCCATCTGCCCGCTCTGCGGTTTGAGCGGCCAAGTTCGGCGGGGAGGAATCGACAGGTGCAAGCACCGGCTCAAGTTGCGAGATGTCGACTGCCTCCGGTTCGTCTGCGGACAACGCCCCTTCGATCGCTCCGCCATCCCGAAGGACAGACGACAGCAACGGCGCGTCGTCATCCGACAGAGGCTCGGGCCACCCCGATTCTGCCAGCAGCGCGACGAGGGCATCGGTAGATTCCGGTGCGGACGGCGCATTCGCATACGCCCACGCGACGACCACGAATCGGTCGATCAGGTCACGAATGTTCTCGGATGAGGATCGTTGATTGTCGCAAAGCGCGTTCAGGCCCTGGCGGGCGCGAAGACCGGCTTCCTCGAGGCCCAGCAAGCCGCGCTCGATCGCCACTTCTTCGATCGACGCGAGCGCCGCTTCGGCATTCGCGCGATCGAAGGTGTCGGAGCCATCGGAAAGGGTTCCCTCGTCGGCGCGCGAGACTCGCTCCATCGGATTGTCGATGTCGGCGATGAAGGCATCTTCGGCCGCACTCGGGACGCCGGGTGCCAACGCCGCGACGGTAGAGTCGTCGGTGCAGGGAATGCTCGTCGCGCCGTCTTCGTCGCGGGAATCGACGTCCGCCGCCGCATCTTCGTCGGAAATCGCAGCGGTCTCGGTAGGATGCGCCGTCCGCTCGAATACCGGAGGTGCTCCCTCCGCGGTCGACATCACCAGCGACGGTGCGCGGAGTTGGTGGAGCAACTGATCACGTTCCGCGTCGGTCAGACGCTGCGACCACACCGGTGCGAGCAACACATCGATCAGCGAGTGACTGACCAACTCGTCCCCAGGCGCCGCCAGATAGCGCCGCGCCGCGGTCGACAACTGGGTGCAGAGCGATTTCACCTCGATGAGCCGAGGCTCGGTGCTTATGCGCAGCAACGCCAAGGTGGTGTGCACGCGTTCGGCGACCCCACAAAGACCATCCAGGCCGCGCGTCCGGGCAACACCTGCAAGCGTCGCAACCGCGGACCGCAACCGTTGCAGGAACTCCGTGGATCGGAGCGCACTGTCCGCAACGTTCGATTCAGGGTGGAGCCCATGGTCCTGGGAATGGTCAGCGCTGGAAAAATCAAGGTCGTTCCGGGGTGGTTCAGTGATCTCCGTTGCGCGGCGCTCGTCGAGCCCGCTGAGGTTGATTGCCGTTGGCGCGGACGCTTCATGCGCCGCCGGCGACGGATGAATGGACGAAGACTCGGCCAACTCGACCGTCCGTGGCCAATTTGGATCGGACAAGTGATCGATTAGCCCGAGAGAAGCCGCGGATTCATCGGGAAGAAGTGAATAGTCGAGGACACGCATCGGCCATTCAGCGAGCAGGGCCCACTCGCTCGCGGTCAGCGGCGCCTTGTAGGCGAGAAAGGCCGCGAGGTTCCGTTCGGCGAAAGGGCAGGCCAGCAGAACTTCGCGTGCGCCCGCGGCCGTCGCTAGGGCTGACAGTGCGCTTATCCGCCGAACGTACTCCTCAAGCATCGAAACCTGAGAGTGCTGGTCGAAGTCGGTCAGATTCGCATCGAGCAGGGCAGGGGCCCTGCCGGATACGAAGTCGGCCAATTCCGCCAGGTGCTGGATAACATGGTCTGGCGTGTACATGTTGTCATTACCCGTGATAGTCGATCGCGTGAAAGCCGCTGCCGAGGCAGCGACCTCTCCCAGGCATCTCGGATCGCGGATTAATTGGCCAACTTGAACACGCGGATCGCCGTGAGCAGATTGCGAGCGTATCCGACGAGGTTGTCCGTCTGCGTCGACTGCTCCTTCAGCTGATCGCTGGTCTCTTGACTGCTCTTGCGAATCTCTCCGGCGCGCGTCTGCAGCTCGGCGCTCATCTTCGCCTGTTCCTTCGATGAATCAGCGATCATCTGCACCGAGGCAACGAGCTCGGAAGTCGACTGTTGCGTCAGTCGCATCTGCTCGCCGGCCTGTTCGGCGAGCTTGCTACCTTCCACGACTTGGCTGATCGTATTGTTCATCGTCGTAACGGTATCGGCCGTCTCGACCTGGATGTTGCTGACCAAGGTCGAGATCTGCGCCGTAGCTTGCCGCGCGTTCTCCGCCAGACGCTGAACCTCGTCCGCGACAACCGCAAAGCCGCGTCCCGCCTCGCCGGCCGAGGCAGCGTGCATCGAGGCGTTCAGAGCAAGAATGTGTGTCCGTTCCGCGATCGTGTTGATCAAGCCCACAACGCCCGAGATCTCCTGCGAACGCTCACCGAGCCGCTTGATCCGCTTTTCCGTCTCGCGAATGGTGTCGCGAATCCCGTTGATGCCGCCGACGGTCGCGCTCACCGTCGTCAGCGCATTCTGTGTGGTCTTGATCGCGTTGTCCGCGGCGATGTTGGACGCTTGCGCGAGCTCGGCGATCCGCTTCATCGTGCTGGCGGCAACGTCGAGATCCGCTGCGGTCTTCTCGACCTGCTGGCGCTCGATCCGTGCCGATGACGAGACGGAGTCGGACTGCTCTTTCACTTTGAGCGAAGCCTGCGTCACGTCGGCCGAAATGTCGGACACTTGCCGCAGCACCTTCGCGGTTTCCGTGGCTAGCAGGTTGAGAGCGTCGCCGACCGGACCCGTGACGTCTTCAGCGACCAGGACTTTCGCCGTCAAATCCTTGCGCGCAAGTTGTGCCACGCCCTGCAGCAAAGCGAGTACCGAGTTGTTGAGTTGCTCGTTCTCTGCCTGGATCTTCGCGGCGGCCTGCTCGCGTTCGTCCACCATCTGGTCGAACTGTCTGGCGAGTTGACCGATCTCATCCGGGCTGTCGATGCGCGCACGTGCCTGGGCGTCGCCCTTCGAAATACTGCCCATGACGCTGATAAGTTGTCCGATCGGTCGCAGAACACTGCGAAAAATGAGCACGCCGAGGAGCGCACCAATTCCCGCAACGGTCAGGATGACCACCGAAATCACCATCCGGCTACGCTGCCCGTCGCTGATCCGTGCAAGCAGCGCGTCATCGAGCGTTTGCAGGACCAACGAGTTGTACTTGTTCACCTCGTCGACCACGTTGGAGTAGGCCTGCCGGTATGCGCGGAAGTCATAGCTGATGGTTGACGCATTGATGAGGTGGTCGTCCGCCAATTTCAACGCCGCGTTGACGGTGCCTCGCGTCGACGCCAATCCGGCCTCCAATTTCGGTTTGAGCGTGACGTCATAGTCCATCGATTTCTCGATACTTTCGTTGACGATTCCGAGACCCTCGCGCGCACGGTCGAGAAGCGTCGCCATGTTCAATCGTTCGGCATCGGTCATGGTGCGCGCCTTCGCGTCCCCGGGCTGCGCTTGCGCCGCGCGAAACAGTACGTCACTGCCGGAGCCCCGAATCAGGCCGAGCGGATCAGTCAGCCGCGACATGTCGTACACAACCGCCTTCATCATGTAAAACGAGAAGCCTTCCGGATCGAGCGACAGCTTGTAGAAATCTGCAATCGACTCGCGAATCCGTAGTACCTCGCGAATCATGGCGTGGTGCGCTTGGCGGGATTGCATCGGATCCACCGAACGATTGACGACGGCTGTCGATAATTGCTTCCAATCGCCCTTGACCTGTCCCCACAGTTTCCCGCTTGAACCGTCCCATTTGTCCCGCTTGGCGAACGCGTCGACGGCTTCCATCGCCCGCTCGATGTCGGCTTGTTTCTTCTGGCGTGGCTCGGCGACTGATGTAACGCCGCTCAAATGCTGCTCGGACAATCCACGATGATCTTGAAAGAATTTGTAGAGCTCGATGACCGCGCGCATCGGCTCGATCCCACGCTGTTCGTCCCGGGCGAAATCGATCGCCTTCTGCGCCTCGGTGAAGTACAGGTAGGAGGGAATTCCCACCAGTACGAGGGCTAGGGCGCCCAGGACGGCGAATTTCTGCCACAGGAGAAGTCGGCTGATGAACTTCATTTTCGGTCTCCAGATCGAATGCGGTTACGAGCGTTACGTGAGCGGTCTTACGTGATCGCGGATCTAAATCATTAAATTGGCGATGGCGGGCGACATTGCACTCAATGTTCTGTGAGGCCTCGGAACAACCCTTCCGGGTCGAACTCGAACCATAGGTCATCACCCGTCGTGAGCGCGGCGGAAACGTGAAGAGCTAGCAATCCTTGTTGGTCAGGAACTTGTCCGATTGGCCTGAGGCGGGTGAGTCCGCGGGGGAACCCATCGATGATGATGCCGGCGGCGCGCGCACCTTTGTCGAATACGAGAATATGGGGTTTCGTACCCTGGTCTGATGAAGCGTCCGCCTGCGTGCGTGGTCGATCGATACCCAGACGGACTGCCAGATCGATCACCGGCACCAGATTTCCGCGCAAGTTGTAAATGCCGCGCAACCACGGCGCAGATCGGGGAATCGTGGCGAGCACTGTCATAGGCATGACTTCGGTGCCGGTGCTCGCGGGTACCAGGAGTCCGAGATCGCTGACGCGAAAGCCGAAGCGAACCTGCTCCTTCCGCTCGATCGCGCCAGCGCCCGCAAGCCGCTCCTGTGTCATGAAGCGGCTCAACGCCTGTGCGGGCAGCAGCCAGCCGCCGTTCGTAGGCGCCGTTGGTAAGGATTGAGGTGTGCTCATGCTCATCGGGTCGGCGTGGGCGCGCTCAGGCAACCGCGTTCAATTGCTCGAGAACCTGATCTTTGGTGGCCGGCTTCGTTACATGCCCTTTCGCTCCTTGCATCTGGCCCCAGACCTTGTCGGCCTTCTGCCCTTTGCTGGTGACGAACACGACGGGGATGCCTTTGGTAGTCGGATCCTCGGACAGCAATCGGCACGCCTCGTAGCCGTCCATGTCGGGCATGACGATGTCGAGGAAAATGACTTGTGGTTTCTCTGATTTCGCCTTGGCGACCGCGTCCTTGCCATTGGTTGCCGTCACGACGAGGCAACCGGCATCGGTGAGAATCGTTTTGATGTTGGTCAAATCGACGGCTGAATCGTCTACGACAAGCGCTTTCTTGCTCATGCTGTTCTCCTGGGTTGCTGAAAATTCTCTTTGCGCCGGGGTCCGGTGGGACACGGATCTCAAGCCAGCGCGGCCTTGGAGCCGCTAGATGCCGCGGAATTGCCAAAAGCAAAGAGGTACTTCTTCAAGACGCCGTCGAACACTTCGTTGTCTACGGGCTTGGTCAAATAGCTGTCGCATCCGGCAAGCGAGCCGCGAATCCGGTCGAATGGAGAAGACCTTGACGTGAGCATGACGACCGGGGTGTGGCGCTTGGATGGGTCCTTCTTGATCGTCTTGCAAATCTGGTAGCCGTCCCAACCGGGAAGCACGACGTCAAGGAAAACGATCGCATAGCTTCGGGAGCTCAGCAATCGCAAGCCGTCTTCGCCGGATTCGGCTTGGTCGACGTCGACCTTGACGGCGCGCAATGCGAGCTCGAGTTGCTTGCGTACGGTAGGACTGTCGTCGATGACGAGCGCCCGGGCGATCATCACTTCAGCGGTGGTTGGCTTGACGATTGCCGGCGCACGTGTTTCGACGGCGCCTGATGCTGGGCGCGTGCCCGGCGGTATGAAGTTGAGGTCTTCGTTGGCAACCCTGACGGCTGCTTTCACGATCTTGACCGCATCGAGTGCGTGTAGCAGACTCGAAGGTACCAACGGGCGAGCCAGCCGAGTCGTACCAGGTTCCGCCGAGGTCGTACGCGTCGAAAGCATGAGCGACGGGATGTTCTTCTTTTCACAGGCGCTACGCCATTCGCGCACCGTTTCCGGACGATCACCATCGAAAATGATCAGGTCCGCGTTGTCGACCACGCCTCTTTCGCCGATTTCGTAAGAGCGGGCTCGGCTCTTCGTCACGCGAGCCAATCCATGAAGTACGCGGACCTCGCCGTCCGTCAGTCCGATCGTTCCAATAAGAATGGCGCTATTGCCCATATTGACTCCATTCCATCGTCGTCCGGATTGCCGTGCTCGGTCCAATTTGCTCGCAGCCATCGGCGGCCTCGACACGGTCACTGCGCGGCGGGCGAAGCGTGCAAGCAATCAGCGATTGCATCGACTTCGGTTCGTCCACGGCGAGAGAGGCGGTCATTTCCAGTGTCTTGTTTTCCGAGGCATCACGATGACTAAGATCCGCATCAGGGGAATGTTGCTTCTCCCTGAGGGGTCATCGACCGTGGTGAGTATCGGCAACCCGCGAATCGGATAGATCCTGAATAGCGGCCCAAATCACCGGTAGATCAATAATCGGCGTGCATTGCGCCGCTTTACGCCGGCGTTTCACCCATCACCTCGCAGGGCTTTCTCGGTTGTGATGGGAGCCGGTGACGATCCACAGGCGGCACCGCGCGCGATTCAATGCGTTGGCGTACCGCCGGTTCGTGATTGCGCAGTCGATTCGCCTGGTGATTCCGGGGCTGCCTGGAATCGTCACGGCGAGAATGCAAATACGCGCGGTGCTTTCCGTCTCACTCGATGTGAAGCGGCAGGTGCTCGGTGCCGGTCGGGATGTGCCGGGCGGTTCGCAACGCTTCGTCGGTCCAACCCTCGCCGGTGGACATCAATCGCTCGCGCGCGGTCAAATCGGAGCGCGCCTGGGTGTGCTCGGTCAGCGGACGTTCGCGCGCCTCCCAGGCGGTGAGTCCGGCTTCGATAGTCGGCGCTTGGTCGAGATGCACCGCCAAGGACAGCGCGTTCATCATGGCTGTTCCCGCGCCTTGTCCCAATGTGGGGACCATCGCATGGGCCGCGTCGCCCACGATCGCGACCCGGCCCGTCGACCAGCGCGCGAGGCTCGTGGTCTCGTAGGCATCGTAGCGTCCGCCCGCGTCGATCTTGCGAATGATCGGTTCAAGCTGCGGGAACGCGGCGACCCAGACATCGTGGCGCAACGGAATCGCGGACGCTTCGCGGTTCGTGACCGGCGCCATCATCGCAAAGTACAGCTCCTGCTCGTTGCAGGGGCAGTACAGGATGCGCAGGGTCCGGTCGGCCTTCCAGAAATCGATGACGTGGTCCCAGGTGCCGGGGCCGAGCTCGTCCTTGCAGCGCGGGGCGAGCACGCGCACGATGCCGTCCGCGCAGGGACTGCGACCCCGCAACAGTCCGAGTGAATCGCGCACTCTCGATTTCACGCCGTCCGCGCCGATCACCAGATCCGCATGATGCGAGCGACCGTCGGCGGTAAGCAGCGCTCCATCAGGTATCGCGCCGATCGCCTCGGAGGCGGTGACGATCGCGACCCCGCTCTTCGCGGCCTGATCGAGAATGGCGTCGTACAAATGCTGGCGCGTCATCGTGATCATGCGCGAACCGAATTCGTGGGTGAAAGCCAGGCGGGCGATGATGCGATTGTCATGACGCGTCTCGTGGACGATCGCCTCGTGCGCCCCATGCATGACCGCCTCATAGGCGCCGATCGCCTTCAACACGCGCAGGCCGTTTTCCCAGATGAAGATGCCCGCCCCGAAGGCACGCAGCTCGCTATCCTTTTCATGCACGCGCACCGCCCAGCCGCGTTGTGCGAGCGCTATGCCTGCGACCAGGCCGGCAAATCCGGCACCGGCGATTTCGGCGTGTCTGGTCGCGGTCATGGTCCGCCCCAAGGGACTCTCGACGAATGCGTACGATTGGCAGTAAGGTATCGGGTAGCGCTGACGCGGCTGGTGTGCGCAGCACAATCGAATAGCCTATCACCGACCGGGATTCCGATCAGGTCCGCCACGCAAATTCCAAGGGAGAAGCGATGAGTCAACCGCAAGCGAGCCCGCCAGGCGCGAACACACTGCAAACGGCTCGACCAGGGGCTCCCGCACGGGCTTACTTCGCACCGCGCCGGCTGGGTCATGCCAACCTGTTCGTTGGCAACTATGAGCGTGCGTTCGAGTTCTACAATGCGGTCGCCGGCTTCAACGAGGTCTACCGGCAGCCGGACAACATGGCAAGCTTCGTGAGCAACGGCAATACTTATCACGACCTCGGGCTCACGGATGTGCGGAGCCGATACGCGGCGCCCGACCAGAAGCCCGACATCTGGCATCTCGCCTTCGAGGTCGAGACCGAGGCGGACCTGGTGCGCGGCTACCGCGAGTCGATCGACGATGGGCTCGAATACAGCTTCACCGCCGACCACGACGCCGCGCATTCGGTCTATCTGCACGACCCGGACGGCAACATGGTCGAGGTCTATGCCGATGTCGTTCGCGACTGGTGGACGGTGCGCCATGGCGTCATCGTCAAGGAGAAACCCGAATGGATTCCGGGGGTGACGAATCCGCCTTCGAAGGAGCGAAACTACCCGATCGATCCGCCAATCAAGACCGTCGATCACGCGGTGTTCCATGCGAAGCGCATCACCAATATCGCACTCGTCGCCAAGGACTTCGAAGGGATGTTCCGCTTCTACCGCGACCGTGTTGGTCTGGCGCCGATCGT
Organism: Burkholderiales bacterium; assembly: GCA_046160305.1. Classification (GTDB taxonomy): domain Bacteria; phylum Pseudomonadota; class Gammaproteobacteria; order Burkholderiales; family SG8-39; genus SHXR01. The sequence continues at coordinate 17,672 of JBJXGX010000084.1, forward strand.
GGGCAACGAGGATGCGGCGTATGCGCTTCTGAACGGGACATCTGGTTTTGGTGACTTCGCGCTCTTCCGGCAACGACCGGGCCTTGCGCCAGGCATGCATCATGTCGGCTTTCAGGTGTGGAGCGAGGCCGATCTCGATCGATCGGTCGCCCTGCTGGCCGCGAAGGGGATCAAAGTCGAACGCGACATCGATCACGCGGCGCGGCGCAGCGTTTCGATCCGTGATCCGGACGGTCTGCTGCTGCAATTCCATGTCGAGCGTGACTGGACACCTGCGACGATTGCCACGCTCGACGCGGAGACGGCGCTTTACGCGCTGTAGGAATCCCGTTCGGGCTGAGGGCGAACGGATTCAGCTAACAATTTCCCGTGGTCTTGCCATCGGGATCAAATATGGGCGACGGACGTAGTTGCCCGTTCGTCCTGAGCTTGTCGAAGGATGAGCGCGCACGTTTGTCGACCTCACCTTCGCGCGGAAGCGAATGTCATGCCTGCGTTCGCCCTTCGACAAGCTCAGGGTGAACGGATTGGTACGAAACCGGGCGGTTACTTGCGTCACCGCCCTTCGGCCCTCATAAAGAATGTGAGTCCTCTACAGCCCCGCTTCCTTCAGCGCCTGATCCACGAGCGGTGATTTCACGCGTTGCTTGAAGGCCACGATGATGGGCGCGGTCGCCTTGCGAAACGCCTCGATGTCAGGCTCGGTGATCGTGACGCCCGCTTTCTGCATCATGGCGGTGACGCTCGCCGTGCTGGTCGCCGGATTGGTCGTGTAGTATTCCCGGTTCTTGAGCAAGAACGCTTTGCCGCCGTCGTCGAGCGCGGCCTTCTGCTCGGCTGTCAAGGCGGTCCACTTCTTCAGATTCATCATGATGATCGCCGCCGACTGGCTCTGCTTGGTATCGGAGTAGTGCTTGGCGACTTCATGATTCTTTAGCGCCCAGATGAGCTGCGCGGACGTCGCATTGCCGTCGATCTGTCCCTGTTGGATCGCGGTGTAGACCTCGGTGGTGCCCATCGGCACCGGAATGCCGCCCATCGCCTTCACCACATCGACTTGCATCGGATCCTGCATGACGCGGAGCTTGAGGCCTTTCATGTCGTCGGGCGTGCGCACCGCGCGCTTGCTGTTCAAGACCCCGACCGGGCTAACGTCGACGATCTTCAAGACCTTCAACCCGTGCGCTTCCATCTTCTTACCAAGCTCGAGTGCGATCGGACCTTCGATGAACTTGCGGAAATCCTCTTCCTTCACCCACACGAACGGCAACCCGAATACACCGTGCTCGGGTACGAATTGCTGGCTCACCTGTGAGGCCACGACGCTGATGTCGATCGAACCGACCTTGGTACCCTCCATCAATGCCTTCTGGTCGCCGAGCACGCCTTCACCGAAGACGTTGATCTTAAGGGCCTTGCTCTTTGCCTCAACCGCGTCCTTGAACGCAAACATCGCGTTGTAGTAGCTGAATGTCTTGGGCAGCGCATCGGCGAACTTCAACTCCGTTTGCGCCGCGACCGGTCCCTGCGCGAGCAGCCCCGTAGCAAGTGCAATTGCGAGGGCCAGGCCCGGTTTGCGGGAATGCGATTCCCCTTTGATTACTCGATTCAACATTGCCATCTCTCCTCGGTGAATTTCAAAAAATCATGTCGGTGGATTATGCGCCGTGAATTGTAGCCATGGGATGCGCTTGTGAGCGTGGCGCGACCGGGCCCCGGTCCGTCCGGTTCGACCCTCGATCAGGCTGCCTGGAGCTTCGGTGCGACGTCCTTGATCATCCGCTGCAACTGCGCCTTCTGGTCGTACGAGGTGAAGCGCACGATCAGTGTCTGGACCCCAGCGGCCCTGAATTCCTGAATGCGTGCGACACACTCGTCCGGCCCGCCGTAGCCGGTCCAGACGTTGACTTTGGATGCCGGCCAGTCCGAGCTGTAGTACTCATCGAGAAAGCGCTTGGATTCGGCGTAGGCAGCGGCGCGGTTCTCGTTGATGTTGAGGTTGAAGTAGATCGCGTTTCCCATCTTCGCGGCATCGCGGCCGTGTTTGCTTGCGCGCGCCTGGATGTCAGTCCAGGTCGCGCGGAACTGTGAGGGCGTTGCGCCCACCGTCATCCAACCATCGGCCAGCTCGGCGACACGGTCAGCCTGCTTGTTCGCAGTGCCCGGCCGCACCTCACCGAATACCCATGGGTTGTTGGCGATCCACACTGGGGGACACGTCTGAACAGGGCGAGGCCGTACTGCGATGCCTTCGAACGAGAAGAACCGCCCCTTGAACGAGGCCGGATCCTGCGTCCAGAGCACGCGGAGAATCTGGATGCCTTCTTCGAGGCGGGCGACGCGCTCGCGCGGATCGATCCCCATCGCCGCATACTCGGCATCGAACGCACCCGCGATGTGTCCGCCCGAACCGCCGCCGCCGATGCAAGCGCCGAGAATTGTCCGGCCCTCGGAGAGGCAATCGAGCGCACCCCATTGTGCCGCCAGCACCACCGGATGTCGTAGCGGAAAGCTTGCCATGCACGCCGTGCCAAGCAGACAGCGACGCGTGCGAACCGCCAGTGCCGACAGCAAGGTCAACGATTCGAGCCGTGGTTTGGCAAGGAGATTGTCGCCGACCCACAGACTCGTGAAAACGGCGGACTGCTCCGCGATCTCGGCGAGCTCGATCAGTTCGGGAACGGTCGTGGCACCGAATACTACGCCTTGATTGGGCAAGAGGAGGCCGAGTTGCATGTGCAGACACCTTGGAGCCGAAAGGGCTGATGGTAGCGCAGAGCGCGCACGCCACACGCCCGGGCGCCGTCTGCTATCGTTGGCCGTGGTCGGCCGTACCTTGGTAGGGAGTCCCAGCCGGTGAAGAAACGCATTCAGCTCGCCATCGATATTTCGTGGACCCATGTGGAGTCGCATTGGCGGCTGCCCGGGTCCTGGGTCGATCAGCACCACCCCAATATCGGCATGTTCGAAGAGGCTGCGCGTACGGCCGAACGTGGCGGGCTCGATTTGATCTTTCTTGGCGATTCGACCGGCATTCCGGACACATGGCAGGGCTCGATCGATGATGCCGTGCGTTATGGCGTGGCCTGGCCGCGCTTCGACATGAGCCCATGGATTACTGCGATGTCGCGGGTGACCTCTCACATCGGCTATGGGCTGACCTATTCATCCACGTTCATGCACCCGTTCTTCACCGCAAGGCTGCTGAATTCGATGGATCACATCACCAACGGCCGCATGGCGTTCAATGTGGTCACGTCGCAGCGTCGGGCCGATTACGGCAACTATGGCTACGACGCGCTGCCCGACCACAACGAACGCTACGATCGGCTGGAGGAATTCATCGACGTCTGCCGCGCGTTATGGACGAGCGTCGATCCCGATGCATTCGTGTGGGATCGCACGACCGGCATGGTCGCCGACCCCGCAAAGGTTCGGCCGATCAACCACAAAGGGAGATTCTTCAAGGTCAAGGGGCCGCTCAGCGTGATCCCGTCACCGCAGGTGTCCCCGATTGTTCTGCAGGCCGGCGGCTCACCGCGTGGAACGAAAGCCGCCGCGCATGTTGCCGACCATGTATTCGGGCTGACCAAGCCGCTTCCGCTCATGGCCAAGCAGCGTGAAGAGCTCGACATCGCGTTGGTCGCCGAGGGCAAAGATCCTGAACAGGTGGGGATTCTCTGGTCGATCCGAATCATTGTCGGTGAGACCGAGGCCGAGGCGATCGCCTTGCGCGAATCGTTGATGGAAGGCGTGCCGATCGAGGCGGCCGGGGTGTGGCTCTCGCATAATTCGGGCTACGACATGTCGCAATTGCCGCCGCGCTTTTCGCTGCGTGAATTGCAGGAGCGCATCGTCGCCGCCAATGCCTCACCGGTCGGCTTCGTGGGTCTGCTATTGAAGAAGTATGGTGAGAACGCCGAGATCACCCGCGAGGAATTTTTCAGGCATGGGTTGCGGGCTGCGACCGGATACAGCCTGACGGTCGCGGGCACCGCGGCGCAGGTGGCGGATCAGATGGAGGAAATGTTCGAGGCGACCGGGAGCCGCGGTGGCTTCATGATTTCAGTGTCGCAGGGCTCCCCGCGCGCGATCATGCTGAACATCATCGACCACCTGGTTCCCGAGCTCCAGCGGCGAGGGCGGTATCGGAGCGCGTATACGGGTCGTACGCTTCGGGAGAATCTGGCGAGTTGATGATTAGCGTACGAATTGAACAGCGTACAAATTGAACCACAGGGGACGCAGAGGACGCAGGGGAGCGCATCGCGGTGAGGATTTTCGGTGATCGCACTTTAGGTCAACATGCGATGCAGCTCGCGAACCCGTAATCACGAATGACCCCTCTGTGCCGAATGGCGCTTACTTAAGCGAATTTGGGCGAGTTAGGAGATTGACCGTTCGCCCTGAGCCTGTCGAAGGGTGAATGCCGTAGCGTCCGTGAGCGGCTGGCCGCGCGCCTTCGACGAGCCTGCGTTACCCTTCGACGGGCTCAGGGCGAACGGAGGCTTGAGCACAGACGGCTTAAGTAAGTGCCAATTCCCTCTGTGTCCTCTGCGTCCTCTGTGGTTCATGAACTAGGAGAGCGTCACGCCCGATAACCCGTCCCGCCGTTTCGTTCCAGTTGCCTGAGCAATGCGGGCCACTCGCGCCCCACTTCGATGAATCCGCCCTTGCCATACATCTTCAAGCCTTGATCGATCGATCGCCGCTGCGTCTCCGAAGAGAGTGGTGAAAGCTCGCCACCGCCCGAGAGCGCATCGATCTGCTGGCGGCATGCGGTCTCTATCCGGTACATCCAGACGAACGCCTCGCCGACTGATTCGCCAACCGTGAGCAGGCCGTGATTGCGAAGAACCAGGATGTTGCGATCGGCGAGATCGGCGACGATTCGTGGCTGCTCATCGGCGTTCAGCGCCGGCCCTTCGAAGTCGTGATAGGCGAGCCAGCCCATCACAGTGAGCGCTTTTTGGCTCGCCGGCAGCAGCCCTTGTTTTTGCATCGCCACCGCCGTGCCGAAGCGGCTGTGGGTGTGAATGATGCACTGCGCGCGCGGCACGGCCATGTGGATCGCACCGTGAATGATGAAGCCGGCCGGATTCGCGGGATAGTCGCTGTCGCCAAGCACGTTGCCCGCCTGATCCACTTTGATCAGGGAGGATGCGGTGATCTCATCGAACAGCATGCCGAACGGGTTCAGCAGGAAATGATGTTCGCGCCCAGGAACGCGTGCCGAGAAATGCGTGTTGTTGAGGTCGGTCCAACCGTACAAGGCAGCGAGCCGGTACGCCGCCGCGAGGTCGACGCGCAGTTGCCATTCCTCCGGGCTCATGCCGGCGCGAATTTTTTCGGTTGGGACTGTCGCAAGTGCGGCCATATCAACTCCTTCCGGCAATCTGATTGGTGTGGATCACTACGGTTTCGCGCTTGCGCGCATTCTTTCGCGAGGAGTGTAGCATCGCTCAATTCACCTACGCTGGAAGTACGCCATGACCCGAATTCGCATCGCGCTCTGCACCGCCCTCATCACGCATTGGCTGATTGGCGCATCAGCGCTGGCACAGGGCTTTCCGGTGAAGACGGTGCGAATGATTGTGCCGTTTCCGCCGGGTCAGGCCACCGACATCGTTGCGCGCATGCTCGCAGAACGCCTCACTGCCGCATGGAATCAGACGGTGATCGTCGAGAATCGCGCCGGCGGCGGCGGGGTGCCCGGCATCCTGGCCGGACGCGATGCACCGGCCGATGGCTACACCATTACCCTTGGCACGAGCGGGACGCTTGGCGTCAATCCCGGCATCTACTCGAAGCTCCCGTACGACCCGCTCAAGGAGCTGGCGATGGTGGGTGGCGTCTTCACCGTGCCGTTGATGCTCGTTGCGCATCCGAGCTTTCCCTACAACACGGTAAAGGAGCTTGTCGAGGGCGCGAAGAAGGAACCGGGCAAGATCAATTGGGCGATTCCAGGTACGGGTACCTCGCAGCACCTGACCGGCGAGCTCTTCAAGTTCCGCGCGGGTGTCGACCTCTTGGGTATTCCGTATAAGGGCAGCGGTCCAGGCATGACCGACCTATTGGGCGGGCAGGTGACGCTCATGATGGATAGCCTTGCCTCCGCGCTGCCGCACATCAAGGCGGGCAAGATCAAGGCCATCGCCATGACCACTGCACAGCGCGTCCCACAGTTACCCGATGTGCCGACGGTCGCGGAATCCGGATTCGCCGGATTCGAAGGGGTAGGGTGGGGCGGATTGGTCGTCCCGATCGCGACCCCGAAGGACATCGTTGAGAAAATCGGTGGCGATGCCCGCAAGATCCTCCTGGACCCGGCGATGCAGACGCGCATCGCCGATCGCGGTGCGATCGCCGATCCACGCGGACCGGCGGAGTTCCTGGCATTCGTGAAAGATGAAATCGTGAAGTGGGGTGATATCGCGAAGAAGGCGAATATCAAAGCCGACTGAGCGTTCGGTCCAAGACGAGCGCAAGACGGCAACGACAGGCGGCCGCTCCAGCCGACTATTGGAAGCCCTACCCCGCCGGCTGGCCGGCGTCGATCCGAAGAGCCGAGGGCAGTAGGCGGGTGTGGCCTTGGCCCATCTTGGCCCATGTAAGCCCACGCCGAATCTGTGTTGAAATGGCGGCAGGGCTACGAACGGCTGGGCGGGCATCATGGGAGAGCACCACTCAATGAAACACTGGATTCGACGGGTCGCCGCGGCGATCGCTTTGTTGGTTTTGCACGCCTTCGCAAACGCGCAATATCCCGCGCGGCCCGTCACCCTCATCGTGCCGTTTCCGACCGCCACCGCAAGCGATTTGATCGCCCGCATTCTTGCGACTGAATTGGGTTCAACGATGGGACAGCCGGTGGTCGTGCAGAACCGGCCGGGGGGCAACAGCGCAATCGGTGCGGCCGCTGTGGCATCCGCCCCACCCGATGGCTACACATTGCTGCTGGCCACCGCAGGAACCGTCGCACTGCCGGCGTTGGTCAAGTCGCTGCCTTACGACACACTGCGGGATCTCGTGCCGATTTCGTCGTTGAGCCGCTTTGCGTTGTTTCTCTATGTCAATGCAGAGCTTCCGGTGAGGACGTTACCGGAACTGTTCGACTATGCGCGCGCCAATCCGGGGAAACTCAATTACGCGACCGGCAATCCCGTCGGTATCACCGCGAGCGCGCAACTGTTCAGCCTGGCGGGCAATTTGCAACTCGTGCATGTGCCGTACAAGGGCGAGCCGGCTGGCGCGCTCGATCTGGCTTCGAACCGGGTGCAGGTGATGTTCTCCACGCCTTCATCCGCGGAGAGCTTTGCGAAGAGCGGCAAGGTGCGGGTGATTGCGACGAACCTGCCGCGGCGTGCTCCCTTTGCACCCGAGGTGCCGAGTGTCAACGAATTCATTCCAAACTTCTCGGTGACCGCCTGGGCGGGCCTGATGGGTCCCAGGGGCATCCCGAAGGACGTGATCGACCGCTTGTCCCGCGAAGTGATTGCCGCGCTCGACCGGCCGCAGGTCAAAGAGAAATTCGATCAATTGCAGTTCATGGGTAACGCCTCGACACCGGAGGCATTCAGTATCTTTTTCAAAGAGCAGGTCGAACTGTATGCGCGCGTCCTGCGCGAGGCCGGCGTACAGCCGGAATGAGTATCGACGCCGGATAACGCCCCATGCAAACACCGTCAATGAAAATCTATTGGCCGATCGGCCTCACGCGCGAGATGCCCGGTCGCACCGGACAAGGCGAGATGCTCGAGAATTCGCTCGCCGCATACGCACAATCAGTGGTCTCGCCCGGCACCGCCGTGACGATCGGCTGGATGCGCAAGACGACCTCATTGTTGTCATCGACATTTCTTGGCATGTTGAACGACGTGCATGTGATCGGCGATATTCTGCAGGCGCAACGCGAGGGCTTCGACGCGGCGATGATCGGACCCCATTGGGATCCCGGCCTCTATGGCGCGCGTGAAGCGGCATCGATTCCGGTGGCGGGTCCGCTCGAAGCCGCCGTCATGGTCGCGCAGACACTCGGGCGGCGCTTCGCCGTGCTCACCGTGCACGAAGGCTATGTGCCGATGATCGAGCGCAATCTGCGCCTGTACGGCTGCGAGTCGCGAGCGATTGCTAATCGCCCGGTCCGTCGCTTCGGCATGACCTATGAAAATATCGTTGCCGCGCTCGGTGGCACGAGCGATGCGTTCCTCGCTGAATTCACCAAGACCGCGAACGAGTGCATCGCCGATGGTGCCGACGTCATCATTGCGGGCGGGCAATTGTTCGGGCCGGTGTTCCAGCGCTATCGATACTTCACGGTCCCCGATACCGGTGTGCCGGTCGTGGAAGTGGCGGCGTGCGGACTGAAAATGGCAGAAACATTGGTGAGCCTGAAGCGCAGCATCGGGCTTGTCAAGAGCGAACATCCGAATGCGCCGTTTCGTACGCCTGCTGCGGATGCGCTGGCGCAGGCGCGCGCAAGCTTCGGGGTCGGGTGATTGATCGGCAGATTGATTTCCTGTTTGAACTCGGGGTACGATGAATCAAAGCCGGTGAACGTGAATAGGGAGACGCCGTGAAAGTCTGCATGTTCCACCTGATGCCCTACCGCGACCTGCCCGCGGATTTCGACAAGCGCTACAACTCCGCCTACATCGACCCGGTGTGGTTCGATGTGGCCGATCCCGAGAAGGTCGGCCAGTACTTCAACGAAACGCTGGACGAGATGCTCTTTGCGGCCAAAGCCGGGCTGCATGGGCTTTGCACCAATCAGCACCATCAGAACGTCTATGGCTTCATGGCCAATCCGAGCCTGATGGGTTCGGTCCTGGCCAGGGGGACCACCGGACAAAACGTCGCGATCATCCAGCTCGGCTCGACCTTGCCTTCGACGACACCGCCGACGCGCATCGCCGAGGAATACGCGATGCTCGATTGCATCAGCGGTGGGCGACTGATTGCGGGCTTCCCAACGGGGCTGCCGACCGACGCCGCGATCTCGAACGGTGTCGTGCCGGTCGAGCAGCGCGAGCGTTACCGCGAGGCCTTGGCGCTCGTGAAAAAAGCGTGGTCGGCGAAGGAAGTGTTCGCCTGGAATGGCCGGCATTATCAGCTCGGCATGGTCAATCTCTGGCCCCGACCGATCCAGCAGCCGGCGCCGCCGATCTGGATTCCCGGCTCGGGTATCTCCGCGACCGCCGAATATGTCGTGGGATTGGATCACTGCTTCTGCCACCTGAGCTACTACGGCCTGAAGAGTGCCGAGTTCGTCGCGGATCGCTATTGGGAATTGGTCGCGAGCAAAGGGCGCGATGACAATCCCCATCGGTTCAGTTTCCTGCAGCTCATCGGTGTCGCCGAGACCGACGCCGAGGCCGAAGACCTCTATGCCGAGCACGCCGAATATTTCTTTCACAAGCTGCTCTACACACCTTCGTATTACCAGGCGATCCCGGGCTGCCTTGACTATCCTTCTCTGGTGCAGGGACTGACCAACAATCCGCGTGCCGGCATCAATCTGCGCGCGCTCAAAGCGAAAGACTTCTTCGATCGTGGATTCGTCATCGTCGGCAGTCCGAAGACCGTGCGCGAACAGTTGATGGACGGCGTGAAGCGCCTGCGCATCGGTCATCTCCTTGCGCTCCTGCATTTCGGTTCCATGTCGACCGAGCTCACCAAACAGAACATTGCCCTCTTCGCGCGCGAGGTGCTGCCGCATCTGGAAGGGCTCTGGGACGACCAGTATGAAGATCGCTGGTGGCCGGAACGACTGCGCGTAAAGCGCCAAGTGGCCGCTTTGGCCGCGACCGCACCCTGAAGCGAGCGGAGACACAACATGGCCGCTCCAGAAGTACGTACGCTCAGGCTTTGGCAGACCAAGGTCGAAACCGAAGTCGAGATCACGGGCAGCGGACCGTCGCTCGTCTATCTGCATGGACCGTGGGGCATCGCTCCCGACCGCGCGTTCATCGAGCGCCTGGCCGCAAGCCACACCGTCTACGCGCCCAAGCACCCGGGCACCAGTCGCGGCAACCATGAAGCGGTGCATGCACTCGATAGCTGGCTCGATCTGGTCGTCTATTACGGCGAGCTCTTCGATCGGCTCGAGCTCAAGACGCCGGTGATCGTTGGACATTCGTTCGGCGCGCTGGTGGCCGCCGAGATTGCGGCGGCCGCGCCGAAGGCGATCGGCAAGCTGGTACTGATCGATCCGGTTGGGCTTTGGCGCGACGACCTGCCGGTCAAGAACTGGATGGTGTTGAGCGATGCCGAGCGCCGGCCCTCGCTATTTGCCGATCCGGAGTGCGAAGCGGCGAAGAAATTCTTCGATGTGCCCACCGATGCGGCTGGGCGCATCGAAACCCTGTCCCAATTCATCTGGTCGCAGGCTTGTACCGGCAAATTCGTCTGGCCGGTCGCCGATCGCGGCTTCAAGCTGCGCAGCCACCGCATCGCTGCGCCCACCCTGATCGTCTGGGGGAAGGCCGATCGCATCATCGCACCGGCCTACGCCGAAGAGTTTGCAAAACGCATTGCGGGCGCGCGGATCGAGATGATCGACAACGCCGGCCATCTGCCGCACCTTGAGCAACCGGCAGCAGTGGTGCGGGCGATCAGCGCGTGGTTGAGCCGATAGGTAGAGCGGTCGCTAAAGAGAACGATAAAGCGAAAGGTGGCGCGGTGCGTTGTTTCCCGCGCAACGCCGCGGCACCGGTGTTCGCGCAACGATCGCGATCGGCACCGGTGTGCGCGCCATGCCGCGCAGGCGCTTAGCCCTGCCGCCCGTTCGGGTGAGGCTCCTCGCGATACAGGTCGATGGCCTTCATGTGGTACGCATCGCTGAAGCTGAACAGCACGGCATTGCGACTGCCGGTGTTGACATGCTCATGCCAGGCCCATGACGGGACGACGAACGTATCCTTGTCCGCCCAGTCGAGCCGCTGCCCGCCCACGATCGAATAGCCGTCGCCCTCGATCACATGGTAGTTGTTGCAGCAGAGGTGCCGGTGCGCCTGGGTATGCATGCCGGGTCGCAGCAGTTGCACATGACAGGTGATGGTGGGCATCGCCGGCCCGCCGGTTTCCGGGTTGGTGTACTCCATGACGATGCCGTCGAACGGGCTGCCGGTTTCATGCATCGCCAGACGTTCCAATGTTGCTTTCACCTGCGTGTACGGGTAATGCCAAAGCGGGGAGTACGCTTTGCCCGTGGCGCCTGCCCAGGCCGGCCGCAGACCACCGGTGCCATATTTCGCGACCGTCGGGTCGGGTGCATCACGCGCGCGCTGCACTTCGGCCGTGTACTCCTCGAAGAATCCGGCCTCGAGCATGCGCACGAGCGGGGTATCCAGACCGTCCAGCCAGATTGCCGGTTCGTCGGTGTCGTTGGCGTGGTCATGCCAGGTCCAGTTGGGTGTGAGCACGAGGTCGCCCGGATACATGGGAATGCGCTCGCCGTTCACCAGCGTGTAGCTGCCCTTGCTCTCGATGATCAATCGCAGCGCCGACGCACTGTGCCGGTGGGCGCGAGCGACCTCGCCGGGCATCACCACCTGAATGTTAGCCACCAAGGTGTTGCTCGCGCTGCCCTGCAGACCGGGATTGCTCATGCGGAGCACGCGCCGTTCCGCTTGTTCGGTGCCGACCAGTTCCGCGGCCCGCATCGCCTGCCGCCGAAGCTCCCGCCAGTGCCACACGAACGGCACCGCTTTCGTTTCCGGTTTGTTGGTCACCGCGATCGCGGTCCAGGCCGGCGTCAGATGCTCGGCCTTCAGTTCCTGGTAATAGGCCTGGAGTTCCGCCTCCGAGGCGACGATGCTAGAACGTTTCGACACGATGCTTTGCTCCTTGCTTTGCTTCGTCTTGCACGGATGGTCTTCGAACGGCCGGCCGTAGCGACAGCGCCTGCACTTATTGCGGCTGGATACCGATGTCTTTTGCGATGCGCGCCCAACGTTCGCGCTCGGCACGCACGAACTCGTTCGCCGACTGCGGGGTACCGGCGCCACTGGTGCCCAGTCCGACCGTGAGCATGCGCTGCACCAGCTCGTCGTCTTTGAGGATCTGATCAACCTCGCGATTCAGCCGTTCAATGATCGGCGCCGGCGTTCCGGTCGGCACCATCAGCGCGAACCAGCCTACGAGCTGGAAGCCCGGGATCGTCTCGGCCATCGTAGGCAGGGTCTCCAGGGTGGCGAAGCGCTTGACCGAGCTGATGGCAAGCGGGCGGAGCCGGCCCGATGTGGTGAACGGACGGGCGGCCGGTACCGAGCTGATGACCACCTGCGTGCGGCCCGCGATCGAATCCTGCATGGCCTGCGCGCTCGACTTGTAGGAGATCTCTTCGATCCGCGTCCCGGCGATCTTGTTGAACCATTGACCGAGGACCACGCCGTAACCGCTGGAGACATCGACCGCGTACGACAGCTTCCCAGGTTGCGCTTTGGCGAGCGCGATCAGCTCGGCGAGATTCTGCGCAGGGACATCGGGATGCACGGACACGATGAACGGACCGCTGTCGACGACGATCGCGACCGCGGTGAGATCGCGCTCAGGATCGTAGGGCAGGGTCTTGAACATATGAATGTTGCTGGTCAAGGTGGACGCCGGCGCGAAGAACACGGTGTAGCCATCGTTGGGCGCACGCGATGCGGCTTGCGCGCCCACGATGCCGGAGGCGCCGACCAGATTCTCGACAACGAATTGCTGCCCGAGCGCACGCGCCAGGCGATCACCGATGGTACGGCAGACGAAATCTACCGCCGTGCCGGCGCCCATCGGCGAGATGACGCGGACAGGTTTCGACGGCCAGCCGGAGCCGCCTTGCGCGAATGCCTGGCCTGCCAGTATGACGAGCGCGAGCGCACGCATGGTCCGGCCCACGCCACGCTTCAAGTCGCTACGCTTCAAGTCGCTACGCTTCATGTAAGGAGTGCGCATCGCAATCGTTGGTTTTGTCATGGCAATTCCCGTCGCGAATGATGCTGTCTGCCCGCCCTTAATTCGCTTTGATGTTTTTCTTGCGAATCAACTCGCCCCAGCGTTCGTAGTCGCTTCGCACGACCGCGTTGAACGCCTCACCGGACAAGCCGGTGGGTTCCATGCCGAGTTCACGAAATCGTTCCGCCACCGCGGGCGCCTGCAAGGTCTGGCGAATATCCGCAGCGATTTTGTCGAGCAGCGCCTGCGGCATGCCGGCGGGGGCGAAGATGCCGTGCCACGTCGGAATGCCTACGCCTGGGTAGAGCGTGTCGAACGGCACCGCATCGGGAAACTGCGCGAGCGGCTTTGCACCCGTCACCATTAATGCATGGGCCTTGCCCGCTTTGACCGCGGGGATGGCCGCGCTGGTCACATCGATCATGCCGTGCACTTCACCCGTCATGAAACCTTGCAAGGCCGGCCCGGCGCCTTTGTAGGGCATATGGGTGAGATCGATGTCGGCGGCGAGCTTGAACAACTCGAGGTAGAGATGCTGGCCCGCGCCGATTCCGCCGGTCGCGAAATTCAGCCGGCCGGGCGACTTGCGCGCTTCGTCGATCAGTTGCT
>JBJXGX010000085.1:0-48872 GCA_046160305.1 Burkholderiales bacterium
GCACGAGAAACCGTCGCAGCAGATCGGTGTGCGCTATTGGTTCATTCCGGATCGCCTGCAATTCGATGGCACGGTGGGCCAGCAATCCAGCGGCCCAGTATCGGGCGAATCGCAGCGCTGGATATCGTTAGGCATCCGCTATTTGTTTACGCCTGGAATTTTCTAAAGTATTCATCACTGCCGGAGCGCAAGAGTCCTATTACATGCTGGCTTCTCCGCGTCATTCGCTTTGCTGGCAACTTATCCTGGCGAGTCTTGCGTTTGCGTTCGCGCAATGCTCGCACGCCTTGGACGAGTCCGGCGACGCCGAACACGAGATGAGCCCGGACAAGAACGAAAAAATCGCCTTCAAGCTCACGCCGACGTGGTACTCGACGACCAATGAGCACGCCGCGGTCGATGTAAATCTGCGTGGAAACAACGATGAGAACACAGCATGGATCGGCATCTACCGACGCGGTGAGGAGTTCCAGCAAGCCCGGTTGGGGTACGAGCGTACATTCCAGACCGCATTGGGGCGCGTGACGGGCTCAGCGCAGTATGCAACGCGCGGATTCATCGGTGGGAGCGTGCAGGGCGAGTTTGGTTCGCAGGTGTTCGGAATCCTTGGATTCGGGCGAACCAATCTGAAGCCTTACTTCAATTTGAATTTCGATCCGAACGACGCAATCACCGTTGGCGGCGGATTGCGGCTGTCAAAGAACACTGTGGTCACCTTGTTCCAGGTGCGCGATGATCGATCCTTCCTTGGCCAGCGCATCACGCATTTGGTGTTTCGAACGCGGCCTGACTCGAAGAGCCGGGTCACGCTCGATATCTTTCAGAAATCGGGTTGGAACGCCGACGACGATGAGCTTCGGCCGATCCGCGGCACCGGCGCGGGTTTGACCTACGACTATGATCCGTACTTCGTTCGCGTCGTGTGGGATCCGAAAGTGAACTTCTCGAATAACGATATGGTGCGGATTGCGGCGGGGATCCGGTTCTAGTCCCGCGCTTGATCATGGACGGATCCACGGCGCTTCCTTCGCATAACGCGCCTCGAATGCTTCAACGTCCGACAAAAGGGATAGGGTCAATCCCACTTCATCCACCCCTTTGAGCATCATCTCGCGCCCGAAGGCGTCGAGCTCGAACGCATGCCGCGTACCGTCGGGTTCGATGACCACGAGCTGTTGGAGATCGACCGTGAGCGCTGTGCCGGGAGCTTTCTTCAACAGCTCACGCAGGTGCAGGCAGATATCCGGCGCGAGCCGCACCGGCACGACCCCGTTCTTCTGGCAGTTGTTGTAGAAGATATCGCCGAAGCTTGGCGCGATGACGCTGCGGATCCCCCGGTCGGACAACGCATACACCGCGCCTTCACGCGACGATCCACAGGCAAAGTTGGTGTTGCCCACGAAGATCCCGGCGTCACGATACAGTGCGCGATTAAGAATGAAATCCGGGTTCTCGGTGCCGTCATCGCGAAGTCGCAGGTCGTGGAACAGGAACTGTCCGTACCCGCCGCTACGTGGATACTTGAGGAAGCGGGCCGGCACGATCTGATCGGTATCGACATTGATCGGATCGTAGGGCGCGGCGATCGCCGTCAAGGTCGTGAATTGCTGCATGGCCATGAGTTGATCCTGTCAGGTCAGCGATCGGACATCGGTGATGCGGCCGCTTACCGCTGCTGCCACCGCCATCGCCGGGCTCATCAAATGCGTGCGGACACCCTTGCCCTGACGCCCCTCGAAGTTGCGGTTGGAGGTCGATGCGACATGTTCACCGGGCTTGCCGATATCACCGTTCATCGCGACGCACATCGAGCATCCCGCTTCGCGCCATTCGAATCCTGCTGCGATGAACACCTTATTGAGTCCTTCGGCTTCCGCTTGCTTGCGGACGAGGCCGGAGCCCGGTACCACGATCGCGGTTACTTTTGTTTTGCGCCCCTTGGCGATCGCCGCCGCCGCGCGCAGATCTTCGATTCGGCTATTCGTGCATGAGCCGATAAACACTCGATCGATCGGAATATCGGTCGCGGCCATTCCCGGTTGCAGGCCGGAGTAGGCGAGGGCTTTGTTGATCTTGTCGCGCGCATTGGTATCCGCGGCCGCCGTGGGATCCGGAATGCGGCCTGTGATCGGTATTGCGTCTTCAGGACTCGTACCCCAGGTGATCATCGGTTCGATCTTGGCGCCATCGAGCGACACCTCGCGATCGAAGCGCGCATCGGGATCGGTTGGCAGCGCCCGCCAGAGCGCGATCGATCGATCCCAGGCCGTGCCTGCGGGCGCGTAAGGGCGACCCGAGAGATACGCATAGGTGGTGTCGTCCGGGGCGATCATGCCGGCGCGCGCTCCCGCTTCAA
Source organism: Burkholderiales bacterium (assembly GCA_046160305.1). Lineage (GTDB taxonomy): Bacteria > Pseudomonadota > Gammaproteobacteria > Burkholderiales > SG8-39 > SHXR01. The sequence goes on from JBJXGX010000085.1 coordinate 2,357, forward strand.
TCGACATGTTGCAGACCGTCAGCCGCTCTTCGATCGACATCGTGCGGAACATGGCACCGGCATATTCGATGGCATGCCCCACGGCGCCGCCCGCGCCGATGCGGGCGATGATCGCGAGAATCACGTCCTTCGCGGTGACGCCGTGCTGGCGTTGGCCATCGATGGTAATGCGCATCGTGTGCGGGCGCGTCTGCCAGATCGTCTGCGTTGCCAGCACATGGAAATTTTCCGACTGGCCGATGCCGAACGACAAGGCACCCAGAGCGCCGTGTGTCGAGGTGTGACTGTCGCCGCAAACAAGAATAATGCCGGGCAAGGTGATCCCTTGTTCGGGCCCAACCACATGTACGATGCCTTGTCGTTCGTCATCGAGCGGAAAGCTCATCGGGCGATGCGCGGCGACGTTTCTCTCGAGCGTCTCGATCATGCCGCGAATTTCGCCGGTCGCCGCGTCCGCCGCGCGCCGGCTCCACGTGGGCACATAGTGATCGGGCGTGGCGAATGTCTGCGCGGGGCGCCGCACTTTCAATCCCCGCTCGGTGAGATAGCTGAACGCGTGGAACGATCCGTCGTGGACGAGATGCCGATCCACGTACAGCAGACACTGCTCGCCGCGACGGGTGACGACGTGGCGGTCCCAGATTTTCTCGAACATCGTGCGCGCGGTCGTCACGTCGTGATTCTCCGATCGGGTTGCCCGCGAAAGTATGCAGGACACGGCGCTGTCTTGCTTAGACGTGGTTCAATCGGGCATCATTCGGCTTCGAAAAAGGAGAGCGCATGCACCGCGTGCTGGTCATCGTGCCGTTTCCGATGAGCGAGGAAAATCGCCTGCAACGGGCATCGCAAATGGAGGCCGTGCGCCTCGGACCGAATATCACATTCGATTTTCGCCCGGTTCGCGCGGCGCCCGCGAACTATACGAGCGAGCATGATGCGGCGATCGCGGAGTTGTCGATCGTCGATGCCGGCATGCGTGCCCAAGACGAAGGGTATGACGCGGTCTGTATCGATACGATGAGCGACTCGGGTGTGGCGGCCTTGCGCTCGATGCTGGATATTCCCGTGATCGGTCCAGGCCGGGCCTCGATGATGACAGCGCTGATGCTGGGCGAACGCTTCTCGATCCTCATCATGTGGGACCGCTGGCGACATTTGTACAAGAAGACCCTCAACGAGCTCGGCCTGCATCAGCGCTGCGCGTCGGTCCGCTCGATCGGGTTCACGCCGGACAATCAATCGCTCCTGGCGGGCAAGGAAGATGCGGTGTTCCCGATGCTGTATGACGCGGCAATGCGATGCATCGAGGAGGATGGCGCTGACGTCATATTGCTCGGCTCGACCACCATGCATCAGGCGCATGCCTATCTCGCGGAACGCTTGCCGGTGCCGGTGATCAATCCTGGACCGCTCACCTATAAGCTCGCTGAAGCTGCGATCGCGCTGCGACTCTCGCATTCGCGGCGGGCATTCCCGCGGCCACTGGCGCCAAAGGCAGGCATGATCGGCGCGATGTTCACGGCGGCGGCGGAGAGAAAATTATGAACCGCAATGGACGCAAGGGACGCAATGGTTTTCTTGCCGTGATCGGGGGCAGTGGCCACGGTTTCAATCTTCTCGCACATGCATGGATTCCGAATTCACGGCCAAGGCCACTCCCACGGATCCATTGCCCCCCTTTCGTCCTTTGCGGTTCAATCTAAAGGAATAGGCAATGCCCAAGATCCTCGTTCTCGTTCCCTTTGCGCTCGATGCGGATGGGATCGCGCGCCGTCGCGACCAGTTGAAAGCGGTCAGGCTAGACCCTGACAGCGCGTTCCATTTCAAACCGGTCAAGGCCGGACCGACATCGTTCATGAGTCCGCACGACTGGATGCTCATGGATATCGCGATTTTCGAGGCCGGGGCCAGTGCAGAGGCGGACGGTTTCGACGCCGTGTGTATTGATACGATGAGCGATTCCGGGATGGCCGCGCTCCGCTCGGTGCTCGATATCCCGGTCATCTCGCCGGGGCGCGCATCGCTCTTGTACGCGCTCACCTTGGGCACCAAATTCTCGGTCCTTGCGCAATGGGAGCCCGCGATCCTGCGCTACAAAAAGCAGATTCCGGAATGGGGCCTTGCGCAAAGCTGCGCGTCCGTGCGCTCGTTCGATACCCCACCCTCATTTGATACGCTGATGGACGGCAAAGAGGACAAGGTCTTCCCGAAGATGCTCGAGGTGTGCACGCGATGCATCGAGGAAGACGGCGCCGATGTCATCTGTCTTGGTTCGACCACGATGCACCAGGCCGCCGACTGGTTGGCCACGCGCTTGCCGGTGCCGCTGATCAATCCGGGCCCGCTGACTTACAAGCTGGTCGAGTCGGTGCTTGCATTGAAGCTCAAGCACAGCCGGCGGGCGTATCCAAGGCCGCTCGTGCCCAAGCTCGATATGATCCGGGCGATGATGGACGCGGCGGCGGCGCACGAGAAGAAGCCGAAGTAGGCAATTCCTGATAATGCGTTGCAAACGGGATCGCTAAACAACCTCACAGGGAATGCGTTTCAGCACGACGAATACGATTTCCGCGTTAAGGTCCATTCGCCAACGGCATAAATCCAGTCAAGCACGGCCAACGTCCGTCGGATCGGTATGTCTTGTCATTAAATCATGAGTAAGGGGTCGTACGTGGTCGCAAGCTCGGGCAATCCTGGATGTGCGGGTTCCGCGCTCTTCACGATGTCGTGGGATGACGGGCATCCCAACGATATGCGACTGGCTGACCTCCTTGATGAGTATGATTTCAAGGCAACGTTCTACACGCCAGGCCGGTTTCCTCCAGGCGGCTATTGCCAAGAAGACGGATTCGATATCGTGACCGCGCCGCAGCTTCGCGAGTTGGCGACGCGATTCGAGCTCGGATCCCATACGATGGATCACGTGATTCTCGAATCCGTCGATCACGGTGAAGCAAGGAATCAGGTCGTTGTCGGAAAGAGGTGGCTGGAAGACGTGCTTGGCCGGCCAGTCAGTGGTTTTTGCTATCCGGGCGGCAGTTACAACGACGCAATACGGAGCATCGTAAAGGAAGCGGGATTCACGTACGCCCGGACCACTGACGACCTATACAGCGGCGCATCGTTTGATCCTTATCTGATGCCGACGTCTTTTCATTTTTATGCCCGGGGCCGCAAAGACTTTCTGCGGAATTTCCTGAAGCAGCCGAATCGGCGCGCGCGTTTCGACATGTTCAAGTCGACGATGGTGGGTACCGGTTTTCTTAACCGGCTCAAGCTGGGATTGGACCATGTGTGCCGTCATGGTGGTGTGTTCCACCTCTGGGGCCATTCATGGGAGTTTGACCACTTTGACGGTTGGCCGATGCTGGAATCGTTCTTGGCGTACGCCCGCGACCGTGTGCCGCCCGCCAATCGTGTTTCCAATGCCGATCTCTTGAAGCGTACCGCGAGCCGCACTGCCCAGGATGGGCCATCCGCCGCCGCAGCTTAGCCCGCGTTTGCGATACAACCCGACCGCAAGGTTCGCGGCCACGCCGCGACAAAATCGACGACGCATTGTCGATCTCGCCGACATCGTCGTCCTTGATCGTCCGGCGCTTTGCGTGCAAGGCGAAGCGCTCGTCGATGGCTACGACAACCACTTCGGGTGATCGCGCCACGTGAAGGGTGACGGCATGGTGCTCCGGTAGTCGGCGGCCGAAGAGGCGCACCTCGCAGCGGTGCGCTTGCGACACGGTCTCGAAGTAGCCCCCGGATCTTCCCACCGGCATTAAAACGCGGCAGGTGTTCCAGGTGCCGTGCTGATTGGAAATGCCAGTCGCTTCACCCCATTCGGCAAGCGCCGGTGATACAGGCACTTTCAATGCAGATCTGCACGATCTGCGAGATGGCGACCCCGCCTTCGGCGCCCGTATCGCCATGGGCGGTATCATCGCGCCCGGCACGCTCTGCAGTGCGAGGGCGCTCGAAGACCGTGATAGCCGGAACCGTTGCATTGGCGAATGCGCTCCTGGTTGGGCACCAGGGTATCGCGCGCTAAAAAAATGTTATGCGCAGACGCTGACCCCAGCCGTTACGCCCGGGAATAATCGATGACAGCGCGATTTCCGAACATGCCAACCCGAATCGCACTGCTGCAATTCTCATTACGCACGTCATAGGAGTGCTCATGACCACACCAAAGATCAAAGTCGCGTTGTCTCGCCTGGATGCCAGCGAATGGGAGAAAAAAGGCGCGCGGGCGTTTCTCGAGTACCGGGACCTGGGGGCAGTGGACGCCACGGAAGGCCGCTTCAATGCCCACGTGGCGCGCGCGATCCATGCCAAGGAATCCAGCACCAACGCGCCGTTGCACTATCACACGCTCGGCTTTCATCTCACCTACGTCCTGCGCGGATGGATGCGCACCTACTACGAAGGCATCGGCGAAATTATTCTGAAAGCGGGCGATTGCGTGACGTATGAAGGCGAGGTTCCGCAGTCGCATACCGAACATTCCGAGGATTTCGAAGTGCTGCAAGTGACGATGCCGGCGGTGTTTCCAACCGTGGAAATCGACAGGAAATAGGCAAGATGATCGTGAATCACGGCCCGGCAACGTAGAGCATGACGCCGCTGCCCGGCGCGCTTGCCCCATTTCGCATCCGCAGCTTCCGCTTCCAATGGCCCGCCGACCTGCTGATATCGTTGGCCTTCGAGATGGAGGTGCTGATCCTCGGTTGGTACGTGCTGGTCGAAACCGGCTCGGTCATGCTGCTGACCTTGTATGCGTCGCTGCTTTACATCGGCACCTTGGTTGCGCCGATGTTTGGCGTGATCGGTGATCAGATCGGTCACCGCATCGTGCTGTTCGGCGCGCGCACGACCTACATGGTTCTCGCGGCGATCATCACGATTCTTGCATTCACGGGTTTGCTTTCCCCGGTGTATGTCCTGATCACGACCGCGTTCGCAGGCCTTGGGCGCCCGTCTGACATCGGCGTGCGCAGCGCTTTGGTCGCTGCCACGGTGCCACCCGGATCCCTGGTCGGCGCGATGAGCATCTCGCGCATGACCGCCGATTTCGCCAGAATAATGGGCGCCCTTGTCGGCGCCGGGCTGTTCGTCGCGTTCGGCATGGGGCCGGCCTACGCCGCGATTACCTGCCTCTATGCGCTGGGCGCGATGCTCCTGCTTGGCGCGGGGCCGGAGATGCTGCAATCATCGGTCAATCGCGTGGCGCGCGCATCGCCATGGCGCGATCTCGCCGCGGGCATGATTTATCTCTGGAACATGCCCCGCCTGCTCGCCGTGATGTGGATCGCTTTCCTGATCAATCTGTGCGCGTTTCCCCTGGTGACGGGGCTAATGCCGTATGTTGCCAAGAGCGTTTATGGCACCGATCAGGCCGGCTTCGGCTATCTCGTCGCGAGCCTTGCATTCGGAGCGCTGTGCGGTTCGCTCGCGTTGAGCATCGCGGGCGAGCGGATGCGGGTCGAGCGCACCATGATCGCCTCGATGGTCGGCTGGTACGTGATGCTGATCGTGTTTGGCCACATTCAAGACATGACCGCCGGCATGATTTGTCTTTTCATCATCGGCGTCACCCAAGGCGCGAGCATGATCACCCTCGCGGTCATGCTGCTTCGTACCGCGGCCCCGGAGTACCGCGGGCGCGTGATGGGCGTGCGCATGCTGGCGATCTACGGCAATCCGGTCGGCCTGCTCGTCGCCGGCACTTTGGTCGAACGCATCGGATACGCAGGCACGGCATTCGTCTACGGCACTGCGGGTCTGGCGTTCACGATGATCGTCTTGCTGCGGTGGCGCGCCGCCGTTCTGCCGGCGAAGGCGGCAAGCGGGTAAGGATCTGCCAACACCGTGGCTGGGGCGCGATCGTCCGCGGCCGGCGTCAACGATGCCGCCGTTAGCGTAACCAGCCAGGCGTGCTATGGCGCCATCAGGTTGGGCAGCCATAAGATCATCTCCGGAAACGCGACGTACAGCCCGAGCGATAGAAAATCGAGCGCGATGAACGGCGTCACCCCGGCGAACGCCTGACCGAGCGTCACCGGTATTGGCGACGAACTCTTCACGACGAAGACATTCAAGCCCACCGGGGGCGTGAGCACTCCGATCTCGGCGAGCTTGACGGCGACCACGCCGAGCCAGATCGGGTCGAAGCCCGCCTCCTTCATCACCGGAAACATGATCGGCAGGGTCATCACCATGATCGCGATCGGCTCGATGAAACAGCCAAGGATGGTGAACAGCACCACGAACCCGAGCAGGTAGGTGTACTTGCCGGACCCAAGGCTCAAGAGCCCCGACGAGATCATCGTCACCAGTCCCGAATAGGTGAGAAACCGCGCAAACAGCATCCCGCCCACCACGATGATGAAAATCACCGAGGTCGTGACGGCCGCTTCCTTGAGAACCTCGATCAGTGAGGCGGGGCCAAGCCTGCGCTTGGCAAGCGCAATGACGAACGCGCCGAACGCGCCGACTGCTCCGGCGTAGGTGGCCGGGAAGTAACCCCCATAGATGCCGCCCACCACCAGAACGAAGAGGATCATGATTCCGGAGACGCCATAGAGCGATTGCCACCGCTCCTTCCAGCTGAACGAGAGCTTGGCGAGCGGCGCGATGTCCGGCCGCACGCGGGCGATGATGTAGATCCCACCGCAATAGATCAGCGCAGTGAGGATGCCAGGAATGATGCCGGCGATGAGCAGCTTGCCGATCGACTGCTCGGTGATGACCGCATAGATGACCATGAGGATGCTTGGCGGGATCAACGCGGCGAGCGTTCCCGCGGCCGCGATGCAGCCTGCACTCAGCCGCACGTCGTAGCCAAAGCGGGCCATCTCCGGCATCGCCATCTTGGTGAACACCGCGGCATTGACAATCGTGGAACCGGACGCTGCGCCGAACGCGGCCGACGACATGACCGTCGCCATCGCGAGGCCGCCCCGCAAGCTGCCGAGCCAGACGTAGGCGGTCCGGAACAGATCGGTGGTAATGGCGGCCACCGTGGCGAAGGATCCCATCAGGATGAAGAGTGGGATCACCGCCAGGGCAAACGAGTTGGTGGTGCCGAAGGGAATCGCGGCGAGCTGCGCGAACGCGGCGTCCGGCCCGACGGTGAGATAGATCCCGAGGAATCCGCAGAGGCCAAGGGCGACGCCGATATGCGCGCCGAGCGTGAGCGAAATCAGCAGGAGTCCGACAATGAGGTAGCCGGCGACCTCCGGAGAAAGCAAAGGCATGGTGTCAGCCGCTTTGCGGCAGCGCTCCTTCGGTTAATGTCGATGCGGGAGGCGGCGGCGGAGGCGCTTCCCCGCGCCACATGCGACCGATGTCCTGGATCAAGTCGAGCGCGAGTTGCAGCAGCAATAGCGCCGTACCGGTGAAGAGGAGAAAGCGCGCGGGATAGAGCGGGAACCGGATCGCACCCATGGTCGCTTCGCGGATCTCCCAGCTGTAGAGAAGCTCATTGAAGCCCTGCCAGGCGAGCAGCGTGAAATACACGAGGGCGAGCAAGTGCGTGGCCGCCTCCATGAACGACTTTGCCCGCGGACCCACATGGTTGTACAAGAGCTCGACCCGGATGTGGCCGCGCCGGGACTGGGTATAGGCGAGCGCACCGAAGACGATCAGCACCATCGTGCTCTCGGTGACCTCGAGCGTCCCCGGCACCGGCAGGCCAAGGAACTTGGTGCCGACCACATCGGCAACGCCTAGGAGCATCGAGATGATCATCCCGACAGCGCCTAACAACAACAGCAGCAGAGCCAGACGCTGCACCAGCGTATTAAGCCGCTGCATGCATCGTCCGTTCGGTCCTCGAATCGATCGATCGTGTGGTCGAGATTTTCACGAACCTCATTCTGCCAGCAGCTCCCGCCAACGCGCCGCCACTTTCTTCGGCGTCTCGGCATCCCCGGAGGCCGTCGCAGTTGCCTTCTCCCACTCGGCGAGGAAATCCGGTGCCCCGGCCTTCCACTTCTTGAGTTCCGCCGCCGGAATCTCGCTGAAGATACCGCCCTGCGCCTTGATGTTGCTCACCGCCTTGGCCTCGAATTCGCCAACCCACGTCAGGTACTCGCGTTGCGTCTCGCGCGCCTGGTCAAGGAAAATTTTCTGAATGTCCGGGGGCAGCCGGGCCCAGGTACGCTTGCTGATGGTGACGTTATGGCCGTTGATGGCCATCACCGGGCCGCAGTGATGCTTGGCGACTTCGTTCAGTTTGAGTGACTGGATGTTGCCCGCGTTGATGAACGAGTAGTCGAGGCTGCCATGCTTCAGGGCCTCGTAGACACCGGTCGGCGGCACGGTGACCGGCACTGCGCTGATGGCGCTGAAAGCCTTGGGAATGTCGGCCCCGAAACTGCGGGCCTTCTTGCCGCGGAGTTTGTCGACGCTGGTGCAATCCGCCGACAGGCCGCTGAGAAAATACTCACCGAGCGGTTGCTGGAAGAGCCAGACGACGCCGATCCGGTCCATCTCCTGCTGGTAGGCGGGGAATTCCTGCACGACCTTTTCGAGGACGTTGATCGCCTGCTTGCTGCTGGTGAATGTGAGCGGCGTCTGGAACGCGCGCCAGTAGCGAAGCTGGTCGGGGTTGTAGCCGGGCGCGGTCGCGGTCATGTCGATGCCGCCGCGTGCAGTGAGCATCAGCAACTCCGTGTCCTTGCCGAGCCCGCCCGCGAACGTGATCTCGATCTTCACCTGTCCGTTGGTGCGTTTCTCGATCTTGGCGGCGAACTCCTTCTCGAGCTGGAGGAACGAGCTATCCGGGAGATAGTGGCCCCATCGTAATTGGAACTTGGCCTGCGCGAAGGCCGTGCCCGCCAGCGCGAGGGTGAGGACGCCTGCAAACGCGGACAGCAGCACTGCGAATCGATGTTGTTTCAAGCGCTTCCCCTTTTTACTGGATCGTGTTCAAGCAACGACGATCGTGATGTTTGCGCCGCAGATAAGGAATGTCAAGCCGCCATTTCGGAGATGTCGATGTCGGCGAGCCCACGGAGCCAAAGCCGCGCGCGACATCAGCTGGGCCGGCGTGCGATCCAAAACACCGACAAGGCCACGCTGCTTCGACGTACTACGGCGGACGTTCCTCGATTCGCGGGTAGTACGACCTTCATCCGACGTGATTATCGTGGATTGCTAAGATGGGCGCTTACCGAGGTGGATTGAGCGAGCATGCGCCGAGCGTCGTGGTCGTTGGGCTGATTCACGATATCGACGGCGTGGCAGGAACGCGGCAAAGAATCGAAGCGGCGCGTCCTCACGCACCGCGATTCGGCATTGCCACCGAATGTGGCTTCGGCACGCAGCCCGCGAAGAGGGTGCCGGCGCTGCCCGATGTGCATTCGCAGGTGCTGCCTGCAAGCGATGGCGATTGAATGGTGATGTTCAACGAGGAGCGAAACGTGCAAAATTGGGTTCTGAAAATAATCATGACAATGGTGCTGCTCGCGGCCAACATAGGCGCGACGCCCGCGCAGACCGGACCCTATCCGAACAAGCCGGTCAAGCTCGTAGTGGGATTTCCGCCGGGGACACCGCCTGAGGTGGTCGGGCGGCTCATCACTGAACGGCTCGCGGCATCCCTCGGCCAGCCGTTCGTGATTGAAAACAGACCTGGCGCTGCCGGCACGATTGCAGCGAGCGCGGTCGCGCAGGCGCCGGCTGATGGCTACACGCTGATGTTGGGCGTTGCGGCCGCGCTTGCCGTCGCGCCGCACTTGCTGCCTAGCGCCAAATACGATCCGCGCAAGGACTTCGCGCCGATCGGGCTGATCCAACGCGGTCCGTATTATGTGTTCGTGCGCAACGAACTGCCGATCAACAGTTTGCAGGAGCTCATCGCGTACTCGAAAGAGAACCCGACCCAACTCAACTACGCGTCACCGGGCACCGGCACGGTTCATCATCTGACCTGGGAGTTATTCATGCAGCGTACCGGTGCGAAGCTCCTGCACGTGCCGTTTCAGGGCGGTGCGCAGATGGTGATGGACACCGTCGCCGGGCGCACGCAGGTGTTCATGGACAATGCGTCTTCGGCCGTGATGGCGCATATCAAGTCCGGGACGCTGCGCATGATCGGTGTCACGGCTGACCGCCGGAGCGAGCAGTTTCCGAGTATCGCCACCGGCATCGAACAGGGTGTGCCTGGTTTCGAAAGCTATTCCTGGTGGGGGCTCGTTGCGCCCGCCGGAACGCCCGATGCCATCGTGCAACGGCTCAATACCGAGATGGCGAAGGCGCTCGCGACACCGGCGTTGGTCGAGCGCCTGCGTGCCGAAGGCGTGCCAGACGATGGCCGCAAAACGATCACACCGGCTCAGTTCGGTATGTGGATCGCGTCGGAATTCGAAGGCTGGGGCAAGGTCATCAAGGACGCCAACGTCAAGATCCAGTAACGGCGTCGCTCCGTCGCATCGCCGATCGGTTGCTGGCGAGCGTCGCGTCGCCTGCCGACTTCATGCCGCCATCTACAGGGACGATGCGATGACGACTCAAACTGCCCGGATGCCGAACATTCTGCTGATCGTGGCCGATGATCTTGGCTTCTGCGACCTCGGGGCGTTCGGCGGGGAGCTCACCACGCCGCATCTGGATGCCCTCGCGCACGAAGGGCGCATGCTCACCGGCTTCCATGTCGCACCCGCGTGCTCGCCGACACGCGCGATGCTTTTTTCGGGCACCGACCATCACCTCACGGGCCTTGGGCAAATGGCCGAGCATTTGCACCAGTTTGCGGGTTGGCGCGACCAGCCCGGCTACGAGGGTTATCTGAACGAGCGCAGTCTATCGATGGCTGAGATCCTGCGGGACCACGGCTATCAAACGTGCATGTCCGGCAAGTGGCATCTTGGGCGCGAAGCGGCGCACAGCCCCGCAGCAAAAGGGTTCGAGCGATCGTTTGCGCTGCTGGGCGGCGCGGCCCATTACTTCACGCAGCAATCGCCGCACGCGACGCCCGAGGGGGTGATCCCGAAGGCGCTTTATCGCGAGGACGGCGAGCTGGTGGATTTGCCGCAGGACTTTTACGCCACCGATTTCTACACCGATAAGCTGATCGGTTATCTCGAAGCGCAGCACACGAGCGGCGACACGCGGCCGTTCTTTGCGTACGCAGCCTACACCGCGCCGCACTGGCCGTTGCAGGCGCCCGATCACTATCTAACAAAATTTCGCGGCCAATACGACGAGGGCTATGCGCCGGTGCGGGCGCGCCGGCTCGCCAGGATGAAAGCGCTCGGTGTCTTACCGCAGGACTTCGAGCCGTATCCTGGCTTGCCTGCGTCGGCGTACGCGCCGAGCTGGGACGACCTCACCATCGAAGAGCGCCGCAAAGAGTCGCGACGGATGGAGGTCTACGCCGCGATGGTGAGCAACCTCGATGACAACATCGGCCGACTGCTTGCTTATCTCAAGAGGACCGGGCACTACGAAGACACATTTATCTTTTTCATGTCGGACAACGGTCCGGACGGTCTCTCGGACGAACGAGCGCCGCTGCTTGCGTACTCGGCGTCGCTCTTCGACAACCGGTTGGAAAATATGGGTCGGGTCGGCTCGTTCGTCGCGGCCGGCCCACGCTGGGCCGAGGTGAGCGCGACACCCTTTCGCGCCACCAAGGCCACCACCGCCGAGGGCGGGATCACCGCAGCCGCCATCATGCGCCTGCCGCGCGGCAAGAACGTTAGTCGGGTCGAACCACTCGCGGCGCTGACACACGTGACCGATCTGCTGCCGACGATTCTGCAGCTCGCGGGCATCGCCGACCCTGGCGCATCCTATCGGGGCCGGAGCGTCCATGCCATCGCGGGCACATCCATGCTCGCGTATTTTCGTGGTGAGCACACCGAGGTCCATGACACCGCCTATGTATTGGGCGAAGAGCTGTTCGGCCAGCGCGCGCTGCAACGCGGGCCTTGGAAGCTGCTATGGCTTGACCCGCCCTGGGGCAATAGCGCCTGGCAGCTCTACAACATTGCTGCGAACCGGGCGGAAACCAATGATCTCACCACGGTGCAACCGGAGATCGCGGCGGCGCTTGAGCGAGCGTGGCAGGGGTACGTCGAGCGCAACGGCGTCATCCTGTGTCCGTATCCGACCAGGACCATCGTCTGATGACAGGGGTCGGTGTGCAACGCGATCATCGTGTGGCGCGCGAGCATGTCGCGCGGTCCACGCGTAGTGTGTTCAGTCGTATGATCAGCGTCGCGAGGGTCCCGCGATTGCCGACCAGTGTCCCGTGCTTCGAACGCAGCATGCAGCAGTCGAGGTCGTAACGAAGGTTGTGTAACACTTGCCGCTGATCGATGATGACGATGCTCGGTATGCCCGCATGAACGAAGCCCTTGGCGTCCTCGCGGCGATTCTTTCCAGCCTGATCGGTGGCACCACGATTGTCGGCACGCGGATGATCGTCGGTGATCTGGATGCGCTGACCGTCGCGACGATACGCCACACGATCGGCGCACTCTGTCTTGCACCCGTGGCAATTTTCGCATTCACCCGCGCATCGCAGCGACGCGATCTCATCTTTGCGGGCGCGCTCGGGCTGTTGTTCTTTGGGGTGTTTCCGTGGCTTTTCGCGCTGTCACTCGTCTACACCACCGCGGCGCGCGGATCCCTCGCGATGTCGACTTTTCCATTGAGCACGCTCGCCCTTGCAATTGTCCTCCGCCAGGAGGTGTTTACCTGGCGCCGGCTGATCGGAATCCTGATCGCGATGGGCGGGCTCGCCTACGCGCTCTCGCCGAAACTCGCAGGCGATGGCGTCGATGTGCCGGATACCGCCCTGAAAGGCGATCTCATCATGGTGTTCGCCGTTTTTCTCGGCTCGATCTATGGTGTCCTCGCACGGCCGTATATGCGAAGGGTGGGTCCGCTGCCTTTCACCGCGGTCGGACTTCTCGCCGGTGCGATGCTGCTCATCTTGATGGCCATCGTGATTGGCGGGGCGCGCGCGATCCCGCAACTATCCGGGCAGGTGTGGGCCACCATCACCTACCTTGGCATCGTCGGCACGGCGATGCTGTTCTGGTTGTGGGGCGTTGGCATTCGCTATGCAAGTCCGGCGCTCGTGGCGCTCACCGTCACGGCGAACCCGCTGGTCGCAACGATCCTCGGTGCGACGATGCTGGGTGAGCCGATCGGCGTGGAAGTGCTGATCGGCCTCACCGCCGTGCTGGTAGGGATTATCGTGGTGAGCGATGTGTTTGGGTACCTGCGCACACGGCTGAAAGCAGCGACGCCTGTTTAGGCGCGGCGCATACAGAACGTTGAGAACGCTGACCCTGCCGGTGCGTATCAGGTACGTCGAGCCCGGTTGCATGCCACGGCGTACTCACCGAAATCGAGGCGATCGTTCGCCCGACAAAAAAGGAATGCGGGGCGCGCAGCATCCGGGCAGCATGCACTGGAGCACCCAATGCTCGGGTTGCGTTCGTGCCATTGCTTCCTGGGTGATGCCGGTAACAATCGAGTCGCGCGCTTCGCGCGGAAGTTGCATCGCGGCCTTCAGTGTGGCGCGATGCTTCAGGGTGGCCGGAATGTCCAACTCGATCGACTCGGTGTCGACGATCACGCCATAGTAGAAGAGGGCGGCTTGTGCGCTGATGTGGCCGGCACGCAAATCGCAGACGACCGCCTCGATCGGTCGATCGAGCGAAAGTCCGTGCCCGCCGCCGCCGGCAACGCGCAGCATGAGCGCATCGTTTCGCAATAGCTCTGCGGTACAACGGCCGCTCGTTTCCAGATAGAAGCGGATCATCCCATCGCGAAACTGCAGCGCATCGGTTGCCACGCCGTCCATGCCGCCTTCAATTCCCCCGAGCTCGTCGCCGATCAACGTGAACGCGATCGCAATCGGCGAAGTGGCGCGAAGCTTCAACTCCAGTCCCAAACCACCGCGATGGCGGCCAGGACCGCCGGAGTTCGCGATGGGCTTGCAATGCTCCACGACAATCGGATAGCGCTCCGAGATCGATTTGAGCGCCACTTCTTGCTCGGGCGCTTCGTCTATCGCAAATGATGCGAGCCGGCCATCGGCTGAGGCGCCCGCGCGGCCAGCGGCGCGAACGACTCCGAGGTCAGCAATACCGGTGGCAGGCTTCATAGGGAGGAGATTGACGAAAGGGGCGGTATGAGGGTTCGACTTGGACTCGAGAGGATCGCCATGCTACGACCGGTGTCGGCGGGGAGTGTCCTGCCAATTCGTCCGCGATTCTAAGGTCGCTTTCGCTTGCACGCTGCGCGTGTGCCGCCGGGATCATCGTCGAACCCCGATCGGCCTGGTAGGGCGTCACGCTTGACGGGAGAGGGCACTGACCGCAAGATCCACAACCGTTCGAACGGCGACGGTACGGCAATCGAGGAATTCCATCATGAGCGTACGCTACGAAGATCGACTGAGTCGTGGACATCAACCGGTCACGCATGATCCGCGCGATGCGAGGCCGGTCGACGTCGAAGAGCACCCACTATCGATCTATGCGAAACGGATCACCGCGGTGCATAACGTGATGATCGAGCGAGGCATCCTACCGACGTTTGATCCGATCCGGCGCACAGCGGAGGAAATCGACGCGATGTTCGCTGCCGGCGCCCCGCCCGACACGGTACCGCCGGCACTCATGCGGCGTCTGCCCGATTACTACGAACGCCGCGTACTCGCGATCGAAAAGTGGCTGATCGATCAAGGGATCGTGGATCCCGCCGAGTTGAAGGCGGCGATTCGGTCGATTCCGGTTCCACCGGCGTTGGGTTGAGCGATGGGCGCACCATTCGCGATCGGAACACGCGTACAAGTAATGACCGAACCGCGCCGCGGGCACATCCGTACGCCCACATGGTTGTTCGGCAAGGCCGGCGTCATCGAATCCTTCCATGGCAGTTTTCCCGATGCAGAAAAGATCGCGTACCACGCCTACGGATTGCCGCCCGTGCCGCTCTATCTCGTTTCGTTCGATCCGCACGACGTATGGGGGCACGACCTCAAGGGATACGCGCCGCAGGATCGCATCTTCGCGGAGCTCTACGAGCATTGGTTGACGCCAGCAGAACCGAAGGATCGATGACATGAGCGGACCGCAAATCACCAACCGCTATCCGTTTCGGACGATTCCTCAGGCCACCCATCTTGGCCAATCACACGGGGCGATCGTTGAGGACGATCCCGAGCTCGCTTACTGGGAGCAACGCACGGCCGCCCTGGTCCGTTTGCTCGAGCGCGACGCCGTAGTGACAGCGGACGAGATCCGCCGCCACGTCGAACTGATCGAGACCATCTCGCCGATGCGTGGCGCGCAGGTGGTTGCCCGTGCCTGGACCGACCCGCAGTACAAGGCCCGCCTGCTGAAGGATGCGAAATCCGCGTGTGCGGAATTGGGCATCGACATCAAACCGATCGTGCATCTCACGGTGTTGGAGAATACCGATCAGATGCACTACGCCGTCGTGTGCACTTTGTGTTCGTGTTATCCGCGTCCGCTCTTGGGCGAGCCGCCCGGCTGGTACAAGAGCACGTCTTACCGCAATCGGATCGTCGTCGAGCCGCGCGTCGTACTGGCCGAAGCGTTCGGGACGCTGATTCCTTCTGATGTCGAGGTGCGAATCCTCGACAGCACCGCGGATTCGCGCTTCCTGGTGCTGCCGCGTCGCCCAAACGGTACCGACGGATGGAGCGCTGATCAACTCGTGAAGCTCGTGACGCGCGATAGTATGGTCGGGACGGCGCACGCGCTGCCGGCGTCGACGGTTTTCGGGTAGAAAACGACTCTTCGGGAATTTGCAGTAACGGGCACCGGCGCTTTTAAGGTGCGCGTGCACGATGCGAACTTGGCTTACGTAGCGATCGCGCGACCGCGTGCATGCAAGGCAATATCGCCGGGACGGGTGAGCCAGATCTCGGATCGGTGCGCCGCGATGTGCACCAGAAGTCGGCGCAAATGCCGCAGGCGGAACGCGTGCCCGACCAGATAGCGATGCAGCGATAGATTGAAGACGATAGGTTGACGACGCGCCTGTTCGAGCATCTCATCGAACTGATCGATCAGCATATCGACCCAGGTCGCCGGCGCCATCTTCGCGCCAAGCATCATCGGAAGGTCGTTCGTCGGACGCGCATACGGCACCGACAGCAGCCGCCCGTTGTTCCGTGTGCAAAGCCACGTCGGCTGATCGTCGTGCGCGCCCAGTCCATGACATAAAGATAACCTGCCTCGTGCAACAAATCGGGAGTCACCAGTGTCTCATTGACCCATGGGCCCATCCAGCCGAGCGGAGCGCGCCCTTCTTCCCGCGCGATCCGCTCGGTGACCTCTCGGATCATCCGTGTCTCGTCTTCTTCGCTCATTTCCGCCTGGCGCTCAGCATTGGTGCGTCCGTGCCCGACGATTTCGTCACCGCGGGCACGCAACGCCCGAGCGATCTGCGGGCAACTCTCGTAGATTTCCGTATTGAGATTCGCCGCGCAGGGGATGTCGTAGGCATCAAGCAGTTCCAGCAATCGCCAGATGCCTACACGATTGCCCCAGTCGCGTGGCCAGTCGTAGACAGGTCGATCGACGATCGGCGAAAAATTGAAACGGTCGTGACTGCGAAGCACGGTCGGATGCTCCTCGACAGGATGTGCGCCGGCAACCCGATTCTCGCGTCAGGTCGGCCGCACGGTGGGGGGCGCCGCGCGTGCGGCCCGTCGATGCTCTGCCACAAGCTCGTTCAGCATGGGTCCATACGCGCACTCAGCATGGGTCCATACGCGCACTCGATTCCCTCCGGAACCACGCGTCCAGGCGATAAGCGGGCGCCGCGGTGCAAGCAGCGATCAGCCTTGGCAACGAGCTTGCCTTCTTGGCGAAAAACGACGACAGGCTGGTTGAGCAAGGTGGCGCCGACCGGTTGTTCATGGACGTTCGCGGCGTAGGCGACGCGATGCCCGTAATGTGCAGGCGCCGGATACAGCACGGCCTCGAGGCTCGATGGATCGATTTGGTCGGAAGACATTCGGGCGGCTCGCCTGCCTGCACGTTGGAATGGTACACATTGTGTATCGATCAATGGAGTCGCACCGGCGTATCGGCGCGGCCGTTTGTTCGAACTATCCCGATCGCGTTAGGCTGCATATTGGGATTGGGTGAACAAGAGCGCTCGCCGCCTCGTAACTTCCTGAAGAGCATGGTCACGCTGGTTGCGCGAGATAGCTTAATCGGCGATTCCCTTGATTACTACGACGCTGAGGATTCCATGCCCCGCCGTTTCGCCGCTCGCGTTCTGATCTGGACCGACGCGGCTGCAAGCCTTGTATCTGATCTACAACCGCACGCCCTTTGCGATCCATACCCTGCGCGGCCGTGGGATCGAGAAGCCGCAGGATTTGGCCGGCAAAAAGATCGCCGCACCGGTCTTCGACGCTGGCATCGGCGGTCATAAGCAACCTGAACTACGATCCGGCGAACGACTTCGTGTTCATCTCGTTGACCGGCTCAACGAATTGGGCGCTGGCAGTGAATACTGCAACGATGCCCGCGACGGATCTCGCGGAGTTTCTCGTGCTGGTGCGTGCCCAGCCGGGTCGCTTTCACTATGCGACACCGGGCAGCGGCAGCCCGCATCATTTCGGCTTCGAGATGTTCAAGCATCGTCTTGGGCTCGACGTCGTCCACGTTCCGTACAAAGGCGCCGCCGGCGCCATGACCGATCTCTTGAGCGGTCAGGTGCAGGTGATGCTCGTCCCGGCAGGGACCGCAATCGCAAACATGCGCGCCGCGAGATTTCGGATCCTCGCGGTGTCCGGCGCTGACCGCCTCGGGCCGCTGCCCGATGTCCCCACGTTCCGCGAGCAAGGCATCGAATTCCTGGAGGCACTCGATGGCTGGAGTGCCGTCTTTGCGCCCGCGAAGACGCCGCGCGCAATCGCGGAGCGCATCAACGCGGACTTCCGCGCGGTCACCGAATCGGAGGAGATCCGTAAGCAGTTCGACAGGCAGGGCTTGATGCCGCGATCCACCACAATCGAGCAAACGACGGAAATCGTCCCTGCGGACCTGGCACGCTGGGCGAAAGTCGCGATCGAGGCAAAGATCGCGGCGGAGTAATGACAACGGCAGGTAACCCTATGGGGTCAGGTCTTGCATTTTGCCTCGAACTTGCTGGGACAAGCGGTCGCACTCACTCTCCTTCGAAATGGCAAAAGACAAGACCTGACCCCAGTCGTCCCTACGGCGCGTGCTTTGCAAGCCAGCCGTTCAGCGCGCTCATGAAGCGAGCCGGCTCTTCCATGAGAAAGAAATGGCTCGACGCCTCGAACCATACGACTTCGGCCTGCGGTAACCGATCGATCATCCACTGCGTCGCGAGCGGCCCACAGATCGGATCGAGTCGACCGGCCATGATCTGAACGGGACACTTGATCTGACTGAGTCGAGCGAGCGTGTCGTGGGTGAGCGCAGCGTGGCTCTGCCGCACGTAGCACGCTTGCGAGCGCGTCTCGCCACCGATCAGCGCTTCGATGGCTGCGACACGATCCGGGTTGTCGTTGAAGAATTTTGGCGCCACGAAGTACTGCACAGAATGACGTGCGTGATCCGCCCACGATCCAGTCCACTGCAGGACCTCGCGCATATTCATGAGTACCCGGTGACCGATCGGATCGACCTTCGCCGCGGCCGCGAGCATCACGATCGATTGAATCCGGTCCGGTGCGATCAGCGCCATGTGCTGGCTGATGAGGCCGCCTAATGAGCGCCCCACGACGTGGAATTTCGGCGCCCCAACCGCGTCCATTAGCGCAAGCATGTCGCGCGCCATGTCCTCGGTTGTGATCGGCTCGTCGATCTGCGTGCTGCGCCCTGCGCCGCGGTTGTCTGGTGCAATCAGCCGGTAGCGATCACGCAGTGCCTCGATCTGCGCAGCCCAAGCGTTGTGGTCCCCGGCAAGCCCGTGAATCAACAAGACCGGAAATCCCTCGCCCTCCTCCTCGTACACGATTCGGTACTTCCCAATTGCCTTATCTTTGACCATGGTGCCCTCCTAACCTCACGATTTGCGCAAATCAGGGAACAGATTACCTGTCCTTCGATTGCCGCGCTTGAAAGGGGACGACGCTTGCGACCAGGGTGCGTTTGCTTGCACGATGCGCAGGCGTTGGCGCGTACACGGACAGATGAAGCGCGCGCCTGAATCTCATTGGCAATCCGTTCGTGGCCGCGAAGGCCACGCGATCGATCTATGCCAGAATTCCCTCGACCGATCCGTGATGCGAGTCGTCCCATCGGGCTCGGACGGTCCGCTGCACACGGGACGATACACAGGGGACGATGAAGATGAAAGTGGCTTGGTTCCACCGGTATGGCGGCCCGGAAGTCCTGGTCTGCGAAGAAACGCGCACGCCGACTCCAGGGGTTGGCGAGGCGGTAGTGCGGGTGCGGGCAGTGGGCATCAATCATGTGGACCTCGACGTTCGGGCCGGCACGTCCCGCATTCCGCTGAGCTTTCCGCATATTCTGGGACGGGAATTCGCGGGCGAGGTCGCCGCCATCGGGGACGCCGCGAGCCCTTACAAGGACGGCGACCGCGTCTGGGTCACCTGTCGGTTTCCCTGCGGAACCTGCGAGTTTTGCCTGAGCGGTCGCGACAACCTGTGCGACCAAGGTGTCCACGGTGGCTATTTCGGCATTGATATGCCGGGCGGCTACGCCGAGTATGTGAAAGTCCCGCTCGCCACCTTGCGCCGATTGCCCGCGCACGTCAGCTTCGAAGACGCCGCGGCGACCCAGGTCGCTTTTGGCACCGCCTGGCACGTGCTGATCAATCGCGGCGGCCTTCGCGCGGGGCAGACTGTTCTTATCCAGGCCGCGGGCTCCGGCATCGGCAGCGCTGCAATCCAGGTCGCCCGACTGGCCGGCGCAACCGTGCTCGTGACGGCGAGCAGTGAATCGAAGCTCGAGCGTGCCAAGGCGCTGGGTGCGCACCACCTCATCAACTATCGCACCGAGGAAAATTTCGTGCCGCGCGTCCTTGAACTCACCGGCGGTAAAGGGGTGGACGTGGTCATGGAGCATGTCGGCGGCAGCGTATTTACCCGCAGCCTCGAATGCGTGAAGACGGATGGCGTCATCGTCACGGCGGGTGCGCACGCCGGCGAGCTAGTCTCGCTCGACATCATCCCGTTCTTCCGCAAGCAGTTGCGGCTCGTTGGATCCAAGAACGCCACCCTGACAGAGCTGCAGTCGGTCATGGACCTTGTCGCGGAGGGCAAGTTGAAGCCGGTCCTCCACGCGACATTTCCGCTTGGTCAAGCCGCTGAAGCCCACCAGGTGGTCGGATCGCGCGAGGCCTTCGGCAAGGTGCTTCTGCTTCCCTGACGCGAGCGCCGGGCTATACGCCTGCCCTGCGCACTGCCGGCGCCACGCGAGCGCGGCGTCAAAGTCCGGGCACGTGGCGATCTGATGAGTTGTCCTGGGTGTAGGTCCCCTGATCCCGCGCTTGGTTTGTGAAGATTGGCGCATCTTATGAGCATGAACGCGGCCGGTCATCCAGGGCGCGAACTGCGCAGGTACATTCAGTAAATGCCAACGTAATGTCTTGCATTTATGGATTTAATGTACTACATTTCAGCATGCAAACTGAGTCGCTCTCCGTACGAATCTCCAAGGCCGAAAGTCGGGCGCTGCGCGCGCGCGCCCGCAAGGAAGGCGTCTCGCAAGGACAACTCGTTCGGCGCGCCCTTCGGGCCTACGGCGTGACGGGCGAACTCGAGCCCGACAAGAGCGGCTACGACGTCATCAAGTCCATCGTAGGCAAGAACCGGGGCGGTGCAAAGGACTTGTCGACCAACCCGAAACACCTCGACGACTACGGCCGTTGAAGACTTGGCTTATCGACACCGGGCCATTGGTCGCGCTGCTCGTTGGCGACGATCATCAGCATGCCTGGTCGCTCGAACAATCAAAGCGTGCGCCGGCGACCGTCCTCACTTGTGATGCCGTCATTTCGGAAGCGCTGTTCCTGCTGAAGCGCGATGGGCACGACACGGATGATCTGTTCGCGCTGGTTCACGCGGGCTTCTTGCGCAGCGAGTTTGATTTTCACGCGGAGTACCGGCAGTTGCGCGAACTGATGCAACGCTATCGCAGCCGTCCGATGACTTTCGCCGACGCGTGTCTGGTACGGATGGCCGAACTCAAACCTGATGCTGTCGTGTGGACCCTGGATCGGGATTTTCAGGTCTATCGCAAGCAGAGCCGCCAATCGTTGTCGCTCGTGGCGCCGTGGTGAGCACGGAAATGGCTGATCGGCCAAGCGGGATGCCTCACCGATCCCCTGAGAAGCCGGCGTCCGGTTCCTGCGAGCGTGCGAACTGCCGTACGTGATCGATCATTGACTCAGGCGGGCGCGCATAGAACTGGTGACGGCTGACGCCGGCGCCGGTCGTCCGTGCGAGCCGGGCCAGGAACGCTGCGTGCTGGAACAATACCCAGAGGCTATCCATCACCGGCACATCGCCATGTGCGCCCAGGCGACCACGGCGCACTAGAAATTCGTTGAGTACGCCATCGGCCGGAATGATGATGTCGGCGCCGCGTTCAATGATGCGCGCACACGCCTGATCAAAACGTGTCTCGATCGCGCGCGCGGTCGCTTCATCCGCTTCAAGCGCGAACTCGTCGATCGGTGGATCGACCGAGACCGCCCCGGCGAAACGGCGTTCGAGCCCGTACGCGTGCATCAGATCGGCGTAGTCGGCGGACTGGTCTTCGCAGAGCGTGACGAGGCCGAACTTGCGCCCCATTGAGCACGCAACCAAAGCGCAGCTCTCGTCGAGCCCGACTACCGGGATATCGACAAGCGACCTGGCCGCACGCAGGCCCGGATCGAAGAAACAGCCGATCGCCACGGCATCGAAACCTTCGCGCGCCGCCACTCGCACCGCGTCGCAAATTTGCAGCTCTTGGACCGCGGCCACGTAGCGATACTTGATCGCATCGATCGGCGCACAACCAGCGGTGTACGTTCCCGGTCGCAGTCCGTGCACGCTCACGGCTGCGTCGTTGCCCATCACCGCGGCAGCATGCTCGGTAAGCGTCTTGCAGTATAGCGGCATCACCGTGAGGTCAGTGAAGCTCTGGTGCCAGATACGCATTGTTGCCCCTAACCTTTGAGCACGAATTTGCTTACCGCACGGGCAATGTCCGCCGCGCGCGCTTCGGTCGCATCGAACCCGGCACCCTTCAATGTGATCAGCCAACCACGCCTCAGCAGTTCGACCATCTTCGGCCCCTGCGCGCCAAGATGCGCCTCATCGGGCATGCAGCATTCGATCACCTGCGTCGGTGCCTTGATCCGCCGGAGCGTCGCGGTCAGGTCGAAACCGAAATTCATCGCATAGCCCTGTTTGATACTTCGGCGGCATTGGATCATCTCGATCATGCGCGATTCCTGCATGCGTAGCGCGCTTTCGGTGATCCGGCGCCCGGTCATGATCGCCGGATTCCACCAGATGCCGGCAAGACTGTGATAGTCGGCCGCCCATCCGCGCAACAGATGCGCGCCGTCCGGGCTCTCGCGATAGGTGGTCATGTATTTGCTGACGATGTTCATGATCGCCGCGTTGCGATCCTTGCGCGACACCACGAGGCTGTGCGTCATGCCGACGAGCACGGCTTTGCCGACTCGGTCCGGAAAACCGGCAGCCATCGCTGCGGCGATCTTGTTGCCTTGATGAAAGCCAAGCACATGCGCCCGCTTGATCCCTTGCGCGTCGAGAAAATGGACCATGCTGCGGGCGAGATCCTCCATCTTTGCCTTCGCGGGCAACGGATCGGAATTGCCGAAGCCCAAGGTGTCGGCAGCCAAGCACTGGAATTTGCTGCCGAGCAGCCGCATCAACGGTGTGAAGCTCGCTGCCGAACGCGGCGTCGCGTGCAGAAGCAACAGCGGCTCGCCCCGGCCGTGGGTGATGAAATGGATTTGTCCTTCTGGTGTGCTGGCGTAGCCGCGTTGCATCGTCCGGTTTCCGTTTCTCAGCGCAACTTGTCCGCCGGAAAGCGTGGATTCTCTGGTGCTGCCGCGCCTCGAAGATACCACGCTGTGTCAGCTCGTCCAGGAGCACGTCGATTGGTGCGCCGCCGCGGTGATGATGACATTCACTTCATCTTCGCTGTGCACGCCAAGAAGTGGCGGGGAGCCGCCGCACCACAGTAATGGCAAGGGTCGCGAGCCTAAGCTTGACGAGGGCCTTCATTCAGCGGAGACGGCTGCAACATGCAGCCGCTTTCGCTCATCATCGGAATTCGCTGCTTGCTTGCTAACTCACAAGTGCGGCTTGCGATGGATGTGTGAGCTATCCGGGGTAAGTCGATAAAAGGCGTGCTTGCCGCGCAACACCGCATAGTCCCGCGTACCGTCGGGTAGCATGCGCCACGGACTTGATATCCACCTAAAGCCCACGGGCGCTTCTTCCGGCGCGGCGTCGGCGCAGATCACGATAGCGTTCGCGTCAATCTTTGGGGACGACGCTTGTGCCAACAATTCCGCGCCAGCAAGACGGCTCGGTTGCGCTGGGCTGTGCGAGGTATAAACGGCGACACGGTGGTCGTTGGTTGCCTGGTCACTTTGCGTGGGCCGGGACGAAATTCCTGCAAGCGGCAGGACTAGGGTTTGGGCGGGTCCTGACG
This sequence comes from Burkholderiales bacterium, assembly GCA_046160305.1. Classification (GTDB taxonomy): domain Bacteria; phylum Pseudomonadota; class Gammaproteobacteria; order Burkholderiales; family SG8-39; genus SHXR01. The sequence goes on from JBJXGX010000085.1 coordinate 26,038, forward strand.
CCGTCATGGCCACAGCGAGCGGGGATGCTTCGCGGCTTCTGCGCGCCATCCACATTCCAGTCGTCACCACGAGAAGAGCCGCCACGACCGGCGTCACCGTGTGCGCCCAACGCGCCTGGGTCTCAACCCAATCAGTGATTGCCGGATCGGTGACGAGCATCTCACCGGCCACCCAGCCGAGCAGCCCGGCTCCCAGCACCACGATAAAGCCGAAGCGCTCCATCAGTTTCAGGATCAGCGTGCTGCCGTAGACGATCAGCGGAATACTGATGACGAGTCCCAGCACCAACAGAACGGTGTTGCCTTTGGCCGCTGCGGCCACCCCGAGCACATTGTCCAAACTCATGACGAAGTCGGCGATGATGATGGTCTTGATCGCCGCCCATAGTCCGGAATGTGCATCAAGCTTTTCCTCACCATCGTCCGTAAGCAGCATCTGAATGCCAATCCAAACGAGTAGGACACCGCCGATGATTTTCAGATAGGGATACGACAGCAGGACGACCGCGAAGAAGGTAAGAATCACGCGCAGCACAATGGCGCCAAGGCTGCCGAACAGGATGGCCTGTTTCTGCTGCTTCGCCGGCAGATTGCGGCTGGCGAGTGCGATGACAACCGCATTGTCACCGCTCAGCAGAATATTGATCATGAGGATCTGCCCGAGCGTGACCCAGAAAAACGAACTCAACAACATGTCCATGCTGACTTGCCTCGGAAGGGGACGCCGCGCTCGAAATGGCTTTGCGGCGATTACACGGCAGCATATGGGCTGAACCTTAATGACCCCTTACCGGAGAATGACCGTCACCCGTCATCTATATGAATGGAATCTCACAGTGAGATGAACGTAAGCTTACAGCGACGCGTACGGGCAGCGTTTAAGATAACTTCGGAAAGGACACGCTGAAAGTATTGCCCACGCCATCGATATCGTCGCTTAAGCCGATCTCAGCGCCATGTATTTGCGCGATTTCACGGGCAATGGCCAATCCGAGTCCGCTGCCGTCGCGTGGGCTGCCGAGAAGGCGGTGAAAACGTTCGAAGACGCGTTCACGCTCCTGCGCAGGGATGCTTGGCCCGTCGTCGCTCACCGCCACCGTGGGGTTGGGCTCCGCGCTCGCCCTGACCGTCACATGCCCGCCCTCACGGGTGTAGCGCACGGCGTTATCCAGAAGGTTGTCGAGTAATTCGTGCAGGCGCCCCGGCTCACCGCGAATCATGATGGGCTGATCAGGGCCCTCGAAGCCAAGATCGATGTGTTTCCTCAGCGCCTCAGGTACCCAGCGCGCTGCCGCTTCGAAGGCCAGGGCCTTGATATCGAGCGGCTCCAGCCGCACCGCGGACGCCGCCTCGGGTTCATTGCGTGCAAGCGACAGCAACTGCGAGCTCAGACGCGCAAGACGTTCGAGGCCCTCGATCGAGCGTGCGACGGACTTGCGCATCGGCTCTACGTCTTGCTCGCGCCGAGCGAGCTCGAGTTGCGCTTGCAGGCCGGCGACCGGTGTCTTTAGCTGATGCGCGGCATCGGCGATGAACCGGCTCTCCAGGGTGAGCACGGCTTCGAGTCGTCCGAGTAGCGCGTTGATCGAATCGAGCAGCGGGTGGAGCTCGCCTGGCACATCGGTCACCGAGACCGGACTGAAGTCACGCGCAGAGCGTGCAGCGACCGCTTTTCGAATGCGCTCCAAGGGAGCCAGCCCGCGCACGACGCCAAGCCAGACGACGACGCCGGCGATAATCATCAGCAACACCTGCGGCAGCAGCACGCTCAACAGAATTTCGCGCGCGAGGCCCGTGCGTCGGTTCTCGGTCTCGGCGACGCGAATTACGATCTCGTGCGCGTTCGCGATCATGCCCGGGTCGGCGCGCATCTCAACCACGCGTACCGGAGCGCCGTCGATCACCGCGTTATATAGACTCTCCCGCCTGTTGGTGCTTTTTGCCTGACCAGGCGCTTTCGGCAACCGCGCTCCCGCGATAACCGGCCCCTCATCGGCACTGACCTCGAAATAGAGCTGGTCTTCCGGATCGGTCAGCAATATGCGCCGCGCGGCCTCGGGAAGATCGAGCTCGACACGGCCATTCTGTCGGCGCAGGTGCAATGAAAGATCACGTGCAATCTCGACCAAGGAACGATCGTAGGCGCGTTCGGCAAAGCTCAAGGCAACCCAATAGCTTATCAACGCATCGACGCTAAGCAGCAAAGACAGCGGAACAAACAGCCACTTCAGCAGTTGCTTGCGCAGCAAGGGCTGCTTAGGCGTCATTCGGCTTTTCGATCACATAGCCCATGCCCCGCAAGGTGCGAATATCAACGCCACTGGCTTCGAGCTTGCGTCGCAGGCGATAGACAAAGACCTCTACAGCATTGCTGGTCGACCCCTCTTCCCAGCCATAGAGATGATCGACGATCTGCTGCTTAGTCACAATGCGTCCCTCACGCAGCAAAAGCAACTCCAGCACCGCAAGCTCGCGTACTGAGAGGTCCATCGGTTGGTCGTCCATATACAGGCGCCGTCCTGCCATGTCCAAACGCAGGCGCCCATGCACGAGATCGGCGCTGCCGCCGCCATGCGAACGCCGAATCAGCGCGCGTACACGCGCTTCCATCTCCGAAAGATGAAAAGGCTTGGCCAAGTAATCGTCCGCGCCTCGGTCCAGACCGTTGATTCGGTCCTGCAGAGTGTCATTCACGCTGATCATCAGCACCGGCACCCTGCTGCGGCGCGAACGCAATCGGCGCAACACCTCCATACCGTCTATGCGCGGCAGACCCACATCCAGGAAGACAAGATCGTATTCGTTTGCGACCAATGCGCTATCGGCTTCCTCGCCGTTCTGTGCCAGGTCGACCGTGTGCGCCGACTGCGTCAAGGCGCGCGAGATCGCGTCAGCCAGCATGGCGTCGTCTTCAACCAACAATATGCGCATGTCGACTCCACTGGCGCCAGCAGTCAGCGCATCCTCGTCGTCTTGCCCCGGACGGCGACGACATCGATTGGTACTCGGATTTATCGTACGGCTGCCTGGAGCGCTTCTATCTACGCCCCGGCGAGCATACGGAATGGCCGTCGCAATGCCCCCAGATTACCGCAGCTTCATGATTGCCGTCGTCATCACGACCGTTACCGCTACCATGATAACGACCACCAGTGGATTCTTGATCATGTGTTGAAGCACGGGGAACCCGGGCTGCTGACCTGCTTCACCTTTGACGATTTTTCTGATTCGCGCCGCCCAGGCTTATCGAGCCGGTTCTCGGCTGATCGTCCGCGCCGTGGCTTTCGAGGATCTCGATGAAGCGCCGAGCAGCACGCGAAGCCTGAACATCACGGGTCCGAGACGAGCGTAGTCCGGGGTGCATGCAAGCCGGGCATCAATCGTATTGCACGCGCCCGTACAGTGCTCTACGAACGATAGACTCCCCGCATCTACGTACCGCTGTGGCAAATACTCCAACCTCGAAAGGAGCGATCGAATGGGCGAATTTGACGGCAAGGTGGCGCTGGTAACCGGCGCGGGAAGAATGCGGGGCATCGGGCGGGCGGCGGCCATCGCCTTCGCTGGAGAAGGCGCCCACGTCACCGTTGCCGGAACGGGGCGATCCCCCGAAACCTTTCCGGACGATGAACGGGCTGCAGGTTGGCGCGACGTAGATAGCGTGGCCGATGAGATTCGCAGCATGGATCGCCGGGCTCTGGCAGTGGTGGCTGACGTAACCAATGCCGCCCAGGTTCAAGAGGCCGTGGACCGCACCGTGCGTGAATTCGGCCGCATCGATTTTCTGGTCAACAACGCCAGCGCTCCCCGCATGGCGGCCTGGGCCGAACTCGAAGATTTATCCGAGGAGGCGTGGCGGCGGGTTTTGGACATCAAAGTTACCGGCGCCTTTCTGTGCACCAAGGCGGTGACCGCGGTGATGCTGCGGCAAGGGCAGGGCGGAAGCATCGTCAATGTCATCTCGGTCGAAGCCAAGATCAGCAGGGCCACCGACGTGGCCTATGCCACTGCAAGCGGTGCCCTGTACACCTTCACTCAGAAAGCGGGAAAGGCGCTGGCGCCCAAGGGCATCCGGGTGAACGCCATCAGCCCCGGCACCACCGACACCGCCCGGAACGATGCACTATACGGGTACCCCCGCAGCCCGGAGTGGGCCAGCCGCCTGCAATCCATCCCCGCCGGCCGTTTCGGTACCCCGGAGGAAATGGGCAGGATCATCGTCTGGCTATGCAGCAAGCAAGCGGAATTCATCATCGGGCAGTGCATCGAGGTGGATGGCGGGCAGGCTGCCTGAACGGCAATTCTTGCCACAGGGACGCGGCGACGCAGAATGTCGACGCAGAATTGCGAGGCCGCTCACGCACGGCTATAATCTACAAAGAGTATGTATATCTTTAAGGTGAGGATATGCGCGTTGCGAAATGGGGAAATAGCCTTGCAGTTCGATTGCCTGACGCGATTGTCAAGGCGCTCAAGCTCAAGTCAGGCGATGAGATCGAAATTGTCGTAACCGGAGAGCGCGTATTCCAAGTGGGACGCGACAAGAGTCGCGATCGAGCGCTGGCGCGGCTTCGTGAGCTGAGGAAACCACTGCCAAAGGGTTTTCGCTTTGATCGAGACGAGGCCAATGTCCGGTAGCCGGTTCTTCGATACGAATATCCTGATCTATGCATTCGCCGCCGGTGATCCCCGTAGCGTCCAGGCAGAAGCGCTCATCGCCGGCGGTGGTGTCATCGGCGTGCAGGTCCTCAACGAATTCGTGAACGTAGCCCGCCGGAAGCTACGGTGGCGATGGGGCGAAATTGAAGCCGCCCTTGCGGTCATCGGAGAACTGCTCGGCCCGGCACGCCCGCTCACCGCCGCGGTTCATGCCCGCGCTGTGGCGCTGGCTCGTGATCATGATCTGTCGATCTACGATGCCTTGATCGTCGCCGCAGCTTTGGATGCGGGCTGCACGGAATTGTGTAGTGAGGATCTTCAACATGGCCAGAAAATTGGATCGCTAAGCGTCCACAATCCATTTCGCTGAGAAGCTCGCATTGATTCGGCGGACGGCTGCCGGCCAGTCGCACGTCCTCCTGACCGCTCTATTCGCGCAGCGTCGCCACGGGGTCGTTGATACAGGCAACCCTGCTATTAGCCATCGGCCGCCAGGCGGCCGAAGGGCTACGGCGCTACTTCACCACCCGTTCCATCTTGCGCCATTCGCCGGTTGAGCCCACGTTCGGGTTGGCACTCGGGTCATCGGTGCCGACGAAGCCGCCCTGGTTACTGGCCCAGTAGTACTTGCGCGTCATCGGCATCTCGACGGCCGGGCCGCTTCCAAACGGATTGGCGAAGGTCTGCACGCCGCCCAGATTCTCGCGCACCGCGAAGTTCCGGCGGTCCTGGCTCGCGTTGCGGGCGTCGGTGACACCCTGCCAATTCTTCTGTGACCACTCCCGGTACTGCCGAGCCGCCTCGCCATACGCGATCGAGTTTTGCAGATTCTGCTGCATGACGCCGCGCATGCCAAACGCCGCACCGTTGGTGGCCGACACCTGATCGGCGACCTGTGGCAACCAGGACGCATACCCGGCCCATTGGTCGGACGACGACAGCGCGGCGGTCATCGCCATCGTGGCTGAGTCGTAGTTCGGCGTCACCGAAACCTTGGCCACACCGCGCGTTGCAACGCCGCTCTGGCTGATCATGCTCACGTCGAACTCGACCGCCTGGCGAAACCCGCCCGCGGGTCTGGCTTCGCGCGGCGCGCTCAGTTGCAGGTTCTGCGGCCGCGTTGCCGACAATTTTTCATGGGCGAAGCGCGCCGCTGAATAGTTCAGCGGAAAGCCCGAATTGCCCACCATGACCGTCATCGCGTGGTTGTCAGGCGCCACCAAGGTGAGGGCAAATTGGCCGTCTTCGCCGACCCGCCAGCCGGGCGGTAGGGCAAACGAAAAGTGTCGCCCCTGCCCGATGCGCAACTCCCCGGACGGTCGCGCCGCGCTCGCTCCACCTGTGTCTCCCCGCGCGAGCGGCATTGCCGGTTCGAACTTTGCCATCGGCTGGTTGCCGTGCTGCGGTGGCGGGCCGGGTGGGCGCAATGGGGTCTGCTGGGCCTGCTGCCCTTGCTGCGGTGGTTGCGTGGTCAGCCCGGCGAAATTCCACGCCTCGATGCCGCCGCGATACCAAAGAACGTTCTTATAGCCCGCATGAACAGCGCGCAACGCAGCGTTGTACGACATCCAGCATTCGCGTGACAGGCAATAGAAGATCAACGCAGTGTCCTTGCGACCTTGGGTGTGCTGCGCAAACAACTGTATTGCCTGCTGCTGAACCGCGTCGTCGAACGAGCCCGCCTGCGCGAGCCATACCGCCGGCACGGCGTTGGGTAGCATGTCCTGCTGACCGAGAACATCGAACACAACGAAGGGGGCCTGCCGCGCATGCACCAGTGCGACCAGGCCTTTGGTGGTGATGATCTGCCCACCAGGCAGGCTCGCCGGTGTCGGCCCGTGCATCGCACCCGTATGCAATTGCCTGGTTGCCGGCACGCCGAAATCCTGCCGCTCCATCGGCATCATCTGGTCGAGCTTGGCGGCTCGGGAATCTTGCGCTGACGCTGACGCTGCCGGTGCCGCCACCGACAACGCGACGCCCAGAGCGAACTGAACGATATTCCCCAAAGGTCTTAGCTGAGATCGTATCGACACGGTGCTTGCTCCCGATTTCGAGTTTGAATTTTTCTTTCGGGCCGACATCATGCTAGCAGGCAGGGACTTGGCGCGCAGATGGTGATGCAGGCGCGGTACGGTATCTGACTGACGCGCGATTTCAACAAGCAGGCGATCCGAGAATCCCCGGGCGGTGGGTGCGTATATGAACAGGGTAATCGATTTAAGACAAGCGCGATTTGGGACAAACGAGATCTCGGGCAAACGAGATTTAGGTCGAGCGCCGCTGCGCCAACGGACCGCTTCGGGTGTGCGCCACATAAACGCGGTGCCTTTCAGCGTTTTCCGAGGCGGCTCGCGTTAAAGGATCTTGGGAAAGTGCTATGTTGCCGTCGTTGCACCAATAGTATGACCATCGACGCCCGAGACACTATGGGAACCGCACGCAAGACCATCACCATCACCGAACAGCAGGACGCCTGGATAAAGGCGCAGATTGGATTGGGGGGATTCACCAACGACAGTGAGTACATCCGCGACCTGATTCGCCGCGACCAAGTGCGTAAAGTCGAGATCGAGGCTCTTCGAGCTGAGCTCATTCGCGGCGAACAAAGCGGAACATCGAAGCCGTTCGATCCGGCGAAGTTCAAACGACGAATGGTCGCCAAACATGGCCAGAAGAAAGCACGATGAGTATCGCCTAACGCCCGCGGCGATACGGGACCTCGAATCGATTTGGATGTACACGACAGAGCAGTGGGGAATCGAACAAGTACATCGATATACCGACGAACTTACGAACGCATTCAAACTGCTGGCCAACAATCCTGAACATGGCGGAGCCTGTGACCACGTTAGAGAGGGGTATCGTCGCCATCGCGCGGGCTGCCACGTCATTTACTACCGCATCGTCAACGAATAGCGTTTATCGGCCGCGCCGAGATGCCAGATTGAATCACGAGGTTCATCGCGGTGGATAAACCTTGTTGGACTATTGAGACTTCCGTAAATCATGACATTACCAAAGCGTAGCTTGCTTCCAGCAGGCGGCAATGATCGAGGGGCGTTGCTGCGCGCTCTTGAGCTTGTTGCGCGTGGTGATGTGCAGTTCGGCGAGGTCGTTAGGGCAGTAGTTGGCCAGCGCATGGCGCTTGAGCCAAGCCCACAGATACTCCACGGGGTTCAGATCGGGCGAGTACGGCGGCAGATAGGCGATCTGGATATGTCCGCTCAGACCCGATTCGTCGATGAACACGATCAGGCGGCCTTCGCTCCGGGCTTTTTTTTGAGCCCAGGCCAGGTGCGTCGCTTCCAGGTACGCACCGCGTCTTCGTCGCGCTCGATGGCGCGCTTCTCGGGCTTTTGTGCACTGAAGCCCAGATTGCCCAGAATTCGCCATACCTGCGTCTGGCCAAAGCGTACCCCGTGCATGCGCTCGATGAGTGCCCCCACGCGCTTGAGCGTCCACAACTCGGTGCCAAATCCATGCTCGGTGGGGCTTTGCAGGATGGCTGCGCGCACACCGGCCAACTGCTGCTCGTCCAACTGGGACGGACGCCCGCGCTCTGGCACTGCCCGTAACGCATCGATGCCACCTTCATCGAGCAGCCTCTTCCACGTGTACACCGTCTGCCGCGCCACCCCTACGGCCGCAGCCACCTCCGCGCAACCCTTGTTGGCCAGCAGCATTCGCCCGGCCCGCAATCGCTTCTTGGTCGCCTCGCTCAATCGCTTTCGCACCATACGCGCATTCTCCAACATCGCTCTTGGAGATGTAACGATTGAGATCAGAATCGGTTGTCATGAATTACGAAAATATCACTAATGGCCATGTCGTGATTTTCAATGCAAAAACTCGCGCACCCGTGGCGTGCCTTCGAATGTCGGCCGGTTCCGGCGGCGCTCGTCAAGCGCACGCAGCGACTCCCGCTCCCGATGGGTCGTACATTCTCGTATCGAACCAGAATGGGAAATTTCTAGAACGTATGGCTTAACGCACGTCAATGCGAAACAAGTGCGCCGCGGTCGTTGCAGCGATGGCGCGCTTCTCCTCTACGCTGAGGTCCGACGCTTCCAGATCCGCCACGCAGCGTTCGATCGTGCCCCGGAATGGATAGTCAGAGCCGAGGATCAAGCGACCGGTGCCTACCGTCTCGCACGCGCATCGAAGCGCAGGCGGATGGAACGAGCAGGTGTCGTAGTAGAGCCGCGTGCGCAGGTAGTGAATCAGGGGGTGCGCCGCGGCGCCGCGACCGCTCAAATCGTCGATGCGCTGAGTGAGATAGGGAATCACCCCGCCCAGATGCGGCACGATCGGGGTGAAATTGGGAACCCGATCGAGGGTACCCGAAAGGATCAGACGCAACGCGCTGAGAGAGCTGCTGACCATCGGGGCAAGGCTCGCCGTCAACGCCCATTGCCCGAACGCGGCCGGACAGGCCTCCAATGACGGGTGCAGCATGATCGGAAAACCGAGCTCGCCGGCTCGTGCATAGATCGCATCGAAGCGCGGCTCGTCCAAGGTCCATGTCGCGCTATCGGTCATCAGGCAGATGCCTCGCACGAGCCGATGGCTCGCGACGCGGTTGAGCTCGGCGATTGATTCCCCGACGAAGGGCAATGGCAGTCCAACCTCGACGTAGAAGCGGCCGGGCGCGTTTTCCGCTGCAGCGATCAATTCATCGTTAGCGGCGCGCGCCTGGCGTGCTGCGTTCTCCTGGGACCCGAACTGGATCCCCGGGGGCGGAAACGACAGCACCGAAATGGCGACCCCGGCAGCGTCCATCTCGGCCAGCCGGGAGGCGGCATTGCGAAGCTTCGCATCGGGGCCCTGGCTCAGCATCAGCGCGTTCAATCGCGCGAACGTCGCATCCTTTGCCGTGTACGCATTCATCGCTTCGTAGAGCGAAGGCGGCAAATAGTGGCTATGGGTATCGATTCTCGGTAGCTTGGTAGCGCTCATCAAGTAGGCCTTTGCGAAAAAGTAGGGATGGTTTATTGGATCATGAGGCGAAGACGGATCGTATGCTTTTAGAGGCTGGGCGGCTCGACGCGCACGCTCGACCTACGGTGCGTAATCACGCCTTCGCGCACGACGACGCCGTTCGCGAAGAACAGGATATGGTCGGTCAACATGTTCGATCCAGCGGGAGACTGCGCCAGCACAACTGGTTTCGAGGACGCATGGTTTGCGCGCCCGGCGCCACGCCGTCCAGGGCGAGCGCAAACACCAGGCGATTGCTGGACAAGGATTCCGCATTGTGATTTGATCCAACGATGCCGGTCGGACCAGACGACTTCCTCACCTTGAAAACGAATCTTGACGTCATTACGACGTTCCAGACTGAACCCTGCGCTCACTCAAGCGCGCCGATTCTGAAATCGTGAGTTCGCTACTCATCCGTTCTGCGACGGTCCTCACCATGAATCCGTCGCGCGAAATCCTGTTCGATGGCGCTCTCCTGATTCAGGATGGCCGGCTTGCCTATGTGGGCCGCTCGGCAGACGTGCCCGCCGGCCGCGTGGACGAAGTGATCGACGCCACCGGCAAGCTCGTCATGCCCGGCTTGGTCAACTGCCACACCCATCTTTGCATGATTCTCGGACGCACCATCGGCGTCGAACGCCGGCTGCTCGGCTGGCTGGAAGTCGAAATGGGGCTGATGCGGGGCATCGACACGGATGCGCTCTATAGCGCGGAGTTGCTCGGTTGCATGGAGAATTTGCGCAACGGCAATACCACAGTGGTCGAGAACTTCTTCTTTCCGCGCCGTCAGGGCGAAGTGCCCGAGGACACCGCATTTCGCGCCATGCGGGACAGCGGTGTGCGCGCGGTGCTCGCTCGGGGCTTTCACGCACGCAACTATGCGCCGGACTTTATCGAATCGATCGATGCGCAGGACCGCGCTGTGGCGGCGCTCGCGGCACGCTGGCACGGCAGTGCGGGCGGCAGATTGCGCCTCTCGCTCGGGCCGGTATTGCCATGGGTGGTCGACCTCGAAGAGCTCAGGCGCAGTCGCGCGCTCGCCGAACGGCTTGGCCTTTGCATGCACATGCATGTTGCGGAATCGCCCGAATTCAACCAGAAGATCGCCCAGCATCACGCGAGGCCATGGCGCAATGTCGAGTTGCTGCATGAAGCAGGTTGCCTTGGCGCGTCCACGCAGGCGGTCGCGGTCTCCGATGTATCGGATGCCGAGATCCGTCTGCTCGCCGACACCCGCACTGCGGTTGTCTTCGATCCACAGACCCGACTGTTCTGGGGCACCGGCTTCCCGTCGATCAAACCCTTCCTCGACGCCGGACTGACTTGCGGTCTGGGCACCAACGGTCCGGCGGCCAATTGCGGGCAGGATCTGTTCGAGACGATGAAGTACGCGTGCGCGACCGCCAAGACCGCTATCAACGATCCGACCGCCCTCGGCTGCAAGAGGGTGCTGGCGATGGCCACGATCGAAGGCGCGCGTGCGCTAGGAATGGACCACGAAATCGGTTCGCTCGAGGTTGGAAAGCGCGCAGATCTGATCACCATCGATCTTGGTCAACCGCATCTCACACCCGCGGCGGATCTCGAGGCCGTCCTCGTCTATAGCGCGCGCGGTGCCGATGTGCGCGATGTGATCGTCGATGGCCATGTGATCATCCGGGAGCGGCGGTTCGTTACCCTGGATGAGGCGGCGGTCGTACGCGATGCCAATGCCGCCGCAAAACGCAGCATGCTCGCAGCGGGCTTGGATCCGGCCCACCTGGCAATGCGTTCGAGGCACGATGGGACTTAGAGTCGCCTCGGTGGCCGGTGCTGTGCTTGTCTGGTGGCTGCTTTCATTGGTCATGCCGCCTAACCTGTTTCCCGGCCCGGTCGTTGCGACGGTGACCTTGGCGAAGGATTTCGCGGATGGTGATGTGCTCCCCCACCTCGCTATCACTTTGCTCCGCGTGACGGGCGGCCTTGCGCTGGCGATGGCGATTGGCGTGCCGGTCGGGATTTTCATGGGCATCAGCCAGCGCGCCGAGAAAATTCTTGACATCTGGGTCATGGTCGGCCTCACTGTGCCCAGCCTCTGCTACGCGATCATCTGCTTCATGCTGGTGGGGCTGAATGAAGTCGCGACGATTCTCGCCATCGCGCTGACCTCGGCGCCCTCGATCGCGATCAATCTATGGGAAGGGGTCAAGACGATCGACTTCAAGCTGGTCGAAATGGCACGCATCTTCGAAGCTGGCCGGACCAGGATTCTGCTCCGCGTCCTGCTACCGCAGGTCATGCCCTATGTCATGGCTTCGGTGCGCTTTGGCCTCGGAATCGTATGGAAAATTGCCGTGCTGGTTGAACTGATCGGCCGTCCCAACGGGGTCGGCTTCAAGTTGTTCTATTGGTACCAGCTTGCAGATATGGCGCAAGTGCTCGCCTGGACTCTGCTCTTTACCCTTGTAATGCTGGTGATCGAATTCGGCATCCTCAAACCGATCGAACATCGGCTGTTCGGCTGGCGGCCAAGAGTCGGACTGTGAGGGATTCGGGATTGAACGAAGCATGATGGATTGAACGAACGATGAGCAACGTTGCTATTTCCGTCAGCGGCCTGAGCAAGCAGTTCGGTGCGCTAAAGGTTTTGTATGATCTCGATCTGCAAATCGCTGACCAGGAGTTCGTCTGTATTCTCGGGCCTTCGGGGAGCGGCAAATCGACCCTGCTCAATGTGATTGCCGGGCTCCAAACCGATTACACGGGTACGGTAACCTTGAGCGCGAATCGCATCGGCTATCTCTTCCAGGAGCCGCGCCTTCTCCCATGGTTGACGGCCGAACGAAACATCGACTTTGCGCTCGACAGCAGCAAGTTGCCGCACGAGCGCCATGCCGATCTCAAGGACCATTACTTTGCCTTGGCCGGTCTGTCCGAGTTCCGCGACTTCTATCCGCACCAGCTTTCAGGTGGAATGCGCCAGCGTGTCGCACTGGTTCGCGCGCTCTGCGTGGAGCCCGGGATCCTGCTCATGGACGAACCGTTCGGCGGGCTGGACGAGCTCACCGCGCGGCGCCTGCGTGTCGATCTCCTGCGGATCTGGCGCGAGACGCGAAAGACCGTTCTGTTCGTCACCCACAATGCCTACGAAGCCTCGTATCTGGCCGACCGCGTACTCGTGATGGCGCGGGGTCGCATCCGTGACGAGATCATCGTTAGGGTGCCGCGGCCGCGCGACTATGATGATCCGGCCGTGTTCGACGTCAATCGCGACGTTCTGCGCAGATTTCTCGCATTGGCGGAAATGACGGCCGAACCGGTCGCCGCATCCAGTCCTTGAAAACCGCAGTCCGATCCCATCGCGAATCCCACTGGAGAAATGCAATGATGAAACCGGCAATGAGCAGGACGACATGTAGGCGCATCGTGCTTACCCTGATGTCGTGTGCGGCAGCGGTTGCAATCGGCACGGCGCAGGCTGCCGATCCGATCAAGGTCCGCCTGGGCGATCTCGCGCAGGCGGTGAATGCGATCGCCTCGAATGTGATGATTCAGCAGGGGTTCGACAAGAAGCACGGCATTGCGATCGAATATTCAACCTATCCAACCTTGGACGGATTATTCACTGCGATTCGCGGCAAGCAGGTCGACGTCGGATTCGGCGGTTGGACTGCGTTTGCGCAGTTCCGCAACAAGGGATTCCCGGTGGTCATGTTCTATCCGGTAGGCAGAGGCGTGTCGCTCGACATCATCGCCCCGCGCGGATCGACGTTTCGCACGCTCGAGGATCTCAAAGGCAAAAAGGTCGGCTCCTATGCCGGCGCAGCCGGGACCGCGACCGTTCTATTTCGCGTGCTCGCCAGCAAGTACTACGGCTACGACCCAGCCAAGACCAACGACCTCCAATACGCGGGCCCGGGTCTGCTGCCAAGTCTTGTCGAGAAGAATGAAATTGCTGCGGCATTGTTGTTCGATCCGCTCGCCGCCAAGGCGATTGCCTCGGGTAAATTCCGATCGGTCGCCAATCTCGCGGACGTCTACAAAGAGAAGGTCGGCGACGACTTCCTCTGGATTGGTGTGGCTTCCAATGACGACTTCGTCGGCCAGCAGCCGGCCGCGATCGCCGGATTCACACGGGCCTGGTCCGAATCCGTCGCCTATGTGAAGAGCCATCCCGAAGTCTACGATTCCTATGGCAAGGCACTTGGACTGGACGCCAAGGGCACCGCGATCCTGCGCGATCGCGTCAACGCCGACTACACCACTACCTGGACCGATGACACCGTGCGATCGCTCGGCAAGTTCGCCAAGCTCGCGAACGAAGTAATGGGTGGCGGTTTTCTCGATGATGTGCCGCCCGCCGCGTTCACAACCCGATTCGTGCCGCGTTGATCATGAGTGCAACACTCCAGGCAGCCTGCGCCTCGCATACGCCGCTGATGCCGTTCACCGACCCGGGGAAGGCGGTCGGTGAGGCGGTGCGCGCGGCGTTCGAACGCCTCGGCAAGCGGATCGAGGCGTTCGATCCGCAGATCGTGTTCCAGTTCTCGCCCGATCACTACAACGGTTTTTTCTACGACCTGATGCCGCCGTTCTGTGTGGGCGTGCAGTGCTCGGCGATCGGCGACTACGGCACGCACTCGGGCCCGCTGCGCGTTCCGGAAGCATTCGCGCTGGGTGCCCACGCCGCGGCATCCGATGCGGACATCGATGTGGCCCTGTCCTACCGCATGGTGGTCGACCACGGCTTCACGCAGTTCTGGCAGAGCACCGTGGGGGCCGCGGATCGCTATCCGATCGTGCCGATCTTCATCAACTGCGCCGCCGCGCCGCTGCCGCGGTTCTCGCGGGTGCGCGCCCTGGGCGAAGCGATCGGGCGCTACGCAGCAGGGCTGAACATGCGTGTCCTCTTCGTGGGCTCGGGTGGGCTCTCGCACGATCCGCCGCTGCCGCAGCTTGCGAGCGCGGATGCGGCACGTCGTGAATTCCTGATCGCCGGACGCAATCCCGGTCCGGAAGCAAGGGCCGCGCGACAGGCTCGCATTATCGAGGCGGGCCGTGCCTCCGCTCGCGGCGAGGGGCCGTGCCTGCCACTCGATCCGATCTGGGACGCAAAGATTCTCGATTTGCTCGCGCGACGCGATCTGGCGGCCTTCGAGCAATTCAACGACGACGAGGTGCGTCGCGTAGGTGGCTCTGGCGGCGCGGAGATCCGTGCGTGGCAGGCCGCGTTCGCCGCGCTCGCGACGGCGGGCGACTACGATGCGACCGTCGAGTACTATCAGGCGATCCCCCAATGGATCATCGGCATGGGCATCATGCATGCTGTTGCGCGAGCCTAGTTCGAGTCTGGAGTGATCCGAAATGCCCGTGAGGACCGGTAAGCAGTTCATCGAAGGTCTGCGTGAGCGACCGCGCGAGGTTTGGTTGCGCGGCAAGCGGGTCGAGGATCCGACCACACACGCCGCATTCCGGCGTCCGGTGGAGCGGCTCGCGCATCTCTACGACATGCAGCACGATCCGGTGCACGCGGGCATTCTCACCTATGCGTCACCCACGACCGGCGATCCGGTCGGCACGGCCTTCATGGCGCCGCGCACGCATGCCGATCTCGTGAAGCGCCGCAAGGCGTTCCAGCTCTGGGCCGAAGCCACGTTCGGACTCATGGGCCGCTCGCCCGATTTCATGAATACCGTGCTGCTTGCCTTCGCTGAGGCCAAGGAGGTGTTCGCGCGGGATGGCGAGCGTTATGCCGACAATCTCGTGAAGTACTACGAGTACGTCCGCGAAAACGACCTGTTCCTCAGTCACGCCCTGATCTCGCCGCAGACCGATCGCTCGAAGAGCTCGTCGCAACAGGTCGACCCGCATCTGCACATGGGGGTGTTGCGCGAGACGCCGGAGGGGCTGATCATCCGCGGTGCGCGCATGCTCGCGACCATGGGGCCGATCTGCGACGAGATGCTGATCTACAACCTGCCGGGATTGCGCCCCGGAGACGAGCCGCACGCGGTGGCGTTCGCGGTGCCGATCAATGCGCCCGGACTGCGGCAGATCTGCCGCGAACCCTATGACTGGGGTGATCGTTCCCACTACGACCATCCGCTCGCGGCCAACTTTGAAGAATGCGATTCGGTGCTGATCTTCGATGACGTGCTGGTGCCCTGGGAGCGCGTGTTCATCTACAACAACGTCGCGCTCGCCAACGCGCTCTATCCGGACACGGCCCTGCGCAATCACACCGCGCACCAGACGAACGTGCGTGCACTGGTCAAGATGCGCTTTGCCGTCGGGATCGCGCAGGCGATCGCGCGCGCGATCAAGGCGGATCAATTCCTGCATGTGCAGGAAAAGCTCGGCGAATGCATGTGCTATGTCGAGCTCGTCAAGAGCGCGATCGTGCGGGCGGAGGTCGAGCACGATACGCTCGCCTCCGGCAGTGTGCGCGCGACCCTCGCGCCGCTGCAGGCACTGCGCGGGCTGCTGCCGACCTTTTATCCGCGCGTGATCGAAGTGCTGCAAATGATCGGCGCGGGCGGACTCCTCATGACGCCGACCGCGGCTGACTTCAACGCACCGGAAATCGCCGGAGACGTCGCGCGCTTCTATCAGGGTGCGGAGGGGCTCGCGTCGGTCGATCGTGTGCGCTTGTTCAAACTTGCCTGGGATCTCGCGGGCGACTCGTTCGGCTCGCGCCAGGTGCAATACGAGCGTTTCTATGCCGGCGATCCGGTGCGCATCCTGGCGATGACCTATCTGGGCAGCAACGATCGCCAGTACCAGGAACTGGTTGAAAGCGCGATCGCGATAGCAGGTAATCCGTAGAAGTATCGTAGAAGTGCGTGCGTTAGTGAGTACAACACTTCGCGGGGCTCGTGGCACGGCGGTCGGCGGACGGGTGCGATCCGGCAAAGTCGCATTGTTGGTATTGCCCGCGTGATTCACATGCAAGGTTTGTGGAGGAGGTAACGGATGAATGGGTTGTCGTATCGCTTCGTGGTGGGTGTGCTTGCGGCCGGCATGCTCTCGATCGACGCTGGGGCCTTGCATGCACAGGTTTTCCCGAACCGACCAATCCGGATCATCGTGCCGGTGGTGCCCGGATCGTTCACCGATCTTGCTGCGCGGGCGCTCGCCGCCGAGCTCTCCAGCTCATTGGGTCAACAAGTCATCACCGAGAATCGGCCCGGCGCAGGCACGACCTTGGGGGCGGACCTGGTTGCGAAATCGGCGCCCGACGGGCATACGTTGCTCATCACCGAGAATTCAATCACGATCTCCTCGGCCCTCTATGCGAAGTTGCCCTACGACCCGATCAAGGACTTCACGCCGATCACCGTGGTCGCCGAGGCGCCGTACATTCTCTGGTCACGCACCGATTGGGAAGCGAAGACGCTGCGCGAATTGGTGGCAGCAGCGAAAGCCAAGCCCGGCCAGGTCACTTTCGCTTCGGGGGGCCAAGGCACATCGTCGCATCTGTCGGCCGAACTGTTCTTCGAGCAAGCCGGCATCACGGTGATCCACGTGCCGTTCAAGGGCATCGGCGGCTCGATGACCGAAGTCATGGCCAACCGCGTCGATTTCGGCGGATCAAGCATCGCGAGCCCGATCGGTAACATCCGCGCCGGGAAATTGCGCCCGCTGGCGGTGACCGGGAAGTCGCGCAGTCCGATGTTGCCCGACACACCGACTTTCACTGAAGCAGGTTTCCCCGGCTACGATGCGTCGATCTGGTTCGGCTTTCTCGCCGCCAGTGGCACTCCCGCGCCGATCATCGCGCAGCTGCACGATGAACTCGCGAGGGCGCTGATAAAGCCGGCAATTATCGACATCTTCCAAAAGCAAGGCGCACAGGTGCTTACGATCCCGAGCGCCGAATTCGCAAGGCGGCTTGCCGCGGAAATTCAAACATGGAAGGGCCTGGTGGCGCGGCGTGGGATAAAGGTCGAGTAGCGCAATGCGATCGCGCCATCATCATGAAAGGAGGGCGCGTCTTCTCCGACGGCAACGCACAGGCCTTGCTCGGCAAGCAGGATCTCTGGAACTGGTTCTAAATCGGCGCAGTCAAGTTCGCTGTAACGCGGCTTCGTGGCTGCGCTCGATCTTGCGCTTGATGTGCTCGCCCGCGGTGATCACCGGGTAGCGCGGTGTCTCGCCCGCGTCGAGGCAGGTCGGCACGCATTCGATGCGCTGGTCGTAATTGGGATGCACGAACATCCCGATCGACAGGCGCCGGCTCTGCACCACGCCGAGCGGCGGATTGACGACGCGGTGCAAGGTGGAGGCCCAGCGCTCGTTGGTCCAGCGGGCCATCATGTCGCCGAGGTTGACGACGAACTCACCCGGTCCGGGCGTGATTCCCGCCCAGGTACCGTCGGGCAAGCGTACCTCGAGCCCGCCCTCGGCATCGGTCGCGGCAAGAATCGTCATCGCGCCAAAGTCGGTATGGGCACCGGTGCGCAGCTGGCCCGGAAGGGGCGGCACGGTCAGCGCCGGATAGTGGTGACAAGACAATATGCTGAAGTGACGCGCGAGGGTGCCGCCGAAGAAGTCCTCGGGGAGCGCGAGCCCGGCGGCGAAGACACGCAGCATGTCGTTGGCGAGTCGCTCGAATTCGCGATAGATCGCCACGAGCGTGACGTCAAGTCCGGCCGGCTCGGTCGGGATCAGGTTCGGCGCGTAGCTCGTCGCGGCCTCCGGCATGCCCGCGTAATGTGAGCGATGGTCGTCGACCGGGCCGAGAAACACGGTCTCTCTAAGATCGGGCGGCGCCTGCTGGCCGAGCGTGGCGGCGAGTCCGCGTGTCGCAAAGCCGTGGTAGCCGCGCTGCTTCGACGGGCCGGTTGGATGCCAGCGGTTCTTCGTGTCCGGCGGCAGGTCGAAGAAGGCGAACAGCTCATGCGTGGCGCGGGCAAGCAGATCCAGAGGAAACCGATGGCCGGAAATTTTCAGGAAACCGATGCGCTTGCAAGTCTCGGCGACCTCTGCGGCGATCGCACGCTTGGCTCGCGCATCGCCGTCGAGAAACGGGCTGATGTCGATGGTCGGGATGGTGAGGGGGGTCGTCATCGGGCGAATTTACCTCGGTTCACGCAACGCGCGACAGTTCAGTATCGATCAACCGCTCATAGGCGGGGTCGCCGCTGATCAGGCCACCGGAAATCAGTGCTGCCTTAAGGCGCACGAACGGCGTCGCGGGCAGATCCGGCTCGCGCGACCACAGGCCGGCCGCGCGGTAGGTCGCAATGATTCGCATCAAGGCCTCGCGCGAGAGTTCGGGCAGAAACGGTGCGACTGCATCGGCGATCGCTTCCGGCGTCGCGGCGAAGAGCGCGGCCTGCGCACGGGCCATGCCGCGAACGAGCCGATGGCAGGCATCGCGCCGCGTGCGGGTGATGCGCCGCGTCGCGTAGAAGGTGGTGTAGGCGATGTCGCCGCGGTCGGTGAAGCGATGCCAGACGTGTCCGTGGCCTTCTTGCACGAGCTGGTCGGCGTATGGTTCGAAGACCTGCACGACGTCGACCGTGCCGCGCAGGTACGCCTGCAGGTTGCGCGCCATCGGCCGCACGCGGCGGCCCGCGATCGCAGTGGGATCGAGGCCCGCACGCTGCAGATCGTCCTGGAATGTCATCCATGGCGTTGGCACGTCGCCCGCCGGCGCAACGCGCAGGCGAACGAGATCGTGGAATCGGAAGCGCGGCTTGCGGTCACGGCCGACCAGCACGAACGGATCGCGCGCGACGACCTGCGCGAAGCACACTAATGGACAGGTCGGATCGGCGTCGTGGTGCATCATCACCCGCATCGGCCCGCCCCACGAGACATCCACGCTGCCATCAAGCAGCTTGGTCGCTGTCTGCGCTGTGCTTGGCGAGACCACGTGCGTTATGTCGAGTCCTTCAGTACGCCAGAAATCCCCGGCGAGCGCGAGATAAAACGGGACGTAGGGCACGGCGCGCATGTTCTCGCACAGCGTGAGCCGCCGCTCGCCGCGTCCTGCCGTTCGTCGTTGCTTGAGTCGAGTCCCGCTCACTGGTGCGCATGACCTGCTGATTAATTTTCGAGCGGGAATCTTCCCGCTGGCGCGGTGATGTCCGCAGCGCGGGCTTCCGCCGCGTCCAAACCGGACCCCGACTCTATGTCCGGAACGCTGAGCGGTCAATCGGCCCGGACCGTCATCGGCCCAGATCGTCATGAGTTGTACTACGGTCTGCATCGCGCGCGGCGACCTGCGCCCCACACCCACTACCATAGTCCGTGGGATCAATGCAACAGGCCCTGCCGTTTGGATTTTTCAGCCGTGGCAGCGCTCTCTTTGAGCTATGGCGCCATGTTCTTGAGGAAGGCTGTACTGTCCGGGAGCCGCTGCGGTTTCACAGGCCAGGGAACCCAAAACGTCTCGCCGCCCTCATGCTGCGTCAACCTTCTTTCTTGTGGGTCTCGAAGATGTCGCAGCATGCGCGTTTCTGATCACACCGTTTCGTGAGTGACCGGACACGGTCGAGAATTTCACGGTGCCCCGGGGCGAATCGGACGTCCCATGGATGCGTCGCGCACGTGAATCCAACATCGGATGTCTAGGTAAAGCTTGTGCTGGTTGGCGATCGAATCCCCGAGCTCTACCATCATGCCGTGGGCGGAGACTTGTAGCGCCGCGCCGTCGCGTCCGCGCGGTCCGCTGATTCGCGATCACGACCTCGAAGCCGTCCATGTCCGGCATCATGATGTCGAGCAGGATCAGATCCGGAGGACTCTGCTGCGCGAGTCGCAGTGCCTGCGCTCCGCCCGCCGCCTCCAGTCCCACATAGCCTTCGGCCTCGAGCATCGCGACGAGCAGCCGCGTTCGGGCCGACCGGCATTCATCGGCAGGAATGATCTCACGCTCATCGTACGGACGCCACACAAGCACCCTTGGCCCCGTCCGCGCTGGACGATCAAGGCGACGGCTGAAGCAACAGGGCTCACGTGCGGTGCGGTGTTCCGCATCTGAAAGTCGTGCGGGATCGATCCGCCGCGCGGTCTTGCGCAGGCGACCGTCGAGGCTTGATTCGTTTTCGCCGGGTCGAGGCACTGGGTACAAAGGGGGCGCTTCTATTTGCGGACACGAAAAGCAGTTGAGGCGTCTAGTCGCCGTTCGGCGGGTTTTCGAGTAGGGCCACGATGAACTGCGTAATCTTGCTGTGGTCGCCCTGCATGGAGGCAACAGCCGCCGGTCCATAGGGGTGTTCCGGTCTTGGGCGAATACCAACGACTGGAAGCAATCGGAAGCGCGACAGCACCCAGTTCGCGATGAGCCTGGCCGTCCGCCCACTGCCATTGGCGAACGGATGGATCCGTACCCACTCGCCATGTGCCCAACCCGCAAGTTTTGCAATCTGTCGGAGCTCCTCTTTCGACTTTTCCTGATTGAGCCTGATCCTGGCCGCGAGGTTGCTCATTTGCTTCTGGAGTTGCCCGAAGAATCTCACCAATTGTTCATTCACTTCATTGGGAGGGGCGCCGCGTATGCCGCCCACACTGACAATCATGTCCATAAGCCGAGGATGATTGGTGCCGCGGTAGGCGCCCAGCAGACTTTCGTCGGTCACGTAGCTCAGACCCAAGAGACAGTCTTTATGCCATTGGGCAACTTGTGAGGTGTCGAGCGGTTCGGTGGACAGCGCATGCCGGATGAGATCCTTGAGAACTTGCACTCTGTTCGCAGTTCCTCGCTCGATATCCTCCGGGGTCGTCTCCTTGTCGTCCCAGAAATCTATGGGTTTCCGAGACCTGCTCATCGACTACGAGTACGGGCCGACTGGGTTCGCCTCCTGGGCGCCGGCGAGGACTCCCTGTGGCGCTCCACCGTGAATCCTTCTTCCGAATCTTCCGCAGCGACGCGCTGCGCCATGGCGAGCATTTGTGCCTCGGTGGCGACCTTGCCGGGCAGGTACTGCCTGGCGACCTTCTTGAGGGCCTTGTTCATTGCATCGAGATTGAACGTCTTTCTGTCCCTTGCAGCCTGCTCGCGAATGGCGATTTCGATCCACACATTCAGACTCTTCTGGTGGGCGGTTGCACAGGTCTTGGCGAGCTGCTTTGCGGCGGCGGTGACCTGCACGTTCATTTGCTCTTTCGGGGTGGCCATAACAGTATCTCCATGGACGCGTCCGTCTGTAATTGAGAGAACGCTAGTATCCTAACGTACTAGCATACTATAGTGCTAGTGCTCAATCAGCCACCTATCGGATATGGGAGGTCTCGGAATCGTACAAGTGATAGCAGGTCCAGTTTGTCCGTTGCCGCCCGTTGCGTCTGGCGGTGCCAGAGTAACCTCGCCGTAGCGCCGTTTCCACATCCCGCAATTCGATCCCGACATTCAGATCGCCCGCATCGTGCTCTCGGACAGGACATCACACCCTCGCCCATAATCCGCCGTGTTTCAAGTCGGCCGAAAGCCCCGAACATAATGTTTGGATTGTCACGATGCGGGCGCGTATCGTTCTATCGTGCGTCGCTGGACTGGACGAATGTCGCGCGATGCATGCGCGTTTCTGATCACACCGTTTCGAATCGGCGAGCGCGCTATCTCGCCCATGGCATTGATGGGCTTCGCGACCAGCCGCGTTTATCGGCAGAAATGAGTTCGCGCTTGTCGTGCGTACGCGACACAAGTATCTTCGGCCGCATCCAGGCTGGACCATCGAGGCGATGACTGAAGCGACTGGGCTGACGCGCGGTGCGGCGTTCCGTATCTGCAAGTCGCGCGGGATCGATCCGTTCCGCAGTCTTGCATAGGAGACCATTGAGTTGAATCCGGTATCCTCGCGTGGGCGTGGACGTGACAAGCTCCTTCTGCACATTGGCGATTTCCAATCGCTCTTCCTTTGCGCGACGCGCAACGAGCCCTTACCGAGCAAAGTTCTTTGCTAACGTCTCGCAGATCTCGGTCAAGAGTCGCACATGCGGTTGCTGGCGAGCGTAAAAATTAGCCTTCGCCTCCCTCGCCGAGTTAATACCGCCAACGGCCTACACGCCCCGTATTGCGGATTTCAGCGGAATATCTCCAACATGATCCACGATTTTGTCCAATCGGCGCCCGCCACGACGACTTGATTGTTGTTGCGGCTCAAGAGCGCACGTTCAAGATCCAAACACGCGGGGCGGGGTACGGCGAATGGCTACGAATTTCTTTCATTCGATCGGACGTGTAAACGCCGTCGACTTGACGGGCG
>JBJXGX010000086.1:0-4192 GCA_046160305.1 Burkholderiales bacterium
AGGCGGCGCGCCGAGGCGTCGTCGGTCCGATAGAGATGCCAACGTGATTCATCGATCGAGCGTTGCGCCACCATCTTCTTCAAATGCGCGGGCGTGTCGCGCTCATGATCGAAGCTCAGCAGATCGACCTTCAAGCGCGACCGTTCGGCTGCGGGCACGGCCGCTTCGACGGCTTTGATCGTCTCGACAATCAGCGGGCAGGCATGCGGACAGCTTGAATAGAACATCGTCACGATCCGCACTTCGCCGCGGTTCGCGGACCAGGGCCGGCTACGTCCATCCTGATCTTCCATGACGGCGTCGAGTTGATACACCGAGTCGCGCGGCAGCAGGGCGAACGTCGACCCGCTACCGAACGCAAGGATTGCGGCAAGGATCAGCCTCGTCATCATCATTTGCCCTTCCTCGCGATCGGCAGTGGTCGCACGCAGCGAAAGCCGAGGTTGCGGGTGGTGCCGGCCGCGCTCATCGAGGACAATAACGCGACCCGCATCAGCACGGCATAGTTCTCGCGGTCATTCACCGACAAGGCACCGGCACCGCAGAAGCGCATGAGGTCAGGGTCGCCCTGCTCGCGATTGTCGGCACTCACCATGAGGCTTCCCACATCGTGCACCCATTCCCACACCACGCCGTGCAGGTCGCGGATCCCGAAAATATTCGGTGCGCTCCTGCCGACCGTTGGCAACGGATCGGTCGCGGGGCGGCTGTACCAGTTGAGGATGCGTTCGCGCCAAGCCGGGTCGTCCCGCGCGTCGGCGCGCTTCCCGTCGGCGGCCGCCGCGAACTCCCACTCGTGCCAGGTGGGAAGGCGTCCGCCCTCCCCTTCGCAATACGCCGCGGCGGCGAACCAGCTTACTTGCGTAACGGGCTGCCCGATGCGCAGGGGATCGGCTGCGACCGCGCTTGGCCAACCCGCCAGATAATCGCTATCGGCGAAAACCGTTGGGACCTTATCGCGCCGCCATTCACCGCGTTTCCGGACGAACGCCTGGAACTCGCCGATCGAGACCGGTGTGGTACGCATCGCGAAGGGCTTGACCTTGGCCTCCGCCGACTTGCCATCCGGCGGAAAGATCGTTCTCAACATGCCGCCAGGAAGCGTGCGATAGTCCGCAGCCGCCACGTGCTGCGGCATGCCGACGACCGCGAGAGTTGCAAGCACGCTTGCAATCAGCGCACATCGCGGACGATGGCCCTTCGCTCCAGACAAAGGTGCTCGCATTGCTCAATGCCCCGCTTTGCTCGCCTTGCGTGGTGCCTTGCGGACCGCCGCGACCTCAGCCTGGGTAAACACCCGCCCGCTGTTTCCCCAACTATTGTTGACATACGTGAGGATGTTCGAGATCTCATCATCGGTGAGCTGGTTCATCGGCGGCATGACCGAGTTGTATTCGATGCCGTTCACTTTGACCGGACCGGCGAGGCCGTTCAACACCACGTCGATGGTTCGTGCCGCATCACCCAGCAGAAAGTCGGCCTTGGCGAGCGGCGGAAACACACCCGGCAGGCCCTGTCCATTGCCTTGATGGCAGACTGAACAGGTCCCGTTGTAGAGCGCGGCGCCCGCCTTGACCTGCGCATCCTTCGTCAATGTCCCGGCGGCGGCGGCACGCGCCGCGGTGCCCACCGAGGCAAGATCGGCGACGCGATCGCCAAGGTAGACCTCGTCGATCTCCTTGCCTGAATAGATCGCGGGGTTCTCGGCGCCTTCGACCTTCATGATCGCGAGTGCCCCCTTATTGAACGCGCGGAAGAGCGAGTGGTCGACGAGGATGTAGCTTCCGGGCACTTCGGTGCGGAATTCGGCGATCGCCGCGCCGCCCGCCGGCACGAGCGTGGTCTGCACATTTTCCTGGAATCGCGTGCCCCCCTCGAACCAGACCTTGTCGAAGATCTCGCCGATCACATGGAAACTGGAGACGAGGTTCGGGCCGCCGTTGCCGACGAACAGCCGCACTTGCTCCCCAACCTTCGCCTTGAGCGCGCGATCGCCGGTGAGCGCGGTTTCCGCGCCATTGAAAAGCACGTACGTGGCACGCTCGTCGATCGCCTTTTGCATGTCGAATGACTGCAACCCCTTTTCGCGATACTTGCCGGTCGTATAGAAATCACCCTGCATCACATAGAACTCGC
Organism: Burkholderiales bacterium; assembly: GCA_046160305.1. Lineage (GTDB taxonomy): Bacteria > Pseudomonadota > Gammaproteobacteria > Burkholderiales > SG8-39 > SHXR01. Next base: position 2,137 of record JBJXGX010000086.1, read on the forward strand.
GATCGACCGGCGTAAGCCCTTCCGGCGGTTCGACCAGCATGAGTCCGTACATGCCGTTGGCGACGTGCATGCCCACCGGGGCGGTCGCGCAGTGATAGACATACAGGCCCGCGTTCAGCGCCTTGAATGTGAAGCGCGTGCGATGCCCGGGCGCAGTGAAGCTCGAGGTCGCGCCGCCGCCAGGACCGGTGACGCCGTGCAGATCGATGTTGTGCGGCATCTTCGAGTCGGGATGATTCTTGAGATGGAACTCCACCGTGTCGCCTTGGCGTACGCGAATGAAGCTGCCGGGCACGGTTCCACCGTATGTCCAGAACATGTAGCGCGTGCCTTCGGAAATCTCCATTTCAACTTCGCGCACCTCCAACTCGACGATGACCTTGGCCGGTGTCTTTCGGTTCGTAGCTGGCGGCACCTCGGGCGGGCTCGTGAGCACGGCTTTGATCGGTTCGCCCTGTGGCGGACCGAAGTCGCCGCGCGCCGATCCGCCGGTGTCGGGTGCGGTGGTGGCGACGACCGACTTCGGTGTCTGGTCGGATCGACCGCAACCGCCGAGTGCGACCGCGACGAGGACAACGACGACACAGTGTGCGACGTAATGCATTCGGCTCTCCCTGTGGATTGGTGCTCACCCTGAGGTTAGCCAGTCATTGCGCTCGGCATTTGCGCTAGATCAAGTGTGGCGAAATCAAACAGTCGACGTATCATCCCGCTGAATGCCGCTTCGAGGAGAGATCGATGGACGCCTTCCACACCGCCATGGCCGATGCCGGCGTCTTCGCGCTCTGGGAACGCGAAACGCATGACCTCAAGTCCGAAACACCGCGCAATTGGCCCTGGCGCACGATGCAGCCGCTTATTGACGCGGCAATCGGTCAGACCTCGATGGCAGCCGCCGAGCGGCGCGTCCTCGTTCTGAGTGATCCCGCGATCCGCCATGGTGAGAGCTATGGCGCATGCGGCAACTTGGCGGTCAATCTCCAAGTATTGATGCCGGGCGAGCGGGCCCGTCCGCATCGCCACACGATGCATGCCCTGCGCTTCGTGCTGGAAGGGCAAGGTGTGACGACCGTTGTCGAGGGCAAGCGCTGCGCGATGAATCCGGGCGATATGGTGCTCACACCGGGATGGACGTGGCATGAGCATGTCCACGAGGGTGCCGGGCGCAGCATCTGGGTCGATGCGCTGGACGTCCCGATACACCGCTATTTGAAGATCGGCGTATTCGAGCCGGGGCCCGCGCACGGCGTCGCCACGCTGCCATCGGATACGGCCTTCGGCGCCGCCGGATTCACACCGGCCGGCACAACGGCAACGCCCTATTCACCGATGTTCCGCTACCCATGGGAAGACGCCGTTCGCGCGCTTGAAGCGATTGCGCCGGCGGCGGACGGCTCGCGGCGGCTGCGTTACACCAATCCCACGACGGGCGGTCCGGTGATGTCGACCATCGACTGCCATCTGCTCGCGCTCGCCCAGGCGCGTGACACCGCACCGTACCGCGTCAACTGCAATTCCGTCTGCGTCGTCATTGAAGGCGAAGGCGTCACGCGCATCGGTGACAACAAAACGGAATGGTGCAAGCACGACATCTTCACCCTGCCGCAGGGCAACTGGATCAGCCATAAAGCGAAGAGCGGCGACGCGAAGCTATTCGAGGTTTCCGATCGCGAGATCGTACGAAAGCTCGGGTTCTTGCGCGAAGAAATGGAACGTCAGGGAAACGCTGATTAGCGCTATCTCGCGCAATCAGCGTGATCATACTTTTCAAGGCATTACAGAGGGGCGAGCCTTGAATGGCGCTTACCACTTACTTAAGGGGATCGACCGTTCGCCCTGAGCCTGTCGAAGGGTGAATGCCGGAGAATCCTTGATCGCACCATCGCGCGTTGTCGACGCACCTGCGTTACCCTTCGACAGGCTCAGGGCGAACGGAGGCTTGAGTACAGCCGTAGGCATCATGCGGGGCTCGCCTCCCAATCACTCCCCCGAAAAGACTTGGCCGCGCTGATTGCGCGAACCAGCCGGATCAACGTTTCCCATGCAATGAACGCTT
>JBJXGX010000087.1:0-57794 GCA_046160305.1 Burkholderiales bacterium
AGATTCAGCAGCACCTGCTCCACCTGGACCGGATCGATCATGGCCGGTGGCACGTCCTCCTCGTGACTGACGGTAAGGACTAAGGTGCTCGGTAGCGTCGAGCGTAGCAACTGCATCGATTCACGCATCAACGGCAGCAGCTTCAACTGCTGCGGATCGCTACGGCTGCGGCGGCTGAAGGTGAGCATCTGCTGGATAAGGTCGCGTGCGCGCTCACACGATCGCTGCATGCGGCCAAGATAGACGCCGAGTTTCTGATCAGCGATCCCGTCCTGGCGTTCGGTCGCCAGCGTCACGTTACCCATGATGCCGGTGAGAATGTTGTTGAAGTCGTGTGCGATACCGCCGGTGAGCTGGCCGATCGCCTCCATTTTCTGCGCCTGTCGCAATTGCTCCTCCAATTGCGCGCGCTTGCGTTCGGCGCGTTTGCGCTCGGTTACGTCGCGCACGATGGAAAGCGAGTGCGGTCGACCACGGTAGCGTATCGGGACCATGCGGGCCTCGGCGTCGAATCGCGATCCGTCCTTGCGCAACCCGATCGAATCGAAGTGCTGGTACGTCGTGGCCTGTCCAGACAAGACTGTAAGGAGGCGCTCCCTGCTGCGGTCCCGGAGTTCAGGCGCCACATACGCCAACGATTCGGCGGCAAGCAACTCGTCACGCGTAAAGCCGTTCATCTCGAGAAATGCGGTATTCACATCGACGATGTTGAGGTTGGCGTCGCGCAGTACCAAGCCGTCGAGCGAGGCATTGAACATTGTCCGGTATTGCTCTTCGCTTGAGCGCAACGCATCCTCCGCGGCCTTGCGTGCGGTGATATCACGCGAGAACGCCAGCACGCGCTGCACGCCGGCGATGCGGGCGGGTTTAAGGCAGATCTCCTTCCACTTAAGGTGCCCGGAGCGATGCCGGGAGCGCCATTCGAAGCGGACCGGTCCGTGCTTGGCTTCTCCGAGCAACCGTTCGGCTTCGGCGCTCGAGTACGGCGGCTCGCCCGCGCTGATGTCGCCCACATCGATGCGCAACATTTCGTCGCGCGTGTATCCATCGCTCTCGCACGCCTTCGGATTCACGTCGACGATCGCACCGGTATCCCAATCGTGGACGAAGATCGCATCCTCGCTCTCATCGAAAATCGCGCGATAGCTTGCCTCCGATTGACGCAGGGCTTCTTCCGCCCGGCCGCGCTCGATCTCGGCGGCCGCCCGGCCGGCGAAGATCTTGAGGATCGATTCGCATAGGTTCGCGTCGCGCAAGGGCTGTCGCGACATCACCGCGATCAGCCCGATCGGGCGGCCCGCGGCGTCGCTCAACGGGAATCCCGCGTAACCCTCGATCCGCAGGCGGGCGAGCAGGGGATCGCCTTTGAATGCCGTGTGAACCCCGGACGCGAAGAACCGGAACGATTGTCCAACGATCAGCGCGCACGGTGTCCCGGCCAGTTCGTATTCGAACGCGTTGCCGACATTGCCGTCCATCGCGCACCCCAGGGTGCGCATTCGAGATTGATCGTCGGAAGTGAAGACGGAAATAAAGGCCATGTCCGATTGCAGGATCGAAGCGATCGATTGGACCAGGTGGTCGAGAATCGCCCCGCCGCCTGCGCTTGACATTGCGAACGCGGCTTGTCGCAGCGCCTCTTCGGTGCGCTTGCGCTCGGTGATATCGGTGCCGATTCCGCACACGGCGTAGGGATCGCCCTGCGCATTCAGGAGGGGAAACTTGTTGACGAGATAGGTTCGTGTCTCGCCGGCGACCCTGGCTTCTTCCTCGACTTCGATGGCGCATTGTTCATCCAGCACGCGCCGGTCATGCTGTTCGAAGCGCGCCATCAGGTCGGGCGAGAAATGCTCGCGCATCGGTCGACCGATCAATCGATCGGCCGGGATGCGAAGGAGTCGCTCGTACGCCGGATTGACGAACAGATAGCGTCCTTCCAGGTCCTTGGCGACCACGATCGAGCTGGTGTGATCGAGAATCTGGTGGAGGCGCGTTTCTGTTTCCTTGAGTGACGTCTCCGCGCGCCAGAGGTGCGAGAGATCCCGAATCCGGCTTACCAGTCGCACCTGCGAATCGAGGCGGACGGCCTCCATTTGCACGAGTACCTCCACCGGCTCGCCGTCGGCCCGGCGAAATTCCCACATGAACGATTGCGGCAGGCCGGCAAGTGCGGCGTCGATGCGACGCTTGCCCGCCTCGCCCGAGGGGACGCCGTCGGGCTGGAGCGGAGGGGAAAGATCGAGCGGTGTGCGGCCTCGTATCTGATCCCGGGTCCTGCCGAGCAATCTGCATGTGCTGTCGTTGCAGTCCTCGATCGTATCGCTCATCGCAAAGACCGCGAGATCGTCATCACTGAACAGGCGCCGATACGTTTCATCGCCGCGCTGGAGCTGTCTCATGGCTGCGACCCTCCGTAGTACGCTTCATCGGGAGGTTAGTGTAGCGCCGACCCGCCGGAGGTGGCCGCACTATTACCCGACGATTACCATCGATACGTCCGCGATACATATCGACCGGAAAATGCGATCGGATCGATACCGTCGATGGCTAGTCTCGCTGCTGTGCCGACCAATTTCCTGGCCGGGCGAAGCGGGAGTAGCGCGATGGACCGGCATTCATGGAAAGACCTACCCGACGAACGCATCCTTCACGAGGACCTGATCCTCCCGCGTGATGCGACGATGCTTGTGACCCACGGAAGGGGCCTGCTCATCTTCGTTCGCTTGGGGATGGTCTGGATCACGCAACAGGGCGATCGGTTGGACACAGTGCTCGGACCGGGTCAGTGGTTCCGGATCGATCGTGGAGGCCTCGCGGTGATCGGCGCGCTGCACGGTGCAAGCGTGACCATCAGCGCACCGCTTGGACTCCGGCCGAGATGGCGAATGACCATCGTGCCTCCGTTGGTGCAACCGCGCGTGGGGACGCTCCGCGCCGCGGGACGCCGGGGCGTCCTCGGTGATCGTTTCTGGGCGTGGTGGTCGCGGCTCTATCGCCCGCCGAGCGAGCATGCGCGCCGGGCTATGCCGTCTTACCGGTTGTGATGAACATATAGCCCGCACCCCGAACGGTGCGGATTGCGGTCGGATTGTCGGGATCGTCTTCGATCTTTCGCCTGAGCCGCCCAATGCGAATATCGATCGAGCGATCAAACGGCTCCCATTCGCGGTTGCGGGTAAGCGTGAGGAGTTGATCGCGCGATAACACGCGATTCGGATGCTCGATGAATGCCTTCAGCAGATCGAACTCCATGCTGGTGAGCTCGACCTCGCGACCGTCCTGCTCGAACAACCGATGGGCATGGACGTCGAGCAGGCAGCGACCTACCGCGATCCGATTCACCTTGGCCGCCGGAGCATCTTGCACGACAGCATTGCTCTGCACGCGGCGCATGACGTTCTTCAGGCGGGCGCGCAGCTCGCGCAGATCGAAGGGCTTGGGCAGATAGTCATCCGCGCCGACCTCGAGGCCGACAATGCGATCGATCAGCTCGCCTGCGCCGGTCACCATGATGATGCCGATGCCGAGCCGGTACCGCTCGCGCAGGTAGCGGGCAAGCGATAGCCCGTCCTCGCCGGGAAGATTCAGATCGAGCAACACGACTTCGGGTGTCGACTGATCGAGCAGAGCCCGCATGGTCGGCGCGTTCTCGGCTTGCGATACCGCGTAATCATGCCCGGTCAGGTAGTCGGCGAGCATCGCGCGCACATCGGGGTCGTCATCGACAATCAATACGTGTCCGGCGCTCATGGTACTCAGCGCTCCATGGTGGGTGCATGGAAATTATATGCTGACGAGTCGGGTACGCGTTGCACGGGGATACAAAAGGATACAGAACCGAACATCCGCGATTACCATGCGTCATTACGCTGTAATCGTAACGCCTGAATATGACTTCCGTAGAAATGCTCACCAGCGAAAGGAGACGCATCATGGGGTTCAACGATTACGGCGATGTATTCCTCAGCCCGGAAAGCGCGATCGAGGCGGTCCTCGAGGCGCGCGAGCTGGAAGACGACGCGCTCGCGACCGAGCTCAGCGAGGATCTTTTCGCTGATAATGACGAAGTCGACGAGGAAGCGTTCACCCCTTGAGCCCTGTCTCCGGCATTCCTGGTACCCCTCTCCTGCCACCGGTTGATGCGGCGTGCGTGAGTGCTGGCCAATGGCAGGCCACCGACGGAACGCTGGTCACCTTTCGGCCGATCCGGCCGGATGATCTGGCGCGCGAACGCGCGTTTCTCGAGGGGCTGTCGGTGGACTCGCTCTACCAGCGACTAATGACCACCCGCAATCTGCTCCCCGGCGAACTCGAGCGTCTGACGAATGTCGACCGCGACCATGAAACGGCGATCGTCGCCACGATCGTCACCAATTCCATCGAGCAACAAATCGGCGTGGCGCGCTATGTGCGAGACAAGGATTCGACGGCCGCGGAATTCGCGATCGTCATCGCGGATGCGTGGCAGGGTCGCGGCCTTGGCAGGCGGCTGCTGCAGACCTTGATCGACTGTGCCGAGCGCGCCGATATCACGGCGCTTGGCGGCCTGACCTTCGCAGGCAACAGGGGGATGCTTGCTCTCGCGCACGCGCTCGGGTTCAAGATCTCGATGATCGCCGGGGACGGCACCGTCCGGCAACTGACCCGCCCGCTCGGCGGTCAAACCACGACGTGATTCTGCACGGGCATGTCGTTCAGGCGATCGGCCCGGACCGCGATACACAGCAATACAAATCGATTGGTGCCGGAAATAAGGCGATTACGCAGCCCACGTAATCTGCATCCACGGTGAACGCGCGATGCATCTTGCGGATCGGCGGGAACAAGACCGCCGAGTGACCGTGTGAGGCATCCAAATTCAACGCAACAGGTTTCCGTCCGGCGTGAGCTTGCGTCGCCGCGGAGCGACTATCCACGCAAGCAATATCCAATCTAGGAGTCGTAAAATGAAACGCAATGTCCTCAGTATCGCCGCCGTCGCAGTGCTCTTGGGTGTGGCATCGATCGGGTTCGCCGATGAGGCGCAGCCCGAGCTGCAACCGAAGCGTCTGGAGTTCGGTTGGTTCAAGCAACCGGTCGACACGACCAGCTATGTGACATCTTCGACGAGCGCGTACGCCGGGCGCCAAGATTATCGGTTTCTCACCGACTACTCGCCGAATTGATCTGCCGTGCCGTGCCGTGCCGCCGCGGATGGCGGAGCACCCGCCATCCGCGGCGCGTCGAGCGGCAGAAGGAGTGCGCGTCATGACGCGACGACAAGCGAAAAAGGTGCTGGCGAATACGCTCTTCATCCTGGCAGTGCTGGGAACAGCCGTCTTCGGATTTGTCGCGAGTCATCCACCGTTGAACGCGGATGGATCTCCGGTCGAGCATGCAATGCATAGTGGCCGGCTGGAACCGGATGGTGTGTCGCGTTGAGCCCAAGATGATTTAACAGGCGAGCGATTCCGCGCTCGGTGTCGACGTTTGTTGGCGAGCCGTTCGGCCGCACTGGCATGGCAATTGCCGCGCTCACCGTGTCGATCTCTTATTGACCCATCCAAGTAGAACGTCGTTCATTCGCGTCTGCAATGGGGCGCCGATGGGTCTGAAGTCCTCCAGGCCTTTCGGGCCATTGTCGTCTTCTGTCGGGTGCGTCCACTGCGAGCGCCACCGATAGGCTCCACGCCGATTCTTCGTGCCATCGCAACTGAACGTCTATTTTTTCGACGGAGTGCAACCGCGCCGGGGGTTCGAACGTACGAGTGGTGGCTGACGCCATCGACGCGCAATCCCGCGCGCAACGGCGATGCATTCTTTTGTGGAGCTTCCCATGCCGTTTCCTTCTCTTTGGAAGAGCGCTGTTTCTTCCGCCGCGTTGCTTGGTCTTGGTATTGCCATCCCGGCCGCGCAGGCCCAGGTCGCCATGCCACAGGCCCAGGTGGATGCACTGGAAGGATTGTTTGGTGTGCAGCCGACTTTCAGGCGCTCGGGTGCCAAGGGCGTGTGCGCGAGCGGTTACTTTATCGGCAACGATCAGGGTCAAGCGCTGAGCAGTGCCGCGGTTTTCAGTGGCGCGCGGGTGCCGGTGGTGGCCCGTTTCTCCATTGGCGGCGGCAGTCCCAAGGCCAGCGACAAAGGCCGATCCGTGCGCGGATTGGCGCTGGCGATGACGCTTCCCACTGGGCAGCAGTGGCAGATGGCCAATATTTCGGCGCCGGTTTTCTTCGTGGCCAAACCGGAGCAGTTCGCCCCGTTCCTGCAAGCGCGCAGCGCTGATCCGGCAACCGGCAAGCCGAATCCGGAGAAGCTCAAGACCTTCAACGACGCCAACCCTGAGACCATGCGTCAGGGCGCGTACCTCGCCAAGGCGCCGGTACCGGCGAGCTACGGCACGGCTCAATACTGGAGCACCAACGCGTTCGAATTGGTCAACGCGCGCAACGAGTCGCGGTTCGTGCGCTGGCAGTTCGTGCCCGAGGCCGGTACGGTGGGTCTGACCGACGATGAGATGAAGACCAAGCCTGATGATTTTTTGGCCGACGAGCTGCGCCAGCGAGTGCAGGCCAAACCGGTGACGTTCAATTTCCAGTTCCAGCTCGCGGCCCAGGGCGATCCGCTCGAGGATCCGACGCAGGCGTGGCCCGACAGCCGGCAAACCATCACTGCTGGCCGACTGGTGATTGATGCGGTGGCGCCGGGTGCCGGCGGCGAGTGCGACAAGATGACCTACAACCCGCTGGTGCTGCCGGCCGGCATCAAGCCGTCGAAGGATCCGGTGCTGCTGGCCCGGGCGACTCCCTATGCGCTCTCCCTCGGTCGCCGTCTGACCGAACAGGCCACCCGCTGACAACGGCTGGGCGGCCGGGAGAATTCGGGGCGATTCATCAAGCGCGTTCAACCAGATGCTACGTCAACGGAGAGGATCGCGGGTGCGCGGCTCTCTTCGGTATTCGAACACTCCGAACGCGCTCACGGAGCAGTAAAAGAAAGTTCACAGGTGGGCTGATGTGAAGCGAGTAGGCAAAAGGCAAGACCTGACCCCATTCAAGCAAGCGAAAAAAACCGGGCACAAGGCCCGGTTTCTCTTGATAGCAGCAATCAACGCTGCGTAGGTCGATCAGTGTTTCGCCGGTGCCTTCGCCGCCGGTTTCGATGCGGAATCCGGGAAGTAGTAGTTCGCTGCGAACGAATAGGGCGGGAACATGTAGCGCTTGGCGGGCACCACTTTCGATGCGTACTCGCGCTGCGACTCGTAGACTTTCTTGAACACCGGGTTCTTCTCGGACTCTTCCTTCGCGACTTCATCCCACGCTTTGAGCGTCGCGGTCAGGATGTCGGGCGGCGTGCGCAGGATGATGGTGCCGTGCTTCTTCACCATCTCGTCCATGGCCTCCGCATTCTGCCGCTGCCATTTCGTGATCCAGGAAATAAAGGCGTCCTTGATCGACGACCTGATCGCCTCTTGCTGGGGCATCGTCAGGCTCTTCCAAACATCCAGGTTGATGACCATCTCGCCGATCGAGTTGTTCTCGTGCATGCCGGGCGTGTAGTGGTATTTGAAGACCTGCGGCAAACCGAGGCGGAGATCCTCGATGCCACCGACCCATTCAGCGCAATCGATCACACCACGCTGCGCGGCGGGTACGATCTCACCGCCCGGCAGATTGACGACCGCTTGCCCGAGCTTGGCGTACACGTCGGCATTCAGCCCCGTCTGCCGGCACTTGAGTCCCTTGAAGTCGGCAACGCTCTTGAGCGGCTTCTTGAACCACCCCAGAGCCTGCGGGCTCGAAGGATGCGCGGGGAACGGGATGACGTTCAGATTCAAGGTGTTCTGGTAGAAGTCGATCCACATTTCATGGCCGCCGCCTTCGTACATCCATCCGAGGTAGTCCATGTGATCCATGCCGAAGGGGCCGCCGGGAGGCCCTGAAAACAACGCCGCGGCTTTGTTCTTGCCCACCCAATAGTAGGAGATCGAATGCATGCCATCGATGACCTTCTTGTGGGTTGCATCAAGGACTTCGAAGGGGGGAACGATCTGGCCCGCCGCCATCGTCTCGATCTTGAGTTGACCGCCGGTGAGCTTGTCGACCTGATTGGCGACGTGCCTGAAATGGTCCTGGATCGTCAGGCTGGCCGGCCATGACGATTGCATCTTGAGTACGCGTGGTGCGGCGGCGGGTGGTTGCTGGGCAATAGCTTGTCCCGCGAATGCAACAGCGATTGCCGATGCCGCCAGCGCGTCGAGCGTGCGCCTGATGATCATGGATTCCTCCTCACAGTGTTAGGGGTAAGCCGCCATCAGAGCATGCGCCGCCCGACCCGTCAATGGATGGCAGTGTGTCGAGCGGTGAAGGGTGAAGTGGAAACGGGAAACGGGAAACGGGAAACGGTGCGTCGCTTTCGGTCGTCTTATTTCTCGCGCTGAAGCGAAGCGGATAAACTAGCGCCCTGCTGCGCCTCCCGCGCCTTCGGAAACCACCTGATCTCAATCATGAGCGATGCCTGCGCGCGCGTCCTGATACGCATTCGAGTCGATCAATGGTGCGGGCATTCGCACTCGCCGACGCCAGATGGTGCGCGATCGGGATTATGGCCGTCGCAAATCCTCACTATATGCGCGTCCACCCCATCATGATGGCGATCGATTGACCATGGATAGCCTTCCGTTCCTGCCCAATCAATGGCTGCCCACCAATCCAATGGTGCTCGTGGGCGCGATGGTGATGCTGGCCTTGTTGGGTGGCGAGCTCGCCGCGCGCTATTTCAGATTGCCGCGAATAACCGGATACGCAGTCACTGGCATGCTGCTGGGAGCAAGCGGGCTATTTCCGCCACCGCTCGCCGAAGATCTGCGCATCTTCGTTGATATTTCGCTTGGTCTGGTGTTGTTCGAACTCGGCAGTCGGATCGATCTGGCCTGGCTCAAGCGCGCACCCATGCTTGCAGTCATGGCGATCGTCGAAAGCGCGGCGACCGGCGGCCTCCTCTTTTTCGTGCTGACCGCGTATTTCGATTTCGCGCCATCGGTCGCCGTGGTCGGTGCCGCGATCGGCATCTCCACGTCGCCCGCGGTCGTCATGCGAGTGGCCGCGGATTCGAGCGCGCAAGGCCAGGTAACGGAGCGCATGCTGTTGCTCGCGGCGATCAACAGCACCATCGCGGTGCTCGTCCTGACGACCTTGGTCCCGGTGATGGCGGCCGATCCCGAGGGCGGCATATTCGCGGCGATCGCCAGACCCATTTACGTGCTGACCGGATCGATCCTGCTGGCCGCTTTCCTCATCTGGTTCGGCCTGCTGGTCCTGCGGCTCACCGGCAAACGCGAAGACCGCCAGTTCATCGCTACGCTCGGACTCGTGATCGTTGCGGTGGGCCTTGCGGGCGCGTGGAATCTCTCGGTGCTCGTGACACTTCTTGCGCTTGGCGCGGGTCTGCGCATCTTCGATCGTAACGGGTATGCGTTGGCAATCGATTTCGGGGTCGCCGGGCAGTTCTTCTATCTCGTTCTCTTTACGCTGGTCGGGGCGAGCCTCGATTTGCGCGCGGTCGCCACCGCCGGCGTCGCCGCGGTCGTATTCGTCCTCGTGCGCTTCGCCGGCAAGGGGATCGCCGTGATGGCGTTCTCGCGCGCCACGCACCAACCGGTCGGGCAGGCGGCACTATTGTGCCTGGCGATTCAACCGATGTCGGGCCTTGCCGCGGTGCTCGTGCATGACGCGGCGGTCTTGCATCGGGATATCGCCGGCAGCATCGCGCCGGTGGTCTTGGCGGCTATCGTGCTTCTCGAGATTCTCGGACCGATCGCCACGCAGGTCGCATTGCGTCTCGCCGGCGAAGCGCAGCCGCAGCCCGCATGACACTTACCTTCACACGCTCCGAGGCCTTGACCCTCGGTGTCGAAATCGAGCTCCAGATCGTCAACACGCGCGATTTCAATCTCACGCGCGGATCGAGCGACCTGCTCGCGGCGGTGGGCAAGGCGAAGTATCCGGGCGAGATCAAGCCGGAAATCACCGAAAGCATGATCGAGATCGCGACCGGCATCGCGAAGAACGTCGGCGATATCGAACGCGATTTCGCCGGGATCAAAGCGGTGCTGAATAGGGCGGCCCAGGCCGTCAATCTCGGGCTGTGCGGCGGCGGCGCGCACGCATTTCAGACGTGGACGGAACGGCGCATCTACGATGCCCCGCGGTACCATCATGTGTCCGAGCTGTACGGCTATCTCGCCAAGCAATTCACCGTGTTCGGACAGCATATTCATATCGGCTGCGTCGATGGCGACACGGCGGTGTATCTCACGCAGGCAATGGCCCGCTACATGCCGCATTTCATCGCGTTGTCGGCATCGTCCCCGTTTCTGCAAGGGACCGATACCCTGTTCGATTCGTCGCGGCTCAATGTCGTCTCGGCATTTCCGTTGTCCGGAACGATGCCGCCGATCGCTGATTGGGCGGCGTTCAATAGCTACTTCGATACCATGCGCGGCTACGGCATCGTCGAGAGCATGAAGGATTTCTACTGGGACATCCGGCCCAAGCCCGAATACGGGACGATCGAAATTCGGGTCTGCGATACACCACTCACCTCGCGGCGGGCGGCCACCCTCGCAGGCTACGCGCAGGCCTTGGCATCCTGGCTGATCACCGAACGCCCGGTGCTCGACGCAGCCGCGATGGCGATCGTTTATCCGTTCAATCGATTCCAGGCCTGCCGCTTCGGGTTGCACGCGACGATCGTTGATCCGCAAACGCGCCAGCACATCGACGTGGGGCAGGACATCTGCGACACCATCGTGCGCATCCTGCCCCACGCGGAACGCCTCGGTTGCACCGATTCGGTGACCGAGCTCATGGCGGTCGCGAAGGAGCGTCGTAATGACGCCCGCCTTATTCGCGAACAGCTCGAAAAGCAGAAGGCGCACGCCGGGGTCGTGCGCTGGCAATGCGAAGGCTGGATGGGCTAGGAACTAACTGAACAAGGGGCTCGCCCCCTCGTAACGCCCTGAAAAGTATGATCACGCTGATTGCGAGATAGCTTGATCAGCGTTTCCCGGGAATTTTTCATGTAGTCCGCGCCGATTCCTGGCGCCGCTACAATGGCCCCGCAATTCGATGGACGAACCCAAGTAAGCCGCTCGTGCGAAGCGGCGCCGATTGCCAAACAGGAGAACCCATGCCCCGAAGCCCGCCGGCGATGTCGCCACGCCGTGCCTCGTGTCTGCTTGCCGTCTCAATCCTTGCCTTGCCGTGCGCCGCACGCGCGGCAGGCGGCGCGGTCGAACCATTCGGCATCCCGCTCGAATTCTTTCTTTTTGCGTTGACGTTGCTTGGCGTGGCGCTTTTTCATAACCGAACCTTCGAGGTTGCGCTCACGGGCGTTGCGGTCATCGCACTCTACAAGATCGTCGGGCCCGGGTTCAAGGCCGGGGAAGGCGTGGGCGGGTTCGTATCGCACATGGGGCACGAGTGGGTGATCCTTACGAACCTGCTATGCCTTTTGCTCGGCTTCGCGCTCCTCTCGAGGCACTTCGAGGAGAGCCAGGTGCCCAAGGTGCTGCCGAAGCACCTGCCGGACGATTGGAAAGGCGCGTTCGTCCTGCTCCTCATGGTCTTCGTGCTCTCGTCCTTTCTCGATAACATCGCGGCCGCGTTGATCGGCGGTGCGATGGCGCATACCGTGTTCCGCGGCAAGGTGCATATCGGCTATCTCGCCGGGATCGTCGCCGCATCGAATGCGGGCGGCGCCGGGAGTGTCGTCGGCGACACCACGACGACGATGATGTGGATCGACGGCGTGAGTCCGCTCGCGGTGCTCGATGCCTATGTGGCGGCAAGTGTGGCCGTGGTGGTGTGCGGCATTCCGGCGTCAATACAGCAGCACAAATACTCGCCGATCATGCGGGATGCACCCGTCGGTACGCAAATCGACGTCGCGCGGTTGTTGATCGTCGTCTTCATCCTTGCGGTCGCCATCATCGTGAACGTGGTGGTGAATACGCAATTCAATGCGATCTCGGATCTCTTCCCATTCATCGGCGTCGCCGTGGTCGTCGCTGTTCTCGTGAGCGCACCGGTGCGGCGTCCTGAATGGAGTCTGTTGCCCGGCGCGCTGAAGGGTACGATCTTCCTGTTGGCCTTGGTGACCTGCGCGTCCATGATGCCGGTCGAGCGGCTGCCCGCTGCGTCATGGCAATCGGCGATGAGCCTTGGCTTCATCTCGGCCGTGTTCGACAATATTCCCCTGACCGCGCTCGCATTGAAGCAGGACGGTTACGACTGGGGCATGCTCGCCTACTGCGTCGGATTCGGTGGCTCCATGATCTGGTTCGGGTCGTCGGCCGGCGTCGCGTTGTCGAACATGTATCCGGAGGCGAAGTCGGTCGGCCGCTGGCTCGTGAGCGGATGGCACGTCACATTGGCATACGTCGTCGGCTTCGCGGTGATGCTGGCGGTCACGGGCTGGCATCCTTCACCGAAGAAGGGTTCGCCTGTTCCGGTCCCGGCCAAGACGATGCTCAGCCTTCCCGCGGCTGCATGATCAACATCCCGATTGAGTACAATAACGGCCCCACCGAATTGGTGGCGTATTCGTAACGTACCCGTAGGCCTGTTGCGGGCTGATCGTGGCCCTTCGCCCCAATTACCGTTCGAGGAGAACACAATGACTGACGGCAAAAGCGCCGCGCACTCGCGTCGCAATTTCTTGGCGGGTGCAACCGCGGCCGCCGCAGGTGCGGCAACGCTTGGCTTCCCGATGATCGCGAAGGCTCAGGGCCCGATCACGATGCGCTGGCAGAGCACATGGCCTGCCAAAGACATCTTCCACGAGTACGCGCTCGACTTCGCGAAGAAGGTCAATGACATGACCGGCGGTGAGCTCAAGATCGAAGTGCTGCCGGCCGGCGCGGTCGTTCCCGCGTTCGGTCTGCTCGATGCGGTTTCGAAGGGCACCCTCGACGGCGGGCACGGCGTGCTCGTCTATCACTATGGCAAGCAAACGGCTTTGGCGCTCTGGGGCTCGGGTCCGGCGTTCGGCATGGACGCGAACATGCTGCTTTCCTGGCACAAGTATGGCGGCGGGAAGGAACTGCTCAGCAAGCTCTATGCGTCGATCGGCGCGAATGTCGTGTCGTTCCCCTATGGCCCGATGCCGACGCAGCCGCTCGGATGGTTCAAGAAGCCGATCACCAAGGCCGAAGACTTCAAGGGCCTCAAGTTCCGCACGGTCGGCATCTCGATTGATGTGTTCACCGGCTTGGGCGCCGCGGTCAACGCGCTGCCCGGTGGTGAGATCGTGCCGGCGATGGATCGCGGGCTGCTCGATGCGGCGGAGTTCAACAACGCGACCTCCGATCGGCTCCTTGGCTTCCCCGATGTGTCGAAAGTCTGCATGTTGCAGAGCTACCACCAGAACGCGGAGCAGTTCGAGATCATGTTCAACAAGGCGAGGTTCGATGCCTTGCCCGCCAAGATGAAGGCGATCATCGAAGTCTCGGTCGAAGCCGCTTCCGCCGACATGTCGTGGAAAGCGGTGGACCGCTACTCGAGGGACTACATCGAGCTGCAGACCAAGAACAACGTCAAGTTCTACAAGACCCCGGATGCGATCCTGCAACGCCAGCTCGACGTGTACGACCAGGCGGCCGACAAGAAGGCGTCCGAGAACCCGCTTTTCAAGGAGATCGTGGATTCTCAAAAGGCCTTTGCCGAGCGTGCGGTGCGTTGGGATCTCGATACCAACGTGAGCCGGCGGATGGCGTACAACCACTATTTCGCACCGAAGAAACCGGCTGCGAAGAAAGCCTGAGGAATTCGCGAGCGCAAATTCCTGATGGGCGGCGCGATGGTTCGATGGATCGCCGCGCTGCCCCGCTTCGCTGGATTCGGTTGATCGCTTTGAATAATTGAACCGCGGGAAACCGTCCAGTCCCCCGCGCTTCGCTCACGATCGGATTCGCATGCAGAAGCTGCTCCTTTTCGTCGACCAGGTCAGCACCTGGGTGGGCCATCTGTTCTCGTGGCTTATCGTTGGACTGACGCTCCTTATCACCTGGGAAGTCTTCTCCCGCTACGTGCTCGATCATCCGCACGCCTGGGCCTTCGACGCCATGATCATGCTGTACGGGACCCTCTTCATGATGGCCGGCGCCTATACGCTTGCCAAGAACGGTCATGTGCGTGGTGATGTGCTCTACGGATTTTTTTCGCCACGGGTACAGGCCGGACTCGATCTGGTCCTCTACATCGTGTTCTTCATTCCCGGTGTCGTTGCGCTTGCCTGGGCCGGCTACAACTATGCCGCCGAGAGCTGGGCCATCAATGAGCACTCCAACATCACCGCCGATGGGCCGCCGGTCTACCCGTTCAAGACGGTGATCCCGGTCGCGGGTGTCTTTCTGCTCGCGCAAGGCCTGGTCGAAATCGCGCGCTGCGTTATTTGCCTTCGGGAAGGCGCATGGCCCTCGCGTGAAGCGGATGTCGAGGAGGTCGATGTCGACAAACTGAAGGTAATGGTCAATGTGAAGGACGAAGACATCGCCAAGCTCGATTCGCTGGTGGTGAATCGAGCCGGGAAGCCGGCCGGGGCCGCATCGTGAAACTGCGAAAGGAGCTGTGGTTCGGATTCTCGCTGATGGCGATCATGATCGTCACGATGCTCGTTCTCACGCCCTGGGGAAACCTTGCCAGCGGGCATCTGGGACTCATCATGCTTGGCCTGGTGGTCGTCGCGATCATGCTCGGCTTTCCGACGGCGTTCACGTTGATGGGCATGGGTGTGTTTTTCGCGTGGCTCGCCTATCGCAGCTCGAATCCGGCGCTGGCGGACCGGCAGGTGCTCGACCTGATGGTGCAGCGCGCCTATGCAGTCATGTCGAACGATGTGCTGATCGCCATTCCATTGTTCGTGTTCATGGGTTTTCTCGTGGAGCGGGCAGCGCTCATCGAGAAACTGTTCAAGAGCCTGCACCTGGCGATGGCGCGCGTACCCGGATCCCTCGCGGTCGCGACGATCGTCACCTGCGCGATCTTCGCGACCGCGACCGGCATCGTCGGCGCGGTGGTCACGTTGATGGGGCTGCTCGCATTTCCCGCTATGTTGCGCGCCGGTTATGACGTCAAATTGTCGGCGGGTGCGATCACGGCCGGGGGATGTCTTGGCATCCTGATCCCACCGTCCGTGCTGCTGATCGTCTATGGCGCGACCGCGGGCGTCTCGGTGGTGCAGCTCTATGCCGGGGCGTTCTTTCCCGGGATCATGCTGGCGGCGCTCTATGTGGGCTATGTCGTCGTGCTCGCCAAGATCAAGCCCTCGCTCGCACCGCCGCTTGCCGAGAGCGAGCGGCGTGTTCCCCTGCCGCCCCTGGCGCTGCATCTTTCGTCGCGCGGACGCAACGCGTTCACCGGATTGATCGGCGCCTTGACCGGTGCGCGCGCGGCCGGGGTGCCGATGCGCTCGGTGCTGGCGCAGTTGATCGTCACGCTGTTGCCTGCATTGCTTGTCTTCGCCGTGCTTGGCCTGACGTTCCATCTTGCCACGGCGCCTGTCGCGCAAGTGGACACATCCGGACTTGTCGAATCCGGGGGAGCGCTCGCCGCGGCCGCCGACGAGAAATCGTCCGGACTGATTGGCCAAGCCGAAGAAGAGTCGCCGAAAGAGCTTGGCGCATCGTCTGGCGCCCTTGAACCGAAAGCTGAATCGGTCCAAAGCGAGGCGACGCTGCCGGCGCCTGCCGCGGCAAACGAGGCGCCACGTGATCGCGAGCCGGTCCCGACCTGGTTCTGGATCGTACTCACCGCCGGCGTCGCTGCCATTGCTTTCCTCTATTGGCTATGGAACTGGGAGCGGCTGGAGATTTTCAAGATGCTGCTTGGATCGTTCTTTCCGCTCGCGGTGCTGATCGTCTCGGTGCTGGGGTCGATCGTGTTCGGGCTGTCCACACCCACCGAGGCCGCGGCGGTCGGCGCGTTCGGCGGATGCATCCTGGCCGGCTGCTATCGATATGTCGCGCATTGGCGCGCGGACGCGACCGGCGCAGGATCGGGCGTCTCGCCGCTATGGGCAACTGCCAAGGAGCTCGGGTCGATCATCAAGGACTCGTCGTTCCTCACCGCCAAGACATCGGCGATGGTGTGCTGGCTCTTCGTCGGTTCGTCGATCTTCTCGGCGGCGTTCGCGTTGCTCGGCGGTCAGGACCTCATCGAAAAATGGGTCCTTTCGCTCGGTCTCACGCCGCTGCAATTCATGATCCTCGCCCAGTTCATTATTTTCATTCTGGGCTGGCCGCTCGAGTGGACGGAGATCATCGTCATCTTCATGCCGATCTTCATTCCGCTGCTTGCCAAATTCAATGTCGATCCGCTGTTCTTCGGGCTCCTCGTTGCCCTCAATCTGCAAACCGCGTTCCTCTCTCCGCCGGTCGCCATGGCGGCGTTCTACCTGAAGGGGGTGTCGCCGCCCCATGTCACGCTGAATCAGATTTTCGGCGGCATGATGCCGTTCATGGGCATCCAGTTGGTCGCGCTGGTGTTGCTCTATGTGTTCCCCGGCATCGGCCTCTGGTTGCCCCAGACGCTGTACGGAAGGTAATCGAGAATCTATCCGCTTGAGGATCAACCGGCTGTCTGCCGACCCTTTTGTGCGGCCCGCCGGTGGGCCCGGTTGCGCTGAAATTCACGCGCATCGGCCGGTCCCATTGCGCGAGGGCGATACGCGCTCGATGTGACAGGTAAGATCGCTTGGCGGCTGAACGCCACCGCCCGCGATCCGTCGGAACAGCTCGATGGGCCGCTTCGGTACTATCCGATGTCATTGCTCCCGAAACCGCCGTACCTAGGCGTCGTAGGCTTTCGCGCAGCTGGAGAACTTTTTGGCAAGCCTCGTCGACCTGTTGCGTGGCATGGAAACGGGAAAGTTAACGGCCCGCTCCTATGTCGATCGTCTGCTTGATCGCATTCGTGTGCGGGACGGTCGGATTTTCGCTTTTTCCCATCTCGACTTCAATCGTGCCCGGGCCCTCGCGGATGCCTGCGATCGCCATCGCGCGGAGGGCGGTGCAGTCGGGCCGCTCCACGGGTTGCCGGTCGCGGTGAAAGATATCTTCGACACGTCTGATTTGCGGACCGAGATGGGCATTGCGATCTATGCAAACCGGCAGCCGACACGCGATGCCGCGCTGGTCACACGGATCCGCGCAACCGGTGGATTCGTGATCGGCAAGACCATAACGTCCGAAGCCGCGTATGTGAAGCCCGCCGAAACCCGCAATCCCTGGAATCCGCAGCACTCGACCGGTGGCTCATCCGCCGGATCGGCCGCCGCGGTGGCCGCGGGCTTCGTGCATGCCGCGATCGGCACACAGACCAACGGATCGATCATGCGCCCGGCGGCATTCTGCGGCGTGGTCGGATTCAAGCCGTCGATCGGATCGGTCTCGATGGCCGGTGCGATGCCGTTCAGTCGCACGCTCGATCAGGCGGGGTTCTTCGCACGCACGGTGGCCGATGTGTCGGTGTTTGCCGCACCACTCCTGGAGAACGAGCTCTTCCCACGTCACGTGTCCATGCCGGTGCGCCCGCCCAGGCTTGGTCTCATCCTCGACTATCCGTGGACCGCCCTTGAGTCCGATTCGAGGCAGAAGGTCTCGCAGGTGGTGCGCGTTCTTGCGGCGGCCGGGGCGAGCATTACGATGCTGGAGTTGCCGGCGCGATTCGACGATTCGATCGCGATTCACCGATCCATCATGCTGCATGAAGCAGCCCGTCAATTCCAAACGGTGCAGGACGCCGCGCGCGCCAGACTGTCCCAGGTGCTGAACGACGGATTGGACGAGGGTCGGCGCATCAATAAATCGAGCTATGGTGAGGCGATGTCGAGACGCGCGCGTCTGGTTGCCTCGATGGGGGAACTCTTCGAGAAGGTCGACGCGATTATTTCACCCCCGGCGTCCGGCCCGGCACCGGCGGGGCTGGATGTAACGGGGGATCCGGGCTTCTGTACGCTCTGGACATTGCTTGGACTGCCCACGATCGTCGTGCCCTGCACCGTCGCCGCGAACGGCCTGCCGCTTGGCTTGCAAATCACCGGACCCACCGCAGGAGATGGGGCGTTGCTCTCGTATGCACACTGGATCGAAGCGGCCGTCGTTGCGGCGGGGCGGCGATCGCCCGGCGCGTCGGGTGTGAGTCCGCGCAGTGGCGATACCACGCAGTAGAACGTCGGTGCGCGAGGCCGCCGAGTTCCGGGCCGCGGCAGCGTGTCGAATCGGATTTGGCGTGGCCGCGTGGTTTTCGCTACCATGTGATCGCCTGAACCCACGGCGCGAGAGTCCCGACTCCAGTGAAGAAGGTATTCGCCACACCGCAGGACGCCGAAAGCGCATTCTACGAAGCCCTGGAACGCGCTGACCTCGAAGCGATGATGGAGGTCTGGTCGGTGGACGACGAGATCACCTGCGTTCATCCCGGCGGCGCGCGGCTGATCGGGTATGACCAGGTGCGCGCATCGTGGACCGGCATGTTCAGCGGCGGCCAGGGATTGCGGGTGCGGGTCATGCAACCCGTCTATACACTGGTCGGCATGGTATCAATCCACAACGTCTATGAAGTGATTACGGTGGGCAACGAAACGCGCCCGCGGCAGCCGGTCCTCGCGACGAACGTGTACGCCCGCACGAGCGTCGGCTGGCGCATGATCGTCCACCATGCATCGCCTGCGCCGGCGCTCACGGAGCGCACGCCGGAGTCGCCCAAGATCCTGCATTGAGCGCGTCTTATCGCGCTCCCTGGTGGTTGCCCGGTGGACATGCGCAGACCATCTACGCGAGCCTGCTCGCGCGTTGCCGTCCGGTGTCGTATCGGCGAACGGAGTGGACCACGCCCGATGATGACATCGTCGCCGTAGACTGGGTCGACGGACCCGCGGATGCTCCGCTGGTCGTGATGTTCCATGGCCTGGAAGGCGGATCGGGCAGTCATTCGTCGCGCGCGATGATGAGCGATGTCGCGGCGCTCGGATGGCGTGGCGCGGTCCCGCATTTCAGGGGATGCGGCGGCCTCCCGAACCGTAAGCCGCGCGCCTACCATTCGGGCGATTCGGCGGAAATCGATTGGATGCTGAAACGCTTTCATCGCGAGGCAGGCGGCCGGCCGCTTTTTGCGATCGGTGTGTCGCTTGGCGGGAATGTCTTGTTGAAATGGCTCGGGGAGCAGGGCGGCGATGCGCGCGCGATCGTGCGGGCTGCCGCGTCGGTCTGCGCGCCGGTCGACTTGCGCGCAAGCGGGAAGTCTCTCGAACAGGGATTCAACCGCGTCTATGGCACCTACTTTCTCACCACGATGCGGCCGAAGGCCCTGTCGATGCTCGCGCGCTTTCCGGGCCTGTTTTCGGCGGAGCCGGTGCGCCGCGCCCGAACCTTGCGTGACTTCGACGATACCGTCACCGCGCCGATTTTCGGATTTGCCGATGCCGAGGACTACTGGGGACGTTCCAGTGCCAAGCCGCTGCTTGGTGGGATACGCGTTCCGACGCTCATGATCAATGCACACAACGATCCGTTCCAGCCCGGTGATTGTCTGCCTCACGCGAGCGAGCTGTCGCCTGCGATCGAACCCGAGCACACGGCGACCGGCGGGCATGTGGGATATGTCACCGGACGATTTCCCGGCCATGTTCACTGGTTGCCGGCCCGTATAATCAGCTTTTTTCGCCGACATCTGGAAAAATACGAATGATGGTCAACCTCCCCAAGGAAATCTTCAAGGCCTACGACATTCGCGGCGTTGTCGGCAAACAATTGACCCCGGCAGTGGTCGCGCGGATCGGGCAGGGTCTTGGCACCCTTGCACGCGAGCGAAGCGGTGCTTCGCGCAGCGTGACCATCGCGATCGGCCGGGATGGCCGCCTGTCCGGCTCCGAGTTCGCCCTGGCGTTGGCGCGAGGCATACAGGCCGCAGGTGTCGATGTGATCGATCTTGGCATGGTCGCAACACCGATGGCTTACTTCGCGGCTCATCATTTCGGCTGCGGCAGCGCGGTCATGGTCACCGGCAGCCACAATCCCCCGGAGTACAACGGCCTCAAGATGGTGATTGCCGGTGTGACGCTCGCGGGCGACGATATCCAGCATTTGCGTGAACGCTGCGAGTCGGACAAGCTCCTCGCGGGCGCCGGGAAGTTCGACAGCAAGGTCATCGGCGAGGCGTACATCGAGCGCATCGGCGGTGATATCAAGCTCGCCCGTCCGATGCGCATCGCAATCGATTGCGGCAACGGCGTCGCGGGGGCTTACGCCACCGCGCTCTATCGTCGCATCGGCTGTGAAGTCGAAGAGTTGTTCTGCGAAGTGGATGGA
The DNA here is from genome assembly GCA_046160305.1 of Burkholderiales bacterium. Taxonomy (GTDB): domain Bacteria; phylum Pseudomonadota; class Gammaproteobacteria; order Burkholderiales; family SG8-39; genus SHXR01. Next base: position 20,345 of record JBJXGX010000087.1, read on the forward strand.
AACTTTCCCAACCACCATCCCGATCCCTCGCAGCCCAAGAATCTCCAAGACTTGATTCGCGCGGTGGCGGCGGGCAAGGCGGAAATCGGCCTCGCATTCGATGGCGATGGCGACCGGCTCGGCGTCGTCACCAAGGGCGGGGCGATCATCTATCCGGATCGCCAACTGATGCTGTTCGCGAAGGACGTGCTGTCGCGATGTCCCGGCGCCCCGATCATCTACGACGTGAAGTGCACGCGCAATCTCGCGCCATGGATCGAACAGGCCGGTGGCAAGCCCTCGATGTGGCGAACCGGGCACTCGCTCATCAAGGCCCGCATGAAAGAGCTCAAGGCACCGCTTGCGGGCGAGATGTCGGGGCATATGTTTTTTGGTGAACGCTGGTACGGATTCGATGACGGTATGTACGCGGGGGCGCGGTTGCTCGAGATCCTGTCGCGTTCGGCCAACCCGAGCGCGGTGCTCGAAGCCCTGCCCGATTCAGAGACGACACCGGAGCTCAATGTAAAGCTCGCCGAAGGCGAACCGCATCGGCTCATCGCGCAGATGCAGAAGGCGGCAAGTTTCCCCGGTGCGTCCGAAGTGATTACGATCGACGGCCTGCGGGTCGAGTATCCCGATGGCTTCGGACTCGCCCGCGCCTCCAATACCACGCCGGTCATCGTGCTCCGGTTCGAAGGGGATTCGGTGGCCGCACTGGAACGGATTCAAGGCGAGTTTCGTCGCGAATTGTTGAGAGCGAAACCCGACGCTGCGCTGCCGTTCTAGGCGCGCGGACAATAGTTAGTGCATGACACACACGGCTTCACGCACGCCAGCGCATCACACAGGGGCGCATCACACACAATCGCATCAAAAACAAGGGGAGTGCCATGGCCAGAGTGCCGTATCAGGATGAAGCGACCAAGCCCGACCAGGCTGCGCTGATCGACCGGATCAAAACTGAGCGGGGCGGGCGACTGCTCAATCTTTACAAGGCCTTGCTCAACAGCCCGCCCGTTGCCGAGGGTTGGCTGAATCTTTTCACCGCGATACGCCAGAAAGGCACGCTGCCGGATCGTGATCGCGAGCTTGCGATCATGCGGGTCGCGGTGATCAACGGTGCACTGTATGAGTTCAATGCGCATGTGCCGTTCGCGCTCAAATCGGGAATGACGCAGCCGCAGATCGATGATCTGGCGTGGTGGCGTGATTCGGATCGCTTCAGCGAACGCGAGCGTGCGGTGCTTGCCTACACCGACACCATGACCAAGAACGTCCAGATACCGGATGACGTCTTCGCCGCCGTTCGAAAATTCTTCGACGATCGCGAGCTGGTCGAGCTGACCGCGACCGTCGGCGGCTACAACCTGGTGTCACGGTTTCTGGAAGCGATGCAGATTGATCATGACAAGTGATTGGAAAACGGGAAACGGGAATAGAGAAACGGATTGAGTTTTAAGCGCCCTCTCCGCCGTCACACGCAAAGAGGGGATCGCTCTTCCCGCTTCGCCCTCGTCCCATCCCTTGATCGTTCGTGAAAATGCCCACACACCCGAGTCCCTTGGACACGCTCGACGAAACCGCGATCAATCGGTTGCTGGTTGGCATGCGTTCGTGTGCATCGGTAACCGTTCTCGATCGGTGCGACTCGACCAACGCGGCGCTTGCCCATGACGCGCTCGCCGGACGCCCGAACGGAACGGTGATCACGACCGCGGTTCAGGAGCAGGGTCGTGGGCGGCGCGGGCGAACATGGATCGCACCGCCCGAGGGCAGTCTGGCGCTGTCGATGCTCTGGAACTTCAATCGTGGCGCGAGCGCGCTGGCTGGCTTGTCGCTGGCAGCGGGGGTTGCAGTCGTGACCGTGCTCAGACGGTTCGGCGAGCGCCCCGTCTCGTTGAAGTGGCCTAACGATATCGTGTTCAACGGCGCGAAGCTCGGCGGCATTCTCGTGGAGACGCGCATTGGATCGAGCGGCACGGGACCGGTCGTGGCCATCGTTGGCATCGGCATCAATGTCCGCCTGCGAGACACGGATCGCCTCGCCATTGCAGCGTCCGCGGAGGATGCAGTTCCCGCGCAGCAGGTCGCAGATCTTGCGAGCATTCTCGATTTTGTGCCGAGCCGGAACGAACTTCTCGCGCATATTGTCTCCGAGCTCGCGATTGCACTGGCGCGGTTCGAGCACGAAGGATTCAAGGCGTTTCGCGCGCCGTGGATGGCGATGCACGCTTATCAGAACGAATCGGTCGCGATCGCATTCGCGGACGCCTCGCAACTGGATGCGAAAGCGATCGGGATCGCCGATGACGGCGCGCTGATTGTCGAGACCGCGAGCGGGATTCGTCACCTCCACGCGGGTGAGGTGTCGGTGCGCCGGGTCGGAGGATCCGCCGCGCGCCCTGCGGCCGAGGGCGACGCGACGCGCGTGTCCCTGCCATGATGCTCATCATCGATTGCGGCAATACCCGCGCGAAATGGGCCTTTCACGACGGGCATCGCTTCGTGTCGGTCGATGCGACCCCGCTCAACGCCATGCAGAACCTGGAAGATTCGCTCGCCGCCGCGAATCCGCCGACTGCGATCATCGTCAGCAATGTCGCGCACGCCACAGCACGTTTGCGTATCGAACGCGCGATTGCGCGATTCAATGTGGTCCCGCGTTGGATCGCGTCGACCCAGGCTGCCTGCGGTGTGCGCAATTTGTACGAAGATCCCGCCAGGCTCGGCACCGATCGATGGGCGGCGATGATCGGCGCGTGGCACCGGCATCCAGGTTCGAGTGTCGTCGTCAACTGCGGCACCGCGACGACGATCGACCGATTGAGCGACGCCGGCGAGTTCATCGGCGGGCTCATCATTCCCAGCATCGGATTGATGAAAAAGGCGCTTAGCGAGAACACCGCGAAGCTGCCGCTCGCCGACGGGCGCTGGGTCGCCGATCCGCGCACGACACGCGATGCCATCGAGACCGGATGTGTCGAGGCCACGGTGGGCGCGATCGAACGCGCCCGTGCGCGCGCGGGTGCAACGGCGCGGCTTTTTCTGACCGGCGGGGCGAGTGACCTGATTGCCCTATCGCTCATGCAGCCTGTCGAGCGGGTGGAGCACCTTACGCTCGAAGGATTGTTGAGGCTTGGACGATGAAGCTGCTCTTTCTGATCCTTATGATCAGCAACGTGGTCTTTGGTGTGTATGCGTGGCAAAGCGAATCGCGTCGCGGATCGCGCCCGGCGGTTCTTCCGCTCCCGGAGCTCGCACCGGAACGCATTCGATTGGTCGCAACGCAGGACCCGCAGCGGGAGGCGCCCAAACCGAAACCACCGGCGGAAGCAGGGCCTGCCCGTGACACGACCGATGCGACCAGCCAACCCGCCCGCATACCGTCGCGTGAGGAAATCGCGAAGGGGAGCGCGATCCGCCCATGCATGGAGTGGGGAGGATTCAGGGGTGCCGACGTTGCCCGCGCGACGAAGCTTATCGAGGGCGGCAACGTGGCGGCGCGCCTGATAGAAGAGCGTATCGAGGGCGGCACGGGCTATTGGGTCTATATCCCGCCGCTGCCTTCGCGCAGGCAAGCCGAGTTGCGGATCGCCGAGCTGAAGCCTGCCCGCATCGACGACTACTACGTCGTCCTCGACGAGGGGCGTTTCGCGAATGCGATTTCGCTCGGCGTGTTCTCGACGGAGGCGGGTGCGCAAAGCCGGCGCGAGGCGTTGGCTCGGCTCGGCGTGAATGATTCGATCGTGGGCCGGCGTGAAAGCATCGACGCGCGCGTTTTTCTGCGCGTCCGCGATGTACCTGAGCAATCGCTGCCACGGCTCCTTGCGCTTCGTAGTGAATTTGTCGGGACCGAAATCAGGGATTGCGGGTCGGACCCCGTGCGCGGAGGGTGAGGTGGATGGCATCCGCGAGGTGTCGACGCCGATCGAGCTTGCGCACGCGCGCGAGTTGATCCGCGAGTACGCGGCTTCGCTCGATACGGATCTTTGTTTCCAGGGGTTCGAGAGTGAGATGGCGAATCTTCCGGGCAGCTATGCCCGTCCGCGCGGGTGTTTGCTTCTCGCGTGGCACGACGAGCGACCGGCCGGTTGTGTCGCAATGCGCGAGCTCAAGCCCGAGGTTAAGTCCGGTGCCAAGCCCGACGTGGCCGAGTTGAAACGGCTGTACGTTCGTCCGTTCGCGCGTGGATTCGGCCTTGGCCGCTCGCTGACCGAGCGTGTGATCGGCGAAGCCCGGCAAGCGGGGTATCGCGGCATTGTCCTCGATACGCTCGCCGGGATGGCGCACGCCCAGGATCTGTATCGTCGATTGGGCTTTCGCGAGATCGAACCCTATTACGACAATCCGATCCCCGGGGCGCGTTACCTCCGGCTGGATCTCTGATCGAAGTTCCCGCGCGGCGCCTCGGAGACCCTTAGCGGCGAATGCGTTCCACCAGCGCGGTCGTCGAACGGTCATGCTCAAAGGGAATCGAGATTGCTCTACCGCCCCACGTGGCAACTTCCGTGGCGCCGACGATCCGGTCGATCGACCAGTCGCCGCCTTTCACGAGCACATCGGGCCGGCATGCAAGGATCAAAGCCAAAGGCGTATCGTCCTCGAACCATGTGACGACATCGACGCAAGCCAGGGCAGCAATGACCGCGGCGCGATCGACCAGCGCGTTGAGCGGGCGGTCCGGTCCTTTGCCGAGTCGGCGCACCGAGGCATCGCTATTGACGCCGACCACGAGTGACTTGCCGAGGTCGCGCGCCTGTGCAAGGTAGGTGACGTGACCACGATGAAGGATGTCGAAGACGCCGTTCGTGAATACGAGTGGTCGGGTCAATGCGGCGACGCGCTCGCGAAGGGCCGAGGGATCGCACAACTTCGCCTCGAACGCGGGCCGATCCGTATTCGCCATTGCACTCTCCCGTCGGGAATCCACACCTCAAAAAAGAAACGCGCGCATTCGTACAGAGTCTTTCGACCGGCACGACGCGCGCGAAGGGGGCTACAACAAACTGTTGATGGGTGTATTTTACAATGATGAAACATAAACGCAACCGGGTGTGCGCGGTATTCGCCGGGAATCAGCGTAACTTTCTTTCGCGGTATCACCAGCGTGAAGTCCGATCGCGCTCTGCGATCGACCGGGCGATGCGTGGTCAGTTCTTGCGATCGGTAGCGCCGGTCGGATCGGCGATGTACTCGAAATATTTGACGACCTTGTTGACGCCTTGCGTGCCCGCCGCGATACGCGCTGCCGCATCGCCTTCATTCTGGGTCACGAGCCCAAGCAGGTAGACGACGCTCGCTTCGGTCAGGACCTTCACATGACCGGGATTCACACCGCTTCCGCTTACCAGGCGGGCCTTCACCTGCGTCGACACGAAGGCGTCGCTGCTGCGTGCCCCGAAGTTGCTGAACGCTCCGACGGCAAGCTCATTCGATACGCCGCGTACGCCGGGAATTTCGGAGACGATTTTTTCGGCGAGCTGGCGAATATCCTCCGATGACGTCTGGCCCGTCAGTAATGCGATCCGGTTGTAGCTGGTGATATTGAGATTCATCTGCTCCCATTGCCCGGATTCGCGAAGACGCTGGCTCGCCGTCCATTCGATCCGCTCATCGGCGAGCAGCGTATCGGAGCTGCGCCGTTCGTTGGCCATCATGGCCGTGCCGCCGATCGCCGCTCCGACGACCAATACGGGGCATCCCTGCAAGCTCAAGGTCGCGCCAAGGATCAGGCAGGCAAGTAGGCACTGTTTCATTATTCGGCTCCCAGCAACATGTGGTCGATTCCATCGCACAGGCAATGCAGGACCAGCAAATGAACTTCCTGAATGCGTGCGGTGCTCGAATGCGGCACGCAGACGTGGACATCGTCGGCATGGAGCGTCTCGGCGATGGCGCCACCGCCTTTGCCGGTCAACGCGACGACATGAATTTCGCGATCGTGCGCCGCATCGATGGCGGCGATCACGTTTGATGAGTTTCCGCTGGTCGAGATGGCGAGGAGGACATCACCCGGCCGTCCAAGACCGGCGACTTGCTTGGAGAAGATCTGCGCGAAGTCGTAGTCATTGCCGATGGAGGTGAGGGTCGAGCTGTCGGTGGTGAGCGCCACGGCGGCAAGCGGCGGTCTTTCCCGCTCGAATCGATTCAGCAACTCGGCGGCGAAATGCTGGGCATCAGCGGCTGATCCGCCGTTGCCGCACGCCATGATCTTCCGGTCGCCATGCAGCGCTGCCACCATCAGATCGATCGCACGCGCGATCGGGGCAGCCAGGGCGTCGACGCTTCGCAACTTCGCTTGGGCGCTCTCGTGGAATTGTGTTGTGATGCGCGTAAGGAGGTCCATGTCGGGGTCGTATTTTACACAGAGTGCACGCGGCCACGCGATAACCCCGAGGATCGGACGCTTTATCCCGATTCAAGGCGTGCGCCCGCACGATCGGCGCGCGATGTAACCGGTCATTCGACGAAGACTTCGATGCGAATGCGTTCGCGCGGATTCGCGTGCGACACCAGTCGACTGATGCGCGCATGCAAGACATCGCCCCGATCAAGCGACCAGGCGAGCGTGTTGTTCGCGGCGCGCGGCACATAACCGAGTTTCTCGCCGCGCCATTCTATGCGGATGGCACGCACGTCGTGCGGATTGTCGGGTTCGCGGACAAGATCCAGGCGATCACCCACCCGCAACCCTTCCCACAACCGATGACCCGCGTGATGCCGGAAACCGGCAAGCGGTGAGTCCTGAATCAGCAAGCGGGTATGCTGAGCCATCACGCGCCCCGGTCCGACCCATGCGAAGGCGGCGATCACAATAGTGCAGAGGGCGGCGTATTTTTGGATCATGGGCGGCCGCTATCATTCATCTTGAAATGCATCCTGTATCCATTCAATGCCCGCGCCATCGGCTTTCGTCATAAGCACTACATCGAATCGGCACGGACGCGCATGCTTTCCCGCGAGGTAGTAGTGCGCTGCATGCAGGATGCGGCGCTGCTTGTGGATGTCGATGCTGGCGCGCGCACCGCCGAAGTCCTGCCGGTTGCGAACGCGTACTTCAACGAATACGAGCGACTCGCCATCGTCCGCGATGAGATCGATTTCGCCTCCGCGGCAGCGAAAATTCCGCTCGACGATTCGCAGTTTGTGGGTTTCGAGGAACCGCGCGGCGAATGCCTCGCCCGCCGCGCCTCGCTCGGCGCGCGTTCGCCCAGGACTATCGGGTGCCCGCGGATTGCGCAAGCCCTGTACCCACTTCACAATGCTGCGCGACATGTCTCTCACTAAGCCCCCCGGCGTATTGTATGTAGTGGCGACCCCGATCGGCAACCTGTCCGACATGTCCGCACGGGCGAAAGAAACGCTCGCGACGGTTGACCTCGTCCTCGCCGAAGACACGCGGGTGACACGAACGTTGCTCGCGCATCTCGGGATTCAGCCGCCGACCCGCTCGTTGCATGATCATAATGAGGCGCAGGTTGCCGCATCGCTCGTCGATCTGCTTGGCCGGGGCGACTCGATGGCGATTGTTTCCGATGCGGGGACGCCCGGCGTGTCCGATCCGGGCGCGCGATTGGTGCGCGCGGCCCTCGATGCGGGCATCCGGGTCATTCCCATTCCGGGCGCGAGCGCCGTGATCGCGGCAATGTCCGCCTCCGGATTCGGCGGGCCGTTCCTGTTCGTGGGGTTCGCGCCCGAAAAAGAAACCGCGCGGCGAAAAATGCTTGCCGAACTGCGCGGGCATCCCAATACCATGGTGTTCTACGAAGCGCCGCATCGCGTGGCGGCCATGATCGAGGACATGAACGCGGTATTCGGTCCCGATCGACGGATCGTGATCGCCCGCGAACTGACCAAACTATTTGAAGCGATCCATGCAATGCCCCTCGGCGATGCACCGGCGTGGATTGCAGCCGACCCGAATCATGCGCGCGGTGAGCTCGTTCTCGTGGTAGAAGGCGCGAAGGTTGTTACCGACGACCAACGCGCGATCGACGCGGAGGATCGAATCCTCACGCCATTGCTTGAGGCGCTGCCGTTGAGTCAAGCCGTCGGGCTGGCGGTACGGATCACCGGCACGCGGCGCAATATCCTCTACGAACGCGCGCTTGCCTGGCGGCGTGAACACCGACCCGACGATGAAGGGACCGCGGAAGACTGATGAATACGATCGAGATCACGCAACCGGACGACTGGCACCTGCATCTGCGCGACGGCGCGGCGATGGCAAGTGTGCTGCCTCACACCACGCGCCAGTTTGCGCGCGCGATCATCATGCCGAATCTGTGGCCGCCGGTGACGACCGTGGACCAGGCGCGCGCGTACCGGGAGCGGATTCTCGAAGTCGGCGCGACCGGCCCGACCTTCGAACCGTTGATGACGCTTTACCTCACTGATAACACCTCGGCGGCAACGATTCGCGAGGCGCGTGCGTGCGGATTCATTCACGCGGTGAAGTACTACCCGGCCGGTGCCACGACCAACTCCGATGCGGGCGTGACGGATATCGAGCGTGCGTTTCCGGCCATCGAAGCAATGGCGGCAGTCGATATGCCGTTGCTGCTGCATGGGGAGGTAACGACCCCTGGCGTTGACATCTTCGATCGCGAAACGGTGTTCCTCGCGACCGAGCTTGGCAGGATCCGTGATCGTTTTCCGGGTCTGCGGGTGGTGATCGAGCACATCACCACCAAGGCGGCGGTCGACTATGTGCAAGCCGCGCCACCGCACGTCGGCGCAACGATTACCGCGCATCATCTTCTCTACAACCGGAACGCGATATTCCAGGGCGGTGTGCGGCCCCACTATTACTGCTTGCCGATTCTCAAGCGCGAGGACGACCGCGTCGCGCTCGTCCGTGCGGCGACCAGCGGCGATCCCCATTTTTTTCTTGGCACGGACAGCGCGCCCCATGGTCGCGAGAACAAGGAGTGTGCGTGCGGACACGCCGGGATCTATACCGCGCACGCGGCGATCGAACTGTATGCCGAGGCGTTCGACGCCGTTGGCGCGATCAATCGTCTTGAGGCGTTCGCATCTTTCCATGGCGCGGACTTTTACCGTCTGCCGCGCAATCGAACGAAGCTTCGCCTGGAGCGTGTGGCCTGGGAGGCACCGGCTTCGTTCCCGATGGGCGCAACCGATCTCGTGCCCCTTCGCGCCGGCGAACGCTTGCGCTGGCGCTCGTCCGGGAATTGAGGCGCCGGTGGCAAGCGCTCGGGAGGCGATCACCACCCACGTATCCTGGGAGCCCGAGCGCTTGCTCGCACAACCGATCCTCGGTTCGATGCGCTCGCAGATCGCGAAGCTCTCGTCCGGCGGATTCCCTGACCTCGCGGCGCTCAACGCATTGGCGCGGTCGCTTTCTTCCGCATCGGGTGCACCAATCCGGTTCGTCCCACCGCTCGCGGCCTCACGTTCATTTGAGGAGCACTACGAGGTCCGCGTGTATCGGCAAGGCACCATCGGTACACGGGCGTGCAATTGGCATGATCTGTTCAACGCGCTGGTGTGGTTGTCATTCCCCAATACCAAAGCGACGCTGAATGCCCGTCACTACGAAGAAATTTCGCGCCGACCGGGGAATCCGCTGCGTGGAACGGCGCGCGATGTGCTCACCTTGTTCGATGAAGGCGGCGTCTTCGTCGCCTCTGCAAGTGGGGAGCTGTCGGCGCTGCTGCGCGCGGAACACTGGAAGGATCTGTTCTGGGGACGACGCGCGGACGTGAAGCGTTGGATGCGCTTCTTTGTTTTCGGCCATGCGATCATGGAAAAGGCGTTGTCACCCTATGCGGGCATCACGGCGAAGGCGCTGATTGTCGATGTGGACGACGCCTTTCTGCACGCCGACGATGTGGCCCAGCGTGCGACGCTCGATCAAGCCGGGGTTTCATGCTTCGCAGGCGATGCGGTGCTGCAGAGCACCCGCTCGCTCGCACCGTTGCCGATCCTGGGCATCCCGGGTTGGACACCGGACAACGAATCGCCCGACTACTACGAAGACATCCGGCAATTCCGGCCGCCAAGAAATCTGCGTGGTCGCGCGGATACCTAGCGGGATACAATGCATCGGTGAAGTTGGCTAGGCGATCGCTGTTCGGTCACTTGGCGAAAGCCAGGCTCGAGCAGAGGAAAGTCCGGGCTCCATAGAGCAGGATGCCGGCTAACGGCCGGACGCCGTGAGGCGATGGAAAGTCCCGCGCAAGCGGGATTCCGCCATGTGGTGGCCTGTGTCGCCGCGCAAGCGACGGCCCAAGCTGCATGGCGGGATGCAACAGAAAAATACCGCCGAAGGGTACAGGTCCCCTGGCAAGGGTGAAATGGTGCGGCAAGAGCGCACCGCGCACGTGGCAACACGGAGCGGCACGGCAAACCCCATCCGGAGCAACACCAAATAGGCAAGTGTGCTGCGGCCTTGTGCCGCAGCGTAGGACGGCTCGTCCGAGCTTGCGGGTAGGTGGCTTGAGCCTGCGGGTAACCGCAGGCCTAGAGGAATGATCGTCCCCGACAGAACCCGGCTTACCGGCCGACTTCACCCTTCTGGCGTAATTGGGGACAGACCAGAATGGCACTTACTTAAGCCAACTAACCGATTTGCCAGCCGTCCTCTTACTCGGGGACACAAGACAGGAAACATCCCCGTCCTTTCTAGAAAGCGTACCCGTTCCTTCGTTCGCCTAGGCGTACGCGATTGACCGTTCGCCCTGAGCTTGTCGAAGGGTGAATACCGGAGAATCCCTAGGCGGACTGCCGCGTGCCGTAGACACGCCTGCGTTACCCTTCGACAGGCTCAGGGCGAACGGAGGCTTGAGAACTGAAAGGTCAAGGACGTGCCACTCGGGACAGACCACGTTTTTCAATGAATAACGTGGTCTGTCCCCTATTACTCTCTTGCGCTGCTTAAAATTTGAAAATGACGTTTCCGGTGATGACCCGGTAGTCGAGCGAGGGGTCGTTGATGCCGACAAGGCTGCCTTTGGTGGCATTCTTGTTTATTTCCGCGTCGGCGCGAAACGCCAGCCAACTCGAAAAATCGATCTGGAACGCCGCACCGTAGCGGAACGAGAACTTGTCTCCCGAGGCGCTCGATGTAAAGCCGGGCGCCGTCGATTCGACTTGCGTCCTCGCTCGAATGACGCCGGCTTTGCCGCTCAAACTCATCGAGTCGGTGATAGGGAGTGTGGCGATCAGATCGAGATGAACACCGGATACCTTCCACGTCGTATCGTAGGTGCCTGCGACCCCCGCCGGCGCGGAAACGACGTTGCGGGCGCCGTATTTGCCGAATGATTGAAATCCGGTCTCCAAGCCGACGTACGGTGTGAACTTTAATCCGGCGAAGATCCGTGCCGGCGTGTCGCTACTGTTGACGATGACATTGGACGTGGTGGCGCCGGGCACGGCCAGAATGGATCCGGAGTAGTCCTGCGCGATGCTTGCGCTACCGATGCCGGCACCCAGATACCAGCGGGAAGCGGATTGCGCAAAACAAGTGGAGGAAGCAGCCGCCAAAGTGGCAGCAAGCAGCAGCGTTTTTTTCATTGGAAACCCAGGTAGAGGAGAGCGGGCCGATTGTGGGCGCGCGCTTCACTTGTCGACGTGATCGAATTGGCAGCAACAGATGCCGCGGTCAACGCGATAGGTGCTGTTCGTGGATTTTTTCGGACTCTTCGATCGCATGAAAAACACGCATGGGATCGAGGTCTTCGAGGCACCGAAAATGTCCAAGCGGACATTCGCGCGCATAGCAAGGACTGCATTCGAGCGCGAGCGACAGGATGCGGGCCGCGGGCGAGAGCGGCGGCGTATGGTGAGGACTCGAAGAACCGTAGAGCGCGACAAGTGGCCGGTCGAGCGCGGTCGCGACATGCATCATGCCCGAATCGTTCGCGACGACACAGCCTGCACAGGACATCAGGTCGATCGCGGTGGCGAGATCCGTTCGACCGGCGAGATCTGTGACCGTGTCACCCGCGCCTTCGCGAATTGCCCTCGTGATGCCTCGATCGTTCGGTCCGCCGAACAGCCACACGCGCCGTTGTTTCGCTGCCAGCGCGCGCGCAAGAGCGACGAAATGCCGGACCGGCCAACGCTTCGCGGGTCCGAATTCCGCACCTGGGCAGAACGCTACGACCGGTTGATCGAGGTCGAGTCTCAATTCACGCAACGCTCGCGCGCGATTGCTCTCATCAACACGGATCGTCGTTTGCTCAAGCGGCCTTGCGGGCATTGCGTCGCCCGCTTCAGCGAGCTTCGCGTACCGTTCGGCCATCAAGGGGAGTGCCGACTCGTCCAATCGATGCCGAATGTTGAGCGCGCCGTAGCGTTGTTCGCCGATGTAGCCGATCCGCTCCGGAATGCGGGCGAACCAGGGGATCAGCGCTGACTTGAACGAATTCGGCAGTACGATGGCCCGATCATAGGATGCGATCGAGAGGGTCCGCCCCAGTCGCCACCGATCGAGCAAGCGCAGATCCCCGTGATTGAACGGCGCCTCGATTACACGTTCGATCTCGGGCATGCGCCGTAGCACCGGGGCGGTCCATGGCGGCGCGAGCGCATCGATCGACACATCGCTTTGTTGCTTCTTGAGCCGCGCAAACAGCGGCTGCGCGAGCAGCGTGTCGCCGATCCACGAGGGCGCGACGACCAGAATGCGCATCGGCGGGATGGGCCCTTTCCCCCGGCAATCCGTTCAGTGGCCTTTGGGCGGCGCACCGCGATAGACGTAGACCGTGCCGCAGTATGGGCAGCGAACATCGCCTGTCGCACCCGGTTGCAGAAAGACCCGCGGATGAGAACACCAGAGCGGCGTGCGCGGCATCGGGCAGTGGAGCGGCAGGTCCTGTTCCGTTACTTCGATGCGCGATTCGCTTTGCACGGCCATCAACGCTTTCCTTTCTTGCCGGCGGCCTTGCCCATCGGCACGGGCGCGAGCCAGTCGGCGCGCTTCTTGTTCTTGCCGTGCACGACATCGAAGAACGCCTGCTGAAGCTTGGCCGTGATCGGTCCGCGCTTGCCCGCGCCGATCTGGCGACTATCGAGTTCGCGGATCGGCGTGACTTCCGCCGCCGTGCCGGTAAAAAACAGCTCGTCTGCAAGGTACAAGTCGTCCCGCGTCAGACGGCGTGCCTCGACCTTGTAGCCAAACTCACCCGCGATGTCGATGACACTGCGACGGGTGATGCCAATCAGCGCCGAGGTGAGTTCAGGCTCGTAAATGCACCCGTCCTTCACCATGAAGAGGTTCTCGCCCGCACCTTCGGCGACGAAGCCATCGACGTCAAGAAGCAGCGCCTCGTCATAGCCGTCTTCGGTCGCTTCGAGGTTCGCCAGAATGGAATTCGCGTAGGTGCCCGAATACTTGGCGCGGCACATGGACACATTGACGTGATGGCGTGCAAAGGAGGAGGTCTTGACGCGGATGCCTTTCTCGATCGCGTCCGCGCCAAGATAGGCGCCCCAGGGCCAGGCCGCGATTGACACGTGTACCGTCGCACCCTTCGGTGACACGCCCATTTTTTCCGAGCCGTAGAACGCGATCGGCCGGATGTAGCACTCCTCGAGCGCGTTCGCGCGCACGACAGCCTTTTGCGCCTCCATGATCTCGGCGCGCGTGAATGGGATCTTCATCATGTAGATGTGCGCTGAATTGAAGAGCCGGTCGGTGTGCTCCTTCAATCGGAAGATCGCCGTGCCGGTGGTTGTCTTGTAGGCGCGCACACCTTCGAAGACCGCCAGGCCGTAATGCAGCGAATGCGTGAGCACGTGGGTGGTGGCGTCGCGCCAATCCACCAGTTTGCCGTCGTGCCAGATATAGCCATCGCGGTCGGCCATCGACATGAAATTCATCTCCCAGAGGGTTGTATGAGTGGGGTGCGCCGAAAAACGTTGGTGTCACCGGGGAACTTCATCCGCCGTCTCCGGGCATCGAGCCGGGAGGCGGATTGGATCAAACCCTCCAGGAACAACAGCGGTCGCGCGGAAAACCCGAAATTGTAGCGGAAGAGGCGTCCCCTGCAGCGGATTTGCATCGCGCACGCCGTGCGCGACTAGAGCGCCTCCGCGATACGCGCGCCGTCATTCGCCGCGGCATCGCCAAGTATGGCTGTCCATAGCTCGCGCGCGGCCTGCGCGTCCGGCTCGATCTGCTCGAAGGGCACCCGCGCGAACTGCGCTTCATTCAGTCGCAACCGATGTTGAATGCGACGAAACATCCGATAGGCATCCTGGCATCGCGCCGCGAGCGCGGGCGCGATGAGCCCATGCCCGGCCGCGATACCAAGGAGCGCGATATTGCCGAGGTTGCGCGTCAGATCGTGGAACCGGTGCGAATACGCGAGCACGAGAAACTGCACGACGAATTCGATGTCGATCATGCCGCCGTGTCCGTGTTTCACATCGAACAGGCCGGAGCGATTCGGGTGGGCGGACTCCATCTTCGCGCGCATCGCCGCGACTTCACTCTTGAGCGAGGCGACATCACGACGGCGCGTGAGAATGTTTTCGCGTTCTTCTTCGAAGGCGATGCCGATCGACGGGTCACCCGCGCAGAACCGCGCGCGGGTGAGGGCCTGATGCTCCCAGATCCATGCCGATTCGCGCTGATACTTGCGGAATCCATCGAGCGACGTGACCAGCAACCCCGCTTCACCGTCGGGGCGCAGGCGCAGATCGGTATCGAACAAGAGTCCGGCGCCGGTCCGGCTCGAAAGCCACGTCACCATGCGCTGGGCGAGGCGCGCGTAATTGGCGGGCGCCGCTTCATCATCGTCCTCGTACAGGAACGCGATATCGAGATCGGAGGCATAGCCGAGTTCCTTGCCGCCCTGCTTGCCATAGGCGATGACCGCGAAGCGCGGCGTGGTGCGATGGCGGGTGGCGATGCGTGCCCAGCAACGCTCGATCGTGACATTCAAGACCGCGTCCGCGAGCGCCGAGAGATGATCGGCAAGGACTTCGATCGTGAGCGCACCCGCGAGATCAAGCAGCAGCATCCGGAACACCTGGACATGATGCATCTCACGCATGATGTCCATTTGCTGTTCCAGGTCGTCATCGGTCGCCTGCATTGCCTGGCGCAAGGTCGCGGCGAACCGCTCCGCGTCGGGTTTCGCGCCGTCGCGCCGGGTATCGAGCAGTTCGTCCAGCAGGATCGGATGCCCGGTGAGATAGGTCGCTGCCCAACTCGAGGCGCCAACCAGATCGGTCAGCTTGGCGAGCGCGTCGCGCCGCTCATCCAAGAGCGCGAGATAGCTCGATCGGCGGCCGACCGCTTCAAGAAGAGTCAGCGCCCGCTCCAAGGCTTGATCCGGAAGAGAGGAGCGCGCGGCGTATTCGACGAGGCGCGGAATCACATTGTCGATGCGCGCCTGACTGCTGGCGGGCAGGCTTCGATAGCGGCCACTCGCGCGATACCCGTGCAATAGATCGAGGCATTGCGCCGGCTTGGCGAAACCGAGCGTTCCGATCAGCGCGCGCGCCACCTCGTCACCGAGCGTGCCGGCCCACATCGCCTTCAATTGTTCACTGACAGGATTGCCGGACTGTACGGTGCTTGCTTCGGGCTCGCTGAAGGTCGCCGAAAAGTGGGTGGTGACATCGGCTCGCGCCGCAGCGAGCGCCGCATAGAACGCGCCGAAGTCGCCGAACCCCATCGACTGCGCGATCAACTCGCGATCATTCGGATCGGTGGGGATCGTATGCGTCTGGGCATCATCCAGATACTGCAAGCGATGCTCCAACCTGCGCAAGAACGTGTACGCCGCGACCAGCTCGCGCACCGCTTCGGGCGCGAGCACGTTTTTGATCGCGAGCGAGTGCAATACCTGCAGGGTCGGCGGTGTTTGCAGCTCGCGATCGCGTCCACCGCGGATCAATTGATGGGCCTGCGCAATGAACTCGATCTCGCGAATGCCACCCGGGCCGAGCTTCACATGGTCGGCCAATTCGCGGCGGACGACGTCCTGCCGAATCTGGGTGTGGAGCGACCGCAACTGGCTGATCGTGTTGAAGTCGAGATATTTCCGGTAGACGAACGGCCGGGCGAGTTGGGTAAGGCCGTCGCGCGCCTCCGCGTCACCGCCCGCCACCACGCGTGTCTTGATCCACGCGTAGCGTTCCCATTCCCGACCGTGCACGATCAGATAATTTTCGAGCGCGGCATAGGAGATGGTGAGCGGTCCCGCATCGCCCCAGGGTCGCAGCCGCATGTCGACTCGAAACACCCGGCCGTCGGCGGTCGGTTCATCGAGCGTGGCGATTATGCGTTGACCCAATCGATTGAAGTATTCCTGATTCGAAATGGCGCGCGCGCCGGTCGTCTCGCCATCCTCCGGAAACACAAAGATGAGATCGATGTCGGACGATACGTTCAGCTCGCGACCGCCGAGTTTGCCCATCCCGAGGACAAGCAGTGACTGGCGCTGCCCCGCTGCCGAGGGCACGCCGAAATCCCCTTCGAGCGCATTGCTCCAGAAGCGATGGGCGGCCTCGATCGTCGTATCGGCGAGATCGGTCATCGTCGTGTGGACTTCGGCGAGCGGCGCGAGGCCGGCCAGATCGCGTACCGCAAGCCGCAGCAGAACCCTTGCGCGCAACCGCCTGAGCGCCGCGTCGAGCGACGCGCCATCGGTGATGGGTTGCAACTGCAGGAACCGCAGCATCGCGTCGCGGTCCCATCCGATGACATCGGCGTACCGTGCCTCGTCGCCGAACTCGGGGCGGGCGGCGATCAGACGTTGCGCAAAGCGCGTGAAGCGCAGGGCGCCGATCACATCAGAAGTCTGGTCCATCCCGGTTTCGGTGAGGGTAAAAGCGAACAGGCCGCACGCCGCAAATCCAATACCGGAGACGGTGCCATCGGATGCTTGGTGCCGCGGCAGTGCACATCATCACCAGGCGGGCAGAATCGCTCGGGTAGAATAGCTTACAAGAGGCGCGCGAATTGATCACGATGATTTGCCGTTCCCAGACGGAGCGAGACGGGTCCGGGCGGAACGGATACGGAATCAGTGCAGGGGTCGGCTATCTGGCGCCTGCTCCGTTGCCCGCGCCGACGCCTGATCCACGCCGAATCGGTCGAAGGCACGCATGGCACGTTGGTTGATCCCCTTGCACTGGAGTTGGCGCGTCGCCCTGCGCATCTTCGTGCTCGGCTACTTTCTCCTTGCGATCGGCATTATCGGTCTGCGCTATTGGGTGCTGCCGCAGATTCCGCAACACAAGGAGCGTATCGAGGCGCTGATCTCGCAAAGCATCGGTGAGCGCGCGACCATCGGTGACATCGTCGCGGGTTGGGGGCGCTTGCATCCGACCTTGGATATCGCGGATCTCAAGCTGCACGACAAGGCCGGCAATGTCGTGCTTTCATTCGCCAAGGTGGGTGTGGAGGTATCGTGGCGATCCCTGCTGGTGGGCGGATTGCGGTTCCATTCGATCGTCCTCGATCGTCCCGCCCTCAGATTGCAGCGATCGCGCGACGGGACATTCAGCGTGGCCGGCATCGAGATTCGTCCCGACGGCGATAGCGCGTCCGGCTCCAGGATCGGTGATTGGCTGCTGCGCCAGGGTGAATTGGTGATCTCGGGGGGCACCGTCGAATGGATCGACGAGGCGCGCGGCGCTCCACCGCTGACCCTGACCGACGTCGGATTTCGCCTCGTCAATGAGATCACCGGTCTGCACCGCTTCGCCTTGCGGGCAATTCCGCCACCGGCCCTGGCATCGGCGATCGACGTACGGGGTCAATTTCGGGGCAATCTGCCGGGAAGTCTGAGCCAGGTGCGAGGCGAGCTGTTCGCGGCGTTGCAGTATGCCGATCTGGCCGGCTGGAAAGCCTGGGTCGACTATCCGTTCGCGATCACCGACGGCCGTGGCGCGATGCGGATATGGTCGGCATTGGCGGAAGGCAAGATCACCGAAGCCACCGCGGATGTCGCGCTTGGCGGCGTCCAGGTTCAGTTCGCAGCCGACTTGCCGGTCCTTGCGTTGAATAGCGTGGAAGGACGGCTCGGCGTGCGTGAGATACGCAAAGGCCTTGGGTTTCTCGGTTTGTCCACACGGCAGACATCCGGCTATCGCGTGTTCGGCGAGAACGTCATCCTCGCGCTTGCGCCTGCGCCCACGCCCACGTCCGCGGTCACGTCCGCGGTCACGTCCATCGTGCGTCCCGACCCGACGAGTTTTTCGCTGCAATGGGAACGCAAGCCTGGCGCTGATCCTGCCGCGGTCGTGGGTAGCGTGTCCGGTCCCACGGATCGGGGCGAGTTTCGCGCGAGTGTCCTGCAGCTTGGACCCCTCGCGGATTTAGCCGAGGCCTTGCCGTTTCCGGCCGGAATGCGTCGCATGCTGATCGGGTATGACCCACGCGGCACCTTGAGCGATCTCACGATCGCATGGACCGGACACGCCGACACGCCCGACACCTATCAGGCGCGCGGCCGATTTGCCGGTATCGGATTCAAGGAATACGGACGAGTGCCCGGTGTGAGTGGCCTGTCGGGTTCGTTCGAAGCGACCCAACGCGGCGGCAATGCCTCGGTTGGCAGTGATCGGATGGTGCTGACCTATCCGCTCGCGCTGCGTTGGACAAAAGCGCTCGAATTCGATTCGCTCGCCGCGCAGGTCGGTTGGACCATCACCAGCAAAGACAGCGCGCCGCAGTTGGAGATCAAGATTCCGTCGATTCGCCTCGCCAATCGGGAGGTTTCGGTCATCGGCAGCATCGCCTGGATGTCGATGCCCGATACGCCTGGCAATGTCGATGTCGATATACGGATTCCGAGCGCCGATCCCGCTGCACTCTACAAGTACATTCCCGGACTCGAAGAGAAACCCGCGACCTGGCTGAAGAATGCTTTTCTTGCCGGCACCGCGAGCGACGGCCGGGTCCGGATCAAGGGGAACATGTATCACTTCCCGTTTGCCGAAAATCAGCACGGCGTCTTCCAGGTCAACGCCAGGGCCAACGGCATCACGCTCAAGTTCGCGCCGGACTTTCCACCGTTCCAGCACGTCAACGGTGAGGTCTCCATGCGCGGGACCGCACTGGACGTTCGCACCACGCGGAGCAGCGTCTACGGTGTCGATCTCGGTCCAATCCATGTTCGCGCCGCCGATCTGGACAATGCCGATCCGTTAGTGGTGGTCGATGGCACCGCCGTGGGCGCGACAACGGAATTCATGCGCTACATCGCCGAGAGTCCGCTCAACGAGACGATCGGCGCTGCACTCGGATCGCTCAAAGCACAGGGTCGCGGTCGGCTCACGCTTGGCCTCGAGTTGCCGTTGAAGCGCCTCGCGCAGACGCGCGCGAATGGCAGCTTTGAGTTCCTGGGGAACGAAATCACGCTCGCGCCTGATGAGCCGCCCGTCACCAACCTCAGTGGAAAGGTCGAATTCCAGGATCGCGGGGTCAGTGCGAAGGGACTCACCGGTGAATATCATGGCGGGGTCGTTCGCATGGATCTCACTGCGCGGGACGGCGCACTTCAGTTGTCGGCGCAGGGGTCGGTCGGAATGGACAGCGTCAGGCGCGCCTACAACGTACCGTTCGGCGAATACGCGACCGGCACCGCCCGCTACAGCGCATCGATCAAAACCTCCGGCAGCAAGTTCGATTTGACCGTCGAGTCGAACCTGCTTGGCGTGAAGATCGCACTCCCTCCGCCGTTCGGCAAGACCGCCGATACCGAGCTGGCGTTCAAGCTCGTGCGCAGTATCGAGGAGGCCGCGTCCGGCAAAGGCCCTCCCTTGAGCAATCAGATGCGGGTATCGATCGGGCCGCTGGTCGATGTGTTGGCGCGTTTCCGTCTGGACAACAAAGTGAGCGTTCTCGATCAGGCCGCGGTCATGCTCGGGGACGTTACCGCCGTTCTGCCGGATCGCCCGATGGTCACCGTAAGCGGGAATCTGAAGACGCTCGATCTTGATCAATTGATGCCCGTGTTGCGGAAGACCACCGCAGGCGGCCCGGCAACCGCCGGGGCGCCGCCGATCGGGCCGATCACGATGCATGCCGCGGAGCTCATCGTCGCGGGACGGCGTCTGCGCGATGCGCAGTTCCACGTCGATATCGTTCCGGACGGCTGGACAGCGGCGATCGTGGCACGCGAGTTAGCGGGAGATCTTCGCTTTGCCACGGCGGGCGACGGTCGGATGACCGCCCGCTTCAAGAGCTTCGTCCTGCCGGAATCCGTGACACCGGAGGGCGCGCCGGAGATCACGACGCTACGCGAATTGCCCGGGCTCGATATCGTCGCCGAGTCATTTACCGCGCACGGCAAGCGCTTCGGGCGACTTGAGTTCGACGCGACGAACGAGACGGCGGGTTGGCGCATCAAGAAAATCACGTTGGCCGCGCCGGAAGGAACGATTCACGCGAATGGGCTCTGGCAACCGCCTGATCGCGGTGATCGCACCGAACTCGATGTGGCGGTGGATGTGAGCGACGTTGGCGGTTATCTTGAGCGGGTCGGGCAACCGAATGCGGTCGCCGGGGCGCAGGCAAGGCTCGAAGGCAAGCTCGCGTGGAAGGGTCGCCCCACCAGCATTGACTACCCAACGCTCGCCGGGAACCTGTCGCTGAAGGCGGCGTCGGGGCGGTTTTTGAAGGCCGAACCCGGGATCGCGCGCCTGCTCGGTGTGCTGAGCCTGCAATCGCTGCCGCGCCGGATATCGCTCGATTTCCGTGACGTGTTCAGTGATGGATTTTCATTCGATGAGATCAACGCCACGGCTTCGATCGCCAATGGCGTCATGACGACGAGTGAATTCCAGATGATCGGGCCGGCGGCCGGCGTCGGGATCGCGGGCGACGTCGATCTCAACAAGGAAACGCAGAAGCTGCGCGTTCGCGTCGTGCCTATCATCGGCGATAGCGTGGCCGCGGTCGCGGGCCTCGCGCTCTTGAATCCGCTGGTCGGGCTGGGCAGCTTCATCGCGCAACGCCTGCTCAAGGATCCGATCGGGCAGTTGCTCGCGCATGAATACGCGATTACCGGAAGCTGGGCCGATCCGAAAGTCGAGCGCATCTCGATGTTTCGTGCCCCGAACTCGACGACCGGTGAGGGAACACCGCCGTGAATCGTGGGGCCCTGAATGGATAAATCCGTGGTAGCCGCCGTGCAGATGGTGTCGACGCCCGTCGTCCAGGAAAATCTCGACACGGCACGCCGACTGGTGCATGCGGCCGCAGGGCAGGGCGCACGCTTCGTTGTCCTGCCTGAATACTTCTGCATCCTCGGGATGAACGAGCGGGACAAGCTCGCGGTGCGGGAGCGCGATGGAGACGGGCCGATCCAGGCGTGTCTTGCAGATATCGCGCGGCAGGAGCAGGTGTGGCTGGTGGGCGGTTCGGTACCCATCGCCACCGGCGCACCCGACAAGGTGCGAAGCGCGTGCCTCGTGTACGACGATCGGGGCGAGCGGGTAGCGCGTTACGACAAGATCCATCTCTTCGGATTCGAATCCGGCAATGAGCGTTATCGCGAGTCGAATACGATCGAGCCGGGCACGACACCCCTTGCGATCGATACGCCGTTTGGTCGGGTGGCCTTGACCATCTGCTACGACGTACGGTTCCCCGAGCTGTACCGCAGCCTGGGTCCGGTGGACATGATTCTGGTCCCGTCTGCCTTCACGGCCACGACCGGGCGCGCCCATTGGGAGGTCTTGCTTCGCGCGCGCGCGATCGAGAATCAGGCCTATGTACTCGCACCGGCCCAGGGTGGGCGGCATCCCAACGGACGCGAAACCCACGGCCATACGATGATCGTTGACCCTTGGGGCGTGATCATGACGGAGCAAGCGATCGGCGAGGCGGTACTGACTGCGACCGTCGATCCGGCCGAGATTCAGCGCGTGCGTTCCGCTCTTCCGGCACTCGATCACCGGCGATTTTAAAGAGAAGGTAGCTTACCCGCCGCTCATAGCGGCGTATTCATCCGCAAGCCGCGCGGGGGAACATTGAGTGCTCCTCCTTCGCGTGCAAGCATATAGCGAAGATAGAGGCCACCCATCCATTGGCGATAGTCGCGCGCATTGTCGAATCCTGCCAGCCCCCCGAGAAACAGCCGTTCGCCGAGTTGGTATTCGGCACTCCCTTGCAATCCGTATACCCCGCCCGTGCGCGTCTGTCCGGCGTATTGCGGCGTGAGGGTGGCGTCGGTCGCGGCGGCTGCGGTGAGCGCCCCTTGCAGCGACGCATCGGTCGGGAACCACGGCGAGTCATTCTCGCGGAAATGCTGAAAGCCCACGCTGCCTCGCGCCTGATAGGAGAGTCGACCGCGCTTCGCGGTGTAATCGATCGGCAAGGTCAACGCCAGATAGCTCTGTGGACTGAAGTATCCACCATGACCAAGGGTGAAATAGCGCAGATTCTTGTCATAGCGAAAGTAGGTGGCGTCGACGCCGGCGGTCAACCAGTTGTCGGGCTGATTCAGCAGCCGCAAGTAGGCGCCGCCGCTTGCACCGGCCCGATTGTTGTCGAGGACTTCTTCGCCTCGCATCCGATGATACGAAACATTGAAATAGGCGCCCGTTCCGCGCTCATTCCAATCCAAACCAAGCTTCCCGCCGGTTGCCGTCACACCGCCCCAGTCACGCCCGGTCCGATCGTCGCGCGCCCCGGCGAAGGACAAGAGACTGTCCGTCATCGGTCGTCGCGATAATTCGCCCGAGAAACGGGTGCCACCTTCGACGGTCGGACTTTGCAGGCGAATGCCCCCGACCGTATTGCGGATGCGAAAACCAAACGGCGTGCTGCCGATATCGGCACCAAGGGTCCGCCCTTCATATGCGATCGCCGCTGCAAGCCCGGAATCGCTCTGCGAGCTGTTCGTGAAACCAGCCGTAGCGCCAAGTGCGTTGGTGCCGAAGCGAATAGCGCTTGCACGCGTACCATTATCGACGCGACCGGCGTCGATCGAAGTGGGCGCGAGCCGCAAAGCGACATGACTGTCGTAACCCACACCCAACCGCGCTTCGATGGGTGCCTCCACCTCGGTAAGCTCGCTGCGTCCAGGATCGCCCTTGCGATTGCGAATGTTGATCGCGCCCGTGACGATGCTTGCCTGTTGAGATTCCAGCTCGGCGAGCTCGCGACGCAGGTTTTCCCGGCTGGATGCGGGAGGCGTACGTTGCGCCTGCGCGATGCCCGCGCCGGCAGGCGGAACGATCGAAGTCGGCCAAGCGGGCGGTGGAAGCGAGGGCGCAACGGTCGGGACCGATGCGCCTTGGCCCGCTGCCGGGGGTACAAATGGGTTGCCGGCACCGGCGGGACCGGGCGAAGGCACGTGAGGATACGAGGGTGTGTACGTGGGCGCTGCCCCAACGAGCTGCCCAGGCGCCTGTGGCGCCCACTGTGGTGGCGGCACGAAAGGCATCGCCGCGCCGGGTTGTCCCATCGCGCCGGGTACCACGACATAGATATAGATGGGAATGCCGGGTCCGACATGCGATTGCATCGGGACTTGCGCAGGCATTTGCATCGGCGGCGCTTGCGTGAGCGCGGGCGGCGGGACATAGGGCAACGCGGGGCGCGCGGCTTGGGGCGGGGGTAGAGGTCCGGACCATTGTGTGCGCTCGAATCCCGTGCTCGTCGCGAGTTTGAGCGCGTGACCGCGCCCATCATCGTGCGATGGGTCGCGCGCGAACGGTACGTGCTTTCGACGCAGCCCGTCATGATCGGTCGGCGCGGCAGCGCCCGGTTGTGGAATCGGCGCAAAGCTTGGCATCGGCTCGGTGCCCATCGCGCCGGCCGACTCCTCGGCGCTGATCGCCTGTCTTAGATAATCGGCCGCTTTGTTGAAGTCACCTTGCGCTCGCTCCAGGCGACCCGCGGCGGCAAGGACCTGTGGGTGCCTCGGGGCAATTCGCAAGGCGGCGTCAACGGCAGGCCGCGCGTATTCGAGATCATTGGTGGCCAGCGCCGCGTTGATCGCACCGACCCGTGCTTCGATATTCGTCGCGTCGCGATCGAGGATCTGCCGGAAGCGATGTGCCGCTTGCGCACGCTCACCCATCGCATCCAATGCGCGTGCGAGAGAGAGATGCAAGCGAATATCGGTGGGTCGCTCCTGCAATGCGGGCAGCAAGGCGTCGTGCGCCGCGCGGCCGTTCCCCGATCGACGCAGCAACTCGGCCTGGCGAAGGGTGTAGGCGATCCGAATGTCGTCGACACCTTGCCGCTGTTGAGCGTTCAAGGGTTGCGTATACAGGTGTTGCAGCATGGCGGCGAGCTCCGCGTCCTGCTCGGCCCGCAGCAACAATCCCGCGTACTGCAATCGCGCTCCGGTGCGGCCGGCCGGCAGGCGCGGAATCGCAATGCGCATCAGCATCATCGCGCGGGCGGTATCGCCAAGAGTCGCGTGAGCGTCAGCGGCGGCCAGCAGCAGGTCCGGGTCCCCGCCCGCGGTAGCTTCCATTTCGCTCGCGAGTCGTGCCGCTTGCGCCCGCTCGCCCGAGGCAGCGAGCGCGCCGACCTGCGCGGCTTGCGCATTGACCCAGAGCCGCCGGTGCAACGAAAAGATCTCGTTCGATCGCTGCGCCATCGGAATGCGTTCGATCGTTTGCAGTCCCTGGCTCCAATCGCCGAGCTCCCCGGAAATCAAGGCGCTTGCCTGCAGGCTTTCGGTCCCGGTTGATCCGCGTAGTCGTTCGGCGATTCCCCTCGCATCGGACGCGCGTCCCTGGTTGATCGCGAGCCGCGCGAGATCGAAACGCACCCATGGGTGGGTCGGATCGATGCCGACCGCTTCATCGAGGATCGATTTGGCAGAACCGACGTCGCCCAGGCCTTCGGCTGCGCGCGCGCGTTGGCGCAGTCCGGCGACGCGCAGGGCGTTGACGCCGCCAAGCTTGGCGATTTCATCGGCGGGCAGGCGCGAGGCGAGCTTCAGCGCGTCATCGGTGCGACCTTGTCCGGCGAGCGCCGTGTACAGTCCTCGCACGGCCTGCGTGTTGGACGGTTGACGTACCAGAACCTGCCGATACAGCGCCTCGCTTCCTTGCAGATCACCTTCCTCGACCAGGATGTCGGCCAGGTGTGTTTCAGCCGCGGTTTCCCTCGGATCAGTGCCGATCGCACGCTGAAAGATCTGTTTGGCGGTCGTGGAGTCGACCGTGCGCCGAGCGAGCTTGGCATCCTCGACGAGTGACCAGTATGTCGCCGATTGAATCGCGCCGCGCCACTTGGCCTCGCCACCGCCTTGCACGGCTTGTTCGAGCAAGCCTTGCGCCTCTTTGTAGCGTTCCTGGCGCAAACGCACGATACCAAGGCCACCCTTGGCATCGGTATCTTGCGGACGTTCGGTCAACACGCGTTCGAACGCAGTCTGGGCCTGGTCGAGTTGACCGCGATCGAGCGCGGCGAATCCCTGGGCGATGGTGCGATCACGTCGTTCTTGCGCTACGTCGCGCAGCGGATCGCCCGAGCCCGGACGTCCGAGCTCGGCGGCACGTTGGCGGATCGCCGCATCTTCACTGCGCACGGCGAGATAGTCGCGGTAGAGCGGCGCATCACCGGGAACGCCATCGAGCCAGAGCAGCGCTTTGCGCCAGGATTCGAGTGCGGGACCGGCAACGGCCTCGCGTGTCGAGAGGACGCTCAACATGCGAATGCCCTGTCTGCGGGTGTGCTCGCGATAAGTGAGAACCTGCGCATGGGCGAGACTCACCGCTGGACGATCAGGGAGCTCGATCGACAATCGTTCGAGCGCGCTTCGTGCCTCGTCCCATCCCTTGTTCGACCCGCCGAGGGTCAGGTAATACTCGAGCGCCAGGTCGCCGGCCGGCGGCCGCCCCGCGAACAGCGCGCGGTAGACGTCCGCCGCTTCATCGTAGTTCCCCGATTGCGCGAGGCGTCTTGCGCGCTCGAGCTGGCTCTTGTCGAACGTGCGCACCTGGGAGGACTGTTCGAGACGCGATAGCGCGGCATGCGCCGGGTGCGCACGCTTCAGGCGCGCGATATAGCTCGCGGCGCTGTCGGCACGTCCTGCGTCGATCTCGATGCTCGCGATGCCCTCTAAAGCGTCCGCATTGTTCGGGTCGACGCGCAGGAGCTTTTGCCATGCTTCGGTCGCGAGGTCCCCGCGTCCGCGTGTTTGCCAGTAGCGGGCCTGCTCGAGCAGGATCGAAATCGCCTGCGGATCGGCTGCGCCTTGCGCCGCGGGTCCGAACGTGGTTCCTCCGAACGCGGCGAGTATTATCGCTGCGAGGACATGTTTTTGCCGGAATCGCATGACTGCCTCCATTGCGGGATCAATCGTCCCTGCCTGTCGAATCGAAAACGGTGTTGCGCCCACCCCGTGCCGAACAAGGCGAGCGCGGTGTCGTAATAGCGAAGGGATTCCGGTGCGGGGACCGCGCCGAGCAGCGCGATGACGCGCCGTTCCTGCCGCGCCGCGAGTTGCGGCTGTCGGCGCGCGGCGAGAAATGGAATGAGCGCGGCGGAAAAGCCGACCGGCCCCGTTCCTTCCATACGGCTCGCGAGCGGGTGGAATTTTTCGGGCGGTGTGAGTCGCTCGACCACGGCGCGCTGCATGCCGGCCAGCGCATCCAATATTGGTTTGCGCAGCGGATCGGACGCGTTGGTCATGCCGGCCCAAAGGTAGACGCGGATCGCATCAAAGCTGCCGGTGTCGCCTTTCTCGGGGTCGACGATGAATCCGGTTCCCTCGCGCCACGCCACCCAATCGGGTGCCACTTGCGCGCTGCCCGTCGCTCTGAGCAGTTTCACGCTGGCGGCGGTGATTTCATGCCATGGTCCGGTCGGATTTTCCAGGGCGAGCCGCCGCAATACCGGCAATGGCAGGTAACTTGGATTCAGCCGCCATACGCCGCCTTCCAGGCGGAATCCGCGTTCGCCCGGGAGCACCATCCACCCGAGCCCCGGGATCCTCACTGTTTCGCGACGAACGATTTGGGCCTCGATCGAGCGGCCAAGCGCCCGGTACTGGGCGTGGTTCCAAAGGTGACCTGCTTCGATCAGGGTGTACGCGAGCCAAAGATCGGCATCGGCCGCCGAGTTCGCATCGAGCACGTCCCATTTGCCCTGGCTGGTTCGACCCCATTGCCAGGCCGGCAATTTATCGGTGAGATCGCCCCCGGCGAGGTTGTCGCGCGTCCAGGACAGCAGCCGCTCGAACAGGTTGCGATCGTTGGCAACCAATGCGAAGAACAGCGCATACGCCTGCCCTTCGGAAATCGATTCCTGTTGCTTGGAATCGAAATTCACGACCCGACCATCGGCCTGTACGAAGCGCTTTGCGAATGCCTCCCAGAGCGGCCAGGGCGTTGGAGGACAGTCGGCTGCCCGGGCCATCGGCATGCTGAGCGCAAGACCGATGGCCACTGTCATCGCGAGGCAACGCGATGCGGCCTGATCGATCCGCCGCGGACGCAGCGCCTCACTCGCGGGCGTCATGCTCGTGCATCGCGTCATTCCATCCGCAATCGGGCCGCCGCGCGATTCTGCAATGCGCGCTGCAGGAGCAGCGCGACCAGCAGCGCGGTGACGATGAGCGTGGCCCACAGACGCAAAGGATGTTTCGAAAAATACCACTGCAGCCGGGTGGTCCAGGACAGGTTTCCGGATACATAAGTGGTGTTCGCCGACAGCATCTCCACACGATCGGCCCCAACGGTGACCGCGCTCCCGTGAATGCGGCTGATGCGCTCGGGATCGGTCAGTGCGCGTATCACGGCGTCCATCCTGCCATCCTGGCCGGCAATAAGGGCTACCACGCTGCGACCGGCCTGCAATGGCGATTCGAACCCTGCGATGGCACTGTCGCCCGCCAATCGCCGCGTTGGAGCATCGCGTTTGCGGGTGTCTCCATTGGTGACATTGGTGATGTCGTGCGTCCTGAGCCATGACGCGAACCGCTCCCACCAGCCGAGGGTGCCCTCATGCGACCGATCCGTCGTGACATCCCAGCTCATGTGTGAGGCCCATTCCTTCAGGAGAGGCTGGGTCGCCGTCGAGCCGATCAGGATCAGGTCCTTGGACCGGTAGTTGCCCACGGCTGCCGCTGGCGCGACGGTGACGTTGGTGGTCGGATGGCCGGTTGATTCACCCATTCTTCCCATTACCGCGAGCAGGGCGGTCACGTCGGCAATGCCTGGCGCGTTCGGCAGGATCACCGCAGTCTGCGAGAGATCAGCGATGCGCGTGTAGGGAAATCCCGCGTTGCTGAAGGCGGCAAGATCGGGCATGGGCAGGTAGTGCCGGAAGCCGGACAGGTCAATGGTCGAATCGGGATCGATCGTGCCGCTGATTGTGGTGCCCAGGGGAAGGCCGCACGTCGCGCGTCCGGCGTAATCGAAGTCGTATTCCAGAGTCATGTGGCTTTGCGCGGCGATCAGCGACGGATGCACGAGAATCTGCCGACGCCCGGGCACTGTTCCATCGGCCAGAACGCGATCAGTGGTGCGTTTTTCTTCCATCCCGAACCAGGAGCGCCATGGCGTTCGCGGCGGGTCGGTCCGCAATGGAATCGCCTGGACGAACTTGCCGTTGACATTGACGTTGAGCATGGAAAGCTCGCTGCCGGTCTTGGACAGATAGCGATACTTCAGATCGATCGGGATACCGGCGCTCTTCCATGCGAATACGTCGGGTGGCACCCGCAGGTTGAGGCGGATCGGTTCGAGGTCCTGGCCTGATACGCTGAGATTGCGAACGTCGGTGAGCTCGCCAAGCTTGACGGCACGTTTGGTCGGCACCCAGTTTGCCGTCTCATAGGGATCGCGCGGCCTGAGGCCGGTTGGCGCCGCGACGGCAGCGATTTCGCCAGAAACCCGACCTGCACCGTGCGCCAGCGCGATGGCTGCAACCTTCAGTTCTTGTGCGTCGCGGCCGGTAACCAGCAGCAGCCGGCCGGTCGCATTGGCGGGATGTGCGCGCACGGCGAGCGTCGGTGCGCCGATTGCGGGCAGCATGATTCCGGCGACCCGATCGCCCGCAATGCCGAAAACGACCGCG
Source organism: Burkholderiales bacterium (assembly GCA_046160305.1). GTDB lineage: Bacteria > Pseudomonadota > Gammaproteobacteria > Burkholderiales > SG8-39 > SHXR01. Next base: position 49,311 of record JBJXGX010000087.1, read on the forward strand.
TCGCCATCGGGCAAAGCATCGAAGCTCGCCGGAAAACGTGCGCTCCGGTAGCTTGCCTGCGCGCCAAACCACGATGCGACGACGGCCGCCGCCTCCAGGATGGCGGCCGACGGCTTATCCCCGAACACGAATGGCAAATTGAGCGGGCGCGGATCGCGGGTGTCGAAAAACGGCAGCGGCAGCAATGCCAGATCATTCGGCAATCCGGTGCGCAACGCCCGCAACTCGATGGAGCTTGAATTGCCGATGCGCGCAAGCGGCTCGCCTTTCCCCTGCTCGACGCATTCGGCGACCGCGCTGTCGATCTGCATCGTCAATCGATTGAAATCGACGATCAGCCGCGGATCGATGCCGATCTCCTGGGTGAGATTCGCGCCCGCCTGATCGCGTGTGATCGCGATCAGCGCCACCGGTTCGCCGTTTAGCATCACCTTGATCTGCGCGGCCTGTCGTGCCAGCTGCACCGGGAAGGAAAAATTCAAGCGCAGGCGTGCGGCGGTCACTACTTCATCGACGCGCACACTGAATGGAACGCCGATCGGGTCCCCGGTACGCCAGAAATTGAGCTGCTCGCGCGCACCAAGCTCGCGAAACGTCAGTTGGGTCGTTGTCGTGTCGCGTGGATCGGCAATCGATTTCGCGAGTGATGCACCGGATACCGCGTCCGTTCGATTGGATGTTACCGACGGGGCCAGGGTGGGCGCTCGTAGCACGCGTGGTGCGTCGGCCGGCGCACCGACGTCTCGACGTTCCGCTGCGCCTTGCGCGTGGGCAAGCGTGGCGAACAAGCCAGCGGTTGCGGCGACGAAGGCGCGTGCGACGGTCGGTTTCCATCGAGGCGGACACCGGCCACGGTGCGGATCACGCAGTGGCGCGCGGATTCGAATCGACGATGTGCTCTCAGCATGGGTGTTCAAGGGTGCCTCCCTGCAAGTCGCGCTGCCGCAGGTGCCAGAATCAGCCATTCGTTCGACCGGCGGCATCGGCGGCAGCGCTGAGGAATCCGCGGGGACTGCCGTACGGATTCCTAGCGTTGATACGTAATCGGCTCGGCGGTCTTCGCGCGGCGGCGCCGGCCACCGCTGAAAAATGCGCCCGCCAGCGCCCAGACACCGCCAAGACTCGCCGCGATCACCTCCGCTAGTCCCTTGAGCGGCTTGTCGCGCGCGCGTCCTTGCGTCCAGTTCACCCAGGCATCGGCACGGGCGAATGTGCACTGCAGGAACTGTGCTTCTTCCGCGGGTGGCATCGGATTGATGCGAAGTCCGATCTGATCGCGAGCCCGATGCGCGACGGTCGCCGCAAACGAGAATTCGCGATCGCCGCGATAGAGCACCACCTCGACGCCCGTTCCGGCTTGCACATCGATTTGGTTTTTCGCATTCACACTGAGTCCGCCATCGGAGAAGTCGGAGGTCTCGCATTGCACCAGGGTGCCGTTCGGCAGTCGCAGCGCCGCCGGCAGGCGCATCCGGACCCGATGTCGGTCGCGCGTCTGGTGAATTTCCCAGGCCACCGCGAGGCTCGCGCCGAGGACGATCAGATTGAAAACGGTCCACGCCATGTTGATGATCACGGTGTCGAGCTCATGGGTGTTCCACGCGGTTGCGCGCTCGACACCGAAGACCAGTCCGATCACGTTCAACACAAACATCAGGAGGATCGGGAACGAAGTCTTCCAGTCGAAGTAGTCCCGCTCGAGATGCCCCCCTTTGGGTGTGACCACGAACGCTCCGCTTCTTGGGCGAAGCACACCGCCGATCGCGGCGCGCATCACGTACCACGCGAGCGTGGTTTCGAACACCTCCGCCCAGAACGAATGTCGAAAGGGACCGTTCAACCGGGAGTTCGCGATGTAGGCGTGAAGCAAATGCGGCAGGGCGAAGATCGCGATCAAGAGCGCGGGGGCCTTGAATATGTGCAGGCCGAAGAAAAGGAAGGCGAGCGGTGCGGTGAGGAAAACGATGCGTGGCAGCCCGTAGAAGAAATGCAGCATCGCGTTGAGGTAACACAATCGCTGGGCGAGGGTGAGACCGCCCGAGATCAAGGGATTGTCGAGCCGAAAAATCTGCGCCATGCCGCGGGCCCAGCGTGACCGCTGCCGGACGTGATCACGCAGCGTCTCGGTCGCCAGCCCCGATGCCTGGGGAATGCCCAGATAGGCAGAGGGGTAGCCGGCGCGATGCAGCTTGATCGAGGTGTGGGCATCTTCGGTGAGTGTATCGGTTGCAATTCCACCCACTTTCGCCAGCGCGGTTCGGCGCAGCACAGCGCATGATCCGCAAAAGAACGCCGCGTTCCAAAGGTCGTTGCCGGACTGCACCAGACCGTAGAAGAGTTCGTCCTCGTTGGGTATGCGACGAAACGTCCGCAGATTCTTCTCGAACGGATCGGGCGAGAAGAAGTGATGGGGGGTCTGCACCATGCCAAGCGACCGGTCCTTGAGGAACCAGCCCATCGTCATTTGCAGAAACGAGCGCGTCGGGATGTGATCGCAATCGAAGACCGCGATGAATTCACTGTCCGTGCGTTCGAGCGCCGCATTGATGTTGCCCGCCTTCGCGTGCCGGTTGTCCGCGCGGGTGAGATAGGTCGCGCCGATCTCCTTGGCGAACGCAGCGAGCTCCGCGCGTTTGCCATCATCGAGAATGCACACGTTGAGCCGATCGCCCGGCCAGTCCATGCTCATCGCCGCAAGCACGGTCGGTCGCACGACCGCGAGCGGCTCGTTGAAAGTGGGGATGAATACGTCGACACTTGGCCATAGCGCGGCGTCCGCGGGCAGCGGTACCGGACGGCGGTTCATCGGCCAGGACGTCTGGAAGTACCCGAGGAGCAGGATGATCAGGGCATAGAGTTCTGCCGCGATCAGGCCGATGCCGAGCACTGTTTCGATCGGCGTGTCGAAGACCGCGGTTTCCGTGACGCGCCAGTAGAAGTATCGCAACGAAATCACGATCGAGAGGAGGACGAGGACCAGCGCCACCGGCCGTCCAGGGACCCTCATGAGGATTGACGCGATCACGACGCCTGCGATGGCGAAGAGAAATTGCTCGAAGAGATCGAGTGGCACCGTGATGGCAAGGAGCCCGGCACCAATGGCCACGATGCACACGATGAGTATCAGGGAAGGTGAGCTCCAGCCCCACCAGGCCGCTATTCGTTCGCTGGTGTCCCCTTTCTTATTCGCAGAAACCTCGCTTGTATCACCGTGCGAGACCCGCACATTCGATGTGCGATTGTGTTCGATACTCATCGTATCTTCCTCCCAGAAGATGCAACACCATTCTTATCGCTCATTGGAACATCAGCGCAGGATCCATTCGATCAGCAGCATTCGGTGGCCGCGCCCGGGAAACCGCGAAGTCCGGCATGCGGATTCCAGAATCCGGCTATGTCACGCGTTGGAGGGCGTGCCTGGAGCGCTTATAGAGCCGTCGGCGCGTTCGAGGGGACCCACCGGCCCGGCGATTTGCTGCACGATCGAGCGAGGCGCCCCGGTTTCGCTGGTTGGATCCGGGCTCGCGGTCGGCGAGGTATTCGGATCAACGACCCCGGCAGCTCTTGGAATCGATTGCGTGAACGTCTGGTAGGTGGCGGCGTCGCCGCCAAACTCTCTGTACAGATTACGAATATCGTCCGCGAAGTTCATGTTCCTCCCTGCTCCCGAGTGGTCAGCTATTCCGAATCCGGCTCGATAGGCCGATTGCTTCTGGATCAAGAAGTGCTCGTTCCGCGAAATCGCTTCTTCGGCGACCTCTCGTCGATGGGTCGCACTGAGACTTCGCCGAATTCCACGATTTCGATACAACTCGAACACGACTATACAACAACTTGTGTCGCGCATTGCCGCCATCGAGGCCTGCCTTCTCGCCGCGGCGGCAGACGATGGCCAATCAATGGTCGCGCGTGGCTCGTTTTCGTCGATATGGTCGCGTCGGGTGCATTCGACGTTGGTGATTACCGCAAGGCGGTAGAATTCGTTCCATCCACCGGAATGATGGGCTTCCATCCCACGTCCTCCCTCGGTCGAACGCGTATCTTCCCTCGAGGATGTGCCTCGTCGACACCAAGGAAAGCGAGACCCAATGAGTCAAGCAAGCCTGTTCCAGACAGCACAATCGACCCTGCTCGCACCCTATTCGCTCGAAACCGCCCAACTATCGCGCGTGTTCGGCGAGCTGATGAAGCGGGATATCGACTTTGCCGATCTCTACTTTCAGCACGCCACGAGCGAGGGCTGGAGCCTTGAAGAGGGGATCGTCAAATCGGGCAGCTTCTCGATCGAGCAGGGCGTCGGGGTCCGGGCGATATCCGGCGAGAAGACCGCATTTGCCTATTCGGACGAGATCAGCATGCCGGCGTTACTTGCTGCCGCCACGACCACGCGCGCGATCGCGCTGCATGGTGCGCGGGGCAAGCCGCCCGCCGTGCGCACCAACGCCGGGCGATCGCTCTATCAGCCGCACAATCCGCTCGATTCGCTCGGCGATGCCGACAAGGTGACCTTGCTCGAACGCCTGGAGCGCATGTGCCGGGCGATGGATCCGCGCGTGGTGCAAGTGATGGCGTCACTCGCCAGCGTGTTCGAGGTGATCCTGGTTGCGCGCTCCGACGGCGTGATGGGGGCCGATGTGCGCCCGCTCGTGCGCGTCTCGGTCTCGGTCATTGCCGAACAGAATGGCCGGCGCGAGCAAGGCGCCTCGGGTGGCGGTGGGCGTACCGACTACGGACACTTCACCGACGAGCGATTGCGCGAATACGCCAAGGCGGCCGTGGACCAGGCGCTCATCAATCTCGAGTCGCGACCGGCACCGGCCGGTACGATGACGGTCGTGTTGGGGCCGGGATGGCCGGGCGTGTTGCTGCACGAAGCGGTCGGCCACGGGTTGGAGGGTGACTTCAATCGGCGCGGAACCTCCGCGTTCTCGGGCAAGATCGGCAAGCGCGTCGCGGCCAAAGGGGTCACGGTCGTCGATGACGGCACCCTGCCCGGACGGCGCGGTTCGCTCAACATCGACGATGAGGGCAATCCGACGCAGTACAACGTCCTCATTGAGGATGGCGTGTTGAAAGGTTATATCCAGGACACGCACAACGCGCGACTGATGAAAATGCCCGTCACCGGCAATGGTCGGCGCGAGTCGTTCGCACATATGGTGCTGCCCCGCATGACGAATACCTACATGCTGGCGGGCAACCGTGTTCCCGAAGAGATCATCGCGAGCGTGAATTCGGGACTGTACGCCGTGAGCTTCGGCGGCGGGCAGGTCGACATTACGAGCGGCAAGTTCGTCTTCTCGTGCACCGAGGCGTACATGATCGAGAACGGCAAGGTCACCTACCCGGTGAAAGGGGCGACCTTGATCGGCAACGGGCCTGATGCGCTCACCCGCGTGTCGATGATCGGCAATGATCTGGAACTCGATACCGGCGTGGGCGTGTGCGGCAAGGATGGGCAAAGCGTGCCGGTCGGTGTGGGTCAACCGACGTTGCGCATTGATGCGCTGACGGTCGGGGGCACGGCGTAGGGTGGGAAGTCGAGGCGGGCCGTCGCGGCGACTGATCAGGCGCCAGACGGAGTCATTGCGTGGCTCGATCGCTCGAAGCGAGCATCCGAATGGCCTAAGCAACGTGGCGGACATCCAGGGCGCGTCCGGCGAATTCCCCGGGGTATGATCGTGAAAATTTAAGAAGGAGGTCGGGAGAATCGGATGGCTCGCGTGTACGTTTCGTCTACCTACGAGGACATGAAGGAATGCCGGGAGGCGATCCTGTCGGTGCTCCGTGCGCAAAAGCACCAGCCCGTCGGAATGGAGGACTACACAGCCGAAAGCAGCCGCCCGCTGGACAAGTGCCTGCGAGACGTGGCGAATTGCGATGCCTACGTTGGTATCTTTGGTTGGCGATATGGCTTTGTCCCCAAGGACGGCAATCCCGAGCGCCTCTCCATCACCGAGCTCGAGTATCGCAAGGCCAAGGAGTTGGACCTTCCCCGCCTCGCATTCCTGCAGAGTAAAGCCGGAATTGGTTCGCTGGCAGATTACGTCACTCGCGAGAATAATCAGGGTACGCGCATCGAGCAGTTCCGTCAGGCGTTGCAGAACGAGCTGCTGATCAATCAATTCGATGCGCCGGAGGACCTCGCCGTCAAGGCCTCAAACGCGCTGGCGAATGCGCAACTGCAGGACGAGGACGACAACGAGGTCGCGCTTCGCGACGCCGCGCTGCGTGAGCTTAAGGGTCTTGGCGTGCTCATACTCAAGGTGTACACGTTCCAGGCCATGTTCTTCGAGCTGAACGATCTGTACATGGCGACACGCGTCCTGCGCGCCGAGGATCCCGAGGGCCTCACCGCCCAGGTGCTGCGCCGCGCTGCGACCGGCAGCAAGGACCGGCTGCTGTCGATCGGGGGCAAGTTGCTGGAGTGCAAAGCGTACCTGAGCGAAAGCGAAGCGCAGCTCAACAAGAAGCAAATGGCCGATCTCGACACGTGCATCAACCGGCTCGCCGATTTCGCTGTGCAAGACAAATCCGGGAAGTCAGACGAGCGCACGATGGCCGTGGATGACTACACTCACAGCATCTCGGCGTGGCTTGGCGTGCTGAACGCGCTGTCCGAGGGCGCCTGGGCCGAGCTGCAGCTGAGCGAGCTCAAGCCGCAGCTGGATCGCCTCCGCCCACAGGTGCCGGATAACACGCTCGATCGCATCGACGATGCGTTTCGCCGGATCGACCTGCCCCCGCCGCTGCACCGCAAGTGCGACCTGCTGACCCGCGAGCGCAAGCTGCTGCGCAGCGCCCTGAAAGACTTTGCCACGCTGCGCGGTGAGCTTGACCGACTCGATGTGGACGAATTGCGGCTGTACTGCAAGGCGATCAAGCGGCGCGTGAGGGAGGCACGCGAGTGTTGGGATTTGTATGCCAAGTTGCCGGGGCACGAGGAGCCATGGGAGAACGGTCTGCTCGGCGATGGTGCCGATCAGTGGGAAGTTATCGACAAGTGCGAGGCGGACATGACTGCATCGCTGTTGGGGGCGCTGGAGGGCGGCATCAAGAGCATCCCGGCCGGTTTGGTCGACAAGCTCATCCGGGGCCAGAAGTTTATCGAGCTGCACTTCGAATCGGTGGGCAATGGACTTGCCATGGCCCTCGGCGCGGTGAGGAATATTCTTGGCAAGCCGCTGATGGATATCGAGTCACCGAAAGAGGAGCACGCCGGTGCGTAACGAACTATCCGGTCCTCCAACGGATACTCCGCCGGTCTTGCAACCCATGCTGACGCTCGACGTCATTCGCGTCGAGCATGGGCGTCTGTTCGAGATGGGCGAGACCGCAGCGCTCGAAGTGCCCGAGTATTTGCGTGATGTGCGCACGTTTGTCGACCGGCTGGTAGAGAGCGGCACATACTTCGACGAGGTGCCCGAGCGCAGGCTCATGCAGACCTATCTCGACCACTGGACCGCGGAGTTGTCCGACCACACCGGTGCAGCGGCGCGTTCCGCAATCCAACGCCTGGAACTGCGACCGTTCGACGTCGCCGCACTGAAGGCGCTGCAGGGGCAGTTCTCGAATCCGTTCGAACACCTGGCGAAGGAAATTTCCGCCGGGGCCAATCTGAGCTCGTCCACCGAAGTCCTGAAGTGGCTGGAGAGCAAAGCCAAGACCGCGGGCCTGCGCTTCCAGGAAGGCATGCTCAAGGAGATTGCCAGCCAGATGGCCGTCGACCCGGAAAGGGCGACTTTGCTCGAGTTCTGTCTGTGGCATCTATTCGAAGATCCCGACACGCGCTTCGGCAACAAGATTCGTCGCCCCGAGGGTGTGGTCATCTTCATCTGCACCGTCTACCTGTTGCGCGGGATCGAGCGCCTGCGTTCGGCGCAGCAACCACCTGAGCAGCAGTCGTTGGTCAACGCAATCGCTCGATTCACGCCGGGAAAATCCATCGATCAATCGCCTGACCCGATGCCAAGCGCGGTGGTATTGAAAGGAATCGGGAGCCATGAATTCCGGCTGTATGCACGGGAGAGGCTCGACCTCGCGACCTTTCTGGTCGCCGCCCGCCTGACCTTTCGGTCCGATGACCAGAAGCTGCGGCTAGTACATGGGTCTTTGCTTAATCGTTGGAACGTAGTAGTGGGTGCCCGGGCGGCGCAGGTCGAACGTGCTCGCGGCAGGAAGCGCACCGGTCTTGTGACGATCGGTCTGGCGGCAGCCATTGGGCTCGGACTGATCGTGTGGACTTCTTACCGAATCTACGCCGCCGATGAAGCGTTGCGCCACGCCGGTCAGGCCGCGGCCTTCGGCGCGAAAGCGACCGCGAGCGTTATTACCTACCGGGACGCCTACGAAGCCGAGTCATTCGCAGGTGGTGCTGCGGAACGCAAGGCCGCCGTTGCAACGGCGATCTTCCAAGGGGCGAATGCGGACTACGCCAACCAGATCAGGCAAGCGATCATGGCGGTCGATTGGCGGTGGTACGAC
>JBJXGX010000088.1:0-2852 GCA_046160305.1 Burkholderiales bacterium
CCCGGTTTTCCTCTCGCTCCGTTCCAGGTCGCGTATCGCTATCGCCCGACTGTCCCCGAGGACAATGCAACGCTATACCAGTTAGGCAACGGCGTATTTTCGGCCAACGCGCTCCCGCCATACAAGAATTGGGACCAGTTCAAACCGGTCATTGAGCGGGGAATCCGAATACGCAATGAAGCTTTCACGCGACTGAGTATAGAGCCGCCGCCTTTCAGTAGCGGTATTGTGCGTTACATCGACGCGTTTCAAGGCCCGTTGCTTGGGGAACGTACTACCCGCGAGTTCTTGGCAGATGTGCTCGGATTCAAACTCACAGTGCCTTCGATCGTGGAAAAAGTCTGTACCGATCCGCGGCAACTGATACCACAGTTGCAACTGGTACTGCCTGTTGGTCCAGGACAGCTTCAGATCTCGTTAAGTGATGGACAGGTGAAGAATCAACCGGCCGTGATTGTGGACACGTCAGTCATTATGAATCGGCCGATCGCGACCGACCCCTCAAGTGCGGTGAAGGAGCTTACCGAGGCGCGCAACGTTATCCATGACGTGTTTATGCAGATAGCGCTACCGCTACATGATTACATGAAGCCCATCGAGGTGGCGACATGAAATTTTTGCGCTTTACCAACTCCTCCAGTTTGAGCAGTGGGTCCCTTGACGCAACGGTACTTAGCACACCGTTGCTTCCACTGCACATGCCGCAGATTTCGATTAACGTCAGCGCCGATACCATCGCGCAGGTCGAGGCTTTTGAAAAGCTCGGCGATAACTGGGATGGCCACGGCGCGCTGTCAATTGAAAAGCCGACCATTAAAAACGCCAGCGACTTATTGGAGTCGTTCAATTGGCCTTCTAGCGTGCTTACTCCTGTCGTGACGCCGCACCCGAACGGCATAATTACATTCGAGTGGGAATCGCTTTGGGGGGAAGCCTACTTGGAGATCGGGCAGACTCAGTGCTGTTTCTATATGCGTCCGAACATAGGTGAGACCCTCTATTGGACTGGCTCTTCGGGAGGCATCATCAACTTCGCAGATTCGTTCTCCCGAATTCTGCAGGGGCTCATCTTTCCAAGCCTACCAGGACGCCATGCGGCCTCCGTTCTGGCGCCGAATGCTGCCCAGTAATGTCGCCGATGCGGAAACAATCATCCGCGTAATCAAAGACGGTGGTTTTCATCTTACTCCGCGTCGAAATTTGAAAGTTCAAGCCTTCGAGTCGCCAGCCAACCGCGACGAAGTCTCAGTTTTGCGATTGGACTATTCGAGTGACGATAGGTGCAAGCATTGGGGTGCGACACGAGTTCACACTGCGACGGCTCCTTATGCTGGGCTCGCTGCTTTCCGTGCAACCGCGGTAGTCGATTGTGGTTCAAAGATTGTGTCGTCGCCGGTTGAGGGATGCGTCGAACACGCAAACATTAAGCACGGCTATGTCCGGCCAGATCCACGCGAAGCTGGTACCGCAGAAGACGTCGAGCAACTTCGCAAACGACTGCGTGAATGCTTCTTACCGCGTGTACGGTTCTACGATGATCCAGAACGCGCTTCGAGTTACTGGACGGGGGCACCACTTGTAGCTCCTGCGTAATCGATTGGGTTCCGCCGGGACATCGATGCACTCGAAATAATCTTCGACCCCGCAATCGCCCGCTGCGCGGAACTCTGCGATGGCCCACTTTGGGGCTGATCAGCAGCATCAGAGTGTGATCACTGGCGTAAGGGGCCCTGCATCGGTCGCTCAGCCCGCTTGGTCGGAGTCGCGCATCTCGCGGACTATCGCCTTCGCAATTTCTGTTGCATTAGGCTGCCTAGCGAATTGCGGGGTTGTCAACCCGCGAATAATCTCCCCCTGGCGCGAACTCTCAACCTGACCATAGCTCAGAAAGGTCGTCAGGACCTTTTCGTGCCCAAGGTTCTGGGACCACGCTTTGAATTGTTCGGGGGTCTGGCAGACCATCTGACCCAACCGGACGAGGGTGTTTCTAAGACTGTGCGGATTGAAATACCGGAGGCCGGCGCTTTCGAAGGCGTCGCGAAAAATGGTGCGGATTCGCGCGGCGCTGCTCCAGTGCGCCCGTTCAAGCCCGACCGCTTCGAACTGACCCGTCGTCCCCAATGCAATGCGCGTCGCAGGGAAGAGTGGGTCGTCATTACCCCAAAGCATCTCCTTCTGGAGATACGCCACCCATTCCGCCACGATCCAAAGAATCTCCTCCCCGACCGGAAAGAAGTAGGTGGTGAAGGTTTTGCTGTTCTTCGTCTGAACCTCGCGCGCATCTTGCTCGATGTAACCCGCGGCAAGATTGACGTGCTTCAGCTTCATCGAGGCAATCGCACTATCCCGTGCCGCGGTCAGAAGCGTGAACGCAATGAGAGCGCGGTCACGGCGTTGGATCACGGTGTCGGCTGGCATCGTGGCGATGACGTGTTTCACTTGGTCCAATGTTGGCCCTACCTGTTCCCGCTTGGCCGTCGCAATGCGCACGTCCTTTTCACTCAGATTGAAATAGTCAGCGTCTGAATATTCAAGGCGCGACTTGTAGCCCGGCTGTCCCGCAAGCCAGTGGAAAAACCTCTTGACGTGCGCGAGCGTCGCATTCAGCGTTGCTTTGCTCAGCCTCTCCCCTGACCGCTGCCCTTTTTGCTCGGCCAGATTTCTCTTGAATGCGATCGCCAGCTCGAAGTGAAACGCCTTGAAATCGCGGTACTTGGTATCGACTTCGAATCGAGCCAAAGCCTTTGCAACCGCGTCCACCGTCTGCTCACTGTGACGCCTCGCTTCTTTGAGATAGGCGAAGTACCGGCGCTTGATTCGCTCGTTGTTGGCGTTGTGCGTTGCCATGGTCT
>JBJXGX010000089.1:0-10803 GCA_046160305.1 Burkholderiales bacterium
CCGAAGATCTCCTCGCCGCCTTGAACGCCGATCCACGCCTCCCAATGTAGTGCCGACCTTCGGGAGGCTGCTCTCATGAAATCAATGAGATAAGGTCGCCGAGCCCCTTCAGTTGGTGAAGACGGGCTAGCAGCAAACCCGATGATAAAGGTTTCCAATTCTGGTAACCGGTTTTTAGATCTATACACCGGTTCGCATATCTAGAAACCGATTCGTTGGGGATTATGAGCGTTTGTCGGCGGTGCCAATTGATAAACGTATCCACACCTTTCGTCGCATCGCTCGGTCGGGAGGACGCGGGTGGCCGTCGTCTACAACTTCACGGGACGCGCGGTGGCGACCGGCACTAGAAAAATGCTACACCGTTCTATTCGACCGCTCCGCGCATCATTCGGCCTGGGGGTTAGTTTGAACAATCGACGCTTGTCCGATTCAACGTACTCATGTGGAAGTCGGCGAGCGCATTATCCTCGTGCGGCGCGACGTACGAGCGGTCAGGTTCCTCCTTGCCTCAAACGATCAAAGCGGCGTCGAAATCGCATGCGGTACGCACGAGTTGTCCATGATCACGGTCTTCGACTTGAAGCGCGCCTCCCCGTTCACGAAAACAATCTCATCCTGATACGCGCCCACCGCGAACAGACTCGCTTCGCCCTCGGTGTTGACCTGGAACACGGCAAACGAAGCGTCCACGAAGACGCTTCCCGCATCGCGTCGCTTGACCTTGATGCTGCTTATCAGATGCCGATCGGTGTGGATGTTGTACTCGTTCGCCTGCTGGAGTGCTACGACGCGGTCGCGCAGCATATCTTTGCTGTCGCACAGCACCAGCGACAGGGGCAGGTTCGCCGCGTAGTTCTCGCGTGGCACGATGCGATACAGACAGTCTTCAATGAACAGCTCGAGCCAGGCATCCAGCCGAAAATCATCCAGCCGGTTCGCATAGTCGGCGTACAAATCGTAGATGGCGAAGCGCTCTTCGGCCGTGATCATCGAAGGGCTCCCGGCGGCTCCATTCCCATCAGTTCCGAGTAGTAGGACCAAAAGCCCCGCAGCGGCACATCGGTCACGCGATACGGGCGATCCGAGATTTCGCCCGCGCCGCCCATCTCGATCACCGAGGTTGCATCGGGTTCGCGCCGAGTCGCCTGATGCGCGATCTCTATCGCCTCGGCGTCTTCCATCGAAACGAATCCGGCCGGACCAAGAAGATTCATTTGTCGCAAGCGATGGCGGCGCATTTCTGCGGTGTCGTCGCGATACCCGAAGTAGGTCCAGAGCAACACGAAACGATCCAGGCCTTTCGGTTGGATCTGCCGCGTCGCCATGCTGTTGTTGAGCCGCTGGAAGCAAAGGTTCGGGAAGACCGAAGACGTTGCCATCGAACGCCCGTCGTCGAATTCCTTGAAATACTTGAGGATGCTCGGGTCGCGCAGCGTGAGCTGATCGGCACGCAGATTGTGCTCTTTGTAGGCGGCGACAACGTCTTCCTTGGTATCGCTACCGGCAACCGCATAGGTCAGGTTGTGACGGTGGCGCGTATCCATCTCGACGCCACCTTGCTGGGTTGCCCTATCGAGGCCGAACGTGACGAGGAATTCGTGCAGAAGGCTCGCGTGATAGGTGTCGCGCAGGTTCTCGTTGTAGAGCTTCCAGTTGCCGTCGATCGCTTGACGCTGGTAGCCGAGAATCTCGATCGGGCGTTGCATCAGGCCATCGATGTGACCGCGAATCATCGGTCCAAGATAGTCCCGCAGCGGCTCGGTGTCGTCCGCGAACGTACCGAAGACCACGCCTTGATACCGATCGACGTGAAGCTTCGCAAGACCATGATTGGTTTTGTCGAAACTCGCGTCGAGCCCACCTTGGCCCCGCACGCCACGCGCAAACGGGATGCCGAGGAGCTCGCCTTTGCGTGAGTAGCACCATCGGTGGTAAATGCAGGTGTGGTCGGCGGCATTGCCGCGGGGTTCCCGGCGAACGGTCGAGCCGCGATGCGCGCATCGATTGACGAATGCATGCACCGAGCCGTCGTCGTCGCGATTGACGACGATGGGTGTGTCGCCGAGCCAGGTCGTCTTGAAGTCACCGACGTTCGGAATTTCCGCCTCGAGGCAAAGGTACGACCATGCGCGACCATGAAAGATCCGTTCCTGTTCCAGCCGATAGAGCTCGGGGTCGTGATAAAGACGATACGGAACGCGCGAGTAGTCGTTGCGTTCCCATTGAATGCCGGCAGTCATGGTGGTTACTCCATCAATACGGTTGCATCGCTCGGGGACCATGACGCGGTGACATGGCTTCCCTCATGGACGCCGCGAGCCGCATCCGTAATCGGTATATCCGCGGTGATCTCTCCGCCCCAGTCGGTCGCGATCGTGAACCGAATGAAGCCGCCCATATAGGTGCGTTCCTTGACCGTGCCAATGAAGCTCGTGCCGTCCGGCGGCGTACGGTCCGGTGTCAGCGAAAGTTTCTCGTAGCGCAACGCGACGGCGACATCGCGTCCAGTCGCGACGGCGTCGGAGGCCGCGCAGCGCATCCTCGCTCGACCGCCATCGAGCGTGACGACGCATGTCGCGTCGGTGTCGATCGCACTGACTTTCCCATCGAAGACATTGGTATGGCCGACAAAGTTCGCGACGAATCGCGCACGCGGCGACTCGTAGATTTCCTCTGGAGAGCCGAGTTGCACGATGCGACCTTTATTCATCACCGCGATGCGGTCGGACATCGTGATTGCCTCGACCTGATCATGGGTGACGAAAATGAACGTGCTGCCAAGCGATTTGTGCAATCGCCGCAGCTCGACCTGCAGTTGCAGGCGCAATTGGAGATCGAGCGCGCCCAACGGCTCATCGAGTAGCAGCACGGACGGGTCGTTGACGAGCGCACGCGCCATCGCGACGCGTTGCCTCTGCCCGCCTGAGAGCTGGTCGGGCAGGCGATCATCGAATCCTTCGAGTCGAACGAGATCGAGCACTGCGCGAACTTTCGGACCGATCGCGTTCGCTGTGACCTTCTTCATCCGCAATCCGAACGCGACGTTCTCGAACACGCTCATGTGCGGAAACAGCGCAAGGTGCTGGAAGATCATGTTGGTCGAGCGGGCATAGGCAGGCTGATTCGCCACGTCTCGCCCGTCGATCAACACGTCTCCCGCATTGGCATGCTCGAATCCGGCGATTATTCTGAGAAGCGTCGTCTTCCCGCATCCGCTTGGTCCCAGCAGAGAGATGAACTCGCCGCGTGGGATGTCGAGGGAAACGCGATCGAGGACCGTCGTGGCGCCGAAGCGCTTGGAAACGTCGCGAATCTGTACCGAAAGAGGCGGCGCCATGACGATGTACCGAAGCCTTTTCTTTCTAAGCGGCCTTCACCGTGTTCCAGGTCTCCACCCAAAGGTCCATGCGCTGCGGCAGATCGAAAGGCTTGCGGGCGATGCCGCGCTCGACGATGTCAAAGCCGACTTTGCGTTGATACTCCTTCGTGTAACCGGCGGCGACCTCGGCCGACGTAGAAGGATACTCGGTCACTTCGGTGAGCTTGGCGCCGAAGTCCTTCGAGAGCATTGCGTTGATCACCTTATGCGCGCCTTCGGCCTGCTTGGTGTCCTTCGGGATGAACGCCGATTGCGTCCAGTACGGCAACCCTTCCTTCGGCCAGTTGTTCGCCGCCTTGATGCCTTGTTTCTCGAGTGCCGCGCGCATGGCGATCCAGCCGTACATGCAAACGACTTCACCCGACGAGATCATATTGACGGCTTCAGCGAACTTCGTCCACATCGTGCGGATGTTCTTCTTCCGATCGATAAGGAATTTTTGGATCTCTTTGATCTCACTCTGATCCAACTTGAGCGGATCCGATTTCCCCATCGCGAGCGCCGCGGTGAAGATCATGCCGTGCGCGTCGTCGCGCCACGCGATGCGTCCCTTGTATTTGTCGGAGAAGATGGCATTCCATGATTGGGTGAGCGCATCGTCGGGTGACATCTTGGCGGCATCGTAGATAACCGATTCGTAGCCCCACACGACGGGAACGAGATAGGTTTTGCCAGCGCGGGTGATGACGTCGCCCTGGAATTGCGGCGCGACATGCTTTGCGTTCGGTAGTTGGGCCAGGTTCAGTGCAAGCAGCTTCTCCTCGCCTTCCTTTGCGCCGAGCGCGGGGCCTTTCACGAGATTGGTCAGACTCACCATCATGTCGTATTGCGTGGTTCCTCCTGGTGCCATTAACTTGGCGAGGGTGTCGGTGGGCGAGACATAGGGGAGATTGTCGACTTTGATCCCGCCCGTCTGCGCCGCGATGATCGGTCGGACCGGATCGGGTATGAAAACGTTTGGCATCACCGCGCGAATTGCCGCCTGTTGTGCGAGCACCGAGAGAGGGACGCCGGCCGCCAGCGCGAGTCCGAGTGCGCTGCCGGCTTTGATGAATCCTCTGCGGTCCAGCCGGTCGAATGCGACCTGAAGCTCGAATTTGTCCATCAGTGCTCCTCCTTTGCGATTAAGAAACTGCCTTGCGATCGGCGCGCCGCATGAAAAGAAAGCCGATCAGTGAGGTGAAAATGGAAAGCAACACCACGAGTACCGCCATCGCGGGCAATTCGGGCGTGAGCTCCTCGACGAGCAATACCCAGAACTGCACCGGAATCGTGCGATCCGATCCGACCGTGAAGATCGTGCGGATGAACTCGTCGAAAGAGAGACTGAAGGCGAATAGGGCTGTCGCAATGACTCCCGGCCGAACAATCGGGAACACGATCTTACTGAACACCTGCCAGTCGCGGGCGCCCAGATCCATCGCGGCTTCCTCGAGTGACCGATCGAACTTGTGCAGGCGCGGATAGAGTGTAAGAAATGCGAAGGGGAGCACCCAGTTCACATGGGCGACCAAAACCGTCGTGAAGAGCGACGGACGCACGCCAAGGTAGCCGAAGAAGATAAGGAGCACGATGCCACCGATGATTCCCGGAATGATGATCGGCGCGATAATGAGATAAAGCATGAAGCGCTTGCCGCGAAAGTCGTGTCGGAATGCGAGCGCGAGCATGAGCGCGAGGGATGTCGCGATGATTGCCGAGGCGATACCCACATAGACGCTATTCGCGAGCGCCGATAGCAGCGGCTGGCTTTGCAGGACGACTTCGTACCATCTGAGGGTGAAGCCCCGAAACGGAAACCCGGTGATCTTCGAGTCGTTGACGGACAAGAAGATGATCATGAGAAGCGGGCCGTACAGGAACATGAAAAAGATACCCGCGTAGCTCCAGAGCACGATCCGGTAGGGGTCGATCTTTTTCCCTTGGGCCGCAGTGATCGGCAGCGAATTGGTCATGGTGGAAGAGTGCGCCACTAGGAGCCTCCGGTGAACACCTGTTCGATCCTCGCCTTGCGCCCGACCAGAAGGAAGAGGACCACCACGATCAACACCATCGTCACTGCGAGGGCCGAGCCGAATGCCCAGTCGTTGTTCGCGAGGAACTGGCTGGCGATCACATTGCCGAACAGGATCCCGCGCGGACCACCGAGCAGTTGCGGGGTGACATAGGCGCTCATCGTCAGCAGGAACACCATGATGCAACCCGACACGACACCGGGCCAGCTCAACGGCAGCAGGATTCGCCAGAACACCTGCCAGGGTTTCGCGCCCAAGTCGGTCGCGGCCTCGATCAAGCGCGGATCGATCTTGTCGAGCGACAGATAGATGGGCAGGGTCATGAAGAGCGTGTAGACATACACGAGACCCACCAGTACCGCGCCTTCGTTGTAGAGAAGCCAATCGATCGGCGAGTCGATGATCCCAAGTGCCATCAATGCCTGATTGATCGCGCCATTGCGGCCAAGGATCGGCAGCCACACGAACGCACGCACCACGTAACTGGCCCAGAACGGCAGGAAGAGCAGCAGGATGAGAAGCGCCTTGCGATTGCCGCTCGAGCGCGAGAGCAGGTAGGCGATCGGATATGAAAGGAGCAGCGACAAGACGGTAGCTTCGAGACCAATGCGCAAGGTCTTCAGGAGCTGACCGCTGTAGAGCGGCGACTGGAACAGCTTGGCGTAGTTCTTGAATGTGAAGTCGGGCTTGGTACCGTAATAGCCGGACGACCAGAACGACACGATGACCATGAGCGCGACCGGGACCAGCATGAACACGAAGAGCCACAGGATGCCCGGCGCGAGCAACCAGCCGGGCCGTCCGACGGGCTTGACGATCGGACCATGCGCCAAGGTCTGTGTTTGATCTGGCATGGAAATGGCGTGCTCAGCCGGCCGGGTCGCGAGTTCGCAGCTTTGCCGTCGCGCGCGCATTCACCTTCAGACTCTTTGCGCTGATCGCAACCTTGTAGTCACGCCTCGCGGCAGCCACGGTGATTTTTCCGGCGCGTACGTCGTCCGCGACGCGCTCAGGCTCGCGCGTGTGCGGATCGCCGTAGCCGCCGCCGCCCGTCATGACGAATCGCACGCGATCGGCGGGCGCAAGTTTGCGATACACGCCATGCTCGACTGCCTTGTCGTTCAGCCAGAGCCCGCCGCCACGTCCGACATCACCGCCGCAGCGGCCGTAGGCCGGCATGACGCCGGTTTCAACGCGTCCGCTGATTCGCACCGAGCTTTCGACGTGATGGGCCTCGGGGGTGCCGCCATCGAGAATGCAGAATTCCACCACCTGACCGAGTCCGCCACGGTTGTAGCCGGGTCCGCCCGAGTCGGGAACGAATTCCTTCTGGACGTAATAGACCCGCGCCTCGTTCTCGATGACTTCGACCGGAATATTGCGCGTATTGAACGGGAAGCATAGTGTCGACGGGCCATCCTGCCGCGCGCTCGCACCGAATCCGCCGGTGTGCTGCGCGATCGACATGAACGAGCGGCCGTCGCGCAACTTGCCGTGCAGATAGACCTCGTTCGCGGGTGATCCGCCGCTTGCAGCGAGAATCCGCTCGGGCATGATTTTCTCGAGCGCGCCGAACACGATCTCGGGGAACAGATGCGCGATCATGGTGCGGCCCCAGGTCGCCGCCGGCATGCGGGAATTGATGACCGTACCCTCCGGTGCGATCACGCGGATGGGCCGCAGACCGCCATCGTTGTTCGGCACGCCCGGATCGAGTGCGAGCTTGATCGGATACGACGAATACGAACGCACGATGTTGATCGTGCAATTGATCGCCGCGGTGACCTGCGGCGAAGAGCCGGTGTAGTCGATGATGACTTCATCGCCTTCGACCGTGACCGCCGTCTTCACATGGATCTGGTCTTTCACGCCCGGGATCGGTGGCAGGATCACATCGTTGCGATAGGTGCCCTTCGGAAGCTGCGCAATCTTCTGTCGAAGACTGCGCTCGGTGCGACCGATCACCTCGGCGGCGAGCGCTTCCAGGCCGTCGAGCTGGTATTCGTCGAACAGGCGCAAGAGGCCGCGGGTGCAGACATTGTTGGCGACAAGCTGCGCGCGCAGGTCGCCGAGAATCTTGGCCGGCACGCGCGTGTTCGCCTTGATGAAATCAAAGATGGTCTCGTTCAACCGACCTTCGTCATAGAGCTTGATGATCGGTATCTTCAAGCCTTCCTCGAAGAGATCCTTCGATTCGAGGGTCGACATGCGCCCGCCCATATCGAGGTGGTGCACGATGCAAAGCGTGTAGGCAACAATGCGCCCGTCGCGATAGATGGGCGATGCGACCGACACATCAATGAGATGGCCGCTTGCCATCCATGGATCGTTGGTGATGATCACATCGCCGGGCCGGAGCGATTCCGGCGGATAGCGCTTCACGAAGTTGCGCATCACTTCCGGCACGATGCCAAGAAACCCCGCCGTCGTCACCGTCGAGTGGGCGAGCATGCGTGCATCCGCATCGAATAACGCGCAGCAAAAGTCGTGGTATTCCTTCACCGATGGCGTGTAGGCGGTGCGCATCAGGCCGGTCGCCGCCTCATCGACGATGGAGATCAGGCGATTCCACAGAATCTGAATCGAGATCGGGTCGAGCTTCATCGCCTACACCGTAACCGCTTGCTGGGATTCATCGCGCCCTCCGGTTGCCATGGCAGGGGTCAGCGTGATGACCAGGCATCCCGCGGCATCGACGGCAAGGACATCACCGCGATCGATGACAGTCGTCGACATGCGTTCTTCGATCACCGCGGGCCCTTCGATGATCTGGCCGACCTTGAGCGTGTCGCGCTCGAACACCGGCGACAAGATGAATGCCTTGGTCTGCATGAGGAAGACGTTGCGTGACGACTTCGGACGTGCCGGTTCGATGGCGTCGGGCGGAATGATGCGCGGTGCAGGCGTGTGCTGGCGCGCGTAGACGCGGATGCCGGCGAGCTCGATCGGATTGTCATCGTCGACCTTGCCATAGAGCTCCTGGTACGCGGCGAGGAAATCCTTCTGCCAGGTGTGGCGCACCGATTCGTGCGTCGCGGGTGCGCTCACCGCGATCTCGAGCGAGTAGTCTTGTCCCGAGTAGCGCAGATCCACGGTCCGTTCGATCGTCGCCTTCGAGGGTTCCGGCAAGGACGCCCGTGCCTCATGTTCCAGCGTAAGAAAGTCTGCTTCGATCGGCGCGAGGTCCACATCGCGAACCAGCCGTCGCACCGCCCGCGTGCGCTCAAATGCGATCGGCGCCGCCAACAGCCCGAGCGATGACATGACACCGGAGTGCGGCGGAATCACCACCCGCGGGCAACCGAGCTTGCGGGCAAGCCCGATGGCGTGGACCGGGCCCGCACCGCCGAATGCGATCAATGTCAACTCGGACGGGGCCATCGCTTTTTCGGCGACATACATCCGCGCCGCCGATGCCATCGTTTCATTCACGATTTCATGCATGCCGGCCGCGGCGGTCACGGGATCGAGACCGGCGGGGCCCGCGACGTGCGTCGCGATCGCGGCAAGCGCCGCCGCCACATCGAGCGGCATTGCGCCGCCCAGGAAGTAATCGGCATTGAGGTAGCCGAGGGTGAGATCCGCGTCGGTCACCGTGGGGAGCCTGCCGCCGCGGGCGTAGCAGGCGGGTCCTGGTTCGGAGCCGGCGCTCTCGGGGCCGACTTGCAACAGGCCAAGCGAGTCGACGCGTGCGATGCTGCCGCCACCCGCGCCGATCTCGAGCAGATCGTAGGCGGGGACGGCGATCGGCAATCCGCTCCCCGCCTTGAAGCGATGCACCCGATCGACTTCGAGCTCGCGGGTGCGTGCCGCGCGGCCGTGATTGACGATGCAAAGCTTGGCGGTGGTGCCGCCCATGTCGAAGGCAAGCACATGGGCGAGGCCGGTCAGTTTCGCGAAGAACGCGGCGGCCTCGACACCGGCCGCCGGTCCGGACTCCACGATTTGCACCGGCACGCGCTTCGCTGTCTCGACGGTTGCCGTGCCGCCGTTCGAGAGCATCACATAGAGGCGTTCGCGATAGCCGCGATCGGCGAGATCCGCCGCGAGCCGATCGAGATAGCGCTCCATCACGCGCTTGACATAAGCATCGGCGACGGTGGTTGAGGTGCGCTCGTATTCCTTCGGTTCGGGATGGACCTCATGCGAGAGAGACAGTACGATCCCCGGCATCTCCTCGCGAAGGATTCGTGCCGCGATTTGTTCGTGCGATGCATTGCGATAGGAATGAAGGAAGCACACCGCGATCGCCTCTGCGCCTTGCGCGCGAAACGTCGCGGCCGCTCCCCGTACGCTCGCTTCATCGATCGGTCGCAGGGTCGAACCGTCGGCGAGCGTGCGCTCATCGATTGCAAGGCGACGCTCGCGCGGCACGAGGGGCGCGGGCATGCGGATGAACATATCGAAGAGGTCGTAGCGGACCTCGCGCGCCATTTCGAGAATGTCGCGAAAGCCCGCGGTCGTCATGAGCCCGACCTTCGCGCCCTTGCGTTCGAGGATGACGTTGGTGACGAGCGTCGTCGCATGGATCACCGCGCCGCATTCGTGCAGAAGGCCGGGCACCTTCGCAGCCAAACGCTCGATGCCGAGCATGACTGCCTCTTCCGGTGCGCGCGGCGTGGTGAGCGTCTTGTCGATCGACACCTGCCCGGTGGAATCGTCGATGACGGTGAAGTCGGTGAACGTTCCTCCGATGTCGACACCGATGCGGTAACGGTTTTTCGAAGTCAATTCGACGCTCCATTACACTGTCGTCGAACGAACCTTCCGGTCGGAGGGGTCGTTCGTTCGTGGCGTGCGGGTTCCTGAACGATCCGGCTCGAATAAGGATCCGGCCCAATCGAATAGTGATTCGCCGCAAATTAGACCGCGCCGGTGGACCTGTCAAGGCGGACTTGGGAATACGCCATCGCTTGACGCTCCGACGGAGCAAGACCTATTCTGCACGCGTTCCCGCGTTGAGGAGTCCGATTTGTCCCCCGATGAGATTGCCCGCAAGCTTGGTGAATTCGCTGCCGCGACGCTCTATGAAGCATGCGGAAAGATCGGCGGCATGAGCGCGGAGATCCGCGCGATCGTCCCGCGCGCGAAGCTTGCCGGCGTGGCGTACACCGTTCGTACGCTCGGTGCGGAAACCGCCGCCGTGCTGCGTGCCATTGATGAAGCACCGCGCGGATCCGTGTTGTTGATCGATGCCGGATCGGTGGGCGTTGCGCCGATCTGGGGCGGCACCTCATCGCTTGCAAGCAGTGTCCGCGGTCTAGCCGGTTGCGTGACCAATGGTTGCGTGCGCGATGTCGATGGCATCATCGATGTCGGGCTCCCCGTGTACGCGGCTGGCGTATGTGTCATCGGTACGCTCAAGAATCATTCTGGCTGGTACGGCGTGCCTATCACCATCGGCGG